>JAVEWG010000060.1:0-15646 GCA_034004685.1 Rhodocyclaceae bacterium | reverse complement strand
TGCGGACCCGGGGGGTGGTGGTCTACCTGGATGTGCCGCCCCATACCCTTTGGGAGCGAACGCGCAATGATCGTAGTCGTCCCTTGCTGCAGTGTGATAACCCCCGGGGCCGTATCGAAGCGCTCTATCGGGAGCGAGCCCCCCTCTACCGGGAAATCGCCCATATTGTGGTGGAAGGGGGGCGGGGGAACCCGGGGGCGATGACCCGGGCCATTGAGAGAGAACTCACCAATCGATGCAAACTTTGAATGTTTCCCTGGGTAGCCGTAGCTACCCCATCCATATCGGAAGCGGGCTGCTTGGGGAGCCTGAGCTGTTTCGGCCCCATCTGGGCAAACGGGTGGCGGTGATCAGCAATGAGGTTGTTGCGCCCCTTTACCTGGACCGCCTGCGCCAGACCCTGCTAACTCTTGGGGTCGAAGTCCATGAAATCATCCTGCCGGACGGCGAATCCCATAAAGACTGGCAAACCCTCAATCTCATCTTCGATGGCCTGCTGAGCGGCCGCTGTGATCGCAAGACCACCCTGATTGCCCTGGGGGGCGGGGTGGTCGGTGACATGGTGGGGTTTGCCGCAGCGACCTACCAGCGTGGCGTGCCCTTCATTCAGGTGCCCACCACGCTGCTGTCCCAGGTGGATTCCTCGGTTGGCGGCAAGACAGCCATCAACCATCCCCTGGGCAAGAACATGATCGGCGCCTTCTACCAGCCCCGGCTGGTGGTGGCGGATACCTCCACACTGAATACCTTGCCGGATCGGGAGCTCTCGGCGGGGTTGGCGGAGGTCATCAAGTACGGTTTGATCCGGGATCCAGCCTTTTTGGGGTGGATCGAAGAGCGCATGTCTGCACTACGGGAGCGCCGCCCCGACGCACTGGCTTATGCCATTGAACGTTCCTGCCAGAACAAGGCCGAGGTGGTGGCGGCGGATGAAACCGAGCAGGGCGAGCGGGCCTTGCTCAATCTGGGCCACACCTTCGGGCATGCGATTGAAGCCGGCCTGGGCTATGGCGCCTGGCTGCATGGTGAGGCCGTGGCGGCAGGGACGGTGATGGCGGCCGAGCTGTCCCGCCGCCTGGGTTGGCTGAATCCGCCGGAAGTGGCACGGGTGCGAGCCATTCTGGAACAGGCGGGTCTGCCGGTGGTGGCGCCCGCCATGGGGAGCGAACGCTATCTGGAATTGATGGCCCATGACAAAAAGGTGGCGGATGGGCAGTTGCGCCTGATTCTGCTGCGCAGTCTGGGGGCCGCCGTCATCCATGGCGGCGCGCCTGTGGCGGACATCCGCGCAGCCATCGAGGCGTGTTGTCAGTGACCATGGCGGTGGCGTCCTACGGGGTCAACGAGGCCAGCTCCCGGGGCCGTCGTCATCCTGAGGTCCCTCCCGTGGCCCGCAGCGAGTTCCAGCGGGATCGGGACCGGATCGTGCACTCCACCGCCTTTCGGCGCCTGGAATACAAGACCCAGGTATTCGTCAATCATGAAGGGGATCTGTTCCGGACCCGTCTGACCCACAGTATCGAGGTCGCCCAGATCTCCCGGGGGATCGCGCGGGCCCTGGGTCTTAATGAAGATCTGGCGGAGGCCATTGCCTTGGCCCATGATCTCGGGCACACCCCCTTTGGCCATGCCGGGCAAGAGGCGCTCAATGATTGCATGCGCACCCATGGGGGCTTCGAGCACAACCTCCAGTCCTTACGCACTGTGGATCTGCTGGAGGAGCACTATGCCGCTTTCGACGGCCTTAACCTGACTTACGAGACCCGGGAGGGCATTCTCAAGCACTGCTCCCGGATCAACGCCGAGGGCCTGGGGGAGTTGGGCCGGCGCTTCCTGGAGGGGACTCAACCCTCCCTGGAGGCCCAGTTGGCCAATCTGGCCGATGAGATCGCCTACAACAACCACGATGTGGACGACGGCCTGCGCTCCGGTTTCATTACCCTGGAGCAACTGGATGAGGTGGCGGTTTTCACCCAGCAGCGCCGGGAGGTGGAAAAGCGCTATCCAGGCCTGGCCGGGCGGCGTCTCATTCATGAGACCATCCGGCGGATGATCAACCTCATGGTGCTGGACCTCATCACCCAGACCCGCGCCAATATCGAGGCCCATGGGGTCCGTACGCTTGCCGACGTGCGGGCTGCCCCCCGGTTGGTGGCCCACGGTGAAGCCCTGGCGCCGGGCCTGCGGGAGCTGAAACAGTTCTTGCGCCAGAACCTTTACTGGCATTATCAGGTGCTGCGCATGACCGACAAGGCCAAGCGGGTGATCCGAGAACTCTTCCAGGCTTTCATGGATGATCCGCGCTTGTTGCCACCTCAGTATCAGGCCAAGGCCCGGGAGGATAAAGCCCGGGCAATTGCCGACTACATTGCCGGGATGACCGACCGCTACGCCATGAAGGAGCACCGCCGGCTCTTTGCGGTGGGGGAAATTCATTGAACATCATGGTGTTACCGCGCCGCAAAAAACCCTTGTATCGAAAAGTTCCGGCAGGTATATTCGAAAGTCCGCCCAAGTAGTTTTCAGCGAGCAGGTGGCGACCCCTTGGTCGCCTTGCGCTAAGCCGGAGTGCCCGCACGCCCGGCTTTTTTTGACGTCCGTCCGGAAAACTCCGGCGGTTCTTGGCGACGCCTGAGGATGTTTGGTCCGTCGGTCGCCGGATGAGTTGTGTCGAGGAAATAGCGAGATGGATCTCCCCCTAAAGCAGGGCCTGTACGACCCGGCCAATGAGCATGACGCCTGTGGCGTGGGTTTCATTGCCCACATCAAGGGTAAGAAGAGTCACGAAATCATTACTCAGGGTCTCGAGATCCTCAAGAACCTGGATCACCGGGGCGCGGTGGGCGCCGACGCCCTCCAGGGGGACGGCGCCGGTTTGCTGTGCCAGATTCCCGATGCCCTGTTCCGGGAGGACATGGCCAAGCTGGGCGTAACCTTGTCACCCGCCGGCGAGTACGGTGTGGGCATGGTTTTCCTGCCCCAGGAGCATGCTTCCCGGCTGGCCTGCGAAGAAGAAATCGAGCGCGCTGTGCGTGCCGAGGGCCAGGTGGTGCTGGGCTGGCGGGATGTGCCGGTCAACGGTCAGATGCCCATGTCTCCCACCGTGCGGGCCAAGGAACCCCGGATTCGCCAGATATTCATTGGCCGCGGCCCGGACGTAATGGTCACCGAGGCCCTCGAGCGCAAGCTTTACGTCATCCGTCGACGGGCTGCTAACGCCATCAATGCCCTCAAGCTTGCCCATGGCCAGGCCTTCTACATGGTCTCCATGTCCGCCCGCACCGTCGTATACAAGGGCCTCCTGCTGGCCGACCAGGTGGGCGAGTATTACCTGGATCTGGTGGATCCCCGGGCCGTGTCGGCCCTGGCGCTGGTGCACCAGCGCTTCTCCACCAACACCTTCCCCAAGTGGAACCTGGCCCACCCCTTCCGCTTCATCGCCCACAACGGTGAGATCAACACCGTGCGGGGCAACTACAACTGGATGCGGGCGCGGGAAAAGGGGGTCGCTTCCCCGATCCTCGGCCAGGATCTGGAAAAGCTGTGGCCCCTGATCTACCCTGGCCAGTCCGACTCCGCCGCCTTCGACAACGCCCTCGAACTCCTGGTGATGAGCGGCTATTCCCTGGCCCATGCGGTGATGATGATGATTCCCGAGGCCTGGGAATCCCACACCCTGATGGACGACAAGCGCCGCGCTTTCTATGAGTACCACGCGGCCATGATGGAGCCCTGGGACGGCCCGGCGGCGGTGGCCTTCACCGACGGCAAGCAGATTGGCGCCACCCTGGACCGCAACGGTCTGCGTCCGGCCCGTTACTTGGTCACCGATGACGACTTGGTGGTGATGGCCTCCGAGTCCGGCGTGCTGCCTATTCCCGACGCCAAGATCGTCAAGAAGTGGCGTCTCCAGCCCGGAAAGATGTTCCTTATCGACATGGAGCAGGGCCGCATCATCGACGACAAGGAAATCAAGGAGTCCCTGGCCTCCTCCAAGCCCTACGCCGAGTGGCTGCGCCGGATCAACATCAAGCTCGATGGCCTGGACGCCCCGGCCGACGCCAGTGCGCCGGAGTGCGCGGCTTCCGTTCTGGATCGTCAGCAGGCCTTCGGCTACACCCAGGAAGACATCAAGTTCATCCTGGAGCCCATGGGCAAGACGGGCGAGGAAGGTACCGGCTCTATGGGCAACGATTCGCCTCTGGCGGTGCTGTCCACCAAGGAAAAGCCCCTTTTCAACTACTTCCGGCAACTGTTTGCCCAGGTCACCAACCCGCCCATCGATCCGATCCGCGAGCAGCTGGTGATGTCCCTGGTGTCCTTCATCGGCCCCAAGCCCAATCTGCTGGAAATCAACGAGATCAACCCCCCCTACCGGCTTGAGGTCACCCAGCCGGTGCTGACCTTCGCCGACATGGCGAAGATCCGCCATATCGCCCGCTATACCGACAACAAGTTCCGCTCCGCCGAGCTGGACGTGTGCTACCCGGTGGCTTGGGGCAAGGAGGGGGTGGAAGCCCGCCTGGCCTCCCTGTGCGCGGAAGCCGAGGACGCGGTCCTGCTGGGCTACAACATCCTCATCGTTTCCGATCGCAAGACCGATGCCAACAACGTGGCCATTCCGGCCGTGCTGGCTAGTTCCGCCATTCACCAGCATCTGGTGAACAAGGGCCTGCGCACCCGCGCCGGCCTGGTGGTGGAGACCGGCTCGGTGCGGGAAGTGCATCATTTTGCGGTGCTGGCCGGTTACGGCGCCGAGGCGGTGCACCCCTACCTGGCCCTGGAGACCCTCCAGGCCATGGCCCCTGATGCCGAAAGCGGCGAAAAGTACGTCAAGCACTTCGTCAAGGCGGTGGGCAAGGGGCTCATGAAGGTCATGTCCAAGATGGGCATTTCCACCTACATGTCCTACACCGGCGCCCAGATTTTCGAGGCGGTGGGTCTCCAGCAGGCCTTCGTGGACCGCTACTTCACCGGCACCACCAGCCAGGTGGAAGGCATTGGCGTGTTCGAAGTGATGGAAGAGGCCCTGCGCCTCCACCAGAAGGCCTTTAGCGCCGACCCGGTGCTGGCCGACATGCTCGACGCCGGCGGCGAGTACGCCTACCGGATCCGGGGCGAGGAGCACATGTGGACGCCGGATGCCATCGCCAAGCTCCAGCATTCCACCCGCTCCGGCAAGTACGAGACCTACAAGGAATACGCCCGGATCATCAACGACCAGACCAAGCGCCACATGACCCTGCGGGGCTTGTTCGAGTTCAAGCCGGTAGCCGAGGCGATTCCCCTGGATCAGGTGGAGCCGGTCACGGAGATCGTCAAGCGCTTCGCCACCGGGGCCATGTCCCTGGGCTCCATTTCCACCGAAGCCCACACCACCCTGGCGGTGGCCATGAACCGCATCGGCGGCAAGTCCAACACCGGCGAGGGCGGCGAGGATCCCATGCGCTTCAAGCCCATCGCAGAGGGTATCAAGCTCTCCCAGTTGATTGGCGAGGGCCGCATCGAGCGGGATCTGGACTTGAAGGCGGGGGACAGCCTGCGTTCAGCCATCAAGCAGGTGGCTTCCGGCCGTTTCGGGGTGACCACCGAGTATCTGGTCAATGCCGACCAAATCCAGATCAAGATGGCCCAGGGCGCCAAGCCCGGCGAGGGTGGCCAGCTGCCCGGGCACAAGGTTTCCGAATACATCGGCTTCCTGCGCCATTCCGTGCCGGGGGTCGGCCTGATTTCGCCACCGCCCCACCACGACATCTACTCCATCGAGGATCTGGCCCAGCTCATCCATGACCTGAAGAACGCCAACCCGGCCGCCGACATTTCGGTAAAGCTGGTCTCCGAGATCGGCGTGGGAACCGTGGCGGCTGGCGTGGCCAAGGCCAAGGCCGATCATGTGGTGATCGCCGGCCATGATGGCGGGACCGGGGCTTCTCCCCTGTCTTCCATCAAGCACGCCGGTTCTCCCTGGGAGCTGGGCCTGGCCGAGACCCAGCAGACCCTGGTGCTCAACCGCCTGCGTTCCCGCATCCGGGTCCAGGCCGATGGCCAGATGAAGACCGGTCGGGACGTGGTGATCGGTGCCCTGCTGGGGGCCGACGAGTTCGGCTTCGCCACCGCTCCCCTGGTGGTGGAAGGTTGCATCATGATGCGCAAGTGCCACCTCAACACCTGCCCGGTGGGGGTTGCCACCCAGGATCCGGCCTTGCGCAAGAAGTTCTCCGGCCAGCCCGAACACGTGGTGAACTATTTCTTCTTCGTGGCCGAGGAAGTGCGGGAGATCATGGCCCAGCTGGGCGTGCGCAAGTTCGACGAGCTCATCGGCCGTGCCGATCTCCTGGACATGAAAAAGGGTGTGGAGCACTGGAAGGCCAAGGGCCTGGATTACAGCCGGGTGTTCTACCGGCCGGATGTGCCCGCCTCCGTCGGCCGCCTGCACAGCGAATTCCAGGACCATGGCCTGGTCAAGGCCCTGGACAACCAGCTCATCGAGCTGGCCAAGCCCGCCCTGGAAAAGGGCGAGAAGGTGGACATCAAGTTGCCGGTGCGCAACGTCAACCGCACCGTGGGTACCATGCTCTCTGGTGAGGTGGCCAAGCGCTATGGCCACGCCGGCCTGGCCGACGACACCATCCATGTGGAGCTGACCGGCACCGCCGGCCAGAGCTTCGGCGCCTTCCTGGCCCGGGGCGTGACCCTGGACCTGGTGGGTGAGGGCAACGACTACGTAGGCAAGGGTCTCTCCGGCGGCCGCATCATCGTGCGGCCCAAGGCGGAGTTCCAGGGCGACACCGCCAGCAACATCATTATCGGCAACACCGTGCTTTATGGCGCCACCGAGGGTGAGGCGTACCTGGCGGGGGTCGGCGGGGAGCGCTTCGCGGTGCGTAACTCCGGCGTCACAGCCGTCGTTGAAGGGGTCGGCGATCACGGTTGTGAATACATGACCGGCGGCACGGTGGTGGTGTTGGGCCAGACCGGGCGCAACTTCGCGGCCGGCATGTCCGGAGGTGTGGCCTATGTCCTGGATGAGGATGGCACTTTCGAGTACCGCTGCAACATGGCCCAGGTGGCCCTGGAGCCGGTGGCCGAGGAACTGGAGGCCCGCAAGGGTTCGGAATCCGGCGACGAGCTGGAGTCCCACGGCCGGGTCGCCATCAATCACCTGACCATGGCCGATGAAGCCATCCTCAAGGGGCTGATCGAGCGGCATGGCCGCTACACCGGCAGCGCCCGCGCCAAGCAAATTCTCGAGCAGTGGAGTACCTACCGCGGCAAATTCGCCAAGGTGATGCCCCACGAATATCGTCGTGCGCTGGCCGAGATGGCTGCGCAGAAGCAGGATCAACTGGAGGCTGCATAAGCATGGGTAAGCCCACAGGTTTCATGGAGTACCAGCGGCTTTCCGAGGCTTCCGAGCCGGCGGAAGCCCGCGTCAAGAATTACAAGGAGTTTGTCGCTCACCTCTCCGATGCGGACGCTGCCATCCAGGGCGCCCGCTGCATGGACTGCGGCGTTCCGTTCTGCAACAACGGCTGTCCGGTGAACAACATCATTCCCGACTGGAATGACCTGGTTTATCGCGGCAACTGGCAGCAGGCTATTGAGGTGCTGCACTCCACCAACAACTTCCCCGAGTTCACCGGCCGGATCTGCCCCGCGCCCTGCGAGGCCGCCTGTACCCTGAACATCAACACTGACGCGGTGGGCATCAAGTCCATCGAGCGGGCCATCATCGACAAGGCCTGGGAGCAGGGTTGGGTCGCCCCCAGGGCGCCAGTCGCCAAGACTGGCAAGAAGGTGGCGGTGGTGGGCTCCGGCCCCGCCGGCATGGCCGCCGCTCAGCAACTGGCTCGGGCAGGGCACGCCGTGGTGGTGTTCGAGAAGAACGATCGGGTCGGCGGGCTGCTGCGCTACGGCATCCCCGACTTCAAGCTGGAAAAGGGCCTGATTGACCGTCGGGTTGCTCAGATGGAGGCCGAAGGGGTCGAGTTCCGCACAGGCGTCTATGTGGCTAACACCGATCTGCCCAAGGGGATCAAGAATTACGCCAAGGAGCGCATCAGTCCTGAAGCGCTGCTGAAGTCCTTCGACGCGGTGGTCCTGGCTGCCGGCTCCGAGGTCCCCCGGGATCTGCCGGTGCCTGGCCGGGACCTGGAGGGGGTGTATTTCGCTCTGGAGTTCCTGATTCCCCAGAACAAGGCGGTGGCGGGTGACGCCGCCAACCCCATTTCCGCCGAGGGCAAGAACGTGGTGGTGATCGGTGGTGGCGATACGGGTTCCGACTGTGTGGGCACCAGCTATCGTCATGGCGCCAAATCCGTGACCCAGTTCGAACTGATGCCCCAGCCGCCGGAAGAGGAGGACCGCCCCCTGACTTGGCCCTACTGGCCCATCAAGCTGCGCACCTCGTCCTCCCACAAGGAAGGGGAGACCCGCCGGGAGTACGCCATCGCCACCAAGGAATTCGTGGGGGAAAACGGCAAGCTCAGCGGCCTCAAGACGGTGCGTCTCGAATGGCAAGGCGGCAAGATGGTCGAGGTGGCCGGTAGCGAGGAGTTCTACCCGGCCGAGCGGGCCTTCCTGGCCATGGGCTTTACCAACCCGGTGGCCTCCCTGCTGGAAGCCTTCGGGGTGGAGAAGGATCCCCGGGGCAATGCCAGGGCCACGACCGACGGCGCTGGCTGCTATGTCACCAACCAGCCCAAGGTGTTTGCCGCCGGTGACGTGCGGCGAGGGCAATCCCTGGTGGTTTGGGCGATCCGCGAAGGTCGCCAATGCGCCCGGGAGGTGGACGAGTTCCTCATGGGTGCCAGCGTCCTGCCCCGCTGATTCCCAGGCCTCAACCCATGAAACAGGGCGCCCCGAGGGGCGCCCTGTTTATTTTCGGGGTGGCCGGCCGAGGGCGCCGGCGGTGGGGGCGCGGCGCTCCTCCTCCTGGGGCCGGGGTTTGCCGGGTGGCTTGGGCGGTGGCGGATGTGGTACGGGATGGGGCAGGATCCGGTGGCGGGGCAGGGTATAGGACTGGTTGCGCTGGTAGGGGTCGCTCTCGCAGTCGATACCCTTGTTGGCCTCGCAGTCGGCGATGGCTGCCTTGAGGCGGTCGGCCTCCCGGCGCTCCTTGTCCTCCCGGGCGGACTTCTCCTCCGCCAGGGCTTTCTCCAGTTCCTCCACCCGCTTGTCGGTGGGGGATGCCTGGGGGACGGCCTTGGGGGGCGGTGGGGCAGGGACCACCGTCAGGCGGGAATCCTGGGCGGGCAGGGCCTTGGCGGTCTTGCCGGCGGGGGGGGTGCTACCGTAATTGACCACCCCTTTGTCGTCCACCCACTTGTAAACCTCCCCCTGGGCCAAGGGGGAGGCGCACAGCAACAGGACAAGCAGTAGCGAGGGTCTGGGCATGGCAGGAATTCCAGAAAGGCAGGGATATTCTGATGCCATTATGACCCCGTCTGGCCTGGGAAGTGCCGTCAGGAGGCGATGAGGCGCGCCGTGTGGTGGGCGATCATCCATTCTTCGTTGGTGGCCACCACCGCCACCTTGACCCGGCTGCCGGGAGCCTCGATGCGGCGGGCGTGAGCCCGGTTGGCGGTTTCTTGGATTTCCACGCCGAGCCAGCGGCTCAAATGGGCCACCCGGGCCCGCACAGGATCGGCGTGCTCGCCGATGCCGCCGGTAAACACCAGGGCGTCCAGTCCCCCCGCCGCCGCCGCTAGGGAACCCAGCTCCCGGGCGATGCGGTAGCAGAACAGCTCCACTGCTTCGCGGGCCTCGGCGGCGTTGGAGGCCAGCAGATCCCGCATGTCCTGGCTCAGGCCGGAAACGCCCAGCAATCCGGATTCCTTGTAGAGCAGCCGGGTCAGGGCCTTGGCGTCCATGCCCTTCTGTTCCATCAGGTAGAGCAGCACCCCTGGGTCCAGATTGCCGGTGCGGGTGCCCATCACCAGTCCATCCAGGGCGGTGAAGCCCATGGTGGAGGCCTGGCTGCGGCCCTCCCGCAGGGCGCACATGGAGGCGCCATTGCCCAGATGGGCGATGACGACGCCACCCCGGGCAGTTTCTTCCCCCAGCACATCGGGTAGCTGCCGCGCAATGTATTCGTAGGACAGGCCGTGGAAGCCGTAGCGCTTGACGCCTTCGGCGGACAGGGCCCGGGGCAGGGCGAAGGCCTGGGCCACCGCCGGCTGGCTGCGGTGGAAGGCGGTGTCGAAGCAGGCCACCTGGGGAATCCCGGGCATCAGCTCGGCCAGGGTGCGGATGGCCCGCAGGTTGTGGGGTTGGTGGAGGGGCGCCAGGGGGATGAGGGTGTCCAGGGTGGCCAGGCTGCCGGCATCCAGCTGGGTCGGCGCGCTGAAATATTCTCCGCCATGGACGACCCGGTGGCCTGCCGCCACGATGGACAGGTGGCCGTTGTGACGGCCCAGCCAGTCGAACAAATGGGTCAAGGCTGCCCGGTGATGGGCGTTCTGGTCGACATCGGGAGGGGCTGCTACCGCCTCGTCGTAAGCTTGCCCTTCTTCGTCCCGGGCCAGCATGCGCGGTGCCGTCCCAATGCCTTCCACCTGACCCTGGATGCCCGGGCGGTCGGCCAGGGAGGGTTCGATGGAAAACAGGGCGAACTTGAGGCTGGAGGAGCCCGCGTTGAGGATCAGCAGTGCCTTCATTTGCCCAGGGCTTCCCGTTTCTTGTGGGCCATGAGCTGGACCACGGCGCAGGAGGCGGCCCGGGTTTCGGCGGTGTCGGCCCGGCTGGTCAGCACGATGGGCACCCGGGCCCCCAGCACCACCCCCGCCAGCACCGCGTCAGCCAGATACTCCAGCTGCTTGGCCACCATGTTGCCGGCCTCCAGGTCCGGCACCACCAGGATGTCGGCCTGGCCAGCCACCGCCGAGCGGATGCCCTTGGTCTTGGCGGCCACCAGGGAGACGGCATTGTCGAAGGCCAGAGGGCCGTCCAGGAGCGCTCCCTTGATCTGGCCCCGATCGGCCATCTTGCACAGGGCGGCGGCGTCGATGGTGGAGTGGATCTTGGAGGTGACGGTTTCCAGGGCTGACAGGATGGCCACCTTGGGCAGGGGGATCCCCAGCATGTGGGCCAGTTCGATGGCGTTCTGGATGATGTCCACCTTGTCTTCCAGATTGGGCTCGATGTTGATGGCCGCGTCGGTGATCAGCAGGGGGCGGGGATAGGTGGGCACCTCCGCCAGGAACACGTGGCTGATCCGGCGGGCGGTGCGCAAACCCTCCCGGGCCACCACCGCGCCCATCAGCTCGTCGGTGTGCAGCGAGCCCTTCATGAGGCCTTCCACCTCCCCCTTGCGGGCCATGGCCACCGCCACTTCGGCGGAGGCATGGCTGTGGGGTACGTCGACGATGCGGAAGTTTCCGAGGTCAAAACCTTCCACCTCGGCCACGCTCCGGATCTTGGCTTCGGGGCCCACCAGGATGGGGATGATGAGCCCCTCTTCGGCGGCCTGAAGGGCGCCCCGCAGGGATTCCACGTCACAGGGGTGCACCGCCGCGATGGGGATGGGCGCCAGGCCGGTGGTCAGGGAGAGGATGTGGTGGTAGCGCAATTCCTTGTCGGAAATGGTGACTTCCGGCAGGCTGATCCGGGGCCGCTTGATCTTTTCGGTGGGGGCCACCACCTCGGCGGTACCGTCGATCACCTTGAGTCCGTCCTGGTTGAGGGCCAGGCAGTCGAACACCACGTGGTGGTTGTGGGCGTACTTGGCCTTGCAGGTCACCTTTACCGTCAGGGTGTCCCCCACGCCCACCGGGCGGTGAAAGCCCAGGGTCTGGGAAACATATACCGTGCCGGGACCGGGAAATTCGGTACCCAGGATCGAGGAGATCAGGGCGCTGCCCCACATGCTGTGGCCCACCACCTCCCGGAATTGGCTGGAGCGGGCGAACTCGGGGTCCACATGGGTGGGATTCACGTCCCCGGACATGGCGGCGAACAGATGGATGTCGTCGGGTCGCAGGGTGCGGACGAGTTCGGCGGAGGCGCCGACGGCGATCTCGTCGAAGGTTTTATTCTGGATGAACTGGTGGGCCGGGGCGTGCATGGTCTGGGGGCCTTATGCATTGCAACATGGGAATTTTAACGGTCAGAAGGTTAAGCCCTTTAGACCATCATCCACAAATTCTTGCGGTGCAGCATCGTTATCCTGGTTCGCCTGGGTGATGCGGCATGGCTCACGGGCGGCCCAAGGGGCACATGCTAGAATCGGCTTCATTTCCGCCCATTCATTCAGGATAGCCATGCAAGTTGTCGTACTCGCCGCCGGCCAGGGCAAACGGATGCGCTCAAGCCTGCCCAAGGTGCTCCAGCCCCTGGCGGGGCGGCCCCTGTTGAGCCACGTGCTGACGGCGGCCCGGGCGTTGGAAAGCTCCCGGATCTGCGTGGTGTACGGCCACGGCGGGGAGGTGGTGCGGGAGGCGCTGGACGCCCCGGACCTGGCATGGGCCCTCCAGGCGCCCCAGCTGGGTACCGGCCATGCCGTGCAGCAGGCCTTGCCCCACCTGGATGATGGGGAAATGGCCCTGGTCCTCTACGGCGACGTACCCCTCATCGGCGTGCCCACCCTGCGCCGCCTTGAGCAAGCCGCCGGCCACGCCGGGCTGGCGCTCCTCACCGTGGATCTGCCGGATCCCACCGGATATGGCCGGATCCTTCGGGATGAAGCCGGGCGGGTCCGCCGCATCGTGGAAGAAAAGGATGCGCGTCCCGAGGAACGCCTGGTACGGGAAGTGAACACCGGCATCCTGATGGCTCCTGTCGCCCGCCTGCGGGCCTGGCTGGGCCGCCTCCGGAACGACAACGCCCAGGGGGAGTACTACCTGACCGACATCATCGCCATGGCGGTGGCCGATGGCCTGGAGGTAGTCACTGCCCAGCCCGACAGCGTGGCCGAGACCCTGGGGGTCAACAGCAAGCCCCAGCTGGCCGAACTGGAGCGCATCCACCAGCGGGCCATTGCCCAGGCGCTGATGGAGGCCGGCGTCACCCTCATCGACCCGGCCCGCCTCGACGTGCGGGGCGAACTGCACTGCGGCCGGGACGTGGAAATCGACGTGAACTGCGTCTTCGAAGGCCGGGTGGAACTGGCCGACGGGGTGAAGGTCGGCGCCAACTCGGTGATCCGGAATGCCCGCCTGGGGGCCGGCACCCGGGTGGCGCCCTTCTCCCACATCGAGGACACCGAGATGGGGGCCTGCTGCGTGATCGGCCCCTATGCCCGCACCCGCCCCGGCACCGTGCTGGCCGACGACGTGCATCTGGGCAACTTCGTCGAGGTCAAGAACAGCCGCATCGCGGCCCATTCCAAGGCCAACCACCTGGCCTACGTGGGGGACGCGGACGTGGGGGAGCGGGTCAACATCGGTGCCGGCACCATCACCTGCAACTACGACGGGGCCAACAAGCATCGCACCGTCATCGAGGACGACGTCTTCATCGGCTCCGACACCCAGCTGGTGGCCCCGGTGCGGGTGGGCCGCGGCGCCACCCTGGGGGCCGGCACCACCCTCACCAAGGATGCCCCTGCCGAACAACTCACCATTTCCCGCTCCAGGCAGGCCAGCGTGGCCGGCTGGAAGCGGCCGGTGAAGAAAAAAGCCTGAGTCCACGGCAGCCCATACCCCCTTCGGCCAACCCCCGGCCCTTTCCAACGGAGCCCGACCATGTGTGGCATCGTCACCGCCATTTCCACCCATAACGTTGTCCCGGTCCTGCTGGAAGGCCTGCGCAAGCTGGAATACCGGGGCTACGATTCCGCCGGCCTGGCGGTGCTGCGGCAGGATGAGCTGGTCCGCCTGCGCTCCGCCGGACGAGTGGCGGAGTTGGCCAGCCTGGCGGACAACCGCCAGCTGGAAGCCTACATCGGCATCGCCCACACCCGCTGGGCCACCCACGGGGTGCCTTCCGAGCGCAATGCCCACCCCCACATCTCCGGCGGGCTGGCGGTGGTGCATAACGGCATCATCGAAAACTTCGAGGCCCTCAAGGCCGAGCTCCAGGGCAAGGGTTACGTCTTCGAGTCCGACACCGACACCGAGGCCATCGCCCACCTGCTCCACTTCATCCTGCGGGATACGCCGGATCTCCTGGAAGCGGTGCGCCTCACCACCAACCAACTGGTGGGGGCCTACGCCATCGGAGTGGTGTGCGAGGCCGATCCCTTCCGCGCGGTGGTGGCCCGGCGGGGTTCCCCCCTGCTGCTGGGGGTAGGGGAAGACGGCATGTATGCCGCCTCCGACACCGCCGCCTTGCTCCAGGTGACCCGCCGGGTGGTCTATCTGGAAGACGGCGACGTGGCCGAACTCACCCGTACCGGTTTCCGGATCATCCGGCCCGATGGCGCCCCGGTGGAGCGGGCGGTGCATACCTCCGCCCTGTCCGCCGATGCGGTGGAGCTGGGCCAGTTCCGCCACTACATGCAGAAGGAAATCTTCGAGCAGCCCCAGGCCCTTGGCAACACCCTGGAGATGATCGCCGGCGGCGGCGCCATCTCCCCCCAGATCTTCGGCGCCCATGCCGGCGAGATCCTCTCCGCCACCCGCCGGGTGCTGGTGCTGGCCTGCGGCACCAGCTACCACGCCGGCCTGGTGGCCCGCTACTGGCTGGAAGCGGTGGCGAAGATCCCGTGCACCGTGGAGATCGCCAGCGAATACCGCTACCGGGAGTCGGTGCCCGACCCGGATACCCTGGTGGTGGTGATTTCCCAGTCCGGTGAAACCGCCGACACCCTGGCGGCCCTCAAGCATGCCAAGAGCCTGGGCATGAGCAAGACCCTGGCGGTGTGCAACGTGCCCGAATCCGCTATCGTGAGGGAGGCGGCGCTGCGCTTCATCACCCGGGCCGGCCCGGAGATCGGGGTGGCCTCCACCAAGGCCTTCACCACCCAGCTGGCCGCCCTGGCCCTCCTGACCCTGGCCCTGGCCAAGCTTGGCGGGCGCCTCACCCCGGATGAAGAGGCCCGCCAGCTCACGGCGTTGCGCCATCTGCCGGTCGCGGTGCAGAAGGTGCTGGAGCTGGAGCCCGCCATCGAAGCCTGGGTCCAGGGCCTGGCCTCCAAGCAGCACGCCCTCTTCCTGGGGCGGGGCAGCCATTGGCCCATCGCCATGGAAGGCGCCTTGAAGCTCAAGGAAATCTCCTACATCCACGCTGAAAGCTACGCCGCCGGCGAGCTCAAGCACGGCCCCCTGGCCCTGGTGGACAAGGACATGCCGGTCATCGCGGTGGCCCCCCACGACGAGCTCCTGGAAAAGCTCAAGTCCAACCTCCAGGAAGTCCGGGCCCGGGGCGGCGAGCTATACGTCTTCGCCGACGCCGGCAGCGAGATCGCCGAATCCACCGGGGTGCACATCCTGACCATGCCCGAGCACTACGGCATGCTCTCCCCCATCCTCCACGTCATCCCCCTCCAGCTCCTGTCCTATCACGCGGCGCTGGCGAGGGGCACCGACGTAGACAAGCCCCGCAACCTGGCCAAGAGCGTGACGGTGGAGTGACCCTGTTGGGACCTGTGATGACTGGAGTAAA
The DNA here is from genome assembly GCA_034004685.1 of Rhodocyclaceae bacterium. Classification (GTDB taxonomy): domain Bacteria; phylum Pseudomonadota; class Gammaproteobacteria; order Burkholderiales; family Rhodocyclaceae; genus JAEUNX01. Next base: position 103 of record JAVEWG010000060.1, on the reverse strand, counting down.
TAAAGTTCGTCGGATCCGAATAAAGTTCGTCGGAGTCTGAGTGAAGAGAGGGGGCCATTGGCCCCCTACTTTTTTGGGTTGGGGCGCGTGTGAAGTGGCCATA
>JAVEWG010000001.1:155585-209164 GCA_034004685.1 Rhodocyclaceae bacterium | reverse complement strand
GCAGGCTTTGTGGACATGATCGTGACCGAGGGCGACCTGTCCCCCGAGGGGCTGACGGCCTACCACTATCGGGGCGAGTTCTACCTGGCCATCGCCAACGAGGTCTCCAGCACCACCACCCTTTACCGCCTGGATGCCCAGCGCTCTGCACCCAAGGGTGAATCCCGCGCGCTTTGAGGAGGTGCTTCCGGTTGCAGATAGGCCTCCGGCCTCTTGGAGTGCAGAAGCCCCGGGCAGCGGGGCTTTTCCTTTTCAGGAGGCCGGCCGCCGGGGGCGAAGGGGCCGTTAAGGCGGGCTTAAGGAGGCCAGCCTAGGAAGAGCCTGGCGCCACCGGGCGTGAATCTTTCCGGCGCTCCATGCCGGGCACGCCTAAAGTTCCCGCTGCATCACCCCGATGGGGGGCGCCCAGTCGCTGCCGGGCTGCTTCTTGCGGGTCACCAGGGTGAGCTGGGCCGGGGCGAAGACGTTGGCATTGTGGGTCACCGGGGTGGTGATCAGATATTGGGCCCGGGTGGCCCGCAGGAAGGTGCCGACCCGGTCGATGTTGGCCACGTCCAGGTGGGCGAAGGGCTCGTCGATGAACACGAAGCCGCCGGGGCGGGCTTCGTCCATCAAGAGCGCGATGAGCAGGATCAGGGACTTCATCACCTGCTGGCCGCCGGAGGCCTCCCCGTCGTTGAGGCCCACCGCCCCCTTGCGGTCGAAATCGAAGCGTACTTCCAGGCCCGCCTGGGCCAGGGAGAGATCCTCGTTTTCCAGGTGGGGGGTGGGGCAGTCCACGCTCACGTTGGCCAGCTCCCCCAGGGCCTTCAGATTCCTGGCGTACTGGCGCACGGTGGCCCGCAGCTTGGCGATGTAGGCGGCCCGGGCGTTGTCGGTGTGGTGGCGGGCGGTCACGCAGTAGCCTTGGCGGTCCAGGTAGTCCCGCTCCCGCAGGGCCACGTCGGCGGCCAGCCGGTCCCGCACCACCAGCACCACCGGGTCGGTGATCCATTCCCCTTCGGCCAGGTGGCGGCCCAGGCGTTCGGCCTGGAGGCGGGCGCCCCGGGCATCGCCGTATTTGTCCGCCAACAGGGCCAGTTCCCCCTGGTCCAGCCAGGGGGCGGGCATGCCTCGCCGGCGCCGGCGCAGCGTCATCAGGCGCTGGGCCTGGGTGTGGCGGCGGGGGCCGTGCTCCCGCTGGAGGTCCGCCAAGCGCAAGTCGATGGCCTTGAGTTCCCGGTTGCGCCGGTCCAGTTCGATTTCGACGCCCCGCAACCTGTCCGCCAGGGTGTCCAGGGCCCCCTGGGTCGCGGCCCGTTCGGCGATGGCCGCGGTGAGGGCCTTGCGAGCCTCGGGCAGGGCGGCCTCCGCGCTGGCATAGCCCTCGGCGTTGGCGGCCAGGAGCTGGGCCGATTGGAGGCCCAGGAGGCGCCGGCGGATGGCGCCCAGGCGGTTGCCAGCCTCCTCCAGCCTGGGGCGCAGGGCCTGGAGCTGTTTGTCCAGCTGGCTGATTTCGTCCTGCAGGTCGGCAATGCGGGCCTGGCGGGCCAGCTCGCCAAAGTGGAATTCATGGGGGCGGCCCAGGTGGCGGGCGCCCCGGCGTTCCCGGTGGTAGCCGTCCCGGGTGATCCATTCTTGCTCCCGGGGCAGGTCCCGGGCGGCTTCGGCGTTTTCCACCCGGCGGATGCGGTTTAAGAGATCGGCCAGCCAACGGGGCACCGGGGCGCTGAACTGGACCACCTCCGCCAGGCTGTGGGGCCGGGGCGGCGGCGGGTCTTCCCGTTCCGGCGTGATGAAGTGGCGGAAGCGCTCCCGTTCCCCCAGGGCCCAGGCGGCGTGACGATCCGATTCCCGCTGGAGCAGAAGGAGGTGGCGGTAGGGGCGCAGGATGGCCTCCACTGCTGCCTGCCAGGCCGGGTCGGTGACTTCCACCACTTCCGCCAGGCCCTGGTGAGGGATGCCTTCGGCGGCCAGGCGGGCCCGGAAGCGGGCCACTTCGCCGTCGATGGGGGGGCCACTGGAGCCGCGGGCGGCCCGCAGGGCTTCGGTTTTTTCTTCGAAGGCGGCCACCAGTTCCCGCTCCTTGCGCTTCAAGGCCACCAGGGCGGCGTCGGCCGCTTCGTGCTCCTGTTCCAGGGCCAGGGCGTCGGCGCCATGCTCGGCGGCCAGCTGGGCCCGCAGGGCGTCCCGCTCGGCCAGGCATTTTTCCAGGTCCCGCACCCGGTCGTGGGCGGCCAGGTGGCCCTGTTCGGCGTCGCCATGGTGAAGCTTGAGGCGCCGGCCCTCGGCGCTGCCGGCGGCCTGCTCGGCCCGCACTGCTTCCAGGCGTGCCCGGGCGTCCCGCTGTTCGAGGAGCTTTTCGCTGCGTTCCCGGCCCACCCGCTGGAGTTCTTCCCGCTCGGCGGCGATCTCCCGGGCCAGTTCGGCGGTTTCCAGGCGGGGCACGATCTCTGCCTCCAGGGCGGTGATTTCGTCGGTGAGCTGCTTCCATTCCAGGTAGCGGTTGGCCTCGGCCTTCTTTTCCTCGGCCTGGGTCTTGAGGCGGTCCAGATCAATGCCCAGTTCCGCCAGTTCGCCCTCGGCGCTTTGCTGCTCTTCCCGGGCCACCTGATAGTTGTCCAGCACTTCCTTGTCGCCAAAGACGTCGAAGACCAGCTCCAGGAGGGCCTTGGGGGAGTATTCGCAGAGCTTGTCCGTATCCCCCTGCTCCAGGGCCAGCACCTTGGTGATGGCCGGGGTCAGGCCGCCCCAGGCCAGGCGGTGCTGGTAGTCCCGCAGGCCGATCCAGTCATTGGTTTCTTCCAGGGCCTCGATGGGTTGGTTGCCATCAACAATGGCGTAGTCCCGGATCCAGTCGCCGCCGGCCTTGCGGATGCGGCAGGCCAGGGTGACTTCGTCGGCCAGGCAGGGGAAGAAGGGGCGCCGGCCGGTGCTGCCCGGCTGGTTGGCCACCAGGGCGCGGATCCAGGCAAAGCTGCGGTCGGCCCGGCGCACGTAGCGGCGGAAGTCCCGCTTGCCGGAGCAGCGCAGGGCGAAGAGGGTGCGCAGGGCGTCCAGCAAGGTGGTCTTGCCGGAGCCGTTGGGGCCCACGATGGTGATGATCTGGGCGTCCAGGGGCAGGGAAAAGCGCCGCCAGAAGTCCCAGTGGACAAGTTCCAGGGTCTTGATGTGAAACATCAGGCGTCGTCTCCAGCCTCGGGTTCATCGTCGTCCGGTAGCGCGTCGGCCAGTTCGAAGGCATTGCCCTCGGGAAGCGGGTGGCCGGCGGTGGCCAGCACTTCACCGAGGGTGCCGTGGATGATGCGGTCGGCCATCACCCGGTAGTCCAGGGCCAGGTCCAGCAGTGGTCCTTCGCCGATGACGCCGTTGCGCCGCTCCACGAAACCCAGGCGGGCGAGCTTGCCCAGGGCGATCCCCATCCGGGTCTTGCCCCCCAGGCGGGGGCCGAAGTCCGCCACCAGGGCGGCTTCGGTGAGGCCGGCGGAAACGCTGTCGCCGTGGGCCACCGGCTTGTCCGCGCCGAAGAGGTCGGTCTGGCCGTCGTCCGCCCGCTCCCGGCGGGTAACCTGGCGTTCCCGCTTGGGAAGCACGATCAGGGCCCAGATCACGACGAGAAGGGCGATTTCGTCCCGGGAAAGGCCCAGGTTGCTGGCGGCGTATTCCCGGCCGGCGCCGAATACCGGTTCGGCCAGGTCGGGCTGGAGGGCGATCCCCACGTGGGCGGCGTAGGGGTTTTCCAGGAGCTGGAGACCTACGTCGGACAGGCGCCGGTTGAGTTCGAAGCGGAAGGTTTCATCCACCAGGGCGCGGCGCACCAGGCGGTCGCTGCGGGGCAGCCAGCGCTGGGCCAGAAGGCGCGCGGTGAGGGTCTTGAGTTCGTGTTCCATATCCGGTTTGTGGGTCGAGGCTGGCGTGGTTCAGGGGTGGGCCGGGTCGCGGGGCCGGATCTGGCCAAGGGTCATGGCGGCGATTTCGTCTTCCCCAACCGGGGTGAGGGTGTCGGCGAACTCCACCTCCAGGGGCAGGCGCATGAATCTGCCGATGGGGCCTTCCTCGGGGCTGGCGTCTTTCCCGTCGGCCAGCAGGGCCAGCAGGGACAGGCGGTAGCTGGCCAGGCCGAAGCCGCCCCCGGCCACCACCCGGTGGAGGGGTTGGGGTGCCGGCAAGCCCTCCAGGCGGCGGGTGAAGTGTTCCAGCAGGGCCAGATCCTCGGTCTCCGGGGCGCCCTCCAGGGTGGGCAGGTCGGGCGGGGGCAGGGTGGCATGGGCTTGGCCCCCTTCGGCGGCGGCGTCGAAGACCGCTTCGGCCCGGTCCAGGAGTTCATGGCCGCCGGCCAGGAAGGCCGGGTCGGAGACCACCGCCAGGGCCCCGGCGGCCAGCTTGGCCAGGGCTTCCCCGGGAAGGCCGCGCAGCCAGGCGGCCACGTCGGAGGAGGAAATGCCCGAGCCCCCCAGGGTGACCCGCTGGGCCTGGATCTTGTTGAGAGCCCGCTGGAAGGCTGCATCCACCCGGGCCAGGCGGGATTGGGCCAGGCCGATGCGCTGGGCGACGCGGGCAACCTGGAAATCCACCTCCGGGTCCGCCAGCAGCCGGGTGAGGATGTCGGTGCCCCGGTCCAGCCAGCGGCCATTGGCGGAGAGCCGGCGGCGGGCGTCCAGGATGCGGAATTCGGAGCCCGAGGCGATGGCTTCTTCGAAGTGCCAGGTCAGGTCGTTGAGCTTGGAGAGCAGATGTCCCAGGGCTTCCGGGGTGATGCTGCCCACCGCCTGGAGGCCGGCCAGTTGGGCGGTGAGAAAGCCCAGTTCGGCGTCTTCTTCCTGACCGAAGCGCAGCAGCATGGCGATGGCCGCCACCGCGTTGCGGCCCATGTCCGAGAGGTGGTATTGACCGTCCTCGCCGAAGGTGAGGAGCGCGTTGTCCCGCAGGCGCTTCAAGACGGTTTCCAGCTTGACTGGGTCCAGGTAGGCGAAACGGTCCCGCAGGGTCTCCGGCGACCAGCGGGGAGCGTCGGCATCCTGGCCGATTTCCCGCAGCACCAGAAGGCGCATCAGCACCTCGGCCTCGGTGCCCCGGAAAAGGGTGATGAAGGCGTCCAGCAGGGGGCGGGCGGCGGCAAGGGCGGAGAGTTCCGGTACCTCGTCCGGGGCCACCCCCGGGGCCAGGAAATCGGCCAGCAGGGGATTGGTCACTGGACTGGCCTGGGCGGTCAGACCCGGCAAGCCTCAAACCCCCTGCTTGAGGCTGGCCTGGATGAAGTCGTCCAGATCCCCGTCCAGCACCGCCTGGGTGTTGCCGACTTCGTAGTTGGTACGCAGATCCTTGATGCGGGACTGGTCCAGCACGTAGGAACGGATCTGGTGGCCCCAGCCGATGTCGCTCTTGGAGTCTTCCAGCTTTTGCTGCTCGCTCTGGCGCTTGCGCAGCTCAAGTTCGTACAAACGGGCCCGCAGCATGGACCAGGCTTCATCCCGGTTACGGTGCTGGGAGCGGTCGTTCTGGCACTGGACCACAATGCCGGTGGGCACATGGGTCAGGCGCACCGCCGAGTCGGTCTTGTTGATGTGCTGGCCGCCGGCGCCGGAGGCCCGGTAGGTGTCGGTGCGCACGTCGGCGGGGTTGATGTCGATCTCGATGGAGTCATCCACCTCAGGGAACACGAACACCGAGCAGAAACTGGTGTGGCGGCGGGCGTTGGAGTCGAAGGGGCTCTTCCGCACCAGGCGGTGGATGCCGGTTTCGGTGCGCAGGAAGCCGTAGGCATACTCTCCCGCCACCTTGATGGTGGCGCTCTTGATGCCCGCCACTTCCCCCTCGGATTCTTCCAGCAGCTCCACGTTGAAGCCCTTTTTCTCGCAGTACTTGAGGTACATGCGCTCCAACATGCCGGCCCAGTCCTGGGCTTCGGTGCCACCGGCGCCAGACTGGATTTCGATGAAGCAGGGGCTGGGGTCCATGGGGTTGTTGAACATGCGGCGGAATTCCAGGTCCGCCACCAGCTTTTCCGGTCCGGCCAGATCGGCTTCCACCGCCAGGTAGGTGTCTTCGTCCTCCTCCAGGCCGGCCAGCTCGAAGAGTTCCTTGAGATCGGCCAGTTGCTGCTCCACCGCCTGCAGGGTGAGCACCACCCCCTCCAGAACCTTCTTTTCCTTGCCCAGTTCCTGGGCCCGGGCCGCGTCGTTCCACACCGCCGGATCTTCCAGTGCGCGGTTTACCTCTTCGAGCTTGGATGCCTTTTCATCGTAGTCAAAGATACCTCCGGAGTTCGCGGCCACGGCTGGCCAGGTCTTCGAGGTGGGCGGCAATGGCGTTGAGGCGTTCGGCTTCCATGGTGGGGCTCCGGGGCGGATCTGGGAAACCGGCGATTATATCGGGTTGGCCATGCCCCGGTCCCGCCCGATTGGATTTGGCCAGGGATCAGCCCGGGTTGTCCTCGGAACAGAACCACAGCTTGTTGCCCTCGCTGTCCAGAAAGGCCCCCACCGGGTGGCCGTCATAGAGGGTCACTGGGTCCGAAATGGTGACCCCTCGTTCCCGGAGGAGGGCTTCGGTGCGCCGGGCGGAGACCACCTGGAGGGTCACCCGGCAGTTGGCGCCGACCGGCGAGAGGGTGCCGTCGTCCTTGAGCATGAGGACGGTGTCCCCCACCTGATAATCCATCGTTGTTTCGCCTTCGGAAGCGGGGGCCAGGCCGAGGGTCTGGGCATAGAAACGGCGGGCGCGGGGGGCATCCTGTACCCCCAGGGCGACAACCTTGACGCGGATGAAACCAAGGGATGGGTTGTTCATGGCGGCCTCCATGGAAATTGAGGATTGCGGCAGGCCCTGGCCTGCTCTTCCACCATAGGCCAGGGGCGGGGGGGCCGCCGGCCAGGGATCAACGTAAGCCGTGGTTCAGCCCGCTAAAGGCTGCCGACGAACCGAATGCATCTGAGGGAGGCGGGATGAATCCCGCCCTACGTCCGCCCCGGGGGGGATGAAGCGGGGGACTGCGTAGGGCCGGTTTCAACCGGCCGGGGGGTGGCGGGATAAATCCCGCCCTACGGGGTGCGGGTTGAGTCCAAACACCCTCGTTGCCGCCTCGGTCCTGCAGTGCCAGCGTCTGGACTCGACACGATTCCCTGAATCCAAGGTTACAGACCCTGGCCTTCGGGGCGGCCGCTGGCGTACATGTACTCCCGGGTCAGAGGGTGGTGGGCCTGGGCCCGTGGGTCATCGGCCCGGGTGGCCAGGATCTGGTGGAGGGCCATCCAGCCCTGCTCGAAGCCGTAGGCGCAACCGGCCAGGTAGGCGCGCCAGATGCGGTGGTGGCGCTCCCCCACCATGGCCCGCAGGGCGTGGCTGGCGGATTCGAAGCGGTCGCTCCAGTGGCGCAGGGTCAAGGCGTAGTGGCGGCGCAGGTTCTCCACGTCGTGCACCTCCAGGCCGGCGGCCTCCATTTCCCTGTGCACCAGGGAAATGTGGGGGAGCTCCCCGTTGGGGAAGACGTAGCGGTCGATGAAACGGCCGCCGCCGAAGGGGGTCTCGCCGGAGTTGGGGTCGGTGGAGGTGATGCCGTGGTTGAGGGCGGTGCCGCCGGGGGCCAGTAGCCGGTGGATGGCGTGGAAGTAGCCCCCCAGGTTCTTGAGGCCCACGTGCTCGAACATCCCCACGCTGGCAATCCGGTCGAAACTGCCCTGCACTTCCCGGTAGTCCATCAGATGCACCTGGCAGCGATCCTCCAGGCCGGCCTCGGCGATGCGGGCCCGGGCCAGTTCGTATTGGTTCTTCGACAGGGTGATGCCCGTGGCTTGGGCGCCAAAATGGCGGGCGGCCCGCAGGATCAGGGCGCCCCAGCCGCAGCCGATGTCCAGCAGGCGATCCCCCGGGGCCACCCGCAGCTTGGTGAGGATGTGGTCGATCTTGTTTACCTGGGCGGATTCCAGGCTTTCGTCGGGGTGCCTGAAATAGGCGCAGGAATAGACCATCTCCCGGTCCAGCCAGGCCTGGTAGAACTCGTTGGAGACGTCGTAGTGGTACTCGATGTCCCGGGCGTCCTGGCGGCGGGAGTGGCGGGCCGTGGGCACCCGTTGGCGGCCGGTGGGCTTGGGGGCTAGGCTGGCCAGGCGGGTGGCGGTGGCCATGATGTCCAGGGGGGCGCCCTCCAGATCGATGGCGCCTTCCACATAGGCCTCTCCCAGGCGGTCCAGGCTGGGGGACAGGAGGCAGGCCAGGGCCGAGGGGCGGCGTAGCCGGATTTCAACCCGGGGATGGTGCCCAACCTGGAAGCGCCGCCCGTTCCAGAGTTCCACGGCGATGGCCTCGGAGGGTTCGGGATGGGCCTTCAGGCGCTTGAGCCAGGCATCGAGCCGGCGTTCGATCAAGGCCACCGGGACCAGGGCAGCGCTGAGGGAAAGCATGGGGGCCTCCGGAATCAGGATCCACTGTGCTTAACAATAGACGCTCATTCGGGAGCTTGCGTATTGCTTCCCGCCCATCGGCCCGATTGGCCGGGGCCATGGGGCCGTCAGCCGGGGCCCAGGCGGGTGAGCAGGCGATCGAGCTGATTGGCGAAGTTTTGCCGATCCGCCGGACCAAAGGCCGTCGGACCGCCGGTTTCCACCCCCGCCGAACGCAGGCCGTCCATGAAATTGCGTAGGTCCAGGGCTTCCCGGATGTTGGCCTGGCTGTACAGCTCGCCCCGGGGGTTGAGGGCCAGGGCGCCCTTGTCGATGACCGCCGCCGCCAGGGGAATGTCGGCGGTCACCACCAGGTCGCCGGCCTGGGTTTGGCCCACGATGTAGTTGTCCGCCACGTCGAAACCCTTGGGAACCTGCACCGCCCGGATGTAGGGGGAGGGGGGATGGCGCAGCTGCTGGTTGGCCACCAGCACCAGGGGTAGGCGGGTGCGTTCGGCGGCCCGGTAGAGGATGTCCTTAATGACGCCGGGGCAGGCGTCGGCATCCACCCACAGGTGGGTTTGGCGGTTTGAGTTCATGGCGTGGATGGGCCCCGCGGAGGTTTTGCGTGAATTATGCCGGGGATGACGAATGCTTGCGCCCTTATCGCTGGAAATCCTTGTGACCCGGCTTGGGTAATGGTGAAATGATTCCTTACAGCTTTCTTACATTTTCCATCACCCCAATCACCCCAGGATGGACGTGAGGCTGGTCTCCCGCACATCATCGAGAGTGCAACGTCATGATTTCCTGCCGTCCCTGCTTGGTGGATGCTCAGCAATTCCAGGATCTGGCTCCGCTGCTGGCGCAATGGAAGGCAGCCAGGCCGTCCATGGGCGTGCTGGTGCTGTTGGCGGAAGCCAACCAGAGTAGCATTCCGGCCCTCCAGAAAGCCTTCCGGCAGGCAGGCTTGCCCATGGTGGGGGCGGTGTTCCCGGCCCTGGTGACCGACCAGGGTTTTGCCAGCACGGGGGCGTGGCTGCTGTGCTTTGATGAGATGCCGCCCTGGTTCCTGGTGGAGGACTTGAATGGGGGCGCGGAGTCGGCAGCCGGCAGGATCGCCGCCCTGCTCCCCGAGACTGGGGGCGTGGTGGCGGCGGAAGCGTCCACCGAGCTGCTGTTCCTGATCTTCGACGGACTCATCCCCAATATCGCCAGCATTCTTGATGGCCTGTGGGTGAAGGCACGCAATGGGGTGCGCTACTGCGGGGTCAATGCCGGTAGCGAGACCTTTCAGCCCATGCCCTGCCTCTTCGATTGCACCCGCAACGTGGGCAACGGGGTAATCGGCCTGCGTCTGCCTGCGGCCGCCCGGGCGGTGGTACGCCACGGCTACCCGGTAGCGGCTACGGTCATGCACGCCACGTCCTCGGAAGGCAACCGGATCGACCGGATCGACTATCGTCCGGCCATGGAGGTTTATCGGGAGGTGATCCTGGCCGAGTATGGCGTGACCCTGACCAACGAAAACTTCTACGACTACGCCGTTCATTACCCCTTCGGGGTGGTGGCCCTACTGGACGTACTGGTGCGGATTCCGGTGGGTTTCAGCGAGGACGGGGCGATTTTCTGCGTGGGGGAAATTCCGCCCAATTCGGCCCTTCGCCTCCTGCGGGCGCCGGCGGCGGAGGACCGGGGTTGCGTCGAGATGCTGGTCGAGGCGGTGTGGACCAAGGAAGAGGAGCGGGGCGTACCGCCCCTGCTGACCTTCTACTGCGCGGGCCGGCGCATGCATTTCGGTGAGGCGGCGGCCCTGGAACTATCCATGCTGAAGACCCGCACCGGTGCGGGGGGGGTGGCGGGCGCCCTCACCCTGGGGGAGATCGACACCCATTCGGATCTGGGGATTCCCCGATTCCACAATGCATCGGTGGTCTGCTTGCCGGGACTGGCCTGCTCCACCTGCGGGACGGCTTGATGATCTTCGGCGGCTAGGCTCGCCTGGATAGACGGTCTGTCCTCAGCAGGCGAAGCGGGTCTTCAGTTCCTTGAGGTTGAGCTGATCCAGGATCTGCTCGATACGCTCGAAGGCGTTGTTGCGGGGCGCGCCGGTGCGGCGGGCGATGATCAGCTCGTTTTTCATGGAGTGCTCCCAGCCCACCAGCTCCGTCACCGTCACCTGGTAGCCGTGGGCCTCCAGTTGCAGGCAACGCAGCACATTGGTGAGCTGGCTGCCGAATTCCCGGGTATGGATGGGGTGACGCCAGATTTCCGAGAGGGGCGTGAGGCCGAAGCTGGCGTTCTTGTTCTGGCGCAGCACGCTGGCCACCTCGGCCTGGCAGCAGGGCACCAGCACCAGGCAGCGGGCATCCTTGGCGAAGGCGAACTGGATCGCGTCGTCGGTGGCGGTGTTGCAGGCGTGGAGCGCGGTGACCACGTCGATGCGCTCGGGCAGGTCGGTGGAGCGGGTGGACTCCTCCACCGATAGGTCGAGAAAGCGCATCCGGGGAAAATCGAGCCGCTGGGCCAGGGCGCGGGAGCGCTCCACCAGTTCGGCGCGGGTTTCGATGCCAAAGACGGTGCCCGTTTCCTTGGCCTTAAGGAACAGATCGTAGAGGATGAAGCCCAGGTAGGACTTGCCGGCCCCGTGGTCCGCCAGGGTGAGATCGCCCCGGTCGGCCAGCACCTCCTCCAGCAGGGGTTCGATGAATTGGTAGAGGTGATAGACCTGCTTGAGCTTCCTGCGGCTGTCCTGGTTGAGCTGGCCGTCCCGGGTGAGGATGTGGAGCTCCTTCAGTAGCTCGATGGACTGGCCAGGGCGGACTTCCGGGTGAACAGCCGGTCTGGCCGCCCCCGAGGGCCGGGTCTTGCCGGCGGAAGCCTTGGTTTTACTCATGGTTCTTCTCCGTGGTGGCCCCTAGCCCCAGTGCCTCCCAGCCGGGAAGGCCCAGGGTTTGCAGGGTTGCCATGTTGCGCTCGTAGATGGCCGCCGCCTCGGGGAAGGCCGCAACCGCCTTGTCCATGCTGGCTTCGCGGATCAGGTGGAGGGTCGGGTAGGGCGAGCGATTGGTGTAATTGGTGATGTCGTCCGCATGCGCGTCGGCGAACTGGAAATCCGGGTGGAAGCTGGCGATCTGGATGACCCCTTCCAGGTCATGGCGGGCCAGGGCCTTGTGGGCCATGGGCAGCAGGTAACTGAAGTCCAGGAAGTCGGGGAACAGGGTTGGATGCACCAGCAAGGTGGTATCCACCTCCTGGGGGTCGGCGGTGGCGATGAAGTTCAGTTCCGCCTCCAGCTGTTCAAGGAATTCGTCCAGGTAGCGGGCCTCGCTCACCACCAGGCGGACCTGGTCCTTCACGTACACCGCCTTGGCGAAGGGGCACAGATTGAGGCCGATAACGGCTTTTTCGACCCAGGCGCGGGTGGCGGCGATGATGGCTTGTGGGTCCATGGCGGGGGGGATTTCCGGATAGGGTCCGTGGGGGCCGCCATTTTGCCCTGATTGGGCAGGATCCTGGCGAATTTGGATAGGCATGCCCAAATGAATCATTGACTTGAGGTGGAAGGGTCCATGGCCAGGCCGCTGCATGTCGCATTGCGGTGGCCATGCCGCCAGAAGCAGCTCCGGGGGCGCCCCTCGGTCTAATCGCGACGGCGGAGCAGCAATCCGATGATGACGCCTAGGGCCGCGGCGATTCCCCCGGTGGAGCGGGTGCCCTATGCCGGGGTCGTGCTGCTGGTGGCCGCCGGGCTGGCCTTGTTTCTGGTCAGCCCGGCGGCCAGGAGGGCGACTCCTGTCATCTGCACCAGATGGAACAGGCCGTTGTGATCCAGGGGCAGCAGGGCCCGTGGTGACACGCCGCCCGCCTGGATGCCCGCCGCGACCAGGTTCACCAGGATGGACAGGGTGATGAGCCCGGCGCCAGGCAGGCGCTGGCGGGCCGCGAGCCGGACGTAGACCGCCAGGGCGGCGAGCATCGCCCCGCCTTCGAACACCAGGAAGACCCGGAAGGCGCCACCGAGCAGCCCGGTGGCGGCAACGCACGCCGCGCCGCCCGCCAAAGCCCAGGGCAGCAGCCTTCGGGCGGACACCGGCCCCCAGCCATCCAGGACGGCGCCCACCAGGAAGAGGGCCACCATCACGCCCAGGGCCAGGTACAGAACCGGCCACACCAGGGCCTGGAAGCCCGTCGGCAGGGCCAGGCCATGGGTCGCCGCGCCCAGCAGGGATGCCACTGCCAGCAAAGCAAAGGCGCCGCGCCAAAGCCGGCTGCGCCAGGCGCCCCCCATCGGGGCGCGGCTCAGCCAGGCCGCCAGCCCCAGGCTTTCAAGGGCCAGCAGGCCGTCGGTGGCGGCGGTGGCCAGTTCGGTGGGGGCATCAACCAGCATCACGACCTTTGGCAAGGGCTCGCCGTCCTCAGGCGGAGGGCCTTGTTCCTCTGAATCCCCGGCGGGAGGGGCCGGTCAGGCGGCCGGTTCGTTCTTCTGCCGCGCGGCCTTGAGGAATTCCCGCCCCTGGCCGCCACAGAAGCCGCAGCAGGGTTCCGCCTCCACGCTGTCCAGCCAGGCCTCGATCTCGCGCTGCTCGGGGGTGCCGCCGTGGACCCGCTCGCCATCGATGATCACCCCGGCTTCCTCCATCACCCCGGCACCCTGCATCCCGGGAATGATCCGCGCCTTTTCCAGGCGCACTTCCAGGCCTCGATCCTCGATCAGTTGGCGAAACAGTTCGTAGGTGCCGGTGTTGTCGACACGGCTGCTGCTGATGACCCTGATGGTTTTCATGCGCTGGATTCCCCGGTGGCGCCGGCGCTCGATTGCGCCGGGGCAAGGCCCGCAAAATAGCAAGGATGGCGTTGCCCGCCTTACGCTGGATCAAGGTCCGGGTGGCGGGATGGCGCTGTGCCGTATGGAGCAAGGAACCCATGGCCAGCGACGGGCGGGCAGGGAGAGGAGGGTTGCCCTGCCCGGCAACGGCCGCCGATGCGCCCAATGGAAGCCGGCCGGATGAATCCGGCCCTACCGCGAATCGCCGACTTGGCAGGGCGGGATTCATTCCGCTCTAGAACGCCTGGGAAAGGGGGCGCACGATGATTTCATTGACGGCGACTTCCGGCGGTTGGCCCAGGGCATAGACGATGGCGTCGGCGATGGCCTCGGCGCTGATGGCCCCCTCGTAGGTCTTTTCCACCCGCTCCCGGATGGCGGGGGTGGTGATGCTGGCCGCCAGTTCGCTCTCCACCAGGCCGGGGCAGATGGTGGTGACCCGCAGCTTGCCCACGCATTCCTGGCGCAGCCCCTCGCTGATGGCCCGCACTGCGAACTTGGTGCCGGAATAGACCGAACTGCCGGGGCCCACCAGGTGGCCGGCCACCGAGGAAATGTTGATGACGTGGCCGCTGCCCTGGGCCAGCATGCCCGCCAGCACCGCGTGGATGCCGTGGAGCACGCCCTTGATGTTCACATCCACCATGCGGTGCCAGTCTTCCACCCGGCCAGCGGCCAGGGGCGAGATGGGCATGATGCCGGCGTTGTTGATGAGTACGTCGATGCCTCCGAAGCGCTGGCGGGCGGCCTCGGCGATGGCCTCCACGTCCGCCAGCCGGGTCACATCGGTGGCGGCCCAGATCACCTGGGGGCCGATTTCGGCGGCCAGGGCCGCCAGGCGATCGGCGCGGCGGGCGGCCAGGGCCAGATTGGCCCCCATGGCCCCCAGCCGGCGCGCCGTGGTTTCCCCGATGCCGCTGCTGGCGCCGGTGATCAGAACGACCTTGCCTTCGATGGAATTCATTTTCTTGTCTCTCTCTCGTTTTGGTTGGAAGCCCACATTAGCCCAGGGAGGCGCCCACGGCGGTCGGCGCCTTGAGAGCCGAATAAGTCTTACGCCTCGTCGAAGTGCTCCAGCATCAATTGCACGCTGGAGACCCCGTTGTACTCATTGACTGCCAGCCGGTAGGCGGCGTGGATGCGGGGTGGGGCGGGGTCGGCGTGGTTGAACTGGATGGCCTCGAAGCGGGCGCCGTTCTTTTCCAGTTGCAGCTTGAGGTGGCGGTCCTTGAGGAGGCGCTGGTTGACCACCTGGAACACGTCGTCGAACACCGGGGCGGGGAAGCCCTGGCCCCACACGTCCTGCTCCAGCAGGCGGGCGCTTTCCAGGCTCATGTAGCCCGATTCCAGGGGCCCGTCGGTTTCCAGAGTGTGGGTGAGGGCGGCCGGCTCCACCAGCTCCCGCACCACCGCCTCGAAGACCGCCGCGAAGCGCTCGAATTCCACCTCCCGGATGGTGAGCCCGGCGGCCATGGCGTGGCCGCCGAACTTGAGGATGAGGTCCGGCACCTGCTTGGTCACCACGTCCAGGGCATCCCGCAGGTGCAGCCCCGGGATGGAGCGGCCGGAGCCCTTGAGTTCCCCCTCATGGCCTCGGGCGAAGGCGATCACCGGGCGGTGGAGCTTTTCCTTGATGCGCCCGGCCACGATGCCGATCACACCCTGATGCCAGTCGGGCTGGAACAGGCTGACGCTGGCGGTGTTGCCCGGGTCGAAGTCGGCGAGCTCGGCCAGGGCCCCTTCCTGCATGTCCGCCTCGATGGCGCGGCGCTCCCGGTTGAGCTTGTCCAGCTCCTGGGCGATGTTCATGGCCCGGCCCATGTCGTCGGTGATCAGGAGCTCGATGCCCAGGCTCATGTCGGAAAGCCGCCCGGCGGCGTTGAGGCGCGGCCCCAGGGCAAAGCCCAGGTCGAAGGCGTTGGCCCGGGCGGGCTCCCGGGCGGCCACCGCGAAGAGGGCCTGGATGCCGGGCTGGCTGCGCCCGGCCCGCATCCGGGCCAGCCCCTGGGAGACCAGGATGCGGTTGTTGCGGTCCAGCCGGGCCACGTCCGCCACCGTGCCCAGGGCCACCAGATCCAGCAGATCTCCCAGGTTGGGTTCGGCCCCCTGGGCAAAGGCGCCCCGTTCCCGCAACTCGGCCCGCAAGGCCAGCAGGGTGTAGAACATCACCCCGACCCCGGCCAGGGCCTTGCTGGGGAAGGGGCAGCCGGGCTGGTTGGGGTTTACGATCACGTCCGCCGCCGGCAGCTCGTCGCCGGGCAGGTGGTGGTCGGTGATGAGGGTGGCGATGCCGGCGGCCTGGGCGGCGGCCACCCCTTCCACCGAGGCGATGCCGTTATCCACGGTGATGAGGAGATCCGGCTCCAGGCGGGCGGCCAGCTCCACGATGGGGGGGGTGAGGCCGTAGCCGTATTCGAAGCGGTTGGGCACCAGGTAATGCACGTCGGCCCCGAAGGCCTTGAGGCCCCGGATGCCCACGGCGCAGGCGGTGGCCCCGTCGCAGTCGTAGTCCGCCACGATCACGATCCGGGCGCCCGCCTCGATGGCGTCCGCCAGCAGGCGGGCTGCGTCCTCCACGCCCTTGAGCTGGGTGGGGGGCAGCAGGCCCTTGAGGGCGTAGTCCAGCTCTTCCCGGCGGGCCACTCCCCGGCCGGCGTAGATGCGTGCCAGCATGGGATGGATGCCAGCCTGGGTGAGGGATTGAACCTGGCGGAGGGGGGCGCTGCGGCGAAGGATGCGGGTCATGGGGCGGGGGGCAGGGGAAGGTCTTCCAGATTGCGGGGCTTGCGCCAGAACTGCCAGAAGCGGGGCCGGGCTGTCCGGATCTCCAGGGTGGCCTGGTCGCCGGGGGCGCTGATCACCAGGCTGCTCACCCGGCGGGCCTGGAGGGCAGCCAGCAGGGGGGCGAACCAGGTGGCTTCCAGGGCCAGCAGGGCTTGGCGCCAGCGCTCCAGGTCCAGATAGAGGGCGGGGCGCAGGAGGTCTTCCAGGATCACCAGGGTGTCCGGACCCCCAAGCGGCAGGACGGGGGCGGCGGGCGCCACCCCGGCGGCCCGGGCCAGGCCCCGGGGCAGGGGGGCTTCCGCCAGGATGCGGGGCGCCGGGGGGGCGAGCCGGGGCAGATTGCCCTCCCCGGCCGTGCCCGCGCCCCACAGCCACAGGCTATTGGCGATGGCTAGGCCGGCTTCGTCCCGGGCCTGGTTAAGGGGGTGGTTGTGGAGCACGATCTGGGCTTCGTTCATGGTTCGGACCCACCGGGCGGCCTGGGGACCGGTGGGCAGGAAGGGGGTCACCGGCCGGCTGGCCACCTGGGACAAGGGCGCGAAGGTGGCCTGGGGTGGGGAGGCCAGCTTGAGGTACCAGCGGTCGGGCGTGGCCATTTCGAAGCGCCCCACATCTGGAAAGGTGTCGTTGAGGGCGGCCACCAGGGCGTCGGCCTCTTCGGCTTGGAGGTTCAGGTCGGTGACGTCCGCCAGGATCAGGTGTTGCTGGGCGAACTGGAGCCGCACCGGGTCGGCGCATAACCAGGCAGTACCCGGCTCCGGCTCCGGCAGGGTGGCTTCGCCCAGGCGGCGTAGGGCCGCCAGGGGGGCGTCCGGACCCAGCCCGAATTGCTTTGCCAGCCAGGCGTCCGGGGCCTGGGGCAGGCCAAGGGAAACCCTGGCGTGGCCGAGCAGGGCGGAGAGGGCCGGCAGGGGCAGATCCCGGGCGAAATTGCGGGCGGCGGCACCGGGCCACAGCAGGCCGGGGAGTACGAGATGAATCTGCATGGGCGGGGCGGGGAGCGTGAAGCGCGGGAAGTCTAGCACGCCAGGCGGGCGGCTCCGGCCCCGCCGGCCGCCGGGATTTCAAGCACCGCTGCGGGCGATCAGCGCCTCGCTCTCGGCCCACAACCGGCGGGCGGATTCGTCATTCAGGGCCTCGGTGCTGGCCTGGGCGGGCTTGCGGTCGCCAAAGTAGCCGCCGGTCAGGCTTGCGGCTTCCGGCGCGGTGGCCAGCCACAAGGCGGTGTCGGCGCCTTGTTCGGGCGTGCGGGAAAAGGGGCGCCCCAGGGCATAGATCAGCTTCATGAAACCGGTGCCATGGCTGGCGAAGTTGGAGGCCACCATGCCGGGCTGCATGGCGTTGACCCGGATGCCGTCCCCCGCCAGCCGCCGTGCCAGCTCCCGGGTGAACAGGATGTTGGCCAGCTTGGAGCGGGCATACACGGTGTTGGCGGAAAACTTGCGCCGGGCCTGGAGATCGTCCCAGTCCAGGGCGGGGGCAAAGCGATGGGCCACGGAGGCCACGTTGACGATGCGTGCCCCGGGGGCGGCGGCCCGCAGCAGGGGAAGCAGGCGGGTGGTCAGCAGAAAGGGGCCCAGATGGTTGGCGGCGAAGGTGGCCTCCAGGCCATCCGGCGTTTCTCGCCGGCCGGCGGGGGTGCCGCCGGCGTTGTTGATCAGCACGTCGACCCACGTAGTCAAGGTCGCCACCTCCCGGGCCGCCCGGGCGGCCTCTGCCATCACCGCGAGATCCGCCATCACCATGGCCACCCCGGGTCCAGTGGATACCCCACGGATCGCGGCCTGGGCCACCTTGCTGCGCCCTAAGTCGCGCCCCAGGCCAATCACCCGCCAGCCCTGCCGGGCCAGGGTCTTGGCCATCACCAGGCCGATCCCGGAGCTGGCCCCGGTGATGACCGCCACCTTGGCGCTGGCGTCCGTGGGCTCAGGGGGATTTGCCGTAGTCATCCGAGGAGTGCTCCAGGTTGGGTCAAGGTCGGCCGGGGTTGGTGGTGACGCGCTCGGTCGATGCGTCTTCGTTGGCGGGTAGTCCGCTGAGTGTGTACGGGGCGGCCGATGGATCTGTCAACCCGTGGCTACTGACCGAAGCGCTAGCGGTTCGATGGGGGTGTCAGATCTTTGTGTGTGAGCCGTGATCATTCCGCCTCGCCCGCCCGTTCTCCCAACATCGCCACCCTTTCTTCATTCATGGGGCTTCCAGCCCATTCTCGGTCTTCAAGCCGGGATACTTGGCGAAGTCCTTCAGGTTGTTGGTGACGAGTGCGACATCCAGGGCCACGGCGTGGGCGGCGATCAGTTTGTCGAGATGATCCTTCTTGCTTTCCCCCGTGGCGTGACGGATCGGGCCGTAGGCGATGGCGGCGTTTTGGTCGAAAGGAAGGACGGATTTGTCCTCGGCCAGGCTGGCGAGTTTGAGCTTTTCCGATGCAGGGTTCTGGCAAATGCTCACGCCGTAGTCCAGCTCGGCAAAGGTGATGGCGGACATGACGACGTCGCCGACTAGCACAGGGCAAAACGGCGGGCGACTTCGTCCGGCTGGTTCCTGATCTTCCCGCCCCTGGGCCAGGAGGTCTGGCGCAACAGCGGCGAATTTTGCCGGGGCGCCAGACAAGGAGCGCCGTGCGGGGCGGAGGTGGATTTCTTCGTCGACCCGTTCTATTTCAAGGTCAAGATCGGTGCGTTCAAAGGCTAGGTCGGCAGGAATGCATATGGCCTATTTGCTGGTAGCACCCGGTTCCGCCTAAATCCCCGGTGATTCGGTCAGCGCCCCTTCCGGTTTGCTCGCGGCTTGTCCAGCGGCGGTTAGACGACAGCCATCATTCCGGGATGTCCCGCGCCCACACCACCCGGTTGCGACCGGCTTCCTTGGCCTGGTAGAGACAGGTGTCGGCCAGGCCGAAGAAGCCCGGCTCTGGTTCGGTGGTGGTGGGAATCATGGAGGCTCCGCCTACGCTGATGGTCAACCAGGGGCTGACGCTGGAGCCCGGATGGAGGATCTTGCGGTCTTCCACGTCCTGGCGGAGTTGTTCGGCCACGTTACGGGCGCCGGTGGCGTCGATATTGGGCAGGAGGACTACGAATTCTTCCCCGCCGTAGCGGGCAAAAAAATCGGCGGGACGCCGCAGGGCGCCTTGGATGGTCTGGGCCACCATTTTCAGGGCGACGTCGCCGGCGGCATGGCCCAGGCTGTCGTTGAAGGCCTTGAAGTGGTCCACGTCGATCACCAGGAGGGACAGGTGGCAGCCGTGGCGCAGGCCGCGGCGCCATTCCTGGCCGTAGACCTGATCAAAGCGGCGGCGGTTGGGGATTTCGATCAGGCTGTCGATCATGGCGAGCCGTTCCAGCAAGCGGCGCTGGTGCACCGCCTGGAGGTGGTTGCGCACCCGGGCCCGCACGATGGCGGGGTTGAAGGGCTTGATGATGTAGTCCACCGCGCCCAGTTCGAGGCCCCGCTCTTCGTCGGCGACGGAATCCAGGGCCGAGATGAAGATGATCGGGATGTGGCGGGTGGCATCACAGTTCTTGAGGGTCCGGACCGCCTCGAAGCCGTCCATGTCGGGCATCAGGATGTCCATCAGGATCAGGTCCGGCAGGTGGTCCTGGGCCAGCTCCAGGGCTTGCAGGCCGTTTTTGGCGAGGATGACTTTGTAATCGTCCTGAAGCAGCTTGGAGAGCAGGGCGCGGTTGTGCTTCTCGTCATCCACCACCAGCAGGGTGAAGTCGGGGTTCATGGGCTGAGTCCCTCCATGGCTTCGCGCAGATGGGCCAGGGCCCGGCGTGCGTCGTCGTATTCAATGTCGTCGATCAGGTCCCGCAGGTGCTGGAGTTCATGTTGGCAAGGGGCGCCTTCCAGCAGGTCTTCGATTTCTTCCAGGGTGGCTGCTGCGGCGGCGTTGTCCTGGCTCAGCAGGGCATCGAGACGGTCGAAAAGGGGATCCAGCGTGTGCTGGGCGACGAGGCTTGGCCCCCCGGCAGGAGCGGGTTCGCTCCCCAGGATCTCCAGGGTGGCCACCAGGGCTTGCAGTTGCTGGGTGCATTCGTCCAGGAGCCCCCCCCCGGGGCTGTGGTCGGCGTAGCACTTTTCCAGGCGGCGGGCTGAATCGGCCAGGGCCCCGGCGCCGATGGCCGCTGCCGCCGATTTGAGGGAATGGGCCAGTCGGTGGGCCAGGGTGAAATCGGAGGCGGCAACGGCGGCGGCGATCTGGGCTGGGGCCAGGCTGAAGTCTTGCCGGAAGATCAGGAGCATGCGCCGGTAGAGCTTGGGGTCGCCCATGTGGTTGCCCAGGCCCTGGGCGGTGTCGATGCCTGCCAGGGGGGGGATGGGGGCCTCGGCAGCTGGGCTGGTGGGGGCTGGTGGCGCCAGGTCTTGGGCCACCGGGAGGGGCGCCCGGGGTTTGATCCAGCGCAGCAGGGTGTCGAACAGGGCTTCCGGGTCGATGGGTTTGGTCAGGTGGTCGTTCATTCCGGCCGCCAGGCTCCGCTCCCGGTCGCCGCTCATGGCGTGGGCGGTCATGGCGACGATGGGCAGATCCCGATGCAGGGGATTCTGGCGGATCTCCCGGGTGGCGGTGAGGCCGTCCATGACCGGCATCTGGATGTCCATCAGCACCAGGTCGTAGGGGGCATCCCGGAGCTTGTGCAGGGCCTCTTCCCCGTTGGCGGCCACCTCGGTTACCACGCCGGTGGTCTCCAGGAAGGCCAGGGCGACCTGCTGGTTCAGGCGGACGTCTTCCACCAGGAGTACCCGGCTGTTGCGGAGGGCCTTGAAATCCCGCCGGGTCTCCCGGGGCCGGCGGCGATGGCTTTTGCCCTTGGGGACGGGGGTGCCGGTCAGGGTCTCCAGAAGGGCATCGTGGAGGCTGCTTTCGGTGACCGGTTTGGCCAGGATCCGCTGGATGCCCGCCGCCGTGAGCCGGTCCTGGGGAATGTCCGGGCTGCCGGTGATCATCAGGATGCGGGGCGGGCTTGGGGAATCCCCGGCCAGCTCCTGGATGCGCCGGGCGACCTGGAGGCCGTCCATGCCCGGCATCAGCCAGTCCAGGAGGACGATCTGGAAGGGCGTGCCGTGGCGGGCGGCTTGCAGTGCGGCCAGGCCCGAGGGGCCATCCGGGCAGGCAGTTGCAACCATGCCGAAGTGGTGGAGCATTTCGGTGAGGATTTCCCGGGCACCGGGGTTATCGTCCACCACCAGGATGGGGACGTCCTTGAGCCGGGGCGACGTTTCGGGGGGCTGCGCGTCGGCGCCGTCGACCTGTCCGAAGGGTAGCTGGACGTGGAAGATGCTGCCTTGGCCGGGGGTGCTGGCAACGCTGATTTCGCCCCCCATCATCTCGGCCAGCTGCTTGCAGATGGCCAGGCCCAGGCCGCTGCCGCCAAAACGGCGGGTGATGGAGCCGTCCACCTGGGTGAAGGGGTCGAAGAGCCCCTCCAGCCGCTCGGCGGGGATGCCCATGCCGCTGTCCCGGATGGTGAAGTCCAGGCGGACGTCCCCCGCCTGGGCGAGGGGCTTGGCCTCGGCCAGGGCCACCCGCACCACCACTTCCCCCTGGTGGGTGAACTTCACCGCGTTGTTGGCCAGATTCAGGAGCACCTGTCCCAGCCGGAGGGGGTCGCCCACCAGGCGGCGGGGCACCGCCCGGTCAATGATGAACAGTAGCTCCAGCCCTTTTTCCTGGGCCTTGAGGTCCACTTGGCTGGACAGTTTGTCCATGACCCGGGAAAGGTCGAAGGGAATAGCCTCGATAGCCAGCTTGCCGGCCTCGATCCGGGAGTAGTCGAGCACGTCGTTGATGATGGCCAGCAAGGTTTCCGACGAGGCCAGCACCTTTTCCTGGTAGTCCCGCTGCTGGCTGTCCAGGCGGGTTTTGAGGAGCAGCTTGCCCAGGCCGATGATGGCGTTCATGGGGGTGCGGATTTCATGGCTCATGCGGGCCAGGAAATCCGACTTGGCCCGATTGGCCCGGTTGGCCTCTTCGGTGGCCAGGTGGAGGGCGTTGGTTCGCTGATCCACCAACCGTTCCAGGTCTTCCTGGTAGGCGGCCAGCTCCCGGTCCCGCTCCTGTAAGGTGTCGATCATCCGGTTCAGCCCGAGGCCGAGGCGGGAGATCTCGTCGTCCCCCTGGACCTGGACCCGTTCTTTGAGGCCGGCGTTCATTGCCAGCAGGGACACCAGCCGGCTCAACTGCTCGATAGGGTGGGAAATCCGCCGGGCCACCAGGGTGGACAGCAGAATCGACAGCCCGAGGGCAAGGGACAGGGCGGCGACGCTTTCCAGGACGGTACGCAGCAGGGCTTCCCGCATGCCGGCCAGGGAGGCCGTCAATTCCACTTCCCCGTGGAGCCCGAAGCCGGGCAGGGGGGCCCAGACCGTGAGGAGACCGTCGCCAAAATAGCCCTCGCTATGGTTTTCGGACGGGGTCCGGGCGGGTAGCTGAAGGCCGTCTGCGTCCCGGATAAACTCGGCGAACACCTTTTGCTCCGGGCCCACCAGGAGCCGTGCCCGCAGGATGGAGGGATTGCTTTTCACCACGTTGAGCAGCAGTTGGGCTTCCTGGCGGTCCTCGAAGGCCACCGCCGCCTGGCTGTTGGCCGCCACCAGGCGGGCCTGGGCCGACAGGGAGGTGAGCCATTCGCTGCGGATCAGGCGGTGCTGCTGGTAGAGGAGCAGCCCGAAGAGGATCAGCAGGGCAGTGGCCAGGCCGCTGGCGGAGAGCATCAGCAGCCGGCCCCGGATCGACCGCAGCCAGGGGAGGGTGGCTTGCCTCATGGTTCCACCACCTTGGCCAGGCGCAGGAGCTGGGCATTGAACTCAATGCCGTGTTTCTGGGCCGCCTTGCGGTTGATGAGGATGCTGATGGGAGCCCCATCTCCGCCCAGGGCGAACTCCACCATGCCGCTGGCCCGAGCGAAACCTTCGATGTCGGAGACGGTGACGACGGGCAAGCCCTGGAGTTGGCGCAGGGTTCCATCCAGGGCGTCGGCTTCGCTGCGGGCGATGAACAGGAAGTCGCAGTCCCCGGCTTCGGCGGCGCTGGCGAGCTTGTGGAGCCGGACGTTGCGGCCGTCGATGGAAGTCTTGGCCAGCTTTTCCAGGGCGTTGCCGAAGGGATTGCTGCCCAGCAGGCACATGTCCAGGTCTCCCCCCCGGCGGCGGGCCTCGGGCTGGTACACGAAGAGGGGGAGCTTGAACAGCAGGGCGGACTTCACGGCGTACTCCGCCATGGCCGTGCTCTGGGCCAGCGCCGGCGACGCCAGCAGGCAGCCGGCCAACAGGAGCAACGCGGCACGCAGCCTGCACGTCACGCCGGTGAGCCCTCGAAAATCGGCAGCTCGATCATCCCGCGCCAAGTTCAAAACCGGTAGTCGAGGGAAGCCATCCAGCGGCGGGGCTGTTGCGGCATGTCGAAGAAGGTGCGGCTGGCCGAACCGTGGGCGGCGTAGTAACGCTCGTCCAGCAGATTGTAGATGTCCAGCCAGACGGTGGCCTTGCCGTCCAGCAGCTTGTGCCAGCCAGCGTGCAGGTTGGTGAGGGTGTAGCCGGGGGTGATCAGGCGGTCCGGGGGCTGGTCGGATCTGCGTCCGTTGCTGGTGTCGCCGATCCACAGCACCTGGGGGGTGAGGGTGAAGCGGTCCAGATAGCGGAAGGTGGTGCCCAGCTTGACCTTCTGGTCGGCCACCAGGCTGATGTCCCATTCCTGCCCGTTGCCCTGGTCGATCTTGCCCTGAACCCAGCTGGCGCTGCCCCATAGATCGGCCGACCAGGCATGACCTAGCTGCACGCGCCATTGGCTCATCAGATCGATGCCGGCATGGGTTTGCTTGCCGGCGTTGCCCTTGGTCTCCGGGTTGATCAGGATCGCTCCGGGGATGGCGTCCACCGCCGTGGAGGCCTGGGTCACAATCAGGTTGTGGATCTGGCTGCGATAGGCGTTGGCCACGAAGTTCAGGTCCGGGCGGGGCCGCCAGTCCCAGGTCAGGCTGAAGGTCCGGGCCTTTTCCGGCTCCAGGTTGGCGTTGGGGATCCGGAAACTGGTGCCGATGTAACGCCCCTGGCTATCCTTGGTGCCGTCGAAAATCCCGAAAGAGCTCAGGCTTTCTTCGGTGGAGGGTGCCCGGAAGGCTTCCCCGTAGAGGGCTTTGAGTACGTGCTGGTCGTCAAGCCGCCAGATGGCGCCAAGGCGGGGGTTGGTAGCGGCGCCGTAGTCGGAATGGTGGTCGATGCGCACCCCGGCCATGGTGGAAAAGCGCGGGCTCCATTCCGACTGGATCTGGGCGTAGGCCGAGGTGTTGATGAAGGATGCCGCCTGAATCTTCTGGGGGAGGGGGGTGTTGAGGTAGTTGAAACCCTGCTTCCCGGGGGATTTGTCAGTGTCGTAGGGGGCCGGCAGGGAAGCGACTTCGATGGCGTAATACTTTTGATGGCCGACGCCAGCCTGGATGCGGTGAACTTCGTTCAGCCGCCAGTTGAAGTTTTGTTCGATTCCCTTGCGCTCGCCCCGGACATAGGAATGGCCCGGGATGAAGTTGTTGTAGATGTTGACGTAGCGGGCCTGGGGATCCACCTCCATGTTGGCGTAATCGATGACCAACTCCCCGGAGAGGTTCGGGGTCACGTCGAAGCGGTATTTGCCGTAGAAGGTGTCGGTCTGGGTGATCCAGCGGGAGCCAGACAGGTACAGGGCGGTGGCGGGGGGGTCGCCGGTGCTGGTCAAGCTGCGGAAGACGTTGCGGTAGAAACCCAGGGTCAGATCCTTGCCCAGATCCATGCGGGCAAACAGGCTGCGGCTGCCCATCTCGCCCACGTAATCTTCCCGCAGGGCGGCGGGGGTCACCACTTGTCCCGAGAAGGTGGTGGCGTTCTTCTTGGCGAATTCGGAACGATAGTATTCATTCAGGGGCGCCCGGTCCGACTGCTGGGCGTGGCCGCCTACGCTCAGGGCCAGCCCCTCGCCCCCCTTGGCGCCGGCCATGAAGGCGCTTTCCTGGCTGCCGAAGTTGCCGCCGCCCACGGAAACCCAGGCCCCGTCCCGCTCGCCGGCATGTTCGGTGATGATATTGACCACCCCGGCCACCGCGTCGGCGCCATACAGGGCCGCGGCGGGGCCGTAGACGATCTCGACCTGTTTGGCGTGATAGAGGGCCAGGTTGTCCGCCACCGGGATGTTTCCGCCGGCGGGATGGCCGATGCGGATGCCATCGAGCATGATGACCAGCTCGTTGGGGCCGATGTAACCCTGAACGGTGAACTGGTTGTACTGGGAAGACTTGGTGCCCCGCATGAAGTCCACCCCGGGCATGTCCTCCAGCAGATCGGCCAGGTTCTTGTACCGGCGCTCGCGAATCTGCTGCTGGGTCACCACCACGATGTGGGAGGGGGTCTGGTCCCGGGTTTCGGGTTGCCGGGAGGCGGTGACCACGGGCACCCGGATCAATTCGATCAGGGAAAGGGGCATGAGCTTGTCCACGTCGGCGTCGATGGAGGCCACCCCCAGGACTTGCTGGGCGCACAGCAAGAGCATGCCGCCAAGACCCGCTCTCCTGGTCAGCGCGGGGAGTGCCGGAGAAGCTGCCCCCACGGTCTTGCCGGCTCTACCCATCTTCACGAACGCTCCGCTCTGTCGTGGCCTCTCCGGCCAACCCAGTGGCAAACAAACCCGCCGCGATTATTGCATGACAAGACAAGCGGAGAGGGGGATCAATGGCCTGGCGCTGGTCCCCGGGGCCGTGCCCTGGGGCGGGGCGATCCGGCGGGGGTCCCGGGGCGGTGGTGCCTGGTGCCAGGTGGCCATGGGATGCCCCAAAGTAGGCCCTACCCCTTCCGGAATCCTCTGTCGGCGCGCACCAGTCTGGTGCTTCCCGGTGCCCGTGGATCGGCGGGCAAGACCCCGCGGCGCCCTGGCCAGTCTCCAGCTAAAAGTAAGCCGATCGGGTCCCGATTGCCTGGAACGGTAATTGCAGAGACCCCCCTACCAACCCCTGCACAGAGAAAATAATGTCCAACGCTAGCGCGACCCCGGGTTCCGGGACGGCCTGTCCGTCCTGGCGCCCGAAGATCCTGTTTTTGCCCCATCTGGGCGCCCTTTGGCTGGCGGGCCTGATGGGCGGGCTGCTGCTTTCCCGCCTTCCGGATGCGGCCATGGGCTGGGCCGGATTCATCATCGCGGCCAGCGGGCTGCTGGCGGTGGCCTGGCTGAGCCGCTACTGGGCCGCTTGGGCCGGCGAGTTGCAGCAGTTCGCCGGGCGCTTGGGTCAGGGGGATCTAACGGTCCGCCTGCGCAGCGGTTCCCGGGCTCAACTCGCGCCCCTGGCGGAGGAGTTCAACGCCATGGCCCGGGCCCAGGCGCGCCTGATGGCCGACTTCGTGCGAATGGCCCAGGAGCTCGCCAGCGTGGCCGGGGAGTCCAAGGCCAACGCCAGCGGCAGCGACCAGGGGGTGAGGGTCCAGCGGGACGTCACTGCCTCATCGGCGGCAACCCTGGAGGAGTTGGCGGTCAGCCTGCGCCATGCAAGCGACCACGCCGCTTCGGTGGTGGATGTGGCGGCGGAGACTGATCGCCAGGCCGGCGCTGGGGTTGCCAGGGTGGATGGGCTGGCGGGGGCCCTGGGGGCCCTGGCTGGGGCCGTGGATGATGCGGCCCACCGCGCCGCCAGCCTGGGTGTGCATTCAGGGGAGATCGGGGCGATTTCTGGACTGATCGCCGAAATCGCTGCCCAAACCAATCTGCTGGCCCTCAATGCGGCCATCGAGGCGGCTCGGGCCGGGGAGACCGGGCGGGGTTTCGCGGTGGTAGCCGACGAGGTGCGCAAATTGGCGGAACGCACCGCCGGTGCCACTCGGGAGATCGAGGGCAAGATCGGGCGGATACAGGAAGACGTGGCCGCCATGGGGGGGCTGATGAATGCCAGCCGAGAGCGCGCCCGGGCCAGCCTGGCCGATGCCAGTGCAGCGACCGGCAGCCTGCGGGAGGTGGGCGCCCAGACCCGCCGCACCCTGGATCTGGTGCGGGAGATCGCCGAAGGTTGCCAGGCGCAGAGCGTGGCCAGCGAGCAGATCGCCGCCGACATCGAACAGGTGGCCGAACTGGCCGATCGGAACGAGGCCCTGGCCCGGGACAACAAGGAACTCTCCGCGTACCTGGACCAGCTTGCCGGGCAACTGGGCGGCCTGTTGCGGCCCTATCGCTTCGAGTGAGGATGAACATGAGCAAAAGCATGGAATTGACGATCCTGCTTGGGGTGCTGGCTTCCTTTGCAGGGGCTCTGGGATGGTGGCGCTGGCGTGGGAAGGCCGGTGCCAGCCAGCAGGAAAGGGGTGAAGCCTTGAAAACCTGCCGGCTGCTGCTGGGTTTGCTCAAGCTGATCCAGCAGCACCGGGGCCTGGCGTCCGGCTGGCTGGCCGGGGACGGGGCTTTTCTGGGCCGGATGGCCGAGCGGCGGCGGGAAGTGGATCAGCTGCTGCCCCGCCTGGTGCAGGCAGTCGCTCAGGAAGAAGGCCATGCCCGGCCTTGCGTGACGACCCAGGGTTTCAAGCTGTTTCGCTTCCGTTGGCGCGAGGTGGTGGAAGGGCTGCCCCAGGCGAGCGTGGAGCAGAGCATCGCCCAGCACAGCATGCTGGTGGGTGAGCTGTTGGAGTGGTTGTCCGCCCTGGGGGAGGCACGGATCGAATTGGCCCAGGACACGGATCTTCCCCAGGGGCTGGTGCGCAACTTTGCCCATCGCCTGCCCGCCCTGTCAGAATACCTTGGGCAGGCGCGGGCCATCGGCAGCAGCGTGGCGGCCCGCAAGGGCTGCTCTCCGGTGGCCCGGGTGCGCCTGATGTTCCTGATTGCCCGAGCTGAAGCCCTGCTGACCCAGGCGCTGGAGCGCGGTGGCAGCCTGGGTCTGGGCCATCCCGCGGCGGAAGGGGCCCGCCGGGCGGTGGCTGAAATGGCCCAGGTGGTGCGCAGCCAGATGTTGATGAGCGCGGGGGTGACGGTGAGTTCTGACGATTTCTTTCGGATTGCCACGGCGGCCATCGATGGCGTCTTCGCCTGGGTGGACGCCTGCGCCCAGGAGCTGGAACGCTGCCTGGCGGTTCCCCCAGCCCCTTCCCACCGGCGCCTGGCGACCGGCCCGGCGTGACGATTCCGATGAGATTATTGCCCCGTCTGCGCAGCTCTTTCCGCCGTCGTTCCCTGGCCGGGAGTGGCTATGACAGCTCCCGAGTGCTGGATGTGCTGGTGGGCAACCTGGAGGGCATGGCCTTTCGCTGCGCCATCGATGCCGCCTGGACCATGCATTTCGTCAGCCCCGGCTGCAAGTCCCTGACCGGCTATGAACCCGAGGATCTGGTGGCCAACCGGGTGGTGTCCTTCGAGGACATCACCCATCCCGAGGACCGGGATCTGGTCCGGGGCACCGTTGCCGCCGCCCTGGGTTTTGATCGGCGCTACAAGGTGGAATATCGCATCCGCTGCCGGGATGGCAACGAGAAATGGGTATTGGAGCGGGGCCAGGCGGTGGCGGATGAGTCCGGCAGCAAAGTGATCGAAGGCTTCATCGAGGACATCACCGAACGGGTTCTGGCCCAGATCCAGCTGGCCGAAACCGAACTGCGCTACCGCAGCATCTTCGAGCATTCCGACGTGGGGATGTTCCAGACCACTGCAGAGGGACGCTACCTGGCCGCCAACCAGGCCCTGGCTGACCTGTACGGCTACGCCACCGCAGGTGCTTTGGTGCAGGAGCTTTCGGACATTGCCCACCATTTGTACGTTGATCCAGCCCGGCGGGTGGAATTCCAGCGCCGCATCCAGGAATCCGGGCGGGTGCGGGATTTCGAGTCGGAGGTCTTTCGGCGCGACGGCAGCCGGGTCTGGGTGTCGGAGAATGCCCACGCCGTTTATGACACCCAGGGCGATTTCCAGTACTACGAAGGCACCGTGGTGGATGTGACCGAGCGCCACCGCTATGAACAGCAGCTGGAGTTCCAGGCCGGCCACGACCCCCTGACCGGGTTGCCCAACCGCAACCTGCTCCAGGACCGGCTCCAGCAGGCCATCCATCTGGCGGCCCGCAGCGAAGGCAAGATCGGCGTGGCCTTCGTGGATCTGGACAACTTCAAGATCATCAACGATAGCCTGGGCCATGCCACCGGGGACATGCTGCTGGTGAGCATCGCCGGGCGTCTGCTCACCGCCCTGCGGGAAGTGGATACGGTGGCCCGTTATGGGGGCGACGAATTCGTGCTGATCCTGGCGGGGCAGTCTGGTCTGGAAGATGTGGCGCGGGTGCTGGAGCGGGTCCAGGAGGTGCTGGTGGAGCCGGCGCACGTGGGGGACCATGTGCTCCACGTGGGGGCTAGCATCGGGGTCAGCGTCTATCCGGATGACGGTGAGGATCTGGAGGCCCTGTTGAGCCATGCCGATGCCGCCATGTACCACGCCAAGGCGGCGGGCAAGGGCCGCTTTGAGTTCTATACCAAGGCCTTCAATCGGGCGGTGAATGAGCGTTTTACCCTGGAGTCGGCCCTGCGGGGGGCCCTGGCCGGTGGCGAGATGCGCCTCCATTACCAGCCCCGGGTGGATTCTTCCGGCCTGGCCCGGGGGTGCGAGGCCCTGTTGCGGTGGACCCATCCCCAGTTGGGGACGATCGGACCGGATCGCTTCATCCCTTTGGCGGAAGAAACCGGCCTGATCGCCCGGATCACCGAATTTGTCCTGGATAGCGCTTGCCGGGACGCGCTGCAGTGGGGGACGACCCCGGACGCCCCCTCGGTGGCGGTGAATGTTTCCTCCCGTCTCTTTATCGATGGGCGCCTGCCTGGCCTGGTGAGCCGGGTTCTGGCCCGCTGGGGCCTGCCATCATCGCGCCTGGAAGTGGAGGTGACGGAGAGCGTGCTGGCGGGCAACGTGGAGCAGGCTGCCCGGCAACTCAAGGAGCTGCGGGCCCTGGGGGTACGCATCGCCCTGGACGACTTCGGCACGGGTTACTCGTCCCTGTCTTACCTGCGCAAGTTTCCCTTCGATGTGCTGAAGGTGGACCGTTCCTTCGTGCTGGAGTGCGACCAGAGCGACGATGCCCGGGCTTTGGTGCGGGCCATCATTTCCATGGGGCACAGCCTGGGGCTGGAAATCGTCGCCGAGGGGATCGAGCGGTCCAGTCAGCTCACCGAGCTGGCGGCCCTGGGTTGCGAGGAGTTCCAGGGTTATCTGTTCGCAGTACCCATGCCCGCCGGGGACGCGGCGGCCTGGCTCAAACGCAACCTGGGCGGCCGTCCGGCCGACAGCCCCCGGGCGGTGGGGGCCTGAAGAGGCGGGCCCCGGCGCCTCGCGGTTCCTGGCAATCAGTTGGGCATGCTGGACGGGCGATGGGCCTGGATGATGGGCAGCAACTGGCCAAACACCTTGGGGGTGCCGGCCACCACGTTGCCGCTGGCGAGGTAGTCCGATTCCCCGGCCAGGTCGCTCACCAGGCCGCCCGCTTCGCTGATCATCAGCACCCCGGCAGCCATGTCCCAGGGGGATAGGCCCATTTCCCAGAAGCCGTCGAGACGGCCACAGGCCACGTAGGCCAGATCCAGGGAGGCCGCCCCGGGGCGGCGGATGCCGGCGGTCTTCTGGGTGAGTTCCCGGAACATGGCCATATAGGCATCCACGTTGTCCACCTGGCGGAACGGGAAGCCCGTGCCAATCAGGGATTCCATGAGCTTGACGCGCTTGGAGACCCGGATCCGGCGATCGTTGAGGAAGGCGCCGCGCCCCTTGGAGGCTGTGAACAACTCGTTGCGGTTCGGATCGTAGATCACCGCCTGCTCCACTACGCCCCGGCGCGCCTGGGCGATGGAGATGGCGTACTGGGGAAAGCCGTGGATGAAGTTGGTGGTGCCGTCCAGGGGGTCGATGATCCACTGGTATTCGCAGTCGTCGCCCCCGGTCTCGCCGGACTCTTCTGCTAAAATGCCGTGCTCGGGGAATGCTTCCTTGAGTACCTCGATGATCGCCGCCTCAGCCGCCCGATCCACCTCGGTCACGAAGTCATTCGGCGATTTGGAATGGACTTTCAGCAGATCCAGTTCCGTGGAGGCGCGGTTGATGATGGTGCCGGCACGGCGGGCAGCCTTGATGGCGATGGTCAGGGTCGGATGCATGGGGTCGAGGTCTCGGGCAGGTGCGCGGGCCGAAGGGCTCGCTGGAGTCCAGCCTGCAAAATACGAAAAACGAAGAATTTTAATATGAACGGCGTCGCCGCGCTCGACCGAATCCGTATCGTCCTTTCCCATCCCACCCATCCGGGCAATATCGGGGCAGCCGCCCGGGCTATGAAAACCATGGGCCTGAGTCGGCTGGTGCTGGTCAATCCCACCGCCTTCCCCGATCCGGTGGCCGATGCCCGGGCATCGGGGGCGGGGGACATCCTGGCGGCCGCACGGGTCGTCGCCACCCTGGGGGAGGCCCTGGAGGGCACCGTCTTCCAGGCCGCCCTGACCGCCCGGCGGCGGGAACTCTCCCTACCCGTGGCTCCCGCCCGGGAGGCTGCTCTGGAAGTGGTGGACTTCACCCGCCACGGCGAGGTGGCAGTGGTCTTCGGCACCGAGATGAGCGGGCTTTCCAATGAAGAACTGGCCTATTGCCAGCGCCCGGTGACCATTCCCACCAACCCCGGCTTCAGCTCCCTCAATCTTGGGGCGGCGGTGCAACTGCTGTGCTACGAGTTGCGCATGGCCTGCGGGGTCAGCCTGCCCGAGACAGCCGTGGGCGAACCCGCCACCTTCGATGAGGTGGAAGGGTTTCACGGCCATCTGGAGCGGGTCATGCGCCGGGTGGAGTTCTTCAATCCCGTCACCTCGCGGCGGCTGGTGCCCCGTTTGCGGCGCTTGTTCGGGCGGGTTCGCCTGGAACGGGACGAGATCAATATCTTGCGTGGCTTCCTGGCCGCCGTGGAACAGAAAACCGATTAAAATAGTCGGAAATTACCGGCCTATCCGAGAGGAGTTCCCTGATGTTCAGCCGCCTACGCGAAGATGTGGCCAGCGTGCGGGAGCGCGACCCCGCCGCCCGCTCGGCGTTGGAGGTGCTGACCTGTTATCCCGGGGTTCATGCCCTGGCCTTCCACCGCTTTGCCCATGGGGCCTGGCGGCGCGGCTTCTTCTGGGTTGGCCGGTTCGTGAGCCATCTGGCCAGGATGCTGACGGGGATCGAGATCCATCCCGGCGCGGTGGTGGGCCGGCGGGTGTTCATCGATCACGGCATGGGGGTGGTGATCGGCGAGACCGCCGAGGTGGGGGATGATTGCACCATCTACCAGGGTGTCACCCTGGGAGGGACCTCCCTGTACCGGGGCACCAAGCGCCATCCGACCCTGGGCAAGGGTGTGGTGGTGGGGGCCGGCGCCAAGGTGCTGGGGGGCTTCACGGTGGGGGATGGGGCCAAGATCGGCTCCAATGCGGTGGTGGTCAAGCCGGTTCCTGCCGGCGCGACGGCGGTGGGCAATCCGGCCCGGGTCCTGGACCCGGAGCGGGACGAGGCGCGGGCCCAGAAGGCCGAGGCGATGGGGTTTTCAGCCTATGGGGTCACCCGGGACATGGATGACCCCATATCCAAGGCGATCCACGGCTTGCTCGATCACGCGGTGGAGACCGATAGGCGTCTCCAGGAGATCGTTCGCCGGCTGGAAACAGCGGGCCTGCAGCTCGATGAAGTGGCGGCGCCCACCGACGGCTTCGATCCCGCCAGTTTGGGAAAGATGGTGGACTAAGCAAAAGTCGATTGCGGGCAATAGTTGAGCAAAACAATCGGGATTGGTATAGTTGACTCCAGTGTTCAAGTATTCAATCCCACCAGGGGTACGCCATGCGACTCACCACCAAAGGCCGTTTTGCTGTTACCGCCATGATCGATCTGGCTCTGCGCGAAGGGGGGGGGCCCGTCACGCTGGCCGGCATCGCCGAGCGCCAGAACATTTCCCTCTCTTACCTGGAGCAGCTTTTCGGCAAGCTGCGTCGCCATGGTTTGGTGGCGAGCGTGCGGGGTCCCGGGGGCGGCTATACCCTGGCCCGAACCACCAGCCTGGTCACCGTGGCCGATATCATCGTGGCGGTGGATGAACCCCTGGATGCCACCCAGTGCGGAGGCCTGGGTAATTGCCAGGACGACCGGGAGTGCATGACCCATGATTTGTGGACCGACCTCAACCGCCACATGATCACTTTCCTGGATTCCGTGACTCTGGCTGGTTTGGTGGAGCGCCAGCGCGCCAAGGAGCAGCAGGGTGTGGCGGCGGTTTTGAAGGATGAGCGCCACCCGCGCCGTTCGGTCGAGGCGTACTCAGCCTAGGGCAGCAGGGATCATGTTCGCCCCGGTGTATCTGGACTTCAATGCCAGCTCGCCGCTCCATCCTCAGGTGAAGGAAGCCATGCTGCCCTATCTGGAGCAGCGTTTCGGCAATCCTTCGAGCCGCCACGAGTATGGGCGGCAAGCCCGCCTGGCGGTGGACGAAGCCCGGGCGCGGGTTGCCGCCGCCGTGGGCGCTCACCCAACCGAGGTGATCTTCACCAGCGGCGGATCCGAGGCCAACAACCTGTTTCTCAAGGGGGCTGCGGGCCGGATGAAGCCCGGCGTGCTGGCCATCAGCGCCATCGAACACCCTTGTGTGCGGGAGCCTGCCTTGCAGCTGGAGCGCGCCGGGTGGACGGTGCGCATCCTGGGGGTGGACGGGGATGGTCGCTTGCGGATGAATGAGGCCCGGGCAGCCCTGGCCGAGGGAGCGACCCTGGCTTCGGTCATGCTGGCCAACAACGAGACCGGGGTGATCCAGGATGTGGCGACCCTGGCCAGCGAAGCCCGGCGTCGCGGCGTTTGGCTGCATAGCGACGGGGTCCAGGCCCTGGGCAAGCTGGCGGTGGATTTTCGGGCCCTGGGGGTCCATGGGCTGACCTTGTCAGCCCACAAGATTGGGGGTCCCCTGGGGGCAGGTGCCCTGGTTGTAGACAAGCGGGTGGATCTGCTGCCCCTGATCGCCGGCGGTGGTCAAGAGCGAGGAATGCGGTCCGGCACCGAGAATGTGCCGGCCCTGGTGGGTTTTGGCGTGGCGTGCAGTCTGGCGGTGGACAGCCTGGCGGCGGAGGCGTCTCGCCTGGAAGCATTGCGGGGCGTGGTGGAGGCTGGATTGGCGGAACTGGGGGCCGAGGTGTTTTCCCGGGCCGCCGAACGGCTGCCCAATACGGTGTTCTTCGCCTTGCCTAGCCTGGACGGCGAAACCCTGGTGGGGCAGCTCGACCGGGCCGGTTATGCGGTGGCCAGCGGTTCGGCCTGCTCCAGTGCCGATCCCCGTCCTCCGGCCAGCCTGCTGGCCATGGGCGTCGATCCGGTGGTGGCCCGCGGCGCCGTGCGGGTCAGCCTGGGGCGGACCACCGGCCTTGATGACGTGGCGGGTTTTCTGCGCGCGCTCAAGGAAACCGCGGGAAAACTCAGAACAATGGCTGCCATGGCGGTCTAATTGCATGTGGAATTGCGGAGAAAACTGATGTTGAAGCTGCCGATTTACCTAGACTACTCTGCCACCACCCCGGTGGACCCGCGAGTGGCTGCGAAGATGATTCCTTATCTGACGGAACATTTCGGCAATCCCGCCAGCCGTTCCCATGCCTTTGGCTGGGAGGCTGAACGGGCCGTAGAGGAAGCGCGGGAACAGGTGGCGGCGCTGGTCAATGCCGATCCCCGGGAGATCATCTGGACTTCCGGCGCCACCGAATCCAACAACCTGGCCATCAAGGGCACGGCCCATTTCTATCAGAGCAAGGGCAAGCACATCCTTACCCTGAAGACCGAGCACAAGGCGGTGCTGGATACGGTGCGGGAACTGGAGCGCCAGGGTTTCGAGGCCACTTACCTGGACGTCCAGGAAAATGGGCTGGTGGATCTGGATGCCCTGAAGGCCGCCCTGCGGCCGGACACCATCCTGGTTTCGGTGATGTTCGTGAATAACGAAGTAGGGGTGATCCAGCCCATCGCCGAGATCGGCGAACTGTGCCGGCAGAAGGGAATCGTGTTCCACGTGGATGCGGCCCAGGCCACTGGCAAACTGCCGGTGGACTTGGAGGCCCTAAAGGTGGATCTGATGTCCTTTTCCGCCCACAAGACCTACGGGCCCAAGGGCATCGGCGCCCTTTACGTGCGGCGCAAGCCCCGGGTTCGTCTGGAGGCTCAGATGCATGGCGGCGGCCACGAGCGGGGCCTGCGCTCCGGCACCCTGGCGACCCATCAGATCGTGGGCATGGGTGAAGCCTTCCGGATTGCCCGGGAGGAAATGTCCAGCGAGAACGCACGTATCCGTTCCCTGCGGGACAAGCTCCTGAAGGGGCTCTCGGACATCGCCGCCACCTACGTGAATGGCGACGTGGAGCACCGGGTGCCCCACAACTTGAACATCTCCTTCGCCTATGTGGAGGGGGAATCCCTGATCATGGCCATCAAGGACATCGCGGTATCCTCGGGTTCCGCCTGCACTTCCGCCAGTCTTGAGCCCTCCTACGTACTGCGGGCCCTGGGCCGGAACGACGAGCTGGCCCACAGTTCGATCCGCTTCACCATCGGTCGCTTCACCACGGAAGAAGAGATCGACTACACCATCGCCTTGCTACACAAGAAGATCGGCAAGCTGCGCGAGCTCTCCCCCCTGTGGGAGATGGTGCAGGAAGGGGTGGACCTCAATACCGTGCAATGGGCGGCCCACTGAGGCACCCAGGACTCAAGGAGAACAGACATGGCATACAGTGACAAAGTGCTGGACCATTACGAGAACCCCCGGAACGTCGGGGCCTTTGGCAAGGAAGACGAGGGCGTGGGCACCGGCATGGTGGGCGCGCCCGCCTGCGGCGACGTCATGAAGCTCCAGATCAAGGTGGGCGCGGATGGGGTGATCGAGGACGCCAAGTTCAAGACCTACGGCTGCGGCTCGGCCATCGCTTCCAGTTCCCTGGTGACCGAATGGGTCAAGGGCAAGACCCTGGATCAGGCGCTGGACATCAAGAACACTCAGATTGCCGAAGAGTTGGCCTTGCCGCCGGTTAAAATCCACTGTTCGATCCTCGCCGAGGATGCGATCAAGGCTGCCGTGGCCGATTACAAGAAAAAGCACACCGACTAGTCTTGGGAGGAAGCCCGAATCATGAGCGTTTCTTTGTCCGAAGGCGCCGCCCGCCACATCGCCAACTTCATTGCCAAACGGGGCAAGGGGGTGGGTATCCGCCTGGGAGTGCGCACCTCCGGCTGTTCCGGCATGGCCTACAAGCTGGAGTTCGCCGATGCAGTGGATGGCGAGGATCTCGTGTTCGAAAGTCACGGACTGAAGATCCTGGTGGATCCGAAAAGCCTGCCCTATCTGGAAGGCACGGAGCTTGACTACGTGCGGGAAGGCCTCAATGAGGGCTTCAAGTTTCATAACCCCAACGTCAAGGACCAGTGCGGCTGCGGCGAAAGCTTCAACGTCTGATCCATGAGCCAGCCGCCCATGTTCATGGACCTCCAGGGCGATTTCTTCGGGCTGTTCGGGCTACAACCCGTTTTTCGCCTGGACGAGGCGGCGCTGGATGCAGCCTTTCGTGAGCTCCAGGGGCAGGTCCATCCGGATCGTTACGCCCATGCCTCCGATACGGAAAAGCGCTTGTCCATGCAGTGGGCAACCCGGGTGAACGAGGCTTATCGCACCCTGCGCAAGCCTCTTTCCCGCGCCCGCTACCTGCTTTCCCTGCGGGGCGTGGATGTGGCCCTGGAATCCAATACCGCCATGTCCACCGAGTTCCTGATGGCTCAGCTTGAATGGCGCGAAGCGGTGGAAGATGCCCGCCAGGCCGGCGAGGCGCGGGCCCTGGAAAAACTCCAGGGCCAGTTGCGCCTGGAGAGCCGGAGCCTGGTGGATGGGCTGGGGGTCGATCTGGATGATCGCCACGCCGACCAGGATGCCGCCGAGAGCGTGCGCCGCATGATGTTCCTGGAAAAACTTCAACAAGAAATCGACGACGCCCTGGAGGCGCTGGAATCCTGATGGCCCTGCTGCAGATATCCGAACCTGGCCTGTCCACCGAACCCCATCGCCATCGCTTGGCGGTGGGCATTGACTTGGGCACCACCAATTCCCTGGTGGCAACCGTCCGCAATGGCATCGCGGTATGCCTCACCGATGACGCCGCCCGGGCCATGCTGCCCAGCGTGGTGCGCTATCGGGCCGATGGTGGCGTGGATGTGGGCCAGGCGGCCCAGGCCTATCAGGCCAAGGATCCCCGCAACACCATTGTTTCGGTGAAGCGTTTCATGGGCCGGGGCCTCAAGGATGTGGCCCACGTTGAAACCATGCCCTACGACTTTCTGGACCGGGAGGGGATGGTGCGGCTGCGCACCGTGCAGGGGGTCAAGAGTCCGGTGGAAGTTTCCGCCGAGATCCTCAAGGCCCTGCGGGGTCGGGCAGAGGCCAGCCTGGGGGGGGCGCTCACCGGGGCGGTGATCACCGTGCCCGCCTATTTCGATGACGCCCAGCGCCAAGCCACCAAGGATGCCGCCACCCTGGCCGGACTCAACGTCCTGCGCCTGCTCAACGAACCCACCGCCGCCGCCATCGCTTATGGCCTGGACAATGCCTCCGAGGGGGTCTACGCGGTTTATGACCTGGGGGGCGGCACCTTCGATCTTTCCATCCTGCGGCTGTCCCGCGGGGTTTTCGAGGTTCTGGCCACCTGTGGGGACGCGGCCCTGGGGGGCGATGACTTCGATCATCGGCTGTTTTGCTGGATCCTGGACCAGGCCCGTATCGCCCCGCCGTCGGCCGAGGACGCCCGGCGCCTGGAGATGAAGGCGCGGGAAGCCAAGGAGTTGCTCACAACCTGTGAGGAAGCTTCCATCGTGGCTGATCTGTCCAGCGGCGAACATGTCAGCCTGACCATCCAGCGCCAGGAATTCCTGGCCATGACCCAGCCCCTGATCCAGAAAACCCTGGCGCCGGTGCGCAAGGCCCTGCGGGATTCCGGGCTGACCCCCGAAGACATCAAGGGCGTGGTGATGGTGGGCGGCGCCACCCGGATGCCCCATGTGCAGCAGGCGGTAGCCGACTACTTCGGCCAGGCGCCCCTGACCAATCTGGACCCGGACAAGGTGGTAGCCCTTGGAGCGGCGATCCAGGCCAACGTGCTGGCGGGCAACCGCCAGGGCGATGAGGACTGGTTGCTGCTGGACGTGATTCCCCTGTCCCTGGGGCTGGAAACCATGGGCGGCCTGGTGGAAAAGATCATTCCCCGCAACGCCACCATTCCCATCGCCCGCGCCCAGGAATTCACCACCTTCAAGGATGGCCAGACTGCCATGGCGATTCACGTGGTCCAGGGGGAGCGGGAACTGGTGAGCGATTGCCGTTCCCTGGCCCGCTTCGAACTGCGGGGCATCCCCCCCATGGTGGCGGGGGCTGCCCGCATCCGGGTGACCTTCCAGGTGGACGCCGACGGACTGCTGGCGGTAGCCGCCCGGGAGATGACCGCCGGCGTGGAGGCCAGCGTGGTGGTCAAGCCTTCCTATGGCCTTTCCGACGACGAAATTGCCGACATGCTCAAGGCGGGCTTCGAGCACGCCGGGGGGGACATGGAGGCCCGTGCCCTGCGGGAGCAGCAGGTGGAGGCCCAGCGGGTGATGGAAGCCACCCGCCAGGCCATGGCCGCCGACGGGGAATTGTTGCGCAGCGATGAGCGCGCCACCATTGAAAACCTGCTGACTTCCCTGGATGGCCTCCTGACCACCGGAGACACCCGCACCATCAAGCAAGCGGTGGAATCCCTCGCCCGGGCCAC
Source organism: Rhodocyclaceae bacterium (assembly GCA_034004685.1). Taxonomy (GTDB): domain Bacteria; phylum Pseudomonadota; class Gammaproteobacteria; order Burkholderiales; family Rhodocyclaceae; genus JAEUNX01. The sequence continues at coordinate 170,386 of JAVEWG010000001.1, read as the reverse complement.
CGACCCCTTCGCCGCCCGCCGGATGGACAAGAGCGTCCGCTCCGCCCTGGCCGGCCGCAAGGTGGATGACCTCAAGGTTTGATCATGACCCAAGTAATCGTGCTTCCCCACGTGGAGCTGTGTCCCGATGGCGCCGTGCTGGAAGCCCGCCCCGGCGACACCCTGTGCGACACCCTGTTGGCCAACGATATCGAGATCGAGCACGCCTGCGAGCGCTCCTGCGCCTGCACCACCTGCCACGTGATCCTGCGGGAAGGCTATGCCAGCCTGGAGGAGCCTTCCGAGGACGAGGAGGATCTCCTGGACAAGGCCTGGGGGCTGGAACCTACTTCCCGCCTGTCCTGCCAGGCGGTGGTGGGCGATGAGCCGCTGGTGATCGAAATCCCGAAATACACCATCAACATGGTTTCCGAGGGCAAGCACAAATGAAGTGGACCGACGTGCAGGATATCGCGACCGAACTGGCGGATACCCACCCGGGGGTGGATCCGACCCGGATCAACTTCGTGGACCTGATGAATTGGGTGATCAGCCTGCCGGATTTCGAGGATGACCCCAAGCACTGTGGCGAGCGGGTTCTGGAAGCCATCCAGCAGGCCTGGATCGACGAGCAGGCTTGAACCGGCCCCGTTGCCCGCCTAGGCGGTGGGCTCGTTGAGGGTCAGCCAATAGACCCCAAGCTGGCCGATGGCCTGAATGAAGCGCTCGAAATCCACCGGCTTGCGGATATAGCTGTTGGCCCCCAGGCGGTAGGCCTGAAGGATGTCCTGGGTTTCCTTCGAGGTGGTGAGCACTACCACCGGCAGCAGGGTGGTGCGCTCGTCGGCGCGGATCCGGCGCAGCACTTCCAGGCCGTCGATCCGGGGTAGCTTGAGATCCAGTAGGATCACCGCCGGCATGATGGTCAGATCCCGCCCTTCATGGACGCCTCGGCCGAACAGATAGTCCAGTGCCTCGACCCCGTCTCGGGCCACGATCACCGGGTTGGCAACCTTGTTCTTGGAAAATGCCCTGAGGGTCAGGGCCTCGTCGTCCGGGTTATCCTCCACCAGGAGGATGGGGCGTTCCGATGACATGGGTCTGGGCGTCTCGCTGGCGGGTCGAACCTGGGCTTGCCTGTCACCGGGGAATGCATCCCCACAGTGAATCAGGCCGGCAAGGATGTCGGCCGCCAACCTGGTTCAGGCGGCCGTGTCGGTTCCATGATACGCGAAAGTGCCCGGGGGATACGACCATGCCACCACCATGCCTATAGCAAGGCGTAAGCGGATTTTTCACGGGCCTCAGGCGGGCAGGTCTTCCCTGTGGATCAGGAACACCTTGCCCTCGTCGGAGCGGGAGGCAAGCCAGGTCAGGGGCAGATCGGGGAAGGCTTCTTCCACCAGATGCCGATTGTGGCCGACCTCCACCGCCAGCACGCCGCCGGGGTTCAGGTGATCCCGGGCCTGGGCCAGGATCCGCCGCACCACGTCCAGGCCATCCTCGCCAGCGGCCAGGGCCAGGGCGGGTTCATGGTGGTATTCCTCGGGGAGCGTATCCATGGACTCGGTGGTCACATAGGGCGGATTGGAGAGGATCAGGTCGAAGCGGCGTTTGCCAAGGGGGGCGAAAAGGTCGCCCTGGAGGAGTTCGATCCGGCCGTCCAGATGGTAGTCGGCCACATTGCGCTGGGCCACTTCCAGGGCGTCGCCGGAGAGATCCACCGCGGTGATCCTTGCCTCGGGGAAGGCGTGGGCCATCAGGATGGCGATGCAGCCCGAGCCGGTGCACAGGTCGAGGGCGCTACCCACCGCGTCGGGGTCTTCCACCCAGGGGGTCAGGCCATCCTCCAGCAGTTCGCCGAAATAGGAACGGGGCACGATGACCCGTTCGTCCACATAGAAACGGAAGTCGCCCATCCAGGCTTCCCGGGTCAGATAGGCGGCTGGGACGCGCTCTTCGGCCCGACGTTCGATGATTTCCAGCAGAGCAGGGCGCTCTGCGGAGGTGATGCAAGCGTCGAGAAAGGCATCCAGGCGGTCCAGGGGCAGGGCCAGGGTGTGGAGGACCAGGTAGGCGGCTTCCTCGAAGGCGTCGCTGGAACCGTGGCCAAAAAATAGGCCGGCGCGGCTGAAGCGGCTCACCCCATAGCGCAGCCAGTCACGCACGGTGACGAGCTCTTCCAGGGGGCCGCCGTGCTCGTGGTCGTCGGGGTGATGGTCGTGATCTTGATCGGTCATGGTGAGTTCGGCCCTCAGGCCAGCAGCAGGTTTTCCAGGGTGCGCAGGTAGACCCCGGCCAGGGGGCCAATGGCATCCACCGCGATGCATTCGTCCAGCTTGTGGATGGTGGCATTGACCGGGCCGAATTCCACCACCTGGGCACAGATCTCGGCGATGAAGCGACCATCGGAGGTGCCGCCGGAGGTGGAGAGTTCGGTGTCGATACCGGTTTCTGCCTTGATGGCGTCCGCCAGGGCCGCTACCAGGTCGCCCTGGGGGGTGAGGAAGGGCTTGCCGGAAAGGGTCCACGCCAGTTCGTAATCCAGGCCGTAGCGATCCAGCAGGCCATGGACCCGGGCCTTGAGCCCCTCGGCGGTGCTGGCGGTGGAATAGCGGAAATTGAACAGCACTTCCAGGGAGCCGGGAATCACGTTGCTGGCCCCGGTGCCGGCGTGGATGTTGGACATCTGCCAGGTGGTGGGTGGGAAGTAGTCGTTGCCAGGGTCCCAGTCCGTGGCTGCCAGCTCGGCAAGGGCCGGCGCAGCGAGGTGGATGGGGTTCCGGGCCAGATGGGGATAGGCGATGTGGCCTTGCTGGCCCTTGACGGTGAGCCGGCCGGACAGGCTGCCCCGCCGCCCATTCTTGATCACATCCCCCAGCCGGTGGGTGGAGGTGGGTTCGCCGACGATGCAGTAGTCCAGCCGCTCTCCCCGGGCCCGCAAGGTATCCACAACCTGCACCGTGCCGTGGATGGCATCGCCTTCCTCGTCCGAGGTGAGGAGCAGGGCAATGGAGCCGGGGTGATCCGGCTGGTCGTGGACGAAGGCTTCGATGGCGGTGATGAAGCCCGCCAGGGAGGATTTCATGTCGGCGGCCCCCCGGCCATAGAGGAAACCGTCCCGTACCGTGGGTTCAAAGGGGGGCGTGGTCCAGTTTGCCAGAGGGCCGGTGGGCACCACGTCGGTATGGCCGGCAAAGCACACCACCGGCGCGGCGGTGCCCCGGCGGGCCCAGAGGTTGGAGACGCCGCCGATGTCGATGCGCTCACAGGTGAAGCCCAGGGGCAGGAGTCGGCTGGCGATGAGTTCCAGGCAACCCCCGTCCTGGGGGGTTTCAGACGGCCGGGCAATGAGCTGACAGGCGAGGCCGAAGGTGCTGGCCTCGAGGAGATGAGGTTCGGTCATGGGGTTTCGGTTTTGGGTTGGTCTTCCAGATGCAGGGTGAAGTCCTGGAAGGAGGCGCTTTCCTGGTCAGGCTGGGTAAATTCAAGACTGGTCTCGGTCTTTGCATTTTCCGCTCCGCCGTTGGCGCCGAACTGGGAGTTGTTGATGAGCCAGTACAGATTGGTGGGGGAGTCGGAGTTCACCAGGGCTTCGTCCAGCTCGATGGTGCCGTCCTTGTAGAGGCGGAAGAGATCCTGCTCGAAGGTCTGGGAGCCCGGGGCAAGGCTTTGCTCCATGGATTGCTTGACCTCGTTGAGCTCGCCCCGCTCGATGAGGTCGGCGGTATGGCGGGTGTTCATCAGGATTTCCACCGCCGGGATGCGGTAGCCGTCGGGCTTTTTCACCAAGCGTTGGGAAATGATGCATTTGAGCGCCACTGCCAGATCCAGGTAAAGCAGGGAGCGGTTTTCCAGGGGGAAGAAATTCACCACCCGGTTCAGGGCATGGTAAGCGTTGTTGGCGTGGAGGGTGGCCAGGCACAGGTGGCCGGTCTGGGCATAGGCCAGGGCCGACTGCATGGTCTCCCGGTCGCGGATTTCCCCGATCAGGATGCAGTCGGGAGCCTGGCGCATGGCGTTCTTGAGGGCTTCGGCCCAGCTGGTGGTGTCGATTCCCACTTCCCGCTGGTTCACCACGCATTTTTTATGGCTGAAGAGATATTCGATGGGATCCTCAATGGTGAGGATGTGCCCGGATTTGTTGCTGTTTCGGTGGTCGATCATGGAGGCCATGGTGGTGGACTTGCCCGAGCCGGTGGCGCCCACCACCAGCACCAGGCCGCGCTTTTCCATGATCACGTCAGCCAGCATCGGGGGCAGGCCCAGGCTGTCCAGCTTGGGGATGTCCCCCTGGATGTAGCGGATCACCAGGGCGATGCTGTTGCGTTGCTGCATCAGGTTGATCCGGAAATTGCCCAGCTCCCTGCGGCCGACGGAAAGGTTCAACTCCTTGTCCCGCTCAAAGCGCTGGATGTACTCCGGGTTCAGCAACTCGTAGGCCATCCGCTGAATGGTGGCCGGATCCATCTTCTGCTGATTGATGGGGACCGAGATGCCCTCGATCTTGATGTGGATGGGGGTGCCGGCGCTGATATAGATGTCCGAGGCATTCTTGTCGGCCATCAGCTGGAACAGCTTGTCGAAGATCATGGCGGCGCTCCTGGCGAGGAAAGGTCGAGGGCGGCAGGGGCGCCGCCCCGGTCGGGGATCAGTCCCGCAGCAACTCGTTGATGCCAGTCTTGGAGCGGGTCTGGGCGTCCACCCGCTTGACGATCACCGCGCAGTACAGGCTGTACTTACCGTCGGCCGAAGGCAGGCTGCCCGGCACCACCACCGCGCCGGAGGGGATGCGGCCATAGGTGATCTCGCCGGTGGCCCGGTCGTAGATCTTGGTGCTCTGGCCGATATACACGCCCATGGAGATCACCGCATTCTCCTCCACCACGACGCCTTCGACGATCTCCGAACGGGCGCCGATGAAGCAGTTGTCCTCGATGATCACCGGCCCGGCCTGGACGGGCTCCAGCACGCCGCCGATGCCGACGCCGCCAGAAAGATGCACGTTCTTGCCGATTTGGGCGCAGGAGCCCACGGTGGCCCAAGTGTCCACCATGGAGCCTTCATCCACGTAGGCGCCGATGTTTACATAGGAAGGCATCAGCACCACGTTCTTGCCGATGAAGCTCCCCTTGCGGGCCACCGCCGGCGGCACCACCCGGAAGCCGCCCTGCTGAAACTGCTCCGGGGTGTAGTCGCCGAACTTGGTGGCCACCTTGTCGAAATACTGAGTGCTGCCGCCGGCCATGACCGCGTTGTCCCGCAGACGGAAGGAGATCAGCACGGCCTTCTTGATCCACTGGTTGACCACCCACTGGCCGTCGATCTTTTCCGCCACCCGCAGCCGGCCTTGGTCCAGCCCGTCGATGACGGTGGCCACGGCTTCCCGGACGTTGGCCGGAGCGGAGGTGGGGGACAGGTTGGCGCGGGCTTCGAAGGCCTCTTCGATGGTCTTCTGGAGATCTTGCATGGGGGGGTCCAATCAGAGTTGATGACAGAATCGGGTGATGCGGTGGGCGGCCTCCAGGCACTCGGCGGGTTCCGCCACCAGGGCGATGCGCACGAAGCCCGCGCCGGGATTGACGCCCTCGGCCTCCCGGGCCAGGAAACTGCCCGGAAGCACCGTCACATTATATTCAGCCAGGAGACGCCGGGCGAACTCGGTGTCCGTGAGGCCGGTGCGCCGGTCCACCCGGGCCCACAGGTAGAAGCCGGCATCCGGGCGGGCCACCTCCAGGCATTGGGCCAGCATGGGGGTGATCTGATCAAATTTTTCCCGGTACAGGCAGCGGTTTTCCAGCACATGGGCCTCGTCCTGCCAGGCGGCCACCGAGGCGGCCTGCACCACCGGGTTCATGGCGCAACCGTGGTAGGTGCGGTAGAGCAGGAACCTGGCCAGCACCCGGGCATCCCCCGCCACGAAGCCGGAACGCAGGCCGGGTACGTTGGAACGTTTGGAAAGGCTGCTGAACATCACCAGGTTGCGGTAATCGCTCCGCCCCAACCGGTGGGCGGCCTCCAGGCCCCCGAGGGGTTTGGCGGCTTCGTCGAAATAGATCTCCGAGTAGCATTCGTCGGCAGCGATCACGAAGCCGTGGCGGTCGGACAGCTCGAACAGCAGTCGCCATTGGGTCAGATCCATCACCTTGCCAGTGGGATTGCCCGGGGAGCACACATAGACCAGCTGGATATCCCGCCAGGTGGCCTCGGGCACCCCCGCGAAATCGCAGGTGAAGCCGTTCTCCGGCAGCTGGTTGAGGAACACCGGGCGGGCTCCCGCCAGATAGGCCGCTCCTTCGTAGATCTGATAGAAGGGGTTGGGGCACAGCACCCTGGCGCCGGGCCGGGAGCCCTCCACCACCGCCTGGGCAAAGGCAAACAGGGCCTCCCGGGAGCCGTTGACTGGCAGCACCTGGGTGGCCGGGTCCAGGGGAGGAAGACCATAGCGATGGCCAATCCAGCCGGCGATGGCGCCTCGCAGGGCATCGCTACCCTGGGTGGTGGGGTAGTTGGCCAGGCCCCCCAGGTTGGCAGTCACCGCCTGCTGGATGAAGGCCGGCGTGGCATGCTGGGGTTCGCCGATGGAGAGGCGGATCGGGCTCAAGCCGGCGGGGGGCTCAAGGCCGGCGAAGTTCGCGCGCAGTTTCTCGAAGGGATAGGGCTGGAGCAGGTCGAGATTCGGATTCACGTTGATACTTTTCGGTGGCTGGACGGGGCGCCGACGGCCCGGTCGGGAGGGGCGGAAATGGTATCATGGCGCGCCTTGCCGGCACCCCGGCCGTCCGCGTCCCCCGTAGATTTCCTTCGCCACGCCCGTGCGCTTGTCCAAGCTCAAACTTGCCGGATTCAAGACCTTTGTGGATCCCACCACGGTGCTCACCCCGGGCAACCTGGTGGGGGTGGTGGGCCCCAACGGCTGCGGCAAGTCCAACATCATTGACGCGGTGCGCTGGGTGCTGGGGGAAAGCCGGGCTTCCGCCCTGCGGGGCGAGTCCATGCAAGATGTGATCTTCAACGGCTCCACCACCCGCAAGGCGGTGTCCCGGGCCAGCGTCGAGCTGGTGTTCGACAACGCCGAGGGGCGGGCTGCCGGCCAGTGGAGCCAGTACGCCGAGATCTCCGTCAAGCGGGTGCTGGATCGCAGCGGCGAGTCCAGCTACTTCATCAATCAGGCCCAGGTCCGCCGCAAGGACGTGATCGATCTCTTCCTGGGCACCGGCCTGGGCCCCCGGGCCTACGCCATCATCGAGCAGGGCATGATCTCCCGGATCATCGAGGCCCGCCCGGAAGACATCCGGGGTTTCCTGGAGGAGGCCGCCGGGGTCACCAAATACCGGGAGCGGCGCCGGGAGACCGAGGGTCGCCTGGCCGATGCTCGGGAAAACCTGCTGCGACTGGAAGATATCCGGGGCGAACTGGGGGAGCGGATCGGCCACCTGGAGGGCCAGGCCGCGGTGGCGGAACGCTACCAGGCCTTGCACGCCCAGCACGGCCTGCGCCAGAACCTGCTGTGGTTGTTGAAGCGCAACGAAGCCCGGGACGCCCGGGAGCGGCTGGCCGCCCGGCTGGCCGAGGCCACCCGCCAGATCGAGCTGGACTCCGCCCGTCTGCAAGCCCTGGAGGCCGAAGTGGACGGGACGCGAGCGGCCCACTACGCCGCCTCCGAGGCGGTCCATGGCGCCCAGAACGAACTTTTCGCGGTGGGGGCGGAGGTCAGCCGCCTGGAGGCGGAGCGCCGCCACCTGGAGGAATCCCGCCTTCGACTGGAAACCCGCTTGGCGGAACTGAGCGCGGACGAATCCCTGTGGCAGGGCCGACTGGAAAACCTGGCCGGGGAGGAGATCCGCTGGCGGGAGCTCTTCGACAACGCCGGCCTTCGGGCGACCCTGGCAGAAGCCCGCCATGAAGAGGCGGCCCTCCGGGTACCCGCGGCGGAAGAGGCTCTGCGCCTCACCGAGGGCACCAGCCAGGCCTTGCGCCGGGAACTGGCCCAATCCGAACAGCAGGCCCGGGTGGAGGAAACCAAGCGGGCCGGGGCCCAGCGCACCCTGGAGGGCCTGGCCCAGCGGCAGGCGCGCCTGGAGCAGGAGCGGGGCGCGGTGGAACTGCCTGACGAGGCCCTGCTGATGGCTCGGGAGGCCCGGTTGGAAGCGACCCGCCAGGCCCAGGAGGAGGCCCGCCAGGCCCTTCAGGAGGCCCAACAGCGCTTGCCCGGCGTCCAGCAAGCCCTGCGGGAGGCCCTGGAAAACGAACGCCAGGCCCAGCGCAAGCTGACCGATGTGCGCGCCCGGCGGGACGCCCTGATCCACCTCCAGCACAAGGTCCAGCACCAGGGCGCCCTGGGGGATTGGCTCCAGCGCCACGCCATGGGCGCCTTGGCGCCCCTATGGAAGTCCTTGCGGGTCAGTCCGGAGTGGGGCCGGGCGGTGGAAGCGGCCCTGGGGGAGCGGCTGGCGGCGCTGCCGGCCCCTGATCTGGCGGCCCTGGCCGATGCCCTGGCCGATGCCCCCCCGGGCTCCCAGGCCTTCCTGCTGGCAATGGCAGGGGCCGACGGGCCGATCGTGGCCCAGGCCGGCATCGGCGAACCCCTGGCTGGCAAGGTGGACGTGCTCGATCCGGCCCTGGAGCCGATCCTGGAGGCTTGGCTGGCGGGGATGGAGGCGGTGGAGGATCTGGCCCCCTGGCTTGTCCGCCACGGCGAGCTGCCCCCCGGAGTGGCCCTGGTGAATCGTCAGGGCCAGATCCTGACCCGGGGACTGCTGTGCCATCATGCCCCGGACGCCCGCACCCACGGGGTGATGGAACGCCAGGGGGAAATCGACGCCTTGGCCCAGGAGCAGGCCCGGCGGGAAGAGGAACTGGCCCTGGCCCATGAGGGCCAGCTGGCGGCGGAAGCCCAGGCCCATGAGATCCAGGAGCAGATGGCCGAGCTGCGCCGCCAGGGCCAGGCCCTCCAGCAGCAGGCCCATGGCGAGCAGGTGGAGCTCCTCAAGCTCGGCCAGGCCCGCCACCGGGCCCTGGAGCGCCGGGAACAGATCGAGCGGGATTTGGCCGAACTGGCCCGCCAGGCTTCGGTGGAGGCGGATCACCTGCAGCGGGCCGAACTGGAACTGGCCCGCAGTGGGGAAATGGCCGAGTTGCAGCGCGCCCGCCTTGAGGGGGCGCTGGAAATCCAGCAGGAGCGGGAGCAGGCCTTGCGGGAGGCCCGCCTGCTGGGCCAGACCCTGGCGCGGGAACTCCAGGAGGCGCGGTTTTCTGAGAGGGAGTGCGCCGGCAAGCTGGAGGAAATTGGGCGCAATCGCGCTTTGGCGGTGGAGCAACTGGCCCGGGCCGAGGCGGAGATCAGGATACGGGAGGGGGAACTGGCGGACGTGGCCACCGGCAACAACGAAAACGCCCTGCAACAGGCCCTGGCCCTGCGGACGGCGCGGGAAAGCGCCCTGGCCGGGCGGCGGGACGCCCTGGCGGACATCACCGCCCGCTTGCGCCAGCTGGAGGAATTGCGCCTGGCCACCGAACAGGCGGCCGCGCCCCTGCGGGAACAGGTGGCCCGGTTGCGCCTGGATCTTCAGGCTGCGGAGCTGGCGGAAAGCCAGTTTGGCGAGCGCCTGGCGGAAGGGGGAGGCGACGAGGTCGTCTTGCTGCCCTATCTCACCCAGGATCTCAAGGAAGCCGCGCTCCAGCGGGAAGTGGCCCGGCTGGCGCGGGAGATTGCCGAACTGGGGGCGGTGAATCTGGCCGCGGTGGAGGAATTGCAGACCGCTCGGGAGCGCAAGGGCTACCTGGATGCCCAGTCCGACGACCTGAACCAGGCCATCCATACCCTGGAGGACGCCATCCGCCGCATCGACCGGGAAACCCGCGAACAGCTCGGCCAGACATACAATACGGTCAACCAGCATTTTGGCGTCCTGTTTCCCCGGCTGTTCGGGGGAGGGGAGGCCCGGCTGGTGCTCACGGGGGAGGAAATCCTGGATGCCGGTGTTCAGATCGTCGCCCAGCCCCCGGGCAAGAAAAATAGTTCCATCCACCTGCTTTCCGGCGGAGAGAAGGCGTTGACGGCGATTGCCCTGGTGTTCGCCATGTTCCAGCTCAACCCGGCGCCCTTTTGCATGCTTGACGAGGTGGATGCTCCCTTGGACGATACGAATACCGAGCGCTTTTGCGACATGGTCAAGCGCATGTCATCCCAGACCCAGTTCCTGTTCATCAGTCACAGCAAGATCACCATGGAAATCGCCCAGCAGCTCGTCGGCGTGACCATGCAGGAACAAGGGGCCTCGCGGGTGGTGGAAGTGGATATCGAAGAGGCGCTCAGGCTGGCCGAAAGCGTGCCGGCCTGACGGCCCAAGACAGGAAAGAGAATGACGATCAGCGAGTTGCAGATGGGATTGATCGGTGCAGGCACCGCCGCGGTGGTGGTGGTGTTCGCCTACAGCAAGTGGCAGGAGACGCGGCACCGCCGCAATGCCGAGAAGGTTTTTGGCGGAGAGCACCGGGATGTATTGCTGGAGCAGCCGGCCGGCGAGCGGGTCGAGCCCCGGGCGCAACCCGCCGACGGCGCGGCCAGGGAGGCGGAGCTTGTCTGGGGCGGGACGGAAACCAATCCCCGGCGCCTGGCCCCGGATCAGCCCCCGGGGGTGGACGCCAGGGTCGATTGCCTGATCCGCATCGAGAGCATCGAACCCCTGTCCGCCGCCAAGCTGTGGCTGGCCCAGCGGGAAGTGCTGGGGGCGGTGGACAAGCCGCTGGCCTGGTATGGCTTTGACGACGCCCGCAACAGCTGGGAAGAGCTGGGGGGGCATAGCGCCGGCAGCTACCATTGGTTCGGGGTGGCCATGCAGATGGCCGACCGGCGCGGAGCCATTTCCGACGGGGAATTCCAGGTTTTCGCCGACGGGGTGCAGCGTCTTTGCGACCAGTTCCTGGCGGTGCCGGCCAGCGTGCCGATCCAGGGTGAAGCCCTGGGTCGGGCGGTTGAACTGGATCGTTTCTGTGCCAGCGTCGATGTGCAGATCGGGGTGAATGTGGTGGCGGTGGGCAATCCCTTCGCTGGCACCAAGATCCGTGGCCTGGCGGAGGCCCATGGCTTGATCCTGCGGGAGGACGGCATGTTCCACGCGGCCGACGAGGAAGGCACGACCCTCTTCGCCCTGGCCAATCTGGAGCCGGTGCTGTTCACCACCGAGGGCTTGCGGGGCCTTTTGACCAACGGACTGACCCTGATGGTGGATGTGCCCCGGGTGCGGGATGGCCTGCTCGCCTTTGACCGGATGATGGCCTTTGCCCGCCAGTTGGCCGATGCCCTCAACGGAACGGTGGTGGATGACAACCGGGCCCCCTTCGGCGACCCTGCCGCGGCCCTGATCCGCAGCCAGATCGAACAGTTCCAGGGCCAGATGCAGCACTACGGAGTCCCCGCCGGCAGTCGCCTGGCCCTGCGCCTATTTTCCGCCTGATGAATATCCCCGCCGCGGATCGGGCCCGCATCGGGGCGCTGCGGGCCGAGCTGGCGGCCCACAATCGAGCCTATTACGTCTTCGACGCCCCCACCGTTCCAGACGCTGAGTACGACCGCTTGTTCCGGGAGCTTCAGGCGCTGGAGGCTCGGTACCCGGAAGCGGTGACCGCTGATTCCCCCACCCAACGGGTGGCCGGCGAGCCCATGGCGGAGCTGGTGCCGGTGCGTCACGGGATGCCCATGCTCTCCATCCGCACCGAGACCGACACCACCGCTGGCGGCGCCCTGGCTTTCGACACCCGGGTACGCAATGCCCTCGGCCTGGGGCTGGAGGCGCCGCCGGTGGAGTACGGCGCGGAGCTCAAGTTCGATGGCCTGGCCATCAGCCTGCGCTACGAAGGCGGCGTGCTGGTGCGGGCCGCCACCCGGGGGGATGGGGAAACCGGCGAGGACGTCACCCACAACATCCGCACCATCCGGCAAATTCCCCTGAGCCTGCTGGGGGCCGCGCCGCCCTTGGTGGAGGTGCGGGGCGAGATCTTCATGCGCCGGGACGCGTTCGAGGCCCTCAACGCCCGCCAGCGGGAGGCGGGGGACAAGACCTTCGTCAATCCCCGCAACGCCGCTGCAGGCGCGGTGCGCCAGCTCGATCCGGCCATCACCGCCAGGCGGCCCCTGTCTTTCTTTGCCTATGGTTTGGGGGAGGTCGCCGGCTGGGCGCCGCCAGCCAGCCACTCCCTGCTGCTGGACCAACTGGCCGCCTGGGGCCTGCCGGTGTGCGAGCATCGGGCGGTGGTGCGGGGGGCCGAAGGGCTGGCGGCCTTTCACCAGCGCATTGCCGGGTTGCGGGACCGCCTGCCCTACGACATCGACGGGGTGGTGTACAAGGTCAATAGCCTGGCCCTCCAGGCAGAACTGGGTTTCGTCACCCGGGAGCCCCGCTGGGCGGTGGCCCACAAATACCCTGCCCAGGAGGAAATGACCCGCCTGGTGGATATCGATGTTCAGGTCGGCCGTACCGGGGCGATCACCCCGGTAGCCCGCCTCGAACCGGTGTTCGTGGGGGGGGTTACCGTTACCAATGCCACCCTCCACAACCAGGATGAGATCGACCGCAAGGACGTGCGGATCGGCGACTGGGTCATCGTCCGGCGGGCTGGCGACGTGATACCGGAAGTGGTGGCCCCAGTGCTGGCGCGGCGGGAAGGCGATCCGCCCCGCTTCAATCTCCTGGAGCGTTTTCCCTATTGTCCGGTGTGCGGCTCCCATGTCGCCCGGGGGGAGGATGAGGCGGTGGCGCGGTGTACCGGCGGGCTATATTGCCCGGCCCAGCGCAAGCAGGCCTTGCTGCATTTTGCCGGGCGGCGGGCTATGGACATCGAGGGGCTCGGGGAGAAACTGGTGGATCAGTTGGTAGACAGTGGCCTGGTGAAGACCCCGGCGGATCTCTACCGGCTCGATCTCGCGGCCTTGGCCAATCTGGAGCGGATGGCGGAAAAGTCCGCCAGCAACCTGTTGGCGGCCATCGCCAGGAGTCGCCAGAGCACCCTCAACCGCTTTATCTACGCCCTGGGCATCCGCAATGTGGGGGAAGCCACCGCCAAGGACCTGGCCCGCCATTTTGGCAAGCTGGAGGGCTTGATGGCAGCGGACGAGGCCGCCCTCCAGCGGGTGCCGGATGTGGGGCCGGTGGTGGCGGCCTGTATCGCCGGCTTCTTCGCCGAGCCCCATAACCGGGAGGTAGTGAAACAACTGCAGGCGGCCGGGGTAAGCTGGCAAGAGGGCACGCCGGCCTTGGCCGGAACCGGTAGCCTGGCGGGTCAAAGTTTCGTGCTCACCGGCACCCTGCCGGGCCTCTCCAGGGAGGAGGCCAAGGCCCAGATCGAAGCCGCCGGCGGCAAGGTGAGCGGATCGGTGTCCAGGAAGACCCATTTCGTGGTGGCTGGCAGCGATGCCGGCTCCAAGCTGGAAAAGGCCCTCCAACTCGGGGTGGCCGTTATCGACGAGGGGCAACTGCGGGAGTTGCTGGCCCAGGCCACGGCTCCCCGGGAACCTCAACAACAAGGCTTATTCGGGGAAAATACATGAAGAAAGTGACCAAGGCGGTCTTTCCGGTGGCGGGTCTGGGCAGCCGTTTCCTGCCGGCCACCAAGGCCAGTCCCAAGGAAATGATGCCCATCGTGGACAAGCCTTTGATCCAGTACGCCGTGGAGGAGGCGGTGGCCGCCGGAGTGACCGACCTGGTGTTCATCACCGGGCGCTCCAAGCGGGCCATCGAGGACCACTTCGACAAGGCTTACGAGCTGGAAAACGAACTCCAGATGCGCAAGAAGGAAGAGCTCCTCAAAATCGTGCGGGATACCGTGCCCAAGGGCGTCAATTGCATCTACATCCGCCAGCCCGAGGCCCTGGGCCTGGGCCACGCGGTGCTGTGCGCCGCGCCGGTGGTGGGGGATGAACCCTTTGCCGTGTTGCTGGCCGACGATCTGCTGGACGGCCAGGGGGGCGACCCGGTCCTGAAGCAGATGGTGGAGGTGTACAACTACAACCGCTGTTCGGTGCTGGGGGTCATGAACGTGCCCCGGGAAGAGACCAAGCAGTACGGCATCGTCAGTACCGAGCGGGACAGCGGTGACGTCCAGCGGGTCACCGGCATCGTGGAAAAACCCAAGCCGGAGGAGGCGCCCTCCACCCAAGCGGTGGTGGGCCGTTACGTCCTAACCGGCCGGATCTTTGACCACCTGCGAGGCCTCAAGCCCGGCGCCGGCGGCGAGTTGCAGCTCACCGATGCCATCGCTTCCCTGCTTCGGGAAGAGGCCGTGCTGTCCTACCAGTTCAAGGGGGTGCGTTACGACTGCGGTTCCAAGCTGGGCTATCTCCAGGCCACGGTGGAACTGGGTTTGAAGCACCCCGAGGTAGGCGCGGCTTTCGCGGACTACCTGGAGCAGCACCGCGCCTGAGGGGCCGGCAGCGCGGCAGGGGCAACCCCGCACCCAATAAAAAACGCGGCCGTGGCCGCGTTTTTTATTGGTTTGCCCCAGGCTTATTCCGCCTTGGCGGCGCGCTTCCTCTCGTGTTCCTTGAGGTGGCGCTTGCGCAGGCGGATGTTCTTGGGGGTGATCTCCACCAGTTCGTCATCGGCAATGAACTCGATGGCGGATTCCAGGGTGAGCTGGATCGGCGGGATCAGGCGCACGGCTTCATCGGTGCCGGATGCCCGCACGTTGGTGAGCTGCTTGCCCTTGATGGGGTTCACCACCAGGTCGTTGTCCCGGGTGTGGATGCCGATGATCATGCCTTCGTAGAGGGCTTCGCCGGGGCTGACGAACATCCGGCCCCGATCCTGCAGGTTCCACAGGGC
>JAVEWG010000001.1:0-155485 GCA_034004685.1 Rhodocyclaceae bacterium | reverse complement strand
GCTTGCCCTTGATGGGGTTCACCACCAGGTCGTTGTCCCGGGTGTGGATGCCGATGATCATGCCTTCGTAGAGGGCTTCGCCGGGGCTGACGAACATCCGGCCCCGATCCTGCAGGTTCCACAGGGCATAGGCCACGGCGTCTCCGTCGTTCTGGGAGATCAGCACGCCGTTGCGACGCTCGCTCATGGCACCGGCCATGGGGCCATAGTCGTCGAAGACGTGGCTGGCCAGGCCGGTACCCCGGGTAAGGGTGAGGAATTCCCCCTGGAAGCCGATCAGGCCCCGGGCGGGAATGCGGTATTCCAGGCGCACCCGGCCCTTGCCGTCGGGCTGCATGTCCTGCATTTCCCCCCGGCGCCGGCCCAGTTCTTCCATGACGCCGCCCTGGTGGGTTTCTTCCACGTCCACCGTGAGCATTTCGTAGGGTTCGCACTTGACCCCGTCGATGTCCTTGAACACCACCCGGGGACGGCCGACGGCCAGTTCGTAGCCTTCCCGGCGCATGTTCTCCAGCAGGATGGTGAGATGGAGCTCACCCCGACCGGAAACCTCGAACACATCCGAGTCTTCAGTGTAGTTCACCCGGAGGGCCACGTTCTTCAGCAGTTCCTTTTCCAGTCGCTCGCGAATCTGACGGCTGGTGACGAACTTGCCTTCCCGGCCCGCCAGAGGCGAGGTGTTGACCATGAAGTTCATGGTCAGGGTCGGTTCATCCACGGCGATGGGGGTCATGCCCTCCAGTCGTTCGGGGTCGCACAGGGTCACACCGATATTCACCTGGTCGATGCCGGCCACCAAAACGATATCGCCCGCTTCGGCGGATTCGGCGGCAGAGCGTTCCAGGCCCTTGAAGGTGAGCACCTGGCTGACCTTGCCCTTGCCCCGGTTCTCGTCTCCGTACATCACCACCACTTCCTGGTTGGGGCGGATGCGGCCGCGCTTGATGCGCCCGATGCCCAGCTGGCCCATGTAGGTGGAGTAGTCCAGGGAGCAGATCTGGAGCTGCAGGGGGCCTTCCGAATCCACGTCCGGCGCGGGTACGTGTTCCAGGATGGCTTCGTAGAGGGCAGTCATGTCGGTGCCGGGCTTATCGGCGTCCAGCATGGCATAGCCGTTGAGGGCGGAGGCGTAGACCACCGGGAAGTCGAGCTGCTCTTCGGTGGCCCCCAGCTTGTCGAAGAGGTCGAAGGTATGGTTGATCACCCAGTCCGGGCGGGAGCCGGGACGGTCGATCTTATTGATCACCACGATAGGCTTGAGGCCCAGGGCCAGGGCCTTGCGGGTCACGAAGCGGGTCTGGGGCATGGGCCCTTCCACCGCATCCACCAGCAGCAGAACCCCGTCCACCATCGACAGCACCCGTTCCACCTCGCCGCCGAAGTCGGCGTGGCCCGGGGTATCCACGATGTTGATGTGGGTCTCACCGTACTGGATGGCGCAGTTCTTGGCCAGGATGGTGATGCCCCGTTCCTTTTCCAGGTCGTTCGAGTCCATGACCCGCTCGGCCACTTGCTGGTTTTCCCGGAAGGTGCCGGACTGGCGCAGGAGCTGATCCACCAGGGTGGTCTTGCCGTGGTCAACGTGGGCAATGATGGCGATGTTGCGGATAGCGCGAGACATGGGTGAGGGAGTTTTGGAAAAAAAGGAGCAGATTCTAGCATGCCTTTGCGCGGTGCAGCATCCGTGATATGGAATGCAGGGGAAGGCCGCTGGATAAGGGCTAAAATCGGGTCCATCACGGAAAGGAGCTGCAATTTATGTTGGCAATCATCGGAGGGAGTGGGCTGACACAACTGGCATCCCTGGAGATCACGCGGCGTGAGGTGGCCCGCACACCCTTTGGCGAACCCTCCGGGGCCCTGATCTTTGGACGGATATGCCATCAGTCGGTGGTTTTCCTGGCCCGCCACGGTTATGGCCACACCATTCCGCCCCATCGGGTGAACTACCGGGCCAACATCTGGGCCCTCAAGCAGGCCAAGGTCAATGCCATCGTTTCGGTGGCGTCGGTAGGAGGGATTCGGCCCGATATCGTGCCAGGCGCCCTGGTGATTCCTCATCAGATCATCGATTACACCTGGGGTCGCAAGAGCACATTCTTCGAGGAAGCGGACGAACCGGTGCGCCACGTGGATTTCACCCACCCCTACGACTCCGCCCTGCGCAGCAGGCTTCTGGCGGCAGCCGCTGCCGCGGGGGAGGCGGTCTTCGACGGGGGGGTTTATGCCGCGACCCAGGGGCCGCGCCTGGAAACCGCCGCCGAAATCGACCGCCTGGAGCGGGACGGCGCCGAGGTGGTGGGCATGACCGGCATGCCGGAAGCGGTGCTGGCCCGTGAACTGGATCTGCCTTATGCCGCCATCAACGTGGTGGCCAACTACGCGGCCGGGCGGGCTTCCAGTTCCGGCGGCATCCATTTCGAAACCATCGAAGAGGTGCTTCAGGAGTCCATGCTACGGGTGCGTTGCGTCCTGGAAGGGCTCTGTCATCTATGATCCGGCCGGTTCTGCGCATGGGGGATCCGCGCCTGCTGCGGGTGGCCAGACCGGTGACCGATTTTTCCGGCGCGGCCCTGGTGGACTTGCTGACCGACCTGCGGGACACAATGGCCCACCTGGGGGGCGTGGGGATCGCTGCGCCCCAGATCGGGGTGGATCTGCGGGTGGTGATCTTTGGGTTCGAGCAGTCCGGGCGCTATCCGGAGGCGCCGCCGGTCCCTGAAACCGTGCTGATCAACCCGGTGCTCGAACCCCTGGGAGAGGAGCAGGATGTCGCCTGGGAGGGCTGCCTGTCGGTGCCGGGCCTGCGGGGCGAGGTGCCCCGTTATCGTCATCTGCGCTATCGCGGTCAAGATGCCCTGGGGGGGCCGATCGACCGCAGCGTGAGCGGTTTCCACGCGCGGGTGGTGCAGCACGAATGCGATCACCTGGATGGCATCCTCTATCCCATGCGGGTGCGGGACTTCACGCGCTTCGGCTTTACCGACGTGCTCTTCCCCGGCCTGGGCACGCCCTAGACCTGTAGCCGCTCCAGCAGCTCCGACTCCACCCGCAGCACCTCGGCATCCAGGGTCAGGCCACCGCCAGAGAGCAGGAACGTGTCTTCTACCCGGTCTCCCAGGGTGGCGATCTTGGCGGTTTGCAGGCTGATGCCGTGGGCGGCCAGAACCTCTGCCACGGAAAACAGGAGCCCCGGTCGATCGGCGGCGGTGAGGGACAGAATGTGCTTCTTGCCGGCTTCGTCGGGACGGATGGCCACCTCCGGGGTGATGGGGAAGTGCTTGACCTGGCGGGACAGGCGGCCGGCGGAAGGCTTGTCGATAGGGGCCTGGCGAGCGATGCGTTCGGCCAGGTCGTGCTCGATCAGGGCGCTGATGTCCCGATAGCGGGGATGCTGGCCCGGGTCCTGCAATATGAAGCTGTCCAGGGCATAACCATGCTTGGTGGTGTGGATCTTGGCGTCCAGGATGGTGAAACCCATCCGGCTGAAGAAGCCGCAGACCCGCACGAAAAGATCCTTCTGATCCTTGGTGAAGACCATGACTTGCAGGCCCTCGGAGTTCTCCGACACCCGGGCCTTGACCACTGGCTCCTCGGCGTCGCTGCGATAGTAGAGCAGGCGGGTATGCCAGGCGATCTCCTCGGCGGAGTGGCGCATGAAGTACACCGCGTCGAGTCTGGACCAGAGATCCTCCTCCACCCCCGCGCGCAAGCCGAAATAGCGCAGCTGGGCGCGGGCGTCCTCCTGGCGGTCGTCCAGCCCCAGGGCCTGCTGGGGGGTGGCGCCCCGCAGCAGGCGCTGGGTGGCGAAGAACAGGTCTTCCAGCAACTTGCCTTTCCAGCCGTTCCAGACCTTGGGGCTGGTGCCCCGGATATCGGCGTGGGTAAGCAGGTAAAGGGCGATCAGTCGGCGCTCGGTGCCGACGATTTCGGCAAAGCGGCGAATGATGTCCGGGTCGCTGGTGTCTTCCTTCTGGGCGTAATGGGACATGGTCAGGTGATGTTCCACCAGCCACTCCACCAGGAAGGATTGCGCCTCGTTCAAGTTATGGGTTTTGCAGAACTCCGCGGCGTCGTGCATGCCCAGCTTGGAATGATCCCCCCCCCGTCCCTTGGCGATGTCGTGGAAGAGGGCCGCCACATAGAGGAGCCAGGGTTCCTCGAAGCCCAGGATCAGGCGGGTCATGAGGGGGTATTCGTGGCCATACTCCGCGGTGGTGAAACGTCGCAGGTTGCGCAGCACCATCAGGATGTGCTGATCCACCGTATAGACATGGAACAGGTCGTGCTGCATCTGGCCGACGATCTTGCGCCAGGAGGGGAGATAGCGGGACAGCAGACCGTACTGGTTCATCCGCCGGAATTCGTGCACTACCCCCCGTTTTTGCTGGAGCAGCTCCAGGAACAGGGCCCGGTTGTGGGGATCGGCGCGGAAGGCGGCATTGATGTTGTTGCGGCCCAGCCACAGGGCGCGCAGGGTGCGGGCGGTCATGCCCTTGAGCTCGGAGCGCTGCTGGAGCAGCAGGAAGCATTCGAAAAGGGCCGCCGGGTGTTCGTCGAACACCTGGTCGTGACGGATGTCCAGCAGTTCCCGCACGCACTGGAAGTGTTCGTCGATCACGATGGCCGGCGCGCTGCGGGCAGGGAAAATTTCCACCCCGTAGTTCTGCAGGAGGATGGCGTTGATCTGGGTGAGCTTCTTGGCGGTAACGTAGTACTCCTGCATGAAGACTTCGGAGGCCCGCTTGCCGGTGACGGCCTCGAATTTCATGGCCCGGGCGATCTTCTCCTGGTAGTCGAAAAGCAGGCGATCCTCGGCGCGGCCGGCCAGATAGTGCAGGCGAATCCGCACGTGCTGAAGGAAGCGCTCGATCTGACGCAGGTCGGTGGCTTCCGCCGGCGTGATCAGCTTGCGCCGGACCAGGTCGCGCCAGTGCAGGCCAAATCCGGCAGCCCGGCTGATCCAGCCCAGGAGTTGCAGATCCCGCAATCCGCCGGGGCCTTCCTTGCAGTTGGGCTCCAGGGCGAAGGGGGTGTCGTTGTAACGGGCGTAGCGCTGTTCCTGTTCCAGGCGTTTGGCCTTGAAAAAGACCTTGGCGTCAAGGCTGGCCTGGAAGCGGGCGGTGAATTGGGCGAAAAGCCCGGGGTCGCCCGTGAGCAGCCGGGCCTCCAGCAGATTGGTCTGAACGGTGATGTCCTGGGCGGCCTCGGCCAGGCATTCATCCACGGTGCGCACGCTATGGCCGATGTCCAGCCCCACGTCCCACAGGGCGCTGACCAGCTGGGAGAGCCGCTCGTGGAGCGCCTCGTCCTCCGGCGTGGGCAGCAGGATCAGGAGGTCGACGTCGGAATAGGGGAAGAGCTCCCCCCGGCCGTAGCCGCCCACCGCCACCAGGGCCAGCTCCGCCGGAATCCCGCAGTCTTGCCAGATTCGCTGCACGGCCTCATCCACCAGCCGGGCCCGCCCCTTGAGCACGGGTTGGGTGGCGGGCTTGAGCTCATAGGCCGCCCGCAGTTCCGCCTGCCCCTTGGCCAGCAATTGGGCGATTGCGATGGTCCGGCTGCTGCCGGTGGATCTGTCCGATGCCATGGGTTGGCCCCGATTTTTAGCCGAGCTTGAGTCCGGCCACGATGGCGGGAGGCGGCGGACAGGCCGCCGACAGGGTCAGGACTTCCACGCCACCGGGGGTCACCAGGATGGTGTGCTCCCACTGGGCGGACAGGCTGCGATCCTTGGTGATGATGGTCCATCCGTCGGGCAGCTCTGAAATGGCAGCCTTGCCGGCGTTGATCATGGGTTCGATGGTAAAGATCATCCCGGTTTGAAGCTCCAGCCCGGTGCCCGGACGCCCGTAGTGGAGCACTTGGGGATCTTCATGGAAGGCGCGGCCGATGCCGTGGCCACAGAATTCCCGCACCACCGAAAAACCGTTGCCCTCTGCGTGCTTCTGGATGGCGTGGCCGATGTCCCCGAGCCGCGCCCCGGGGCGGACCTGGGCGATACCCACCCACAGGCATTCGAACGTGATCTGGCAAAGGCGGCGGGCCAGGATGCTGCTGTCCCCCGCCTGGAACATCCGGCTGGAATCCCCGTGAAAGCCTTCCTTGATCACGGTGATGTCCAGATTGACGATGTCCCCCTTCTTGAGCGGTTTGTCGCATGGAATGCCGTGGCATACCTGATGGTTCACCGAGGCGCAGATGGACTTGGGATAGGGGGTGTAGCCGGAGGGGGCATAATTCAAGGGGGCGGGTATGCACCCCTGGACATTCACCATGTAGTCATGGCAGAGCCGATCCAGCTCTTCCGTGGTCACGCCAGGCTTGACGAAGGGGGTGATGTAATCCAGGACCTCGGATGCCAGCCGACAGGCAATCCGCATCCCTTCAATCTCTTCTTGATTTTTGATGTTGACGCTCATCGGGAACGACTCTTATTAAAGGCGGAAGGCTAGCGCATGCGGATCGGTGCTGCAAATCTGCCTTGGGGGCCGCGAAGTGGTTCAACTTGAAGCCTTCCATGGTGAATTGATATACTCGCCAGCTTGCCCGGGGATAGGCCTTGGGCAAAATCCGCACATCCGGTGTTTCCTCAAGGGTCTGGTTGCGCATTTCTGATGCGCGCCAGCGGGGTCCAAAGGGCCCGGCCGGGTGGAGGCGTAACCCTTATTGGAGTCTCAAAATGTCCGTCACGATGCGTCAAATGCTCGAAGCGGGTGTCCATTTCGGCCACCAAACCCGTTTCTGGAACCCCCGCATGGCCCCCTTCATCTTCGGCCAGCGCAACAAGATTCACATCATCAACCTCGAAAAGACCATGGCCAAGTACACCGAGGCCGTGGATTTCGTTCGCAAGCTGTCCGCCAACCGCGGCACCGTCCTGTTCGTTGGCACCAAGCGCCAGGCCCGCGAGATCGTGGCCGAGGAAGCCCGCCGCGCCGGCGTGCCCTATGTGGATGAGCGCTGGCTGGGTGGCATGCTCACCAACTTTAAGACCGTGAAGGGTTCCATCAAGCGCCTTAAGGAAATGGAAGCCATGACGGAAGACGGCTCCATCGAGCGCCTGTCCAAGAAGGAAGCCCTGATGGCCAGCCGGGAGCTGGAAAAGCTTCAGAAGTCCATCGGCGGCATCAAGGATATGGGCGGCTTGCCCGATGCCCTGTTCGTGGTGGATGTGGGCTACCACAAGATCGCCGTGACCGAAGCCAAGAAGCTGGGCATTCCGGTGGTGGCGATCGTGGATACCAACCACTCCCCCGAAGGCGTCGATTACATCATCCCCGGCAACGACGATTCCAGCCGTGCTATCCGCCTGTATGCCCGTGGCGTGGCCGATGCCGTGCTCGAAGGTCGGGCCCAGGGTCTGCAGGACATCGTAGCCGCCAGTTCGGACGAATTCGTCGAGGTGAGCGAAGAGGCGGGCCAGGCAGAAGCCTGATCGTCCTTTTCAGCATCCCAGTCAATCAAGATATCAGGAGCAAGCATGGCGGAAATCACCGCGGGCATGGTCAAGGAACTGCGTGAAAAGACCGATGCCCCCATGATGGAGTGCAAGAAGGCCCTCACCGAGGCCGCTGGCGACATGGCCAAGGCCGAGGAGATTTTGCGGGTCAAGTTGGGTAACAAGGCCTCCAAGGCCGCCACCCGGGTGGCGGCCGAGGGTGTCGTGGCGATCCATATCGCCGCCGACGGCAAGACCGCGGGCATCATCGAAGTCAACTCCGAAACCGACTTCGTGGCCAAGAACGACGACTTCCTCAAGCTGGCGGCTGACTGCGCCGGCCTGGTGGTCAGCAGCAATCCGGCGGATGTGGCGGCCTTGTCGGCGCTGCCCCTGGGCGACGGCACGGTGGATTCCGTGCGCACCGCCCTGGTGGGCAAGATCGGGGAGAACATGACCATCCGGCGTTTCTCCCGCGTTCCCGCCAAGGGTATGGTGGCCAGCTACATCCACGGCGGCTCCAAGATCGGCGTGCTGGTGGATCTGGTGGGGGGCGACGAAGCTCTGGCCAAGGACATCGCGATGCATATCGCCGCGTCCAAGCCCAAGGCCCTGGACGCCTCTGGGGTGCCCGCCGACTTGCTGGACACCGAGCGCCGCATCGCCATCGAGAAGGCCCGGGAAGCCGGCAAACCCGAGGCGATGTTGGAAAAGATCGCCGAAGGCACCGTCCAGAAGTACCTCAAGGACGTGACCCTGCTGGGCCAGGTCTTCGTGAAGGCCGAGGATGGCAAACAGACCATCGAACAGTTGTTGAAGGCCAAGGGTGCATCCGTGGCCAGCTTCGTGCTGTACGTGGTGGGTGAAGGCATCGAGAAGAAGGTGACCGACTTCGCCGCTGAAGTGGCCGCCCAGGCTGCCGCCGCAGCCCAGAAGTAAGGGGCATCATGTCCGCCGCCTATCAGCGCATCCTGCTCAAGCTTTCGGGTGAGGCCCTCATGGGGGACGATGCCTATGGAATCAACGAGGGCGTGCTCGCGCGCATCGTCGAGGAAGTGGGGGAGATCGTTCGCCTGGGTGTCGAGGTGGGGGTGGTGATCGGCGGCGGCAACATCTTCCGGGGGGTGTCGGGTGCCTCCAAGGGCATGGACCGGGCGACCGCCGACTACATGGGGATGCTGGCCACGGTGATGAACGCCATGGCCTTGGGTGACGCCTTTCGACGCGCCGGGGTTTCCGCCCGGGTTCAGTCCGCCCTGCGCATCGATCAAGTCGTGGAGCCCTATATCCGGGGCAAGGCCATTCGCTATCTGGAAGATGGCAAGGTCGTGGTATTCGCGGCGGGGACGGGCAATCCCTTCTTCACCACGGATACCGCCGCTGCTTTGCGGGGTGTGGAAATCGGCGCCCAGATCATGCTCAAGGCCACGAAGGTGGATGGCATCTACACGGCGGACCCCAAGAAGGATCCGTCGGCCACCCGCTTCGAGCGGCTCAGCTTTGACGAAGCCATTTCCCGCAATCTCGCCGTCCTGGATGCCACGGCTTTTGCCCTGTGCCGGGACCAGAAATTACCTATCAATGTTTTCAGCATCTTCAAGCCAGGCGCCCTCAAGCGGGTGGTGCAGGGTGGTGATGAAGGTACGCTGGTGTATTGCTGAGGAACCAAGATGATTCCGGAACTCAAGAAGATCACCGAGCAGAAGATGCACAAGTCGATTGAGGCGCTCAAGACCGATCTGGCCAAGATCCGGACCGGTCGCGCCCATGCCGGACTGCTCGACCACGTTCAGGTGGATTACTACGGAAGCATGGTTCCGGTGAACCAGGTGGCGGCCATCACCCTGATCGATGCCCGCACCATCGGCGTGCAGCCCTGGGAGAAGCCCATGTTCGCCAAGGTGGAAAAAGCCATTCGGGATTGCGATCTGGGTCTGAACCCCTCCAATCAAGGGGAGTTGATCCGGGTGCCGATGCCGGCTCTGACCGAGGAGCGGCGCCGCGAACTGACCAAGGTGGTCAAGCACGAGGGCGAGAACGCCAAGGTGGCGGTCCGCAATCTGCGGCGTGACGCTAACGGCCAGCTCAAGGATGCGGTCAAGGACAAGTCCATCTCCGAGGACGACGAACGTCGCGCCCAGGACGACATCCAGAAGCTCACCGATCGTTCCATCGCGGAAATCGACAAATTGCTCGCCCAGAAGGAACAGGAGCTGATGCAGATCTGATCCTCCGGGAGCGGATCCAGTCATCTTTCATCTTCCTCGAGGCCAAGTTGGTGAGCCTGCCCTTCAGCAGTTCCACCCGGGATATTCCCGAAGTTTCCAATGTTCCCAGGCACGTGGCCATCATCATGGATGGCAACGGGCGGTGGGCGAAGAAGCGCCTCATGCCCAGGGTGGCGGGGCACGTTCGGGGCGTCGAGGCGGTCCGGGCGGTCACCCAGGCCTGCCTGGAGCGGGGCGTCGGCTATCTCACCTTGTTCGCTTTCAGTTCGGAGAACTGGCGCCGTCCGGCGGATGAAGTTTCGTTTCTGATGTCCCTCTTCCTGCGCTCCCTGCGCAAGGAAGTGGAGCGCATCCACGCCAACGGGATCCGTTTCCGGGTGATTGGCGACCTGAGCCGCTTTGATCCGGGCCTGGTGGAAATGATCCACAACGCGGAGACTCTGACCGCCGGCAATACCCGCCTGAATCTCACCATCGCCGCCAACTACGGCGGACGTTGGGACATCCTGGAGGCTGTCGCGCGGCTCATGGCCCGTTACCCGGAGCGGCGCGGGGGCTTTTCCGAGGACGAATTGGCCGGCGAACTCTCCATGAACTTCGCCCCCGAGCCAGACCTTTTCATCCGCACCGGTGGCGAACAGCGCATCAGTAATTTCCTGCTGTGGCAGCTGGCTTATAGCGAGCTGTATTTCACTGAAACCCTGTGGCCGGATTTCGGGGTGCCCGCCCTGGATGAGGCCATCGCCTCCTACCAGGGGCGTGAACGTCGCTTTGGCCGCACCAGCGAACAGCTGAGTCCGTCCTCCTCCAAAGGTCAGCATGCTTAAGACGCGGGTCATCACCGCGTTGGTGCTCCTGGCGGGGTTCCTGTCCGCCCTGTTCTTGCTATCCCCCCAGGGTTGGCTGGTCCTGGCGGCGGCTGTGTCGGGCATTGCGGCCTGGGAGTGGGGTGGTTTCTTTGCCGCCAACGCGCTTCGGCGGGGGGTCTTCGGGCTGCTCGCTGGCGGGGCCGTGGTGGCCCTTGGATTCCTTGGCGGTTTGGCCGAGGCAGAGTTGTCCCGCGCACCCCTGTTGATAACGATCTACGGAATTTCCGCCGGGCTCTGGTTGGGCTGCATTCCTTTCTGGCTGCGGGGCCATTGGCGTCTTCGGTCGCCAGTCCTGGCCTGGGCCGCCGGTCTGCTGGTGGTGGTTCCGGCAGGCCTGGCCCTGGCCCATATCCGCCAGGTGGGGGCCACCACCCTGCTGCTGGCCATGGCGAGCGTCTGGCTCGCGGATATTGCCGCCTATTTCGTTGGGCGGGCCTTCGGGCGGCGCAAGCTGGCACCCACCATCAGCCCCGGGAAAAGCTGGGAAGGGGCCCTGGGGGCCGGCGTGGCGGTGGTGATTTATGGCCTGCTGCTGTGGACTCTTGGCCTGGAGCGCGCCATGGGCATCCGGGAGTTGCTCCTGATTCCCCTGGCCATGGCGGCGTTTACCGCCCTGAGCATCGAGGGCGACCTGTTCGAATCCCTGCTCAAGCGCCAGGCGGGGATCAAGGATAGCGGCCGTATCCTGCCGGGCCATGGCGGGGTCCTCGACCGTATCGATAGCCTCACTTCGACCCTGCCGGTGGTTGCCCTGGCCCTGATCCTGCTTTTCCCCCAATGACTGCTTCCGGAAAAATGCGCCTGACGGTACTCGGAGCCACCGGCTCCATTGGCCAGAGCACCCTGGATGTGATTGGCCGCCATCCGGATCGCTTTCAGGTCTTTGCCTTGAGCGCCCATCGTCAGCTGGAGGTATTGCTGGGCCTGTGCCTGACTCATCGGCCGCGCTATGCGGTGGTGGCGGCGGCCGAGGATGCTGCCGGTTTGCAACGTTCGCTAGTGGCGCAGGGCTGCGCTACGGAGGTTCTGCACGGCGCCGAGGCATTGTGCCAGGTAGCCTCCGCCCCCGAGGTGGACGGGGTGATGGCTGCCATTGTCGGCGCCGCGGGGCTGCCTTCCGCCCTGGCGGCGGCCCGGGCCGGTAAACGGATTTTCCTGGCCAACAAGGAAGCGCTGGTGGTGGCGGGCCAGCTCTTCATGGATGCGGTAGCGGCGGGTGGCGCGACCCTGCTGCCCATCGACAGCGAGCACAACGCGGTCTTCCAGGCCTTGCCCCACGACTATGACCGCAATCTCCGCCGGGCCGGGGTGCGACGCCTGTTGCTCACCGCGTCGGGAGGACCGTTCCGGGATCTGCCCCTGGAGCATTTGCCCTTGGTCACCCCAGAGCAAGCCTGCGCCCATCCGACCTGGACCATGGGACGCAAGATTTCGGTGGATTCGGCCACCATGATGAACAAGGGCCTGGAGGTCATCGAGGCCCACTGGCTGTTTGGCGCCCCGGCCGAGGCCATCCAGGTCGTCATTCATCCTCAAAGCGTGATCCATTCCATGGTGGATTACGATGACGGTTCGGTGCTGGCCCAGTTGGGGAACCCGGACATGCGCACCCCCATCGCCCACGCCCTGGCTTATCCGGATCGCATCGCCGCCGGGGTCGCGCCCCTGAATCTGTTTGAGCTTGGGCAGCTGACCTTCCGGGAACCGGACCTCCAGCGTTTCCCCTGCCTGGCGCTGGCCTATGCCGCCCTGCGGGAGGGGGGGGCCGCGCCCTGCTTGCTGAATGCCGCCAATGAAGTGGCGGTGGCGGCCTTTCTTGAGCGCCGGATCGGCTTCATGGATATTCCCGGGGTGGTCGGGACGGTGCTGGAACGGGCCGAACGCTATCCAGTCCTATCCCTTGAATCGATCCTCGCGGCCGATGCTCATGGGCGGGAATTGGCCCGCACTTGCTTCTGATGGAATCAACCATGGGATTGCTGGATTACCTCATCCCCTTCGTGGTCGGGCTTGGCATCCTGATTGCCATCCACGAATTCGGCCATTACTGGGTCGCGCGTCGCTGCGGGGTCCTGGTTCTGCGGTTTTCCATAGGCTTCGGACGTCCCCTGGTTCGCTGGCGGGCGGGACGGGACGGCACCGAATGGGTCATTGCCGCTTTCCCCTTGGGCGGTTACGTAAAGATGCTGGACGAGCGGGAGGGGCCGGTTGCCCCGGAGTTGACGCACCGGGCTTTCAATCGCCAACCGGTGGGCAAGCGCATGGCCATTGTCGCCGCCGGCCCCCTGGCCAATCTGGCTTTGGCGGTGCTGATCTACTGGGTCCTCAATCTGGTGGGGGTCGAGGAATTGCGCGCCCGGGTCGCTCTGGTGGAAGGGCCCTCGGTCGCGGCGCGGGCCGGGTTCGTCAACGGGGATCTGATAACCCGCCTGAAAGGGGAGCCGGTGGCCAGTTGGCAGGATCTGCGCTGGTCCCTGGTGCGTAATACCCTGGAAGGCCGGACGATAGACTTGGAGGTGGAACATCTGGGGGGCGGATCGGCGTCCCTGGCCCTGGATCTATCCGGCTTCAGCCTGGACCCGGGCCAACCCGACCTGGTCCAGCGGATCGGTCTGGCTCCGTACCGACCCATGATTCCGCCGGTGGTTGGCAGGCTGTCCCCCCACGGCCCGGCCGAAGTGGCAGGACTCCAGGCCGGCGACCGGATCTTGCGGATTGACGGGCAGGATGTCAGCCATTGGGGCGACGTGGTGGCGGCCATTCGCGGGCGCACCGGTCAGACCGTGGTGCTGCAGGTGGATCGGGCGGGGAGCCCGTTCACCTTTCAGGTCATCCCCGAAGGCGTGGCTGAGGGGGGGGCGACGGTGGGCCGGATCGGCATCGCGGTTGGGGATGCCGGCGGGGGCGCCCGGGAAAGCATGTTTGTCAAGGTTCGATACGGCGTCGGCGAGGGCCTCGCCAAGGCCTTGCGCCAGACTTGGGAGACCAGTGCGCTGAGTTTGTCCATGATGGGGCGGATGCTGATCGGCCAGGTGTCATGGAAGGGGCTTTCCGGCCCGGTCACCATCGCGGACTATGCAGGCCAGTCGGCGCGACTGGGGCTGGAGCATTACATCAAGTTTCTCGCGCTCATCAGCATCAGTCTGGGGGTTCTGAACCTGCTCCCCATCCCGGTGCTGGATGGCGGGCATTTGCTGTATTATTCGATCGAATTGATCAAGGGCGGTCCCATTCCCGAGCGGATCGTGGAGATCGGGCAGCAAATTGGTTTGGCCATTCTCGTCATGCTCATGGCGTTCGCTTTCTACAACGACATCAATCGCCTCATCTCCGGCTGATTACCCAATGAAACTCAAGCTTCTTCCAGGGCTGCTGTTGTCCCTTTTCGCGGCCTCGCCCGTGCTCGCCTTCGAACCCTTCGTGGTGAAGGATATTCGCGTGGAAGGCATCCAGCGAACCGAGGCCGGCACGGTTTTCAACTATCTACCGGTGAAAGTCGGTGATCGCTTTACCGAGGAGCAGGCGGCCGAGGCCATCAAGTCCCTCTTCGCCACCGGGTTCTTCAAGGACGTGCGGATCGAGGCGGAAGGTGGGGTGCTGGTGGTGCTCATCGATGAGCGCCCGGCCATTGCCCAGGTAGACTTCGTGGGGGTCAAGGAGTTTGACAAGGATTCCCTGCGCAAGGGTCTGCGGGAAGTGGGCCTGGCCGAATCGCGGATTTTCGATCGTTCCCTGCTGGAACGGGCCGAACAGGAACTCAAGCGCCAGTATCTGAGCAGGGGCATGTACGGCGCCCAGGTGACCACCACGGTAACCCCCCTGGAGCGCAACCGGGTGGCCATCAACTTCTCCGTGGTCGAGGGTGAAGTGGCGCGTATCCGCCAGATCAAGCTGCTGGGGGCCAAGGAATTCAGTGAGTCCGAGTTGCTGGCCCTGTTCCAGCTATCCACCCCCGGCTGGCTTTCCTGGTACACCAAGAACGATCAATATTCGAAGCAGAAACTTTCCGCCGACCTGGAAACCCTGCGTTCGTTTTATCAGAATCGCGGCTACCTGGACTTCGATACCACGTCCACCCAGGTGTCCATTACCCCGGACAAGCAGGACATCTACATCACCATCACCCTCAACGAGGGCCAGAAATACACGATCTCCGGCCTCAAGATGACCGGAGATCTGGTGCTGCCGGAGGATGAGTATCGCAAGCTCGTCACCCTGAAAAAGGGTGACACCTTCTCCCGGGAAAAACTCACCGAAACAACCAAGGCCATCTCCGATCGGCTCGGCAATGAAGGCTACGCCTTTGCCAACGTGAATGCCGCGCCGGAAGTGGACAAGGAAAAGCGCGAGGTAGCTTTTACCATCTTCGTTGACCCGGGTCGCCGTGTGTACGTGCGCCGGATCAATGTGGCGGGCAATACCAAGACCCGTGACGAGGTGATCCGTCGGGAAGTGCGCCAGATGGAAGGGGCCTGGTACGACGGCTCGAAGATCAACCGCTCCAAGGTCCGGGTGGAACGTCTAGGCTATTTCGAGGACGTGACGGTGGAAACGCCGGCGGTGCCCGAGGCCACCGATCAGGTGGACGTGAACCTTGCGGTCAAGGAGCGCTCCACCGGCAACCTGATGCTCGGCGCGGGCTTCTCCAGCTCGGAAAAGATCGTGCTGTCGGCTTCTCTTTCCCAGCAGAACCTGTTCGGCAGTGGCAACGCGGTCGCGCTCCAGGTGAATACCGGTAAGATCAACCGGACCCTGGCCCTGTCGTTCACCAATCCGTACTTCACCCAGGACGGGATCAGCTTCGGCTGGGATGTGTATCACCGCAAGGTGGATCCCACCTCCCTGAGCGTGGCACCCTATCGGACGAGTTCCATGGGGATGGGCTTGCGCTTCGGTCTCCCAATCGCCGAGGACGACTCGGTCAGCTTTGGCTTGGCGGCTGACCGTACCGAAATCTCCACCTATTACAACGACAGCAGCTATGGCACCAGCCCAACCCAATACCGGCGGTTGTGTAACGAACTCAACGGCAGTGCCGTCGATTCGGCCGCTGACTGTTCCGCCTCCAGCCTGATGGCCACGGCGGGGTGGGCACGGGACGGGCGCGATAGCTACCTGCTGCCCCGCAAGGGTGTATTCCAGAAATTCTTTGTCGAAGCCACCGCGCCGGTGGGCGATCTGCGTTACACCAAGATTTCCTATCAGCACCAGCACTGGTTTCCGGTGGGGCGCGACTACTCTTTGATGCTCAATGGGGAATTCGGTTGGGCCCATGGGTATGGCGGCAAGTCTGTACCCTTCTACAAGAACTTCTACGTTGGCGGGATCGGGTCGGTACGGGGCTTCGAGCAGAGCTCCCTGGGTCCCAAGGTGGTCAACGACGGCGAAGACGATTCCCTGGGCGGAACCCGCAAGCTGGTGGGCAATGCCGAGTTCTTCTTCCCCCTGCCCGGAGCGGGTCTGGACAAGTCCTTCCGGATGTCGGCCTTCCTGGACGCGGGCTATGTGTGGGGCAAGGACGGCGACACCAACAAGGAGCAGCCGATGCGCTTTAGCGACTTGCGGTACAGTACCGGTCTGTCCTTTACTTGGAGCTCGCCGCTGGGGCCCCTCAACTTCGCCCTGGGCATCCCGCTCAAGAAAAAGGACGAGGACAAGACCCAAAAATTCCAGTTCCAGCTGGGCACGGGATTCTGAGATCCTTACCCGCTCGGCACCCTTCGGAGGCATGTGTGAAAGTTAGTGGAATCTCGATCATCGCCGGTCTGTTGCTGACCACCTTCTCGTCCCTGGCGTTGGCGGAGGCCAAAATCGGCTTCGTGAACTCCGACAAGGTCATGCGGGAAGCGGCGCCCGCGGTTCGCGCCCAAAAGCGGCTTGAAAAAGAATTTGAAAAGCGCGACCAAGAGCTCCAGAAGATTGCCAAGGATATCCAAGGCATGCAGGAAAACCTGGAAAAGAACGGCATGACCCTGGCCGATGCCGACCGCAAGACCAAGGAGCGGGAATTCAACGAGATCAATCGTGACTTCCAGCGTCGTCAGCGGGAATTCCGGGAAGACCTGAACCAGCGTCGTAATGAAGAGCTGGCCTCGGTGCTGGACAAGGCCAACAAGGCGGTCAAGCAGATCGCCGAAGCCGAGAAGTACGACATCATTTTCCAGGAGGCGGTGTACGCCAGCCCCCGGATCGACATCACCGACAAGGTGATCAAGGCCCTGGCCGACAGCAAGTAAGCCGGTCGTCCGCAGGATGCTCAGTCTCGGGGAATTGGTGGCCCGCCTGGGTGGTGAGCTGGTGGGGGACGGTGATGTCCGGATCCGCCGGGTTGCGACCCTGGAGCAGGCGGGTGCCGGGGACATCGCCTTCTTTGCCAATCCCAAATATCGTTCCCAACTGGCCGATTGCACCGCTTCCGCCCTGATCCTGGGCCCGGCGGCGCGGGATCTTTCCGGGCTGCCCCGGATCGTCGCTGCCGACCCCTACCTGTACTTCGCCCGGGTCGCCCAGTTGCTCAATCCTCCAGCCCCCGCTCCCGAGGGGATTCATCCCTCCGCCTGGGTGGAGTCGGTCCTGCCCTCCTCGGTGTCGGTGGGGCCCGGCGCCTTGGTGGGCAAGAATGTGGACCTGGGGGAGGGGGTGGTGATCGGTGCCGGTTGCGTGGTGGGGGACGGGGTCGCCTTGGGCGCCCGCTGCCGTCTGCACCCGCGGGTGACGATCTACCCCGGCTGCCGGATTGGCACCGACGCCATCATCCATTCCGGGGTCGTGATCGGCTCCGACGGCTTTGGTTTTGCGCGGGAGCGGGATGGCGCCTGGGTCAAGATTCCCCAGGTGGGCCGGGTTCTTATCGGCAATGACGTGGAAATCGGCGCCAACACCACCATCGACCGGGGCGCCCTGGACGACACGGTGATCGAGGACGGCGCCAAGCTCGACAACCAGATCCAGATCGCCCACAACGTGCGGATCGGCGCCAGGACGGCCATCGCGGGTTGCGTTGGGATCGCGGGCAGCACCCATATCGGCCAGCGTTGCATGATCGGCGGCCAGGCCGGCATCATCGGCCATCTCACCATCGCCGACGACGTGGTGGTTTCCGCCGGCACCCTGGTGACCAAGTCCATCCACAAGGCGGGGGTGTATACCGCCAACCTGCCGGTCCAGGGCCACGCCGAATGGGTGAAGAACTTCGCCCACCTGCGGCATCTGGATGCCCTGGCGGATAGAATACGCGCCCTCGAACAACAACTCGCCCAGGGGAAGAATTCCCCATGACCACCATGGACATCCACGAAATCCTGGAGTATCTCCCCCACCGTTACCCCTTTCTGTTGGTGGACCGGGTGTTGGAGCTTGAGGAAAACAAACGCATCCTGGCCCTCAAGAACGTCACCATGAACGAGCCTTTCTTCCCGGGGCACTTTCCCCACCACCCGGTGATGCCCGGGGTGCTCATCGTGGAAGCCCTGGCCCAGGCCGCTGCGGTCCTGTCCTTCAAGAGCATGGGGATGAAACCGGACGACAGCCACGTGGTGTACTTCGCCGGCATCGACAACGTGCGCTTCAAGCGCCCGGTCACGCCCGGTGACCAGCTCCTGCTGGATGTCACCATCACCCAGAGCAAGCGGGGCATTTACAAATTCAGTTCGGTGGCCCGGGTGGGAGATCAGATCGCGACCGAGGCCGATCTCGTGTGCGCCTTGAAGTCCCTGAAATGATTCATCCCACTGCCATCGTCCACCCCGGCGCCCGCCTTGGGGAAGGGGTCAGCGTCGGGGCCTATTCCATCATCGGTGAAAACGTGGAGATCGGTGCCGGCACCTGGATAGGTCCCCATGTGGTGATCGAGGGCCATACCCGGATTGGCCGGGATAACCGGATCTTCCAGTTCTGTTCCCTCGGCTCCGAACCCCAGGATAAAAAATACGCCGGCGAGCCCACTCGTCTGGAGATCGGTGATCGCAACACCATCCGGGAATACTGCTCGTTCTCCACCGGGACCATCCAGGACGGCGGCCTCACCCAAATGGGCGATGACAACTGGATCATGGCCTACGTCCATGTGGCTCACGATTGCCGGGTCGGCAGCAAGACCATCTTCGCCAACAATGCCACCTTGGCCGGGCATGTGACGGTGGGAGACTGGGCCATCCTCGGCGGCTTTACCGGTGTCCATCAGTTCGGACGGGTGGGCGCTCACAGCTTCTGCGGGGTGGGGACCGTCCTGCTCCAGGATTTGCCCCCCTTCGTCACGGTTTCCGGCAATCCCGCAGCCCCCCACGGCATCAACAGCGAAGGCCTGAAGCGGCGCGGCTTTTCGGCCGAAGGCATCGCCGCCATCAAGCGGGCCTACAAGGCCCTCTATCGCAGCGGCCTGACCCTGGACGAGGCCCGCCAGAAGGTCGCCGAGATCGCCGCGGCCAGCCCGGAAGTCGCGCCCTTCGCGGAGTTCATCGCCGAATCCGGGCGCGGCATCGTCCGGTAACGCCATGTCGGTGCGCATTGCCATGGTGGCCGGCGAGGCCTCCGGGGATCTGTTGGCGAGCCACCTGATCCGTGCCCTGCGCCGCCCCCTGCCGGAAGCCCGTTTCTTCGGCATCGGTGGTCCGCGCATGGAGTCCGAAGGCTTCGAGGTGCGCTGGCCCTGCGAGCGCCTGGCGGTGCATGGCTACGTGGATGCCCTGAAGCGCTACCGGGAACTCTCCGGCATCCGCCGCCAGCTTCTCAAGGATCTATTGCGGGATCCGCCGGATGTCTTCATCGCCGTGGACGCCCCGGACTTCAACCTGTGGCTGGAATGCAAGCTCAAGGCCCGGGGCATTCCCACCATCCACTTCGTCAGTCCCTCCATCTGGGCCTGGCGGGGCGGTCGGATCAAGGGGATCGCCAGGAGCGTCAGCCACATGCTGTGCCTGTTCCCCTTCGAACCGGTGCTGTACGAAAAGGCGGGGGTGCCGGTGAGCTACGTGGGCCACCCCTTCGCCGACGTCCTGCCTCTCCATCCGGATCGAGGGGCCATGCGCGCCCGCTATGGCCTGGCGGAGGACCGTCCGGTGTTCGCCTTGCTGCCCGGCAGCCGCCAATCCGAAGTGCGCAATCTGGCGGACCTGTACATCCAGGTGGCCGAGCGCCTCCACCAGCGCCATCCGCAAGCCATCTTCCTGGTGCCCCTGGCCACCCGGGAAACCCGCATGCTGTTCGAGGCGGCGCTGGCCCGTCATGGAGGGGAGAAGCTGCCCATTCGCCTGCTCTTCGGCCATGCGGTGGACGCCATGACCGCTGCCGATGCAGTACTGGTGGCCAGCGGCACCGCCACCCTGGAGGCGGCGCTTCTCAAGCGGCCCATGGTGATCACCTACCGGATAGGCAATTTCCAGTACCGCTTGATGATGCGCATGGCCTATCAGCCCTGGGTCGGTCTGCCCAACATCCTGTGCAACGAAACGGTGGTGCCGGAGATCCTCCAGGACGCCGCGACCCCCGATGCCCTGGCCGATGCACTGGAAGCCTGGCTGGCCGACCGCCCGCGCCGGGAGGCCCTGGAAGCCCGCTTCCTGGCGCTGCACCATACCCTGCGCCAGAACACCGCCGAACGGGCGGCGGCTGCCATCCTTCCCTACCTCAGGAAGCCGCCATGCCCGGCGCCAACCCCGGCCGTCTGATCTGCGGGGTGGACGAGGCCGGCCGGGGGCCCCTGTGCGGGCCCGTGGTGGCCGCCGCAGTGATTCTGGATCCGGCCCGGCCGATCGCCGGACTGGCCGATTCCAAAAAACTCTCCGAAAAGAAACGGGAGGCCCTGGCCCCCCTGATTCGCCAGTACGCCCTGGCCTGGGCGGTCGCCGAAGCCAGCCCGGCGGAGATTGACCGCCTCAACATCCTCCAGGCCACCATGCTGGCCATGGCCCGGGCGGTGGACGGCCTGGGGATCGCCCCGGACCAGGTGCGGGTGGATGGCAACCGCTGTCCGGAGCTGGCCGTGCCGGTGGTGGCCATCGTCGGTGGCGATGCCACCGAGCCGGCGATTTCCGCCGCCTCGATCCTGGCCAAGACCGCCCGGGATGCCATCATGCGGGAGCTGGATGTGCGCTACCCGGCCTATGGCCTGGCGGGGCACAAGGGTTATCCCACCGCTGCCCATCTGGCCGCCCTGAGGCGCCATGGGGTGGCGGAGTTCTACCGGCGCAGCTTCGGGCCAGTGCGGGCCATCCTGGAAAATCCACCCCTGTGGGCCGAAGGAGATTATTGATCGTGCGCCTCCACTACCTCTATCTTTTCCTCCACATTGCCGGCGTGGTGGTGTGGGTCGGCGGCATGGCCTTTGCCTATCTGTGCCTGCGGCCGGCGGTGGGCGCCCTGGCGCCCCAGGACCGGCTGGGCTTGTGGGTGGCGGTGCTGGGGCGGTTTTTCAGGCTGGTCTGGCTGGCCGTTCTGGCGGTGGTCGGGTCGGGGTTCGGGATGTTGCTGGAGGTGGGGATGGATCGTGCCCCGCCGGC
Organism: Rhodocyclaceae bacterium; assembly: GCA_034004685.1. Lineage (GTDB taxonomy): Bacteria > Pseudomonadota > Gammaproteobacteria > Burkholderiales > Rhodocyclaceae > JAEUNX01. The sequence goes on along the minus strand of JAVEWG010000001.1, from coordinate 134,451 downwards.
CTGGCACGGGATGGCTCTTACCGGCTTGGTGATGGCGGCGGTATTTCTCCATATCTGGTTCGTGGCCTGGCCCCGTCTCCAGCAGGCGGTGGAAGCCCGGGACTGGGCTCGGGGGGCCGCCGCCCTGGACCTGATCCGGCGCCGGGTGGGCTTCAATCTGGTCCTGGGCTTTCTCACCATCGCCCTGGCAACCCTCGGGCTGGGTTTCTGAGGTCATGCCGAAGGCCATCAGTTCTCGGGACAATCCCCTGATCAAACGTCTCAAGGCCCTGGCCGGCTCCGCCAGCCACCGCCGGGCCCTGGGCCAGACCGTGCTGGATGGCCCCCATCTGGTGACGGCCGCCCTGGATGGGGCCTGGCCTCTGCTGGAAGTGGTGGTGGCCGAAAGTGCCCTTGGCCGGCCGGAAGTGGCCGGCATCCTCCAGCGTCTTCGGGATGTCCCGGCCTACTGTCTGCCGGATGGGCTGTTTGCCCAGGCCAGCCCGGTGGACAGTCCCGCCGGCATCCTGGCGGTGATTGCCTTGCCCCAGCCGCCGGTCCTGCGCCGGCTGGAGGGTTCGGCAGTGGTGCTGGACCGGGTTCAGGACGCAGGCAACCTGGGCACCATCCTGCGCACTGCCGTCGCCGCGGGGGTCCGTCAGGCGCTATTGACCCCTGGCTGCGCCCAGGCCTGGTCCCCCAAGGTGCTGCGGGCCGGCATGGGGGCTCACTTCGGGCTTGTCCTGGTGGAGCAGGCGGAAGTGGCCGGGTTGGTGGAGGGCTACCCGGGCCAGATCCTGGCCACCGCCCTGGCGCCTGATGCACAGGATCTCTTCGCCCTGGATCTGGCCGGGCCCACGGTGTGGCTGTTTGGCTCGGAGGGGCAGGGGCTGTCACCGCAGCTTGCCGCCCTGGCCACCCGGCGGGTGGCGATTCCTATGGCCGCCGGGGTGGAGTCCCTCAATGTAGCGGCAGCCGCGGCGGTATGCCTGTTCGAGCAGTTCCGCCAGCGGCGCGGCGCCGGAAGCTGATCCGGACCCAGTACCGTTGGCGGGATGAATCCCGCCCTACGGGGTGAGCCGGGGGGCGTAGGGCCGGTTTCAACCGGCCAGGGGGTAACCTCGGCCGGTTATCCCGTCAGGGTAACCTCAGGCAGTCCGCCCCGTCTTCCGGAGAGCCACTGGCGAAGCGGGGCAGTACGCCCAACAGGGGTGCCGGCAGGTGGTCGGTGAGGGTGGCCAGGTTTTCTTCGAAGCACAGCATCTCCGGATCCACCCGGTTGGCGACCCAGCCCGTCAGGGTCAGACCCCGGGAGGCCACCGCCTCGGCGGTGAGCAGCGCGTGATTGATGCAGCCCAGGCGCATGCCCACCACCAGGATCACCGGCAGCCCGAGCCGGCGGGCCATCTCGGCGGTATCCACCTGGGGGCCGAGGGGCACCCGGAAGCCGCCCACCCCTTCCACGATCACCAGGTCCGCCTGGGCCGCCAGTTGCTGATAAGCATCTTCGATCACCGTCAGGGCAATCTCCACACCGTCTTCCTGGGCGGCGATGTGGGGCGACACCGGGCTCTTCAAGCCGTAGGGGTTGACCAGGGCCAGAGGCGCGTTCTCGCTGCTGGCCCTTTGCAGGCTGGCCACGTCTTCGTTGATCCAGTGCCCGTCCACCAGACTTGCCCCGGCGGCCACGGGCTTCATGCCCACCACCCGCAAGCCCCGGCGCCGGGCTGCATGAAGGAGGGCGCAGGACACGAAGGTCTTGCCGATTTCGGTGTCGGTGCCGGTAACGAAGTAGGCGAGGGGGGCGGTCATGGCGGATTTTCTGGCTTGGCCAGGGCGAGCAGGATCACATCGTAGGTGGCGGGCAGCTGGCCGTCGGCGCCCCGGTGGGCTTCGTAGGCCTGTTCCAGCCTGAGCCAGGCGGATTTTCCCATGGGCTGGCGGCGTCGGCCAGGGCCCACCTGGTGGGCGCCGATGGCCTTGATGTCCCGCAGCAGGGGGCGCAGGCCGGGGGCGCTGGCGAAGGCGTCCTGCTGCTGGCTGGCGGCGATCCCCAGGCCAGCGGCGGTGGCCGCCATCGTCCATTCCTGCAGGGCGTGGAAGGGGATCACGTGTTCGGCCCGGTCCACCTGGGCGAAGGCCGCCCGTAGTTCCCAGAGAGTGCGGGGCCCCAGGGTGGCGATCCAGGCCCGGCCGCCGGGTCGCAATACCCGGGCCAGTTCGGCCAGGGCCCGATGGGGAACACACCACTGCAAGGCCAGGCTGGACCAGACGGCATCCACGGCGCCGGCAGTCAGGGGTAGAGCCTCCAGGTCCGCGCAGACGGGCTGGGGGTGTTCCGGCAGGCGGGCCAGCATGGCCGGCGCAAAGTCCACCGCCAGACAAGCCGCCTCGGGACAGAGCCGGCGCAGATGGGCCAGGCCAAAGCCGGTACCGCAGCCGGCGTCCAGCACCCGATGGAGTGGGCCCTGGGGGAGGTGATCCGCCGCCAGCCCCGCCAGCAAAGCGCAAATCTCCCGTTGCACGGCGGCGGCCTGGTCGTAGGTGGGGGCGGCCCGGTCGAAGGCAGCCCGCACCGCCTGGCGGTGGCGACCCTCAGTCATGGCGAAAGCCGTCCATCAGGGTGGCGCAGTCGGCGGGGCGGGAGAGAAAGGGGGCGTGGCCGCAGTCTTCGAGAACAGTGAGGCGGGCCTGGGGCAGGGCGTCCGCCAGCCAGGTGGCGGCGGCCACCGGCATCAGGGCGTCCCCCTGGCCGTGGAGCAGACGCACGGGCTGGTGGATCTCGCCGAGGCCCGGGCGCAGATCGGTGTCGGCCAGCAGGGCCAGCCCGGCGGCCAGGGCCGCCTGGTCGCCCCCGCCGGAGGGCGGCAGGGCTTCACTCAGGGCGGCGGCCACTTGCCGGCGGCGGGCGTCCCCCAGGGTCTGGAGGGCCACGAAGCGGCGCAGGGTGGCGACCGGGTCGGTGGCGAAGCCTGCCTGGAAGCCCGCCACGATGGGGGCTGCCAGGCCATGGGGCCAGCCCTGCTCGGCCACGAAGCGGGGGGTGGCGCCCAACAGGATGAGACGGCCGACCCGGGCCGGGTGGCGACGGGCCAGGTCCAGGGCGATCAGCGCCCCCAGGGACCAGCCGCAGAGGGTCGCCCCCAGGGGGATTTTGGGCACCAGAGCATCGCTCCAGTCCGCCAGGCCGGGGCCGTGGGCGGCGGGCGTGGCGCCGTGGCCGGGCAGATCCAGGGCGATCACCTCCCCCGCCAGGCGGGGCAGCAGGGAGGACCAGATCTGACTGGAAAGGCCCCAGCCATGGAGCAGCACCAGGGGCTTCATGCCCAGGTTGCTTCCAGCCGGTTGAGGGCGCTAGCGAGCCGTTCGACGTCTTCCCGGGTATGGGCGGCGGTGAGGGAGATGCGCAGCCGGGCGGTACCCCTGGGTACCGTGGGGGGACGGATCGCCGGCACCCACAGGCCTTCCTCCCCCAGGGCCCGGGCCACCGCCAGGGCTTCGGCGTTGTCGCCGATCACCACCGGCTGGATGGGGGTGGGGGCGTCCAGCAGCTGCCAGCGCTTGAGCTGGAGTCGCGCTCCCAGGATGGCGATGAGGCCGGTCAGGTGAGCCCGGCGTGAGCCGCCGGCCTGGATCAGCGCCAGGCTGGCGAGGAGGGCGTGGGCCAGGGCCGGGGGGGCGCCGGTGGTGAAAATGTAGGTGCGGGTTTTCTGGAGCAACCAGTCGATGACCTGGGCTTCCCCCGCCACGAAGGCGCCGGAAACCCCCGCCGCCTTGCCCAGGGTGCCCATATGGAGCAACCGCCAGCTGGGCTGCAGGCCGAAGTGGGCGGGGGCGCCCTCCCCGTGGGGCCCCAGCACCCCGAAGCCGTGGGCGTCATCCACCAGCAGCCAGGCATCGAAGCGTTCCGCCAGGGCCAGGAGTTCCGGCAGGGGCGCCAGATCCCCGTCCATGCTGAACACCGTGTCGGTGACGATGAGCTTACGCCGGGCGGTGCTGCTGGCCAGGAGTCGCTCCAGGGCGGCCAGGTCCTTGTGGGGGTAGCGGTGGAACTCCGCCCGGGAGAGGCGGGCCCCATCCACCAGGGACGCGTGGTTGAGGCGGTCGGCGAAGATGGCGTCGCCCCGCTCCACCAGGGCGGGGGTCACCCCGGCGTTGGCCATGTAGCCGGTGGAAAAATACAGGGCCCGCTCGGTGCCGGTGAAGGCCGCCAGGCGCCGCTCAAGTTCGTCATGCACCGCGTAGTGGCCGCTGACCAGGTGGGAAGCGCCGGAGCCGGCACCCCAGCGGGCCGCGCCGGCCTGGAGGGCCGCCGCGAGGCTGGGGTCGCCCGCCAGGCCCAGGTAGTCGTTGCTGCAGAAGGCCAGCATGGGCCGGCCATCCACCACCACCTGGGGCCCGCAGGGGGTCTCCAGGCTGCGGCGGGCGCGGCGCAGGGCCTGGGCGTCCACCTCGGCCAGATCGGCCAGGAGTTGCTGGCGGAGACTCACAGGGCGGCTTCCAGGGCCATGGCTGTGCCGTCCAGCAGGTGCTCCATCTCCGCCTCGGTCACGATATAGGGGGGCATGAAATAGACCGTGTTGCCCATGGGCCGCAGCAGCACGCCCCGCTCCAGGGCGGCGGTGAAGAAGCGGCGGGAAAAATCCGCCCGCGCCGTGGTCACGTCGAAGGCCAGGATCATCCCCCGGCTGCGCAGGTGGCGCACCGCCGGGTGGCTGCCGAAGCGGGCATCCAGGCCCTGGCGCAGGTGGGTGGCCCGGGCCTGGTTGGCGGCCAGCACCTGGTCTTGCTGGAAGATCTCCAGGGTGGCCAGGGCCGCCCGGCAGGCCAGGGGGTTGCCGGTGTAGGAGTGGGAGTGGAGGAAGCCCCGGGCCAGCTGGTCGTCCAGGAAGGCCTCGAAGACCCGGTCGGTGGCGAGCACCAGGGACAGGGGCAGGTAGCCGCCGGAGATGCCCTTGGACAGGCACAGGAAATCCGGCCAGATCCCCCCCTGTTCGCAGGCGAAGAAGGTACCGGTGCGGCCGCAGCCCACGGCGATCTCGTCGGCGATGAGGTGCACCTGATAGCGGTCGCACAGGGCCCGGGCCAGGCGCAGGTATTCCGGGTCGTACATCACCATGCCGGCGGCCCCCTGGACCAGGGGTTCGACGATCAGGGCGGCGGTTTCCCGGTGGTGGATGGACAGGTGGGCCTCCAGGGCCGCGGCGGCGCGGCGGGCCACCTCGGCCGGGGTTTCGCCGGGTTCGGCCAGGCGGGGGTCGGGGCAGGGCACGCTGGTGCCCGGGCGCACCAGGGGAGCGTAGGCATCCCGGAAAAGGGGGACGTCGGTGACCGCCAGGGCACCCACGGTCTCCCCGTGGTAGCTACCGGCCAGACTCACGAAACGGGATTTTTCCGGCTGGCCGTGGTTGCGCCAGTAGTGGGCGCTCATCTTGAGGGCGATCTCGGTGGCGGAGGCCCCGTCCGAGGCGTAGAAGGCATGACCCAGGGCGTGGCCGGTGAGGGCCGCCAGGCGCTCGGACAGCTCCACCACCGGGCGATGGGTGAAGCCCGCCAGCATCACGTGTTCCAGGGTTTCCAGCTGATCCCGGATGGCGGCGTTGATGCGGGGGTTGCAGTGGCCGAAGAGATTGACCCACCAGGAGCTGATGCCGTCGAGCAGGCGGCGGCCGGATTCTTCCACCAGCCAGGCCCCTTCGCCCCGGGCCACCGGCACCAGGGGCAACCTGGGGTCGAAGCCGGGCTGGTGGTGGCGCATCTGGGTGCACGGGTGCCAGACGGCGGCCAGGGAGCGGTCGAGGAGGGAAGACTGGGTCATGGGGAGAGGGGGCTTACGCGGCGCGAGGCGCAATGGTGCGGGAGGGCGGGGGGGCTGTCAAACCGGCGGCCCCCAGGTTTGCCTCGATCAAGTGCTGGTCATGGTTTGTCATGATATTCCGGTGGCCGGTGGCGGCCGGGATTGGCTATTGTGGTGGCATTGACGGTCATGTGGAAGGAGGGAGGACATGCAACGGAGCGGCAAGGGATGGGGCGCCTGGGCCCTGTTGCTGGGACTGGCGCTGGCCAGCCAGCAGGTGGCGGCCGGCCCCCTGCTGGAACGGTTGAAGGCGCGTCAGGCGGATCAGCTGATCCAGGAGGATGAAGATGACGCGCCGGCCGGCGACTTCCTGCCCGAGGGCGCGCGGGTGCTCAAGGACCAGGCCTATGGGCCGGATCGCCGCCAGCGCTACGATGTCTATCTGCCGGCCCAGGCCCAGGCCGCCCCGATCATTCTGATGGTCCATGGTGGGGCCTGGCGTTTTGGCAGCAAGTCCCGGGGCGGCGTGGTGGAGCACAAGGTGGCCCGCTGGGTGGCCCAGGGCTTCATTCTGGTTTCCACTGATTACCGGCTGCTGCCGGAAGCCGCCCCCGCGGAGCAGGCCCGGGACGTGGCCCGGGCCCTTGCCACGGTGCGGGCCCGGGCGGCGGGCTGGGGGGGCGACCCCGATCGGGTGGTGCTGATGGGGCATTCCGCCGGCGCCCATCTGGTGGCCCTGCTGGCGGCGAGCCCCCGCACTTCCCCCGGGGTGGTGGGCACGGTGCTGCTGGACAGCGCCGCCCTGGATGGGGTCGTCTCAGAAAACGGAAAATAAAGCACGCTAAGGGTGTCTGACTTGTTTTCCCAATGCGACACCCGCTGCTACAGCGGACAGCTTCAGATAGGTATACAGACCTTCCCCCACTTCCTGCCCGCTGAGTTCTTCGCGGCTAGGGAAAGCGCCAGTGGCGAGCGCGGCGAGCGTGGCCAATCCGGCAAACAGGAAACCGACCGTCATGCCGTGCTTCCAGGCAACCAGCCCGACTGCGAAAGCATACGGAAAGATGCTCCGAATCGGCGTATTCCCAACCCAGCCGGCCAGGACTACCAGCAACAGAACGGCGACCCCGACCAGTAGATGACGGCTGATCCAAAGCAGCCGATGTTCCGCGCCCTCGTGTGGCGGCTTCATGGGTGCCCGCCCCGCTGTTTATCGATATTTTCGGTAATCCACTGATTGAGTTCATCGCGGCGGAATCGCCAAGTGCCACCGAGCTTGAATGCGGGCAACGCCCCTTCCTGGGCGAGCCGGTACAGCGTCCGTTTCGTCACCCGCAAATAATTGGCGACTTCTTCCAGCGTCAGGATGTCCAGCCCGGCTTCGATCATCGTCACACCGAAACCAGTACATCGCCCATGGATTCGGCCAGGACCTGTTTGGTGACACTGCCAATCAACAACGCTTCCAGCAAGTTTTCCCCGTGCTTGCCCATGACGATCAAATCGCAATCCCACTCTTGTTCTTGCTCGATGATGCGCAAGGTTGGATCGCCGTGCAGTACCACCAGGCTGGTGCCGTAGGGGTTCAGCCCTGCTTCGTCGCGCAAGGCATGGAGCTTTTGTGTCGCCTCCTGCTTGGCGACGATCCGATAGTGATTGATGGTGTCATTGTCAACGCTGGCATAGCGCAACTGCCCCTCGAAAGGCACATCAAAAGCGTGGAGCAACACGATATCGGCGTTGGGAGCGATGCTGCGTGCGTGGCGGATGGCCCGCAGCGATGAGGGCGAAAAATCAACCGGAACCAGAAGCCGCCGGTAGGGTTCGCGGGGCGGCTGTTTGACCACCAGGACGGGGCAGATTGCTGTACTCAATAGCCGCAGCGCCGTCGTTCCCAGCACGAAATGCCGAACCACACTTTCCCCTTTGGCCCCGCAAACCAGTAGGCCAGCCGACAAGCCATCGGCTTTCTTGGCCAATTCGGCGAGCAGGGAGCCGGCGACCACTTGGGTACCAGCCGCAACGCCAAAGCGTTGCTGAAGCGCTGCTGCGAGGTCGTGGAGTTTTTGCCGAGCGACATCCAGCACCCGCTGCTCCATGTCACTCGGCGTTACCTCCATCAGTTGCCGCAACCGCTCCAGTGGCGCGAGATTGGCGACGTGCAGCAGGTCAAGCGTGGCCGCCGTGTCCTTGCTGACCAGGGCCGCACGTTCAACGGCATGGCGGGCTGGGGCCGACAGGTCGGTCGCCGCCAGGATGCGATTCAGTTGATTCATGGTGCCTACCTTGTGATTGACGACATTGGCCAATTGGACGGCAACGCCGTCGCTAGGTAAAATTTTCAAGTATTTTCGCTGAATCTGCAATAAACGCTTCCCGGCGCAACAACCAAAAGAGGCCATATTCAATGACGAATCGCTCGACCGCAGACCGGTTGGACAACCCAACGCCTGGCGACTGGCATACCTTGCCCCAGGCACAGGTCGAGCGCATGCTGCAAACCGGCACAGGTGGCCTGACAGAAACAGAAGCCCGTCTTCGGCTGGCCCAGTACGGGCCGAACCGACTTGCCCCGCCAAAGCGTCGCGGGCCGCTGGTGCGCCTCTTGATGCAGTTTCACAACATCCTGCTCTACGTGATGATGGGGGCCGCCGTCATCACGGCCTTGCTCGGGCATTGGATCGACACGGGCGTCCTGATGATGGCGGTGGTGATCAACGCCATCATCGGTTTCATCCAGGAAGGCAAGGCGGAATCGGCGCTCGACGCCATCCGCGCCATGCTCTCACCGCATGCCACGGTGATACGCGACGGGCAGCGCCGCGAAATCGACGCCGCCGACCTGGTGCCCGGCGACCGGGTTGTGCTCGCCTCGGGCGACCGGGTGCCGGCCGATTTGCGCTTGGCCGATGTTCGGGACTTGCGTATTGAAGAGGCCGCACTGACCGGCGAATCCCTTCCGGTCGAAAAAACCGCCGAAGCCGTGGCCGCCGATGCCCCGTTGGGCGACCGCTACGGCATGGCCTACTCGGGCACCCTGGTGGTCTACGGGCAGGCCAGCGGCATCGTAGTGACCACCGGCACCGCAACCGAGTTGGGCAAGATCAACCAGATGCTGTTGGGCATTCGTAACCTGACCACACCGCTGCTGCGCCAGGTGGATCGTTTCGGTCGTGTGCTGGCCCTGGCCATCCTGGGTGTGTCGGCGGCAACCTTCGTATTGGGTACCCTGTGGAGGGATCACAGTCCGGCAGAAATGTTCATGATGGTTGTGGCTTTGGCTGCCTCGGCGATCCCCGAGGGCCTGCCGGCGATCATGACCGTCACCCTGGCGCTGGGCGTGCAGCGCATGGCCCGGCGCAATGCAATCATTCGCCGTCTGCCGGCAGTGGAAGCGCTGGGATCGGTGACAGTCATCTGCTCTGACAAGACCGGGACACTGACCCGCAACGAAATGACCGTGCAGCGCGTCGTGTGCATCGGCCACGTGTTTGACGTTGGCGGCGTGGGTTATGCCCCGGTGGGCGATATGAGCATCGACGGCCGGATCATTGACCCTAAACATTACTCCGCCCTGGCGATGGCAATTCGGGCTGGCGTACTGTGCAACGATGCCCGTCTGAACGAAGACGATGGCCTGTGGCGAATCGAGGGAGACCCCACGGAAGGCGCCCTGCTCGTTCTCGGCGGCAAAACCGGCTTCACTCAGCACCTCGGCGATGAGGCTTGGCCCCGGCTCGACGTCATTCCCTTCGAGTCCCAGCACTGCTTCATGGCCACCTATCACCGCGACAGCGATGGTGAGCCGTGGATCTTCGTCAAGGGTGCCCCGGAGCGCATCCTCGATATGTGCGGCGCGCAGTTGGGCCACGATGGAGAACAGGCGCTGGATGTCGATTACTGGCGGCGCATGGCCACAGACACGGCTGCACAGGGTCTGCGCTTGCTGGCCCTGGCTTGCAAGCGAGCCGAGCCGCAAAGCGAGCGCCTATGCTTTACCGACATGAAATCGGGTTATGTCCTGCTGGCCTTGGTCGGCATCATCGACCCACCGCGAGAAGAAGCAATGCGGGCCGTGGGCGAATGCCACCATGCCGGCATTCGGGTCAAGATGATCACGGGCGACCATGCAGAAACAGCGCGAGCCATTGGGGCACAACTGGCCATTGGCGTGGGCAAGCCAGCCATCACGGGCGCGGAAGTGTCCGTGATGGACGATGCCACTTTGCGCCGGGTGGCGATGGAAGTCGATGTCTTCGCCCGTGCCGCGCCGGAACACAAGTTGCGCCTGGTGCAGGCGCTCCAGGACGATGGCCAGGTGGTGGCGATGACCGGTGACGGGGTGAACGACGCCCCGGCATTGAAACGCGCCGACGTGGGTGTGGCGATGGGCATGAAAGGCACCGAGGCGGCCAAAGAGGCCGCCGACATGGTGCTGGCCGATGACAACTTCGCCACCATCGCCATCGCCGTGCGCGAAGGCCGCGCCGTCTACGACAACCTGAAGAAGTTCATCCTGTTCATGCTTCCCACCAATGGCGGCGAGGCGCTGGTGGTCATCGCGGCCATCCTGTTCGAGCTGACCTTGCCGCTCACACCGGCCCAGGTGCTTTGGATCAACATGGTCACATCGAGCACCCTGGGCTTGGCGTTGGCTTTCGAGCCGGCCGAGCACGGCATCATGAACCGGCGGCCACGTCCGCCAAGTGAAGCACTGTTGTCGGGCTTCTTTGTCTGGCGGGTGCTGATGGTGTCGGTGCTCATGATGACCGGTGCGCTGGGCCTCTTCCTGTGGGAACTGAACGCCGGCACCAGCATCGAGACGGCACGCACGATGGCTGTCAATGCGGTGGTGGTGGCGGAAATGTTCTACCTGGTCAACAGCCGTTTCATCCTGCAACCCGTCATGAGCCGAGCCGGTCTGACCGGCAATCGCTACATTCTGCTGGCCATTGCCGCCTGCATTCCCTTGCAGATTGCCTACACCCACATGCCAGCCATGCAGGCCATCTTTGATTCCACCGGCCTGACGCTGCTCGAATGGGGCAAGGTGTTGGCCGCCGGTCTGCTGGTGTTCAGCGTGGCCGAACTGGAAAAATTCGTCGTCCGACGCACCCGCCTGGCGGCACGCTTGCGTCTGGCATGACAGAGCAACCATTCAAGGAGAACCCTATGACCGCAAAAACCGACCAGGGCAGCACGCCGCGTCACCTTCTGCTGGCCACCGACCTGAGTGCGCGATGCGACCGGGCGCTGGATCGTGCCGCACAGTTGGCCCATGAGTGGCAGGCCGACTTGGTGGCGTTGAACGTACTTGATCCCGCCGCATCCCCCGATCAGGCGCTGGCTTGGGCGAGCGGAGCGAGCGACGAACAACTCTTGCATGTGGCAAGACAACAACTTGCCCATGACCTCGCGGCGGCGAATGTCCCCGCAACCCTGTGCCTGGTGCGCAGTGAGGACGCCACGGCCACCATTCGGAAAACAGCGGCCAGCACGCAATCCGGCCTCGTCGTCACCGGAGTGTCCTGTAACGAGACTTTGGGGCGGCTCTTGCTGGGTTCGACAGTCGAAAATCTGGCACGCTCGCTATCCCAGCCTTTGTTGGTGGTTCGCCAGCGAACGCACGGACCGTACCGACGGATCGCCGTGGCCACCGATTTTTCTGCGTCTTCCCGTCATGCCCTGCTGACTGCTGCCCGGCTTTTCCCTGGCCGGGAACTGATCCTGTATCACGCCCATACCTTGGCGATGTCAGGGTTGGCCGATGCTGCGCCGCATCCCGGTGTCTGCGTCGGCATCGAGGAAACCGAATGCGCCGCCTTTCTGGCGGCGACCGCGTTTCCCGAAGGTGTGAAGGTCCGCCCTGTCGTTGAGTGCGGCGCAATCGAGAGCACGTTGACCCGCTACGTGCGCGAGCACGGCATTGACCTGGTGGTGATGGGCAGTCATGGCCGCAGCGGCCTCATGAGCTTGCTACTGGGCAGCACGGCCGCCAAACTGTTGGATTGGCTGCCGTGCGACACGCTACTGGTGCGCGAGCCGAACGCCACGGCGTGACGGTTGCATGGTTCAGGCTTGGGTTGACGCTGTGGCTTGGCTGTTGGTTTGCGGGTCAAAACGCTTCAGCACGTGCCCGGTCATACCCTTGGCAAGCTCTTCCTCACCAAAGAAGACCGTGCCAATGCCATCCTTGCGCAGCATCATCGACTCATCTTCGCTGTGTGTGCGCAAGACGATTTCGATTCCGGGATTGAGGGTGCGCGCCGTGTCCGCCATCTGGCGCACGTTGAGCGGGTCGGGTGTTGCCACCACCAACATGGCGGCATCGGCGATGTGGGCCTGAATCAGCACGGCCGGATCGGAGGCATTGCCTGATACGGCTACCAAGCCCTTCTTGCGCAGGTCTTCGACCAGTTCGCGGTTCTGTTCGGCCACCACATAAGGAATGCCACGCACCTCCAGCGCGTCGGCGATCCGCTTGCCGACCCGGCCATAGCCCACCAGCACGACTTGTCCTTGCAGATACTTACGCTCGGTGGTCATCGGCAGTTCGGCATACGGATCGGTCCTTTGCTCCAGGCGGCGGGCCAGGTCCGAGCGTTGCAGAATCCAGCGACGCAACGGCTCGATGGCTGCGAACAACACCGGATTCAGCGCAATGGAAATAAGTGCGCCGGCCAGTACCAAACTCATGCCTTCGGCGGGCAGCAGGCCAAGCGACAGGCCCAGACCGGCCAGGATGAACGAGAACTCGCCGATCTGCGCCAGGCTGGCCGAAACGGTCAGCGCCGTGTTCAGCGGATAGCGGAAAGCCAGCACCAAGCCGAAGGCCGCAATCGATTTGCCCAAGATGATGATGGCCACCACGCCCAGGACGTGTACCGGTTGCTCCATCAAGATGCTCGGCTCGAACAGCATGCCCACCGACACGAAGAAGAGCACTGAAAAAGCGTCACGCAGCGGCAGTGACTCTTCGGCGGCGCGGTGGCTGAATTCCGACTCGCGCATGACCATGCCGGCGAAGAACGCGCCAAGGGCGAACGAGACGCTGAACAGTTGGGCCGCGCCATAGGCAATGCCGATAGCCGCGACAACCACCGAGAGTGTGAACAGCTCACGCGATCCGGTACGCGAAATCTGCCACAACAGCCAGGGCAGTACGCGGCGACCAGCCACCAGCATGATGGCGATGAAGGCCCCCACCTGAAGCAAGGTTTTCCCAATCGTGATCCACAAGGGTTGGGTGCTCGCCACTTCGACGACTGATCCGCCCAGGACGCCCGCGAGCGGCGGTAACAGGACCAGCACCAAAACGGTAGCCAGGTCTTCGACAACCAGCCAGCCGACCGCAATGCGGCCGTTCATGCTTTCGAGCACGCCACGGGCTTCCAGCGCCTTGAGCAGCACAACGGTGCTCGCGCACGAAAGCGACAGCCCGAAAATCAACCCCGCTCCCCAACTCCATCCCCACCACCACGCCACGGCCATGCCAAGAACGGTGGCCAAGCTCATTTGTACAACGGCGCCAGGCACCGCGATGCGTTTGACCGCCAGTAAGTCGTTGAGCGAGAAATGCAGGCCGACGCCGAACATCAACAGCATGACCCCGATTTCGGAGAGCTGGGAGGCAAGATGCACATCGGCCACGAATCCCGGCGTGCCCGGTCCGATGATGATGCCCGCCACAAGGTAGCCCACCAGGGCCGGCACTTTGATGCGCTCAGCGAGAAAACCAAGGACGAGCGCAACGCTGAAGCCGGCCGCGAGCGTGGTGATCAGGGATATGTTGTGTTCCATTCAGTCGCTATTTCACTTCGAATCAAAAATAAGGTTAGGTGTGCGCCGAAGCGGGCACCCAGCGGTACAGGGTCGGAACGGAGACGCCGAGGTTCCTGGCCACGTCTTTGGGCGGCACGCCGCTTGCCAATAGCTTCTTGGCCGACTCAATCTTGCTATCCGTCATCTTGGGCTTACGCCCCCCCTTGCGTCCGAGTCGGCGAGCCATCTCGAGTCCCGCGCGGGTGCGCTCGACGATCAACTCTCGTTCCATTTCGGAGAGGCTGGCCATGACGTGGAAGAAGAACCGGCCAGATGGCGTTCCGGTGTCGATGGCGTCAGTCAGGCTCTTGAACTGGACGCCTTGTTTGTGCAGTTCTCCGACCAGATCAACCAGTTGCTTGACGCTGCGCCCGAGGCGATCCAGTTTCCAGACTACCAAGGTGTCGCCTTCGCGCAGTATTTCTAGCGCCTTGGCCAAGCCGGGACGGTCTGCCCGCGTACCGCTCACCTTGTCTTCAAAGACCTTCTGACATCCGGCCTTGGTCAAGGCGTCGCTCTGCAACTCCAGGTTCTGATCCTGCGTGGAAACGCGGGCATAGCCAATCAGCATGGCTTGCCGGCATCCTTACATACGGCGGGCAGTTGCTTGAGCAGTTCAGGCAACGCCGTCTGCACGGTGTCCCACACCACATCGAGGTTGATGTCGAAATAGCCATGGGCAATGCGATTGCGCATCCCGCGCATGCTACGCCACGGTACTTCGACGTGCGCCAGAGTGAATTCGGCGAAGCCGTCCATCACCTTGGTCGCGGCCTCGCCGATGATGATGAGGCTCATGATGACGGCCTGCTGGGTGCGCTTGTCTTCCAGGAAGTCAGCTTTGCTCAGGCCATCCACGAAGCTGCATGCATCGGTTGCAGCCAGTTGCATGTGCTCAAGGTAGTCGGGCAGGCGGTTCTCACTCATACCGGCTGTGCCTCCGCGAGCACCTTGGCCCGAAACTTCGAGGGCAGGTCGGCGGGTGTCAGCAGATCGACATGGACGCCGAGCAGCGATTCCAGTTCGTCCTGCAAGCCACCCAGATCGAAGAGCGTTGCGCCGGGTAGCGCATCGACCAGCAAGTCCAAGTCGCTGCCATCCCGATCGGTCCCGTGCAGCACCGAACCAAACACGCGCGGGTTCGCCGTGCGAAAGCGACTTGCCGCTTCGCGGACAGCGCTTCGCTTGAGATCAAGCACGTGTGAGGGTCGCATAAGGCACCTTTCATTATCGAAACTCGTTGAAATGGTAAGGGATTGAGAATACCATTTCAAGAACTATTTTCGAGAATTGAAGTGCCTTGATTTGTCGTGTCCCTTGGTTTGGCTTGACTGGCGTATCAAATACCTACGTTTTCAAGAAGAAGGAAACCGCATGCCCCGCCGTTCGATCCTGTCCGCCGCCGAGCGCGAAAGCCTGCTGGCGTTGCCGGACACCAAGGATGAGTTGATCCGTCACTACACGTTCAGCGAAAGCGACCTGTCCATCATCCGGCAGCGGCGCGGCCCGGCCAACCGGCTGGGCTTCGCCGTGCAGCTCTGCTACCTGCGTTTTCCCGGCGTCATCCTTGGCGTCGATGAGCCGCCGTTCCCGCCCTTGTTGAAGCTGGTCGCCGACCAGCTCAAGGTCAGCATTGAGAGCTGGGGCGAGTACGGACAGCGGGAACAGACTCGGCGCGAGCACCTGGTCGAACTGCAAACGGTGTTCGGCTTTCAGTCGTTCACCATGAGCCACTACCGGCAGGCCGTCCACACGCTGACCGAACTGGCCATGCAAACCGACAAGGGCATTGTGCTGGCCAGCGCCTTGATCGAGCATCTGCGGCGGCAGTCGATCATTCTGCCTGCTCTCAACGCCGTCGAGCGGGCGAGCGCAGAAGCGATCACCCGCGCCAACCGGCGCATCTACGATGCCTTGGTCGAACCACTGTCGGACGCGCATCGCCGCCGCCTCGACGATCTGCTCAAGCGCCGTGACAACGGCAAAACGACCTGGCTGGCCTGGCTGCGCCAGTCGCCCGTCAAACCGAACTCGCGGCACATGCTGGAACACATCGAACGCCTCAAGGCTTGGCAGGCGCTCGATCTGCCTTCCGGTATCGAGCGGTCGGTGCACCAGAACCGCCTGCTCAAGATCGCCCGCGAGGGAGGCCAGATGACGCCTGCCGACCTGGCCAAGTTCGAGGCCCAGCGACGCTATGCCTCCCTAGTGGCGCTGGCCATCGAGGGCATGGCCACCGTCACCGACGAAATCATCGACTTGCACGACCGCATCCTGGGCAAGCTGTTCAACGCCGCCAAAAACAAGCATCGGCAGCAGTTCCAGGCTTCCGGCAAGGCGATCAACGCCAAGGTGCGGCTGTTCGGGCGCATCGGCCAGGCGCTGATCGAGGCCAAGCAATTGGGGCACGATCCGTTTGCCGCCATCGAGGCCGTCATGTCCTGGGACGCCTTCGCCGAGAGCGTCACCGAGGCGCAGAAGCTCGCGCAGCCCGAGGACTTCGATTTCCTGCACCGCATCGGCGAGAGCTACGCCACGCTGCGCCGCTACGCGCCGGAATTTCTCGCCGTGCTCAAGCTGCGGGCCGCGCCCGCCGCCAAGGATGTGCTCGACGCCATCGAAGTGCTGCGCGGCATGAACAGCGAGAACGCCCGCAAGGTGCCTGCGGACGCGCCGACTGACTTCATCAAGCCGCGCTGGCAGAAACTGGTCATGACCGACACCGGCATCGACCGGCGTTACTACGAACTGTGTGCCCTGTCAGAGATGAAGAATGCGCTGCGTTCAGGCGACATCTGGGTGCAAGGCTCACGCCAGTTCAAGGACTTCGAGGACTACCTTGTGCCGCCCGCGAAATTCGCCAGCCTCAAGCAGGACCACGAATTGCCGCTGGCTGTGGCCACCGATTGCGACCAGTACCTGCATGAGCGGCTGACGCTGCTGGAAACGCAGCTCGCCACCGTCAACCGCATGGCGACAGCCAACGAACTGCCCGACGCCATCATCACCGAGTCGGGCCTGAAGATCACGCCGCTCGATGCGGCGGTGCCCGACACCGCACAGGCTCTGATCGACCAGACCGCGATGATTCTGCCGCACGTCAAGATCACCGAATTGCTGCTGGAGGTAGACGAATGGACGGGCTTCACCCGGCACTTTGCGCATCTGAAATCGGGCGACCTGTCCAAGGACAAGAACCTGCTGCTGACCACGATCCTCGCCGACGCCATCAACTTGGGTCTGACCAAGATGGCGGAGTCCTGCCCCGGCACAACCTACGCCAAACTGGCTTGGCTTCAAGCCTGGCATGTCCGCGACGAAACCTATGGGGCGGCCCTGGCCGAACTGGTTAACGCGCAGTTCCGGCATCCATTCGCCGAGCACTGGGGTGACGGCACCACATCCTCATCGGATGGTCAGAACTTTCGCACCGGAAGTAAGGCCGAAAGCACTGGTCATATCAACCCGAAATACGGCAGCAGCCCAGGCCGGACGTTCTATACCCACATCTCCGACCAGTACGCGCCGTTCCACACCAAGGTCGTAAACGTCGGCGTGCGCGACTCGACCTACGTGCTCGACGGCCTGCTGTACCACGAATCCGACCTGCGCATCGAAGAACACTACACCGACACGGCGGGCTTCACCGATCACGTCTTCGCGCTGATGCACCTCTTGGGCTTCCGCTTCGCCCCGCGCATCCGCGACCTGGGCGACACCAAGCTCTACATCCCGAAGGGCGAGGCCGCCTATGACGCGCTCAAGCCGATGATCGGCGGCACGCTCAACATCCAACACGTCCGCACCCATTGGGACGAAATCCTGCGGCTGGCCACCTCGATCAAGCAAGGCGCGGTGACGGCCTCGCTGATGCTCAGGAAGCTCGGCAGCTACCCACGCCAGAACGGCCTGGCCGTGGCGCTGCGCGAGCTGGGCCGCATCGAGCGCACGCTGTTCATCCTGGACTGGCTGCAAAGCGTCGAACTGCGCCGCCGCGTGCATGCCGGGCTGAACAAGGGCGAAGCACGCAACGCACTGGCCCGTGCCGTGTTCTTCAACCGCCTGGGCGAAATCCGCGACCGCAGTTTCGAGCAGCAGCGCTACCGGGCCAGCGGTCTCAATCTGGTGACGGCAGCCATCGTGTTGTGGAACACGGTCTATCTGGAACGGGCCGCGAACGCCTTGCGTGGGCACGGGCAAGCCGTCGATGATGCCCTGTTGCAGCACCTGTCGCCGCTGGGCTGGGAGCACATCAACCTGACCGGCGACTACCTCTGGCGCGGCAGCGCCAAGATCGGCGCGGGCAAGTTCAGGCCACTACGGCCGCTGCAACCGGCTTAACGTGCTTTATTTTCCGTTTTCTGAGACGACCCCTGGATGTCCCGGCCCTCATGCAAGCCCCCCATCTGCCGCTCTACGACCAGGCTTTCGGCGCCAACCCGGCAGACTGGGTGGCGGTTTCCCCCTTCCACGCCCTGGCCGCCGGTGGGGCGCCGATCCTGGCGGTGTGTTCCAGCCAGCGGAAAGAACCCTGCCCCGAAGCGGAACACTTCCAGCAACGGGCTGCCCGCCTGGGCACCCGGGTGCAGAGCCTGCCCGAGCCCATGTCCCATCGGGATATCAACCGGGAACTGGGCAAGCCCGGTGCCTACACGGAGGACGTGGAGTCCTTCCTGCGCACGCTCGTGCCGACCCTGTAACACTTGGCATAGGCAAGAGACTTTGCCCGTCAGCTTTCGGGTGAGCGTTGCGGCTTGCCCGACCCCATGCTGCTTCTCAGTGCCGCCGCGGCTCAAGCGAGGTTTTTCAGCTTTGTTGAAGGATGGAGGCAGGGGGAAGCCTGGCGCGGTCATTGCGTAGTGTCTGCTGGAGCGCCGACAATTCGCCCTGACCGTTTTTTGCCCGACCGCCATGATCATCGTTCTGTCCCCCGCCAAGGCCCTGGATTACACAACCCCCCCCGCCACGGATCGTCACACCCTGCCGGATTTCATCCCGGATTCGAAGGCCCTGATCAATGTATTGCGCCGACTCAGCCTGGCGGAGGTGGCTGGGCTGATGGATCTTTCCGACAAGCTGGCCGCCCTCAACGTGGGCCGCTACGCCGCCTGGAGCCCGGAGTTTTCCACCGCCAACGCCAAGCAGGCGGTACTGGCCTTCAACGGGGATGTGTATGAGGGGCTCCAGGCCGGAACCCTGGATGAAGCCGGCCTGGCCTGGGCCCAGGACCATCTGCGGATTCTCTCCGGCCTGTATGGGGTGCTGCGCCCCCTGGACCTGATGCAGCCTTACCGGCTGGAAATGGGCACCCGCCTGGCCACCCGGCGGGGCAAGAACCTTTACGAGTTCTGGGGCGAGCGGATCACCGGGGCCCTCAACCGCCTCCTGGTGGCGGAAGACAAGATCGGTCGGGAGCCGGTGCTGGTGAACCTGGCGTCAGAGGAATACTTCAAATCCGTCAAGCCGAAGGCCCTCAAAGGTCGGCTGGTGAACGCCGTGTTCGAGGACTGGAAGGGCGGCCGTTACAAGATCATCAGTCTCTACGCCAAGCGCGCCCGGGGCCTGATGGCCCGCCACGCCATCGAACGGCGGGCCGAGGACGTGGAAGCGCTCCAGGACTTCGCCGCCGAGGGCTACGCCTTTGCGCCGGAGGTTTCGGAGCCGGATACCTTGGTGTTCCGCCGGCGGGGGGCTTGAGATGGTGCCCCCACGCTCGCGTCGCTCGCTGCCCCCCCGAGGGGGCGCAAGCCCCCCTTGGGGCGGCCCGGCGGGGGCTTGAGATGGAGCCCATCCGCATCAGCTGCAATTTCGACTCGGGCGCCATCGAGGTGGTGAACGCCGGAAATCCGGCCAACATCCGCCTGCTCCTGCGGGCTGACAATGCCGCCGATATCCGCCAGTGGTTCCACTTCCGCCTGACCGGCGGGGTGGGCCAGGCCCTGAGCCTGCGTTTCGAAAACGCCGGTGAGGCGGCCTACCCGGAGGGCTGGGCGGACTACCGCTGCGTCGCCTCCTATGACCGCCGCCACTGGTTCCGCATCCCCACCACCCGCTATGAGGGGGGGCAGCTCATCGTGGACCACACCCCGGAGCGGGACAGCGTCTATTACGCCTATTTCGAGCCCTATTCTCATGAACGCCACCTGGATCTGCTGGGCCGGGTGGCCCAATCCCCCCACGTCCGGCTGCGCCAGCTGGGGGCCACGGTGGAAGGGCGGGATCTTGACCTGGTGGAAGTGGGCCGGCCCCGGCCGGGGCGGCCTTCGGTGTGGATCATCGCCCGCCAGCACCCGGGGGAAACCATGGCTTCCTGGTTCATGGAGGGGCTCTTGGCACGGCTGCTGGATGACTCCGACCCGGTGGCCCGGCGGGTACGGGAGCAGGCCTGCCTGTACCTGGTGCCCCATATGAATCCGGATGGGGCGGTCCACGGCAATTTGCGCACCAACGCCGCCGGCGCCAACCTCAACCGGGAATGGCAGGCCCCGGATCCCGCCCGCAGCCCGGAAGTCTGGCTTACCCGCCAGGCCATGGAGGCCACCGGGGTGGATCTCTTCCTGGACATCCACGGGGATGAAGCCCTGCCCTATGTGTTCTTTTCCACCGCCGAGGAGGTGCCCGGCTACCCGGCGGAAGCGCGCCGCCGCCAGGCCCGGCTGACCCAGGCTCTACTTGCCGCCAGCCCGGATTTCCAGACCGAGCAGGGCTATCAGCCGGGGCGTTTTGGCGACGAACTGCTGGCCCTGGCCTCCAAATGGGTGGCCCATCGCTTCGGCTGCGTTTCCTTGACCCTGGAGATGCCCTTCAAGGACAACGCCAATCTGCCGGACGGCCGGCAGGGCTGGAGTGCTGCCCGCAGCCGGCATCTGGGGGCCGCCATGGTCAATGCCATCCTGGCCCATCTGGAGGACTGACGTCACAGATCCAGGCGGGTCACTTCTCCGTCTGCATCGGTGATCTCCGCCTGGGTCAGGCGGCCGTTCCCGTCGTAGCGGTAGCGGTGTACCAGCTCCACCTCGCCGTAGACGAACTTTTCCAGCACCAGCAGGCGATCCATGGCGTCGAACTGGCCCCGGAAGTAGGTGTTGCGGTTATCCAGTTCGCCGGGTGGAATTTCATTGACCAGGCGCAGGGGCAGGCTGACCCCGCTGTAGGTGATGAAATGGCGTTCGCTCGAGGTGGCGGTAGTTTCCAAGGTCATGGCGCAAGGGCTCCTGGGCAAAGCCCGTTTTCAAGCAAGGCGTGTGCCGTTCCGGGCTTGGCCTGAAGCGTGGGGTGCGGCGGCCCGGGCCCGTGGGGGAAAGCGCACAATGCCCGGGTGGGGCGGGTCAGACATGACAAGGGCGCCGATGGGCGCCCTGGCTGGGTTGGGCGGGGCCGCTCAAGCCACCGTGAAGCGACTCAGGGCGTCGTTCAGGCGCCCGGCTACCGCCCGCAGCTTGGAGGCTTCGCCGGCAATCGCCTGGGTGGTGGCGCTGCCACGATCGGCCAGCTGGGTGAAATGCTCCACATGCTGGGAAATGGCCTGGGTCGCGCCGCTTTGCTCCCGCAGGGCGGCGGAGATGTGTTCCACCACGCCCCCCACTTCCTGGGTTTTGCCGGTGATGCTGTCGATGCTCTCGCCGGCCTTGGCCGCCTGGCTGACCCCGGCCTGAACCTTGTTCACCGCCTCGGAGATGCTGTCGAGCACCGATTCCTTGGCCGAGCGCATGTCCGCCATCATGGTGGTGATCTCGTTGGTGGCGGTGGTGGTGCGTTCGGCCAACTTGCGTACTTCGTCAGCCACCACCGCAAAGCCACGACCCAGCTCGCCGGCCCGGGCGGCTTCGATAGCCGCGTTGAGGGCCAACAAGTTGGTCTGGTCGGCAATCTCCTTGATGATCCCCACCACCTCGCTGGCCCGTTCGGATTTCTTGCCCAGTTCCTCGACGCTGGTGGCGGCCAGGCGGATCACCCCGGCGATGCCGGTCATCTCTCCGATGGCGCCTTTCACCACCAGGCTGCCCTCGGTGGCGGCTCCCCGGGATTCCCCGGCCAGATTGCGTGCAGCCTGGGCGTTATCGGTAATCTGGGCCACCGCGGCGGTCATTTCCTGGACTGCCGCGGCCATGGCGCCGGTGGAGTCGTTTTGTTCGGTGCTGCTATGGGCGACCTCGGAAGCGGTGGACGCCAGCCGGTTGGCCAACTGCCCCAGGTCGTCCGCGTTGCGGCGTACCTCGTCGATGGCCTTGGCCAGATCCTGCTGCATGTGGGCGACCGCCGCCACCATGGGGCTCGATGCCACCAGTTCCGGCGAGAAGCGATAGTCCAGGCGGCCGGCGGCTACGGCACTGGAAAAGTCGGACACCACCATGCTGGCGACCACGTGGCCCCGCAAGATAGCGGCGATAGAGGCCAGCACCGCCGTTTCCACCACCACGAAGGCCCCATGCACCGCCACCCGGCCGATGCTCCCCGCTTCAGGGAAGACGAAGACCCCCGCCCCCCCCGCCTGGAGATAGGCGAACAAGGCGTGGTGTGCCGCGATCAGACCGGCCGCCGCCACCAGGGGCTTCCAATCGCAATACAGCACCAGGAAGGCCAGGAGGGTGAAGATGGCGAAATGGGCCTCGATCTCCCCCTTGGCCTGCTGGATCAACACTGCGGCAAAAAGCATCAGGGCAAAACCCATGGCCAGCCGGGTGGCGACCGAACCCGGTGCCGCCCGATAGATCACCAGGGGAACCAGGAAGGCGGGAATCCCCACTGCCAGGGCCGGCAGCCAGTCGGCCCCTAGGCCGGCGTATACCAGGCTCAACAGGAGCAAGGCGCCTAGGGTTCCGACCATCAGCAGGTCTGCCCGGGCCCGGAATCCGTTGAGTGAATCTGCAGCTTTGCGATTGGTGGAGTTCATGTCTTCGGCCTCAAGAAAATGACTTTGGATGTTGCGGCAGGGACGGCCTGTCGCGGGGCCATGCATGACGTGCGCTGGAGCAAGGCATCCCGCTCCAGATACCACAGGGCGGCAAAAGATCCGGCGAGCCAGCAGCCAAGAAGCACCCACACCCAGGACGACGCCTTGCTCTGGGATAAATGGGGCGGATTGATACCCGCCCCAATTTCACGCACAGGGGCTGAAAAAAAACGTCATAAACACTTAAATCGTTATGCCTAAGCGGATTAACGACTGGAAATGCGAAAGCTTGAGGCGCATTTCCCCCGGTTGCCGGGGGGGGGCGAGGGCCCTGAGTGGCGCCAGAGATCTGTCTCGGCAGCTGCCCCCTAAGGGGCATGCGGTGCATCGAAGGTTGTATGGTCGGCCAGCGCATCGCAGCCCTGAAGGATGGGGCCGATTTCGACGGTGATCTTCAGGCAAACAGATGCAGGATGCTATCCAGGCCCGTGTGGTCCAGGCAACAGTCGGCCACCGGGCGCAGGGCCGGCTTGGCCTGATAGGCCACCCGGAAGCCGGCGGCATTGAACATGGGAATGTCGTTGGCCCCATCCCCGGCGGCCATGGTCTGGTAGGGCGCCAGATCCAGCTTGGCCTTGAGTCGCAGCAGGTGGTTGGCCTTGGCTGCCCCGTCCACGATGGGGCCGATGACCCGGCCGGTAAGCCGGCCGTTGGCCACCTCCAGCTGGTTGGCGTGGGCGTGGTCGAAACCCAGGCGGGTTTGGAGGCGATCGGTGAAGTAAGTGAAGCCGCCCGACACCAGCATGGTTTTTACCCCGGCCTGGTGCAGCCCCGCCAGCAAGGCTTCGGCTCCGGGATTGAGGCGCAACCGCTCCTCATACACCCGTTCCAGGGCGGATTCCTCCAGGCCGGCCAGGAGGGCGACCCGGCGCGCCAGGGATGCGCTGAACTCCAGCTCCCCCCGCATGGCGGCCTCGGTGATGGCGGCCACCTCGGCCTTGAGCCCTAGCATGTCGGCGATCTCGTCGATGCACTCGATGTTGATCAGGGTGGAATCCATGTCGGTGACAAACAGGCCAAAATCCGAGAGCCGCCGCCCCGCCGGCACGAAAGCGTAGTCCAGCCCCGCCTGCCGGCACAGGGCTGCCACCCCCGTGTCGGGCTGGGCCGCCACCAGGCGGTGGGCCTGGGGGTGGATGGACTCGATGGTCCGGGCGCCGGTGAGCGCGGCCAGTTCCTGGAGGGTTCGGGCGCTGGCACAGTGCCCCAGCACGACCAGATTCATCGGGCGGCTTTCCGCAAAGGCATGGCCTGACGTAGCACGTCCCGGGCGTAGAGGACCATTTCCTCGGTGGTGTCCCAGCCCACGCAGGCATCGGTTACCGAACAGCCATACTTGAGAAGGGAGCGGTCCGTCGGGATGGGCTGGTTGCCAGGCTCGATGAAGCTTTCCACCATCAGGCCAACGATGGAACGGTTGCCTTCCCGGATCTGGTGCACTGCGTCCCGCATCACCAGGGGCTGGTATTCCGGGTTCTTCCAGGAGTTGGCGTGGGAGCAATCCACCACCACATTGGCGGGGAGCTTGGCTTTGGTCAGGGCCTTTTCAGCCAAGGAAACGGACACCGTATCGTAGTTGGGCCGCCCGCCGCCGCCCCGCAGCACCACGTGGCCGTAGCGGTTACCCCGAGTGCGGACCACCGAGGTCACCCCCTGTGAATTGATGCCCAGAAAACTATGGGGATTGGCGGCGGAAATGATGCCGTTGACCGCCGCATCCAGGCTGCCGTCGGTGCCGTTCTTGAAGCCCACCGGGGAGGAAAGCCCAGAAGCCATCTCCCGGTGGGTCTGGGATTCGGCGGTGCGGGCGCCGATGGCGGTCCAGCTCACCAGGTCGCCGTAGTACTGGGGGGCGATGGGGTCCAGGGCCTCGGTGCCGGCGGGCAGCCCCAGTTCATTGACCGCCAGCAGGAATTCCCGGGCCTTGGCCATCCCTTCGGCAATCCGGAAGGAATCGTCCATGTAGGGGTCGTTGATGTAGCCCTTCCAGCCGGTGGCGGTGCGGGGCTTCTCGAAATAGACCCGCATCACCACCAGGATCGTGTCGGCCACTTCGTCCGCCAGGGCCTTGAGGCGCCGGGCGTAGTCCAGGCCGGCCACCGGGTCGTGGATGGAGCAGGGCCCCACCACCAGGAAGACGCGGGGATCCTGGCCCTCCAGGATGGCCTGGAGGGCTTGCCGGCCGGCGGTGACGGTGGCCGCCGCGGTGGGGGTCAAGGGCACCTGGGCCTTGATCTCCTCCGGAGTGGGCATGAGGTCACAGGCGCTGATGTTGAGGTTTTCGGTGTTCTGGATGGCCATAGTGATGTCCTGGCTGGGCGAGTGAAGGCGAAATTTTAGCGTAGGGTGTGCTTGCGCACCGCGTCGGGGTGGCGGGCAAGCGCCCCCAGTGGGGCCGAGCGCATTACCGGACCGCTTGCAGCAGGGTGCGCACGGCGGTCACCCGGTCCTTGAGCTGGGGCGTGTTGACCTTGCGGATCAGCTTGTCCGGGCCGGCCATGGTGGTGTTGCGGTCCTTCTGGATGAGGCCGATGACCTTGGCCGGATCGATGGGGGGCTTGGGGCCGAACTGGACGCTGATGCGGGCTTCCGAGGCGTCCAGCTTCTGCACGTCGAAGGGCTGGAGGAAGATCCGCAGGCGATGGGTTTCCAGCAGGGACTGGGTCTGGGGGGGCAGATCACCGAAGCGGTCGATCAGTTCTTCCTGGAGATCCCGGATTTCCTCTTCGGCCTCGCAGTTGGCCAGGCGCTTGTAGAGGGTCAGGCGCTCAGCCACGTCGCTGCAGTAATTGGAGGGGAGCAGAGCCGGGACGTGGAGGTTGATTTCCGAGATGACTTCCAGGGGCTGGGACAGATCCGGCTCCCGGCCAGCCTGGAGGTCCTTGACGGCCCGCTTGAGCATCTCGGTGTACAGGCCAAACCCTACCTGGTGGATCTCGCCGGACTGGTTTTCCCCCAATACCTCGCCGGCGCCCCGGATTTCCAGATCGTGCATGGCCAGGTAGAAGCCGGACCCCAGCTCTTCCATCATGGCGATGGCCTCCAGGCGTTTCTGGGCCTGGGCGGAGGGCTTGGCGTGGGCATCGGTGAGGAGATAGGCGTAGGCCTGGTGGTGGCTGCGGCCCACCCGGCCCCGCAGCTGATGGAGTTGCGCCAGGCCGAACTTGTCGGCCCGGTGGATGATGATGGTATTGGCGGTGGGGATGTTGATGCCGGTCTCGATGATGGTGGAGCACAACAGCAGGTTGGCCCGCTGCTGGGTGAAGTCCCGCATCACCCGCTCCAGTTCCCTTTCCGGCAACTGGCCGTGGCCCACCACGATGCGGGCCTCCGGCACCAGCTCGGCCAGGGCCTGACGCTGGTTTTCGATGGTTTCCACCTCGTTGTAGAGGAAGTACACCTGGCCGCCCCGCTTGAACTCCCGCAGTACCGCTTCCCGCACGATGCCCTTGGAGTGGCGCTGGACGAAGGTCTTGATGGCCAGGCGCTTTTGCGGGGCGGTGGCGATCACCGAGAACTCCCGCAGCCCCTCCATGGCCAGCCCCAGGGTACGGGGAATGGGAGTGGCGGTGAGGGTCAGGATATCCACCTCGGAACGCAGGGCCTTGAGGGCCTCCTTCTGGCGCACCCCGAAGCGGTGCTCCTCGTCGATGATCACCAGGCCCAGTTGTTTGAAGCGCACGTCCTTCTGGAGCAGGCGGTGGGTGCCGATGAGGATGTCCACCTTGCCCTCTTCCAGATGCTGGAGGGCTTCGGCCTGCTCCTTGGCGCTCTTGAAGCGGGAAATCTCCGCCACCTTCACCGGCCAGTCGGCGAAGCGGTCGGCAAAGGTCTGGTAGTGCTGTTCCGCCAGCAGGGTGGTGGGGCACAGCACCGCCACCTGCTTGCCGTCGGCCACCGCGATGAAGGCCGCCCGCAGGGCCACCTCGGTCTTGCCGAAGCCCACGTCGCCGCACACCAGGCGGTCCATGGGGCGGCCGGATTTCATGTCCTCCACCACCGCGTCAATGGCGGCCTGCTGGTCCGGGGTGGTTTCGAAGCCGAAGGCATCGGAGAAGGCTTCCAGGTCATGCTGCTGGAAGTTGAAGCGGTGGCCCGGGCGGGTGGCGCGCTGGGCATACAGGGCCAGCAGTTCCGCGGCGGTGTCCCGCACCTGCTCGGCGGCCTTGCGCTTGGCCTTTTCCCACTGGCCGGAGCCGAGCCGGTGGAGGCCTACCGCGTCCGGGTCGGCGCCGGCGTAGCGAGTGATGACGTGGAGCTGGGAGACCGGCACGTAGAGCTTGTCGCCGCCGGAATACTCCAGGTGCAGGAACTCGTTGCTGCCGTCCCCCAGGTCCATGTGCACCAGGCCTAGATAGCGGCCGATGCCGTGGGAGATGTGGACCACCGGATCCCCCACCTTGAGTTCCGACAGATCCCGCAGCCAGCCCTCCATGGTGGCGGCCTTGCGGGTTTCTCGCCGGCCCCGGTTGCGGGCCGTGGTGGCGTAGAGCTCGGTTTCGGTGAGGATGGCCAAACCCGCCGTCGGCAGGGTGAAGCCTCCCGCCAGGGGGCCCACGCCGATGGCGAAGGCCGCGCCACCGTCGAGAAAGCCCGCCAGATCCGCGCTGGCCGTGGGCTTGAGGCCGTATTCGGCGAAGTACTCCGCCATGGTTTCCCGCCGGCCGGCGGATTCCGCCAGCACCAGCACCCGGCCCGGGAAAGCGGCCAGGAAGGCTTTGAGACGATGGAGAGGGTCGGCGGCCTTGCGCTCCACCGCCACCACCGGCGCCGGCAGGGTGGGCGCATCCGCCGCCGCCGGGCCCTTGCCCATCACGAGGCGGGGCCGCTCCTTGAGGGCCAGGAAGAATTGTTCCTCGTCCAGGAACAGCTCGCCGGGGGGCAGCACTGGCCGGCTGCGGTCGCCCCCCAGGAGATCATGGCGGCTGCGGGTGTCCTTCCAGAATTCGGCGATGGCCCCGGCCACGTCCCCATGGAGCACCACCGGCCCGCCCTGAGGCAGGTGGTCGAACAGAGTGGCGGTTTCCTCGAAGAACAGGGGCAGGTAGTACTCGATGCCCGCCGGGGCGATGCCGTTGGAAACGTCCTTGTACACCGCTACCCGGGAGGGGTCGCCTTCGAATATTTCCCGGAAGCGGCTCCGGAAGCGGGTGCGACCCTTGTCGTCCAGGGGAAACTCCCGGGCCGGCAGCAGGCGGATTTCCTTTACCGGGTACACCGTGCGTTGGGTGTCCGGGTCGAAGGTCTTGATGCTCTCCACTTCGTCGTCAAAGAGGTCGATCCGGAAGGGAAGGGTGGCGCCCATGGGAAAGAGGTCGATCAAGCCGCCCCGCACGCTGTATTCCCCGGGGCTCACCACCTGGGTCACGTGGGCGTAGCCCGCCACCGTCATCTGCCCCCGCAGGGCGTCCAAGTCCAGCTTTTCCCCCTGCTTGAGGAAGAAGGTATAGGCCGCCAGGAAGGCCGGCGGCGCCATCCGGTAAAGCGCCGTGGTGGCCGGCACCAGGAGGATGTCGCTTTCCTTGTGATTGACCGCGTGGAGGGTGGCCAGGCGTTCGGAGATCAGGTCCTGGTGGGGGGAAAAGCTGTCGTAGGGCAGGGTTTCCCAGTCCGGCAGGAGGTGCACCCGCAGGCCCGGCCTGAACCAGGCGATTTCCTCCTGGAGGCGCTGGGCGTCCAGGGGATTGGCGGTGATCACCGTGAGCAGTCCCTGGCCCGCCAGACCTCCCAGGGCCAGGGCATCGGCGGAGCCTTCCAGCCCGGGCAGATCCAGACGCAGGCCAGGCTTGAGCTTGAGGGACGCCAGTTGGGGCAGGAGCGGGTGGGGGGAGGGGGTGGTCATGGGCGACGCAAGCCCCGGATGGGGCGGACGGGAAAGGGCGCAATTATACGGAGCGCTTCCGGGCAGGGCGACCGGCCAGGGCAAAGAAACACGCCTGGGCCAGGGCCAGGCGCGGTGGGCGGGGGCTTGCCGGGGGACGCCTATTCAGAGGGTTTCGTCCGGCTCCAGCTTGATGGACGCGGAATTGATGCAGTAGCGCAGCCCGGTGGGGGCCGGGCCGTCGTCGAAGACGTGGCCCAGGTGGGCGCCGCAGTGGTGGCAGAGGACTTCGGTGCGCACCATGAAGTGGCTGCGGTCCGGGGCTTCCTCCACGTTTTCGGGTACCGCCGGGGCGTGGAAGCTGGGCCAGCCGCAGCCGGCGTCGAACTTGGCCTCGGAACGGAACAGGGGGGCGCCGCAGCACACGCAAAGGTAATTCCCGGGTGTCCAGGTGTTCCAGTATTCCCCGGAGAAGGGGCGTTCGGTGCCCTTGTGGCGGGTCACCTGGTATTGCAGTTCGCTGAGCTGGGCGCGCCATTGGGCGTCGGGCTTGTCCACTTTGCGGGTCATGGCGGCTCTCCCGGGAATCGGTTAATGGAGGTGGCGGGGCATCTGTTCGGACTGCTCCTCCGGCATTTCGGCGTGCACCACTTCGCCATCGGGGGCGGGATAGAAGGGGGCGCCGCAGTCGTCGCAATATTCGACCGGATAAGCGTGGTCCAGGTTCTGGATGTCCCCGATACCGCATTCCCGCAGCACCGCTTCGATCTGGGCGGCGGTGTCGGTGGTTTCGTCCTCGGCGCCGAGGAGCGGCCACACCACCCCGTGGAGCACCTGCTCCTGGTTGCGGCGGGTGAAGCCGATCCGGTATTCCTCCAGCTGGCGGTCCTGGAACGGGGCGATCACCGCCCGCAGTTCGGTGGCGGGGATTTCCAGGGTGGTGCCGAGAAAGGCCACCGAGGCGCGGATGGAATAGGGGCGGCTGGCCAGATCGGCCTGGCGGCAGGCGGCGAAGTAGGCTTCCGGCAGGACTACCTCCAGGGTGCAGCCGGGGAGCTGGGGCGCCAGGCAGGCGCCGCCCTGAGTGCGCCACTGGGCCAGGGCCTGATCCCGGCCGATCCGATCCGATTCCTGCCAGCGGAAGATGGGCGCGCCCTTGGGCACCGCCACGGCGGCCAGCAGGTAGCGGGTGTCGGAGAGGAACTGGGCGGTTTCCGCCAGGCCGTCGGTTTCGATATGCAGATCCTGGTTGGCCAGGGCGGCTTCGCCAAGGGCCTGGGCCAGGCTGGCGGTGGGGCAGTAGCCCTGGGGCAGTTGGTCCGGACTGAAGAGGAAGTCCGCCACCGACAGCTTGACCCCCTCGGCCAGCACATGGGCTGCCAGGTGGACCCGCAGGTTGGCCAGCAGGGCAGGGGGAATGGGGCCGGCGGGGATGCGGTAGCGGGACCAGGCCAGCACCGGCGCGGCGATGAGCAGCACATCCTGCCCGGGACTCGGGCGCTGGCCGTTTTCGGCCTGGGACTCGATGAAGTCCGCCAGCTCGTCGTAGGCGCGGGCGTTGGTGCTGTAGAGATGATCCAGGGCGGCGTTGAGGGCGTCCTCGTCATCCTCGTCGAGAATGCGATCGATGAGGGTCACCAGGCGGCTTTCCCAGTAGCGGTCCTCGGCCCGGCTGCCGGAATCGGCCAGGCCGGTGGCCAGCCAGGCGAGTTGTTCGGCATCGCGGGAAAGGCCACCGCGGCGCCCGAAGCGGGAGCGTTTCATGATGTGTTCCGGAGGAATGGGAGGGCGCGGGCCAGGCCCGGGGATAAAATTCTACGCCCCAAAAATTAATAAACGTGCTTGTTGAGGCGGATTTCCTGAAGGATAGTGGCGGAAATTTCTTCGATGGACTTGGTGGTGGAGTCCAGCCATTTGATGTTTTCCCGGCGCATCAGGCGCTGGGCCGCCTCGATCTCATGGCGGCAGTTGTCCAGGGCAGCGTAGCGGCTGTTGGGGCGGCGTTCCTGGCGGATCTGGGCCAGGCGCTCAGGGCCGATGGTGAGCCCGAAGAGCTTGCCTTTGTGCTTGGTGAGCTCCTGGGGCAGCTTGTTGCGCTCAAAATCCTCGGGAATCAGGGGGTAGTTGGCGGCCTTGACCCCGAACTGCATGGCCAGATACAGGCTGGTGGGGGTTTTGCCGGAGCGGGAAACGCCCACCAGGATCACGTCGGCCTCCGCCAGCTCGGCATGGGAAACCCCGTCATCGTGGGCCAGGGCGAAGTTGATGGCCTCAATGCGGGCGGCGTAGTTGAGGCTGTCGGCAATGCCGTGGAAGCGCCCCACGGCGTGGGTGGAGCGCTGGCCCAGTTCGCTTTCCAGGGGACCGATGAATTTTTCGAAGAGGTCCAGGAACAGGGCGTCGGCCTTGCGGATGCAGGCTACCGACTCCTGATCCACCAGGGTATTGAAAACGATGGGACGGACCCCGTCCTGCTGGCCCACCTCGCGGATCTGGGTGGCGACGTCGATGGCCTTGTCCAGGCAGTCCACGAAGGGTAGGCGCACCTGGCGGAAACGGGTGTCCGGGAACTGGGCCAGCAGGCTATGGCCCAGGGTCTCGGCGGTGATGCCGGTGCCGTCGGAAATGAAAAAGACGGTGCGGGTGGTGGTGTCGGACATGGTGTGTAGGGGCTCAGGGGGAGGGCCCGCGCAGGGCCCGGGAGGTGCGGCATAGGGGCAAACCCTGAAATGCCAGGAGTTGGGCTTGCCGGTAGAATCGCATTTTGCGTTCTCCCAACAAAATCCGGAAGGCCTGCCCCATGTCCCGTTTCGTGATCCCCTTCGAAGAACTGCGCATGACCGACGTCGACAAGGTCGGCGGCAAGAACGCCAGCCTCGGCGAGATGATCAGCCAGTTGCCCGCCAGCGTGCGGGTGCCCGGTGGCTTTGCCACCACCGCCGAGGCCTACCGGGCCTTCCTGACCCACAAGGGCCTGGCGGACCGGATCAGCACGGCCCTCGCCAGCCTGGACGTGGATGACGTGGATGCCCTGGTGAAGACCGGCGCCCAGATCCGCCAGTGGATCGTGGATACCCCCTTCCCGGTCCAGCTGGAGGCCGAGATCAAGGCCGCCTACGACAAGATCACTGCCGAAGGGGAAGGGACCTTCGCGGTGCGCTCCTCCGCCACCGCCGAGGATCTGCCGGACGCATCCTTCGCCGGCCAGCAGGAGACCTTCCTCAACATCCACGGCTACGACAACATCCTCCATGCCATGAAGGAGGTGTTCGCCTCCCTGTACAACGACCGGGCCATTGCCTACCGGGTGCATAAGGGTTTCACCCACGCCGAGGTGGCCCTGTCGGCCGGGGTGCAACGCATGGTGCGCTCGGACATCGGGGCCTCCGGAGTGATGTTCACCATCGATACCGAATCGGGCTTCAAGGACGTGGTGTTCATCACCGCCTCCTATGGCCTGGGGGAAACCGTGGTGCAAGGCGCGGTCAATCCGGACGAGTTCTACGTGCACAAGCCCACCCTGGCCCAGGGCCGGCCGGCGGTGGTGCGCCGCAACCTGGGTTCCAAGCTCATCAAGATGGTCTTTGCCGACAAGAAGGAAGCCGGCAGTTCCACCCGTACCGTGGATGTGGCGGAGGGCGAGCGGGTGAAGTTCTCCCTCACGGACGAAGACGTGCTGGAGCTGGCCCGTTACGCGGTGATCATCGAGCAGCATTATGGCCGGCCCATGGACATCGAATGGGGCAAGAGCGGCGACGACGGCAAGCTCTACATCCTCCAGGCCCGCCCGGAAACGGTGAAGAGCCAGCAGTCCGGCCACGTGCTTGAGAAATATCGCCTGAAGCAGTACGGCAAGGCCCTGGCCCATGGCCGGGCCATCGGCCAGAAAATCGGCGTGGGCCCGGTGCGGGTGATCCATTCCCCCACCGAGATGAACAAGGTCCAGCCTGGCGACGTGCTGGTCACCGACATGACCGACCCCAACTGGGAGCCGGTAATGAAGCGGGCGTCAGCCATCGTCACCAACCGGGGCGGGCGTACCTGTCACGCCGCCATCATCGCCCGGGAGCTGGGCATTCCCGCCATCGTGGGTTGCGGTAACGCCACCGAGGTGCTGGAGGGGGAGGAAGCCGTCACCGTTTCCTGCGCCGAGGGCGATACGGGCTACGTGTACCGGGGCAAGCTGGACTTCGAGGTGATCACCACCGACACCGGCAACCTGCCGGACATCCCGGTGA
This sequence comes from Rhodocyclaceae bacterium, assembly GCA_034004685.1. Lineage (GTDB taxonomy): Bacteria > Pseudomonadota > Gammaproteobacteria > Burkholderiales > Rhodocyclaceae > JAEUNX01. The sequence continues at coordinate 101,842 of JAVEWG010000001.1, read as the reverse complement.
AGATCATGATGAACGTGGGCAACCCCGAACTGGCCTTCGAGTTCGCCCAGATCCCCTGCGAAGGGGTCGGGCTGGCCCGGCTGGAGTTCGTCATCAACAACATGATCGGCATCCACCCCAAGGCCATCCTGGAGCTGGGCCAGCTGCCCGCCAGCCTGCGGGAGGAAATCCTGCGCCGCTCCCGGGGCTATGCCACTCCCAAGCAGTTCTTCATCGAAAAGCTGGTGGAGGGGGTGGCCACCATCGCCGCCGCCTTCTATCCCAAGCCGGTGATCGTGCGCCTGTCGGACTTCAAGTCCAATGAGTACCGCAAGCTCCTGGGGGGCGAGATCTACGAGCCCGAGGAAGAGAATCCCATGCTGGGCTTCCGGGGCGCCTCCCGCTACATCGCCCACAGTTTCCGGGACTGCTTCGAGATGGAATGCGCCGCCATGAAGAAGGTGAGGAATGAGCTGGGGCTCACCAACGTGCAGCTCATGGTGCCCTTCGTGCGCAACGTGGACGAGGCCGCCGGGGTGGTGGATCTGCTGGCCCAGCACGGACTCAAGCGGGGCGTGAATGACCTCAAGCTCATCATGATGTGCGAGATCCCCTCCAATGCCCTGCTGGCGGACCAGTTCCTGGCCCACTTCGACGGCTTCTCCATCGGCTCCAACGACCTGACCCAGCTCACTCTGGGCCTGGACCGGGATTCCGGCCTGGTGGCCAATGCCTTCGACGAGCGGGATCCGGCGGTCAAGCAGCTCCTCTCCATGGCCATCGCCAGCGCCAACCGGCTGGGCAAATACGTGGGGATCTGCGGCCAGGGGCCTTCCGATCATGCGGATTTCGCCGAATGGCTGATGGACCAGGGTATCCAGACCATCTCCCTGAACCCGGACACGGTGGTGGATACCTGGCTCAAGCTGGCGGCCCACGCCGCCCAGTGACGAAAAGGGCAGCCGGTCTGGCTGCCCTTTTCGTATCCGGCCCACCAACAGGATCAAAAGGAGACAGCAATGGCGCAAGCAAGCCCATCGGGGGCGTTCCTGCCCAAGGAAAACCCGGCCTCTTCGCGTGCCCAGGCCGCCGGGGGCCAGGCTCCGGTATCCCTGGGCCGCCACCTAGGGATCCTGGCCACCGTCGCGCCTGAGCGGCTGGCCCTGGTGCTCAAGCGCCCGGGCCAGGCCGACGCAACCCTCACCTACCGGGAGCTGGACCGGCGCGCCAACCAGGCCGCACGCCTGCTGGCTGAGCGGGGCGTGGACAAGACCTCCCGGATTGCCCTGGCCCTGCCCAATTGCCTGGATTATTTCGTTGCTACCTATGCCATCTGGCGGCTGGGGGCCTGCGTGTTTCCCCTCCGGGCGGACCTCCCCGCCTGGGAGCGCAACCGGCTGTTCGAAGTGGCCGGGCCCAGCCATGTCATCGGTAGCTTCGACGAGCTGGCCCAACCCCAAATCCGCCCCGAGGACCTGGCGGATCTGGCGCGCTTTGCCACCGAGCCCCTGCCCGACCTCATTGCCCATCCCTACAAGATGAACGCCACCGGTGGCTCGACGGGCATTCCGAAGATCGTTGTCCGCCTGGAGCCCGGTCTGGCCGGCGCGGACACGCCCCTGGCCAACACCGCATCCCGCGCCCTGCCCGGATCCGAGGTGCAGATCAACCTGGGGCCCCTCTATCATTACGGGCCGGCCCGCAACGCCTTCGCCGCCCTGGGAGCCGGCCATACCCTGGTCCTCTTCGACAAGTTCGATCCGGTGCTGGTCCTGGAGAGCATCCAGGCCTACCGGGTGCGGCTCCTGTCCCTGGTGCCCACCATGCTCTACCGCCTGATCCAGCTGCCCGGGGTGGAGCGCTACGATGTGTCGAGCCTGGAGCGGGTGGCCCTGGGGGGCAGCAAGTGCGCCGACTGGGTTTTCGAGAAGGCCCTCCAGATATTTGGCGCCGATGTGCTGTGGGTCGCCTATGGCGGCACCGAAAGCATCGGCACGGTTTCGGCCCCCGGCCGGGAGTGGCTGACCCATCGGGGGACCTGCGGCCGGCCCCTGATGACCGACCTGCGGATTCAGGATGCCGAGGGCAACGTCCTCCCCCCCGGCGAGGTGGGGGAAATCTGGATGCGGCCCCAGGCGGGCTTCGTCACCGAGTACCTGGGGGCGCCCATGAGGAAAAGCCAGGACGGCTTTGCCAGCCTGGGTGACCTGGGCTGGCTGGACGAGGAGGGCTACTTGTATATCGCCGACCGACGCAAGGATCTCATCGTCAGCGGCGGCGCCAACGTCTATCCCGCCGAGGTGGAAGCCGTCCTGCTGGAGCACCCGGAGGTGGTGGATTCGGCGGTGGTGGGCGTCGCCGATCCCGAATGGGGTGCCCGGGTCCATGCCATCGTGGTTCCCGCCGAAGGCGCACGGATCGACCCGGAGACCCTCAAGGCCTTTTGCAAGGCCAGGCTCGCCGCCTACAAGGTTCCCAAGTCCTTTTCCTGCATGGATGCCTTGCCACGGGATGGGCTGGGCAAGCTGCGCCGCTCGGCCCTCCCCGTAGATGCATGAAGGTCGGGTCAGGCCGCCCGATCGGTGGCGTGCAGGTCTTCGATGGCGTGGTGGTAAGCCTGGAGGCGTTCGATGTATTCCCGGGTGCTCTTGGGCATGGGTACCCGCGCCCGGGCGATGTAGCTGACCAGATCCCGTCCCTGGCGGAGCAGGGCCATGCCTTCCCCGGCGGCCCGGGCCAGGGTTTCGGGCGGGAAGGCGGCTAGGCGCGGGGCGTAGGCGGCCAGATGCTCGCCCGACACCACGAAGGACGTCCACACGCCCAGGAGATCCGTGTCGGTGCGCAGGGTTTCGCACTTCTTCTTGGCCGCCACGACAAACTGGTCCACCGACGCTTCCAGTCCGGTGAATAGGGGCAGGGAGCCCATGTTGATGACCAGGGCTTCGCCGATCCGGTCGATGTCCCGCATGGTCTGGGCGATCTTGATGTAGCGGCTCTCGTAGAAATCCTCCACCGGAATGCTGAAGGCCCGGAAGGGCTCGCCCCACAACTCGTCGATGCCTTCCTCCCCGCTGCGGTGGAGGACCAGGCGCCCCAGGTGGAGGGCTTCCTGCAGACAGTTGCCGCAAACCTGCATCAGGCTGTTGTCCAGATCGATCTCCACCCCCATCCGCTGAATTTCCACCAGCTTGGTGAAGATGTCGGTGGCCCGATTGAAGAGGGCTCCGGCCAGCATGGCGCCCTTGACCCGCCGGCGATCCGGATCGGTCTCGGCCTCGAAGGACTCGCGGACCTCTTCCAGCATCGAACCCGGGATGTTGATGCCGTGCTCCACATGGTTGAACAGACGCCGGGTAAGGGCCTCGATCAACTTCTTCTTGGCATCCAGGTTGTCGGCCGGGGGATCGTAGACCTTGATCCAGTAGCCGTCATAGAAGACACGAGGTTCTCCATCAACGACCTGGCGGGTTCCGTTGGGGATCGGAGCATCCATGGGAATCGGCGGAAAGTAAAGATGAGGGAACTAATTCTAGTGTAGAAACGGATTTGCTTGTGCGTTGCGGAAAATTACCGTTTCCCCGCAAATTACGGGGTTCCTGCTGGCCCGGGGGCTTCTTGGGGATCATGCCGGATAGTCATTGGATTAGTCCGAAAGTAATAGCCTGCGACAGGCTCCTCGGCGGATCCGTCCTGGAACAGGTGGAGGCGCCCGATGCAAGGCGTCGGGTTCGATTGAGATGCCTCATGAGCTCAATTCTTGATACATATCAAGGCGAGCGCAAACGCCAGTCAACCAGAGGCCGGATCCTCCTACAGTGGCGGCTTTTTTCGGGCAAGCCCGGATCAGTCATTGGGAGGTAGGGCCAGGATGGCAGTGGAGCTATTTAACGACGGCCGGCATGTATGCCTGGCTTTCTACGATCTGGTGGACGAGGAGTCCGACCACGCGGTGCAGTGCAACCAGTTCCTGATCGTGGATGGGGATCATGGGGCCCTGATCGACCCGGGGGGCAACATGACTTACAACGAGTTGATCATGGGCATGCAGCGGCTCTTCCCGTCCCGCAACCTGGACTACATCCTGGCGTCCCACCCGGACCCGGACATCATCGCCTCCCTCAACAAGTGGATGGTGAGCACCCCCTGCCGGGTGATGATCTCCACCCTGTGGACCCGCTTCCTGCCCCATTTCACCACGGGCAAGGACTACACCAGCCGGATCATCGGCATCCCCGATTCGGGCATGCGGATTCCCCTGGGCCAAAGCAAGATCAAGGCGATCCCCGCCCACTTCCTCCATTCGGAAGGGAATTTCCAGTTCTACGACCCGGCATCCAGGATCCTTTTTTCCGGTGACCTGGGGGCCTCCCTGGTGGACCACAATCTGGCGGCCAGGCCGGTGGAGGATTTTGACGACCACCTGCCGGCCATGCTGCCCTTTCACCGCCGCTACATGATCTCCAACCGGGTGTGCCGGCTGTGGGCGGCCATGGCGCGGCAACTAGACATCGACATGATTGTGCCCCAGCACGGCCGCCGCTTCGTGGGCAAGGCCATGGTGGGGCGCTTCATCGCCTGGGTGGAGCAGCTGGAGTGCGGAGTGGATCTCCTCACCCAGGAAAACTACCGCATCCCCTAGTTTTTCTTGGAAAGCTGCTGGATGGCCCGGGTCAGGCCGTCCAGGCTCAAGGGGAACATGCGCTGGCCCATCAGATCCTTGAAGATCCGGATGGTCTGGCGGTAGTCCCACAGGCGCTCCGGTTCGGGATTGAGCCAGGCCGCCGCCGGGTAGGCATCGAGCAGGCGGCGCATCCAGTTGGCGCCGGGTTCCTCGTTCATGTACTCGATGGATCCGCCAGCGTGGAGCACCTCGTAGGGGCTCATGGTGGCGTCCCCCACGAAGATCAGCTTGTAGTCCGGACCGAACTTGTGGATCACGTCGGCCAGGGGGGTGCGCTCGGCGTGGCGGCGTTCGGCGTCCCGCCAGACGTGGTCATACACGCAGTTGTGGAAGTAGAAATACTCCAGGTGCTTGAATTCGGTGCGGCAGGCGGAGAAGAGCTCCTCGCAGATCTTCACGTGGTCGTCCATGGAGCCCCCCACGTCGAAGAACATCAGCACCTTGACCGCGTTGTGGCGTTCCGGCCGCATGTGCAGATCCAGCCAGCCGGCGTTGCGGGCGGTGGCAGCGATGGTGCCGTCCAGGTCCAGCTCGTCGGCGGCCCCCTGGCGGGCAAAGCGCCGTAGCCGCCGCAGGGCCACCTTGATGTTGCGGGTACCCAGCTCCACCGAGTCGTCCAGGTTGCGGAACTCGCGCTGTTCCCAGACCTTGATGGCGGTGCGATTGCCCGCCGACTCGCCGCCGACCCGGATGCCCTCCGGGTGATAGCCGCTGTTGCCGAACGGGGAACTGCCCCCCGTGCCCACCCACTTGGAACCCCCCTGGTGGCGGCCCTTCTGTTCGGCCAGGCGCTTCTTGAACTCCTCCATGAGCTTGTCCCAACCCAGCTTCTCCAGGGCGGCCTTTTCCTCGGGGCTGAGGTGTTTGCGGGCCATGGCCTTCAGCCACTCCTCGGGCAGATCCACCTCCAGGCCCGGAATCTCGGTGACGCCCTTGAAGTAGGTGCCGAAGGCCTGGTCGAAACGGTCGTACTGGCTCTCGTCCTTCACCAGGCAGGCCCGGGAGAGGAAGTAGAACTCGTCGATGGATGGCCCGCAAACCCCTTCCTGGAGTCCCTCCAGGAGGGTCAGGAATTCACGGGTGGAGACCGGCAGGCGCTGGGCCTTGAGATGGAGGAAAAAGTCGATGAGCACGGCGGCGGTCCTAAGGAGTGACGGGGAGCCGGTCCTTGAGCTTGGCCCGTTCCCGGTCGGTGAGATTGTCCGGATCCCCTTCCTGCCAGGGGAAGCGGGCCCCCGCGGAGCGCCCCCGGTCGGTCTGCAGATCCAGGGCGGCCTCCCGCTGGCGGGCGGTGGCGACAATGTTGCGGGCGGTGGCTTCCGCCTCCAGGCGGAGATCCTTGCATTCCTTGCGATTGAGGCGGGGCAGGGCCTGGTCGATCTCGGCGGCGGCCTGGAGGGCAATCGCAGCCATGGCTTCGTCATGGCGGCTCAAGGCTGCCGCAAAACGCTCCCAGTCCCGCCGCAGCGCCGGCGCAAGGGTTTCGGGCTGGCCCAGGCGGGGCTGGATCTGGGTGATCTGCACCTGGGTCCATACCCGGGTGAGGTCACAGCGGCCGAACTGATCCTGGGTGTCGTAACGCCATGCCAGGGTCCAGCGGGTGAGGCTATCCCGGTGCTGCTGGGTGCGGGGGTCCAGGGGACCCAGGCGGTCCATGCTGGAACGCAGGGCCTCGGCGGTGGTTCCCAGCACCGTGTACGGCTGCTGCTCCCGGGTGACCTCGGCGGCGCCGGCCAGGGTATGCCAGCAGCAGGCCAGAAACAGGATCCCCAGGCGGCGGGCCATGATGGTCAGCGGCCCTTGCTGGCCATATACACCAGCCGCTCGAAGAGGTGCACGTCCTGCTCGTTCTTGAGCAGGGCGCCATGGAGCGGGGGCACGATGGTCTTGTGGTCGGAGGAGCGCAGGGCCTCGGGGGGGATGTCTTCCGCCACCAGGAGCTTGAGCCAGTCGATCAGTTCGGAGGTGGAGGGCTTCTTCTTCAAGCCCGGCACCTGGCGCAGTTCGAAGAACACCTCCAGGGCGCGACGCAAGAGCTCCTGCTTGATGCCCGGGAAGTGCACGTCCACAATCTTCTGCATGGTGTCGTGGTCGGGGAACTTGATGTAGTGGAAAAAGCAGCGGCGCAGGAAGGCGTCGGGCAGTTCCTTCTCGTTGTTGGAGGTGATGAAAACGATGGGGCGGTGGCGGGCCTGCACCGTCTGGCGGGTTTCATAGACGTGGAACTCCATCCGGTCCAGTTCCCGCAGCAGATCGTTGGGAAATTCGATGTCGGCCTTGTCGATCTCGTCGATCAGCACCACGGTGGGCCGCTCCGCCTCGAAGGCCTGCCACAGCACGCCCTTGACGATGTAGTTGGCAATGTCCTTGACCCGGTCATCCCCCAGCTGGGAATCCCGCAGGCGGGACACCGCATCGTACTCGTAGAGCCCCTGCTGGGCCTTGGTGGTGGACTTGATGTGCCACTGGAGCAGCGGCAGGCCCAGGGCGCCAGCCACCTCTTCGGCCAGCATGGTCTTGCCGGTGCCTGGCTCTCCCTTGATGAGCAGCGGGCGCTGAAGGCGGATGGAGGCATTGACCGCCAGCATCAGGTCTTCAGTGGTGACGTAGTTGGTGGATCCTTCGAATCTCATGGTTTTGGGCTCGGCATCGGGATTGGGATGGAAGCTGATTATACGGGAGCCGCCGGATGGGTTTGGCGCCTACAGAAGTAGCGACCTAGAATCCCTTCAGTCGTTCCGCTTTACCCCAACCCCAAAAAAACGAGGAGACACAATGCAAGGACGACATTTTCTGCCCCTCATGGCGGCAGCCAGCCTCATTACGCCCGCCTGGGCCCTGGAGGGCAACCCGGAAGCCGCCCGGGGCAAGATCTCGATGTGTGTGGGCTGCCATGGCATCCCGGGCTACCGCACCAGCTTTCCCGAGGTCTATCACGTACCCAAGCTGGGGGGGCAACACCCGGCCTATCTTGTGAAGGCCCTGGAAGCCTACAAGAGCGGGGAGCGCAGCCACCCCACCATGCGGGGCATTGCCGCCGGCCTGTCGGCCCAGGACATGGCGGATCTCGCCGCTTACTATGGAGGTGGCCAATGAACCGCGCCCCGATCACCTCGGCAGGCGCCTTGGCCCTCGCCCTCGCCTGGGCTACGGTGCCCGCCCAGGCCGCCGATCCCGCTGCCGGCCAAGCCAAGGCCGCTACCGTCTGCGCGGCCTGCCACGGGCCGGATGGCAACAGCGCCAGCCCGGATTTTCCCAGGCTGGCCGGCCAGCATGAGGATTACCTGCTGCGGGCCCTGCTGGACTACAAGGCCGGTAAGCGCAAGAACCCGATCATGGCCAGCCAGGTGGAAAGCCTCTCCAAGGCCGACATGGCGAACCTGGCGGCCTGGTTCGCCAGCCAGCAAGGCTTGCAGGTCAAGCGCTGAGGGTAGGGTGGAGCGGCGTCAGGCGCTGCCCTTGCCCACCCGCTGCAACACGCAGCGCAGATAGGCCGCCCCGTCCGGCGGAGTTTTGTTGCGCTGGGCGGCCCAGATGGTTTCCCCCAGGCATTCCAGGGCATCGTGGAGGGCAGCGTGGCGGTCGCCCCGGGCGTGGGCGGCGGCTTCCACCGCGGCGCGGATGCCGGGGGGCTGGTCGATGGACAGTTGTTCCTCGATGGCCAGGTGCATGGACAGATGGAGGAAGGGATTGACCTGGCCGTCCTCGGGGCGGTAATCCCGCTCCAGGGAGGCGGGGTCTTCCAGGGCCTTGTGGTATTCCGGATGGAGTCTGGCGATGTTGGCGGCCATCAGCTCCAGGGGGGTGAGGACCGTGTTGTCGCGGTGCTTGCGCCAGGCATCCACAAAAAACTGGCGGACCTGGTCTCGGGAGGGGTTGAACATGATGGGGTCGGAATTCAGAAGGTCTTGTCGCGGAAACCGCACAGGTCGGCGATCAGGCATTGCCCGCAGCGGGGCTTGCGGGCAATGCATACATAGCGGCCGTGGAGGATCAGCCAGTGGTGGGCATCCAGCAAATAGCGCTTGGGGATGCGCTTGAGGAGCCCTTGCTCCACCGCCAGAACATCCTTGCCCGGGGCCAGCCCGGTACGGTTGGCCAGCCGGAAGATGTGGGTATCCACCGCCATGGCGGGCTGGCGGAAAACGGTGTTGAGAACCACGTTGGCGGTCTTGCGGCCCACCCCGGGCAGGGCCTCCAGAGCTTCCCGGCTGGCGGGCACCTCGCCGCCGTGGCGCTCCGCCAGCAAGCGGGAAAGGGCCACCACGTTCCTGGCCTTGGTGTTGAACAGCCCGATGGTCTTGATGTATCCGGCTACTCCGACTTCCCCCAGGCCGAGCATGGCTTCCGGGGTGGGGGCAGCCAGAAACAGGCCCCGGGTGGCGAGATTCACGCTCTTGTCGGTGGCCTGGGCGGAAAGCACCACGGCCACCAGCAGCTGGTAGGGGCTGGCGTATTCAAGCTCGGTGGTGGGGGCGGGATCGGCGGCCTGCCAGCGGCGGAAGGCTTCTTCCACCTGGGCCAGGGTCATCCGGCGGGAGCTGGCGGCCATGGGCTCAGGCAGGCTGGGCTTGTGGGGGCCGTGGCGACGGGCGGCGGGCAGCAGCCCGGCTGTCCAGCCAGTTGCGGGCGGCAATCAGGCAGCCCAGGGTGATAAAGGCACCGGGGGGCAGGATGGCGGTGAGAAAACCCGGATAGTCCTGGCCCAGCAACACCAGGGGTTGGGTACCTTCGAAAATGAGGTCGATGCCCGTCAGCAGGGTGCCGCTGCCAAGCAGTTCCCGCAGCCCGCCCAAGACCGCCAGCACCAGCAGCAGGCCCACCCCCATGCCGATGCCATCCACCGTGGAGGCAATGGGTTCGTTCTTGGCGGCGAAGGCTTCTACCCGGGCCAGCACGATGCAGTTGGTGACAATCAGGGGAATGAAGATTCCCAGCACCAGGTAGAGCCCGTGGAGCCAGGCGTTGAAGGCCAGATCCACCACCGTGACCAGGGCCGCGATGATCAGGATGAACACCGGAATGCGGATTTCGTAGGGAATGAAATTGCGCAGGGCGGCGATCACCAGGCCGGTCATGGCCATCACCAGGATGGTGGCCAGGCCCAGGCTGACGGCGTTCACCAGATTGGTGCTGATGGCCAGGATCGGGCACAGGCCCAGGAGCTGTACCAGGCCGGTGTTCTGCTTCCACACCCCGTTCCAGAAGATTTCGCGATAGCGGGCGATGTCCATGCTGCCTCCGGTTCAGGGCGGGGTGGGGGTGGCGTAGAGGGCGTCCCCTTGTCCGGCCACATAGGCCAGGGCGCGGCCCACCGCGTTGGTGACGGCTCGCGCGCTGATGGTGGCGCCCACGTGGTAGTCGAAGGGGCCCCCGTCCTTCTTAAGCTTCCAGCCACCGGCGCCGACCCCCGCCAGAGAGAGATCGTTGAAGCGGGTGATCCAGGGGCGCTGACGATCCTTGTCCTTGCGCGGGTCGATGTAGTCCCCCAGGCCCGGGGTTTCCTTGTGGCTGACCACCCGCACGCCGCTCACCTGGCCGTCGACGCGGATCGCCGCCACCAGGTCGATGCGCCCAGCGTAGCCGTCCGGGGCGGTAAGCTCCACTACCAGGGCCACCGGCTGGCCGGCCTGGCGGGCGCGGTATAGGCGGCCACCGCCGGCCAGCCCCAGCTCGGGGGTCGGACCCAGTTCCAGGAAGTCTTCCAGCAGGGGGTTGTCGTAGCTGCCGGGCGATAGAATTTCGTCGATCAGCTTCATCTTTTCCGCCTGGGTGGAGGCTGCGATGGTGGGCCGGGTCAGTTCAAAGACCAAGGCCATCATGGCGGTAAACACCAGGGCAAAGAGCAGCAGGATGATGCCGGAGCGCAGCGAGGTGCGGCCGGCGGTGTAAGCTGTGGTCACGGACGGACGGCCTCCAGGATGGCGCCCATCCCCTTGAGGGATGATGGGGAACGAAGGAAGCGTGGGCGTTGTTGCATTTCCCGCTTAGTCCTTTTTGTGGCCAAACACCGGCGGCTGGGTCGCCATGTCGATGAGGGGCACGCAAAGATTCATCAGCAGGGTGGCAAAGGCCACCCCGTCCGGGTAGGCGCCGAAGCTGCGGATCATGAGGGTGATGAAGGCCGCGCCGCCGGCGAAGAGGAGCTTGCCCCGGGGTGTGGTGGCGCCGGAAACCGGATCGGTGAGGATGAAGAAGGCGCCCAGCAGGGTGCCGCCGCTGGCCAGGTGAAACAGGGGGGAGCCGAACTGCTCCGGCCGCATGCCCCAGAGCAGCAAGGCGGTGGCGGCCAGGGTCGCCAGGAAGGCCACGGGAATGTGCCAGGTGATGATCCGGCGCTGGAGCAGGAACAGCCCGCCAGCCAGGTAACCCAAGGCGACCCACTCCCAGCCCCGCCCCCCCAGCCAGCCATAGGCCGGGCCTTCCATGAGATGGGTGGCGGCCAGGCCATGGAGGGCGCTGTCGGGCTGGGCGGCCTCCCGCAAGGCGGTACGGAGGGCGTCCAGGGGGGTGGCGCCGGTGATGGCGTCCAGATCCCGGGCGCCACCGAGGATCAGCTGCAGCTGGCTCTGGAAATCCAGGTGGCCAGCCGCCGGCCATTGGGACATGAGGGCCGGGTAGGAAACGATCATCAGGCAGTAGGCTGCCATGGCCGGATTGAAGGGGTTCTGCCCCAGGCCGCCGTAGAGATGCTTAACCACTCCGATGGCCAGAGCCACCGCCAGCGCCGTGAGCCACCAAGGCGCCAGGGGCGGGAAGGCCAGGGCGATGAGCCAGGCCGTGACCACCGCTGACAGATCCCCCACGAAGAGCCCCACCGGCTTGTCCCGCAGATGGACGAAGAGGGCCTCCACCACCACCGCCGTCAGGCTAGCGATGGCGATCTGCACCAGGATGCCGGCGCCGAACTGCCAGACGTAGGCGGCCACCCCGGGCAGCAGGGCAAGCAGCACGGTGAGCATGACCTGCTGGACGCTGGTGGGTTTGCGGATGAAGGGAGAGGTGATCATCAGGCGTCTTCCGGGGACCGGGCAGAGCCGGGCCGCACCAAGCCGCTCTCAGCCTCGTCGGGGGGGGAGAGCGGGGCATTCGCGGTCCATTGCTCATCCCCCGGGGAACGGGCCGGCTGTGCAAAGCCGGCACTGCCCGGCGAGTCCGCATGCGGACTCAATACCGTGCGGCGGGCTTCGATGGCGGCGATTTCGGCCTGGGTGGCCGGGGCGAGGTTGTCGGTATTCTTGGGTTCAGCCTGGGCCTTCTGGGCCCGGGCCCGTTCCAGGGCGGCGGCGATCAGGGCTTTCTTGGGGTCGTCGGCGCCTCCGTCCCCGCCAGACTGGGCCTCCTGGGCGAGCTTGGCCTTGGTTTCGGCGGCCTTGGCGGCGAGCTTCTCGGCCTTTTCCTTTTTCTCCAGATCCTGGCGCAGGTTACGGAACTCGAAACGCTCCCGGGCTTGGTCGGCGGCATCCTTTTCCCGCTCTCGGGCCCAGATCTCGGTCTTGGCAAAGCGGTAGTAATCCACCAGGGGAATGTGGGAGGGGCAGACGTAGGCGCAGCAGCCGCATTCGATGCAGTCGAAGAGATGGTATTCCTGGGCCTTGCCGAAATTGTGGGCGCGGGAGAACCAGTACAACTCGAAGGGGGCTAGATCCGCCGGGCAGGCCTGGGCGCATTCGCCGCAGCGGATGCAGGGCATCTCGGGCGGCGGCGGCGGGAACAGGGCGGGGCTGGCCACCAGCACGCAGTTGGTGGCCTTGACCACCGGCACGTCGAAGGCGGGCATGGGATAGCCCATCATGGGGCCCCCCATGATGTAGCGGTCGGTCCCCGGCTGCGGGCCTGCCTGGGCCGCCAGGTGGTCCATGGGAGTGCCGAACAGGACCTCGAAATTGCGGGGCCGGGCCACGTTGCCCGCCACCGTGACGATGCGGGAAATCAAGGGCCGGCCCAGGTCGATGGCCTCGAAGATGGCGTAGACGGTGCCCACGTTGAAGCACTGCACGCCGTAATCGGTGGAGCGCTGGCCGTGGGGCACCTCGATGCCGGTGAGGACCTTGATCAACTGCTTGGCGCCCCCGGCAGGGTAGCGAGTGGGGATGGCCACCACCTGGATCTGGGCCTTGCCCCGGGCGGCGGCTTCCATGGCGGCGATGGCTTCGGGTTTGTTGTCCTCGATACCCACCAGGATTTCGTCGGCCTGAAGGATATGGGCCATGATCTCGGCCCCCCGGATGATGGCCGGGGCCCGCTCCCGCATGAGCAGATCGTCGCAGGTAATGAAGGGCTCGCACTCGGCGCCGTTGAGAATCAGGGAGCGGGTGCGACCACCCTTGCCGGGCTTGAGTTTGAGGTGGCTGGGGAAGACCGCGCCCCCCAGGCCCACGATGCCCGCGTCCCGCAGGGTGTCCCGCAGTTCGTCAGGGGGCATGGCCCGGTAATCCACTGGCGCGCAGCGGATCCAGGCGTCCTCGCCATCGGGCTCGATGATCACCGATAGGGTGGTGAGGCCGGAGGTGTGAGCCATCACCGCCGGTTCCACGGCCACCACGGTGCCTGAAGTGGGGGCGTGCACGGCAGCAGAAACATTCCCGTCGGCCGCGCCGATGCGCTCACCCTTCAATACCCGCTGGCCGGGCAGGACCTGAGGGCGGGGCGTGCCGCCGATGCTCTGGTGCAGCGGCACCACCAGGCGTCCAGGCAGGGGAACCTGGGCGATGGCCTCCCGGGTCGATGCTTCCTTGTGGGTGGCCGGCTTGACCCCGCCATGGAACTGGAAAAGCTTGGCTAGCATCAGGCGGCCTTGTGGATCTTGGTCACGGGATAACGCCATTTCCAGGTTTCCACCGTTTCGGGCACGGGCACCATGGCGATGCAGTCCACCGGGCAAGGCGCGATGCACAGCTCGCAGCCGGTGCACAGGGGCTCCACCACGGTATGCATCTGCTTGGCGGCCCCCACGATGGCATCCACCGGGCAGGCCTGGATGCACAGGGTGCAGCCGATGCAGACCTGCTCATCGATGACTGCCACCGCCTTGGGTTTTTCGGTGCCGTTGTCGGCGTTGAGGGGCTTGAATTCCCGGCCCAGGAGATCCGCCAGCTTGCGGATGCCTTCTTCGCCGCCTGGTGGGCATTGGTTGATGTCCGCATCCCCCTTGGCAATGGCCTCGGCGTAGGGCTTGCAGCCGGGAAAACCGCACTGACCGCACTGGGTCTGGGGCAGGATGGCGTCGATCTTGTCCACCAGGGGGTCGCCTTCCACCTTGAAGCGGATGGCGGCAAAGCCCAGGGCCGCTCCCAGGAGGAGGGCAAGGCCGGTCATGGCAAGAAGGGCGGCGAGCATGGCGTGGTGGAGGCGGCGAGGCTCAGTGGGCGCGGTCAAGCCCGGCGAAGCCCATGAAGGCCAAGCTCATGAGCCCGGCGGTGATCATGGCGACGGCGGTACCCCTGAAGGGCGTGGGCACGTCCGCCCCATCCAGGCGCTCCCGGATTCCGGCGAAGAGGATCAGGGCCAGGGTGAAACCCACCGAATTGCCGAAACCGAACAGCAGGGATTCCAGCAGCCCGTGGCCCAGGGCCACGTTGAGGAGCGGCACCCCCAACACGGCGCAGTTGGTGGTGATGAGGGGCAGATAAATTCCCAAGACCTGGTGCAGCACCGGGCTGGTTTTCTGGATCACCAGTTCCGTGAGCTGCACGATGGCGGCGATCACCACGATGAAGGACAGGGTGCGCAGATAGCCCAGGTCGAGGGGCGTGAGCAGATATTGATCCAGCAGATAGCTGGTGCCGCAGCCCAGGGTGAGCACGAAGGTGGTGGCGGCCCCCATCCCGACGGCGGTGTCCAGCTTGCGGGAAACCCCCATGAAGGGGCACAGGCCCAGGATGCGGACGAAGACGACGTTGTTGACGAGGACCGCACTCAGGACGACGAAGAGATAGTGTGTCATTGCTGCCGTGGTGGCCCCGGCCCGTTCAAGGTGACGGGCGCGTCAGAAAACCGAGTAGGGGCGGATTATCGCCCCGGCGAGGCCCGCCGCTCAAGCCTTTCCTGGCCGCCGGCTGATCACCAGCACGCCGATGATCACCAGGGCGGCACCGCCCAGCTGGGCCGCCCCCAGGGCTTCATCCAGAAACAGCCAGCCCAGGCCCAGGGTCATGACCGGCCCCAGGGTGCCGGTGAGGGAGACCGGCCCCGCCCCCAGCCGGCGGATCGCCTCAGAGAGCATCCAGGCCGGCAGCACCGTGGCCAGGATCGCCATGGCGAAGGCCAGGCCGTACACCTCCACGGGCTGGACCAGCAGGGTGTCCGCCGGCCGCAGGGCGAAAAATTGGCCGATGGCCATCAGACAGGCGGCCGACGTGGCGAAGGCGGTGACCCGGGTGGGGCCGATGCGTTCTACCACGTGGCCATTGCCCATGATGTAGAGGGCGTAGGAGAGGGCGCTGCCGAACACCAGGATGGTGCCGATCAGCACGTCCCGGGGCGAGCCGGGCAGCCGCAGATCGTGGGCCACTGCCAGGGCAATGCCGGCATAGCACAGGCTCAGGGCCAGCAGGGTGCGGCGGGTGACCGGTTTCCCCAGGAAAAGGGCCGACAGGATGATCACCAAGGTGGGGTAAATGAACAGGATCAGCCGCTCCAGGGCGGCGGTGATGAATTTCAGCCCCAGGAAATCCAGGTAGCTCGCCACGTAATAGCCGAAGAAGCCCAAGGCCCCCAGCCAGCCCCAGTCCTTGGCGGAAAGGGGCGCGCGGCCGCCCCGCCATTGGGCCCACCCGCCCATGACCAACAAGACCGGCAAGGCGAAACCCATGCGCAGGGCCAGCAGGGTTTCCGCATCCACCCCGTGGCGGTAGGCCAGCTTCACCAGCACGGCCTTGAAGGAAAACCCCACCGCGGCCAGCAGGGCAAACAGCATCCCCGCGCCCCTGAACCCCTGTTCCATGCCCTGCCTCCTTGCCGTGCCGAGGGGCGATTAGGCCACGGGCGGGGCGGCGGCCACAATGGCCGGGGGGCGTCCCTGGCCCTGGATCCTGTCCTCGTGGGTTGTTCAGCCCGGTGGCGCGCCTTCGGCCAGCAGGGCGATGAGGGCGCTGCCGTAGGCCTCCAGCTTGTGGTCGCCCACGCCGCTGACACCGGCCAGTTCGGCCAGGCTGGCGGGGGCGCGGGCGGCGATCTCCCGCAGGGTGGCGTCGTGGAAGATCACGTAGGCGGGCACGTTGCGGGTCTTGGCGGTTTCCGCCCGCCAGGCCCGCAGGCGCTCGAAGAGACTGGCTTCTGCACCGGTGGCGATGATCTGACCGCGGCCGGCCTTGAGGCGCTTCCTGGCGGTGGGCAGGCGCAAGGTAAACGCCGCATCTCCCCGCAGCAGGGGGCGGGCCAGATCGGTGAGGACCAGGGCACCGAAACGATCGTGGTCCACCGCCAGGAGGCCCCGGGCCACCAGCTGGCGGAAGACGCCCTTCCAGGTTTTTTCGTCCAGATCGGCGCCGATGCCGAAGGTGCTTACCTGATGATGACCCCGTTCCCGCATCTTGTCGGTGGTCTCGCCCCGCAACACGTCGATCAGGTGGCCGGCGCCGTAGCGCTGGCCGGTGCGGTAGGCGCAGGACAGGGCCTTGCGGGCGGCCTCGGCCCCGTCCCAGGTGCGGGGCGGGTCGATGCAGTTGTCGCAGTTGCCGCAGGGTGGGGCGGCTTCGCCAAAGTAGGCCAGAAGGTGCTGGCGCCGGCAGTCGGTGGTTTCCACCAGGCCCACCAGGGCTTCCAGGCGGGCGTTGGCCATGCGTTTGAAATCCTCGCCAGCCTCGGATTCGTTGAGCATCCGCCGCTGCTGCACCACGTCGGCGGCGCTCCAGGCCATCCAGGCCTCGGCGGGGAGTCCGTCCCGTCCGGCCCGGCCGGTTTCCTGGTAGTAACCCTCGATGGAGCGGGGCAGGTCCAGGTGGGCCACGAAGCGCACGTCGGGCTTGTCGATGCCCATCCCGAAGGCGATGGTGGCCACCATCACCAGCCCGTCCTCCCGCAGGAAGCGCAGCTGATGGTTGGCCCGGACCTCGGCGGGCAGGCCGGCGTGGTAGGGCAGGGCGGCCACCCCATGCTCCGCCAGCCAGGCGGCGGTCTCCTCCACCTTGCGGCGGGACAGGCAATAGACAATGCCCGCCTCGCCAGGGTGTTCGCCCCGCACGAAGTCCAGGAGCTGGGCCTGGGGCTTGTCCTTTTCAACGATACGATAGCGGATGTTGGGACGGTCGAAGCTGGAGACGAAGCGCCGGGCCTCCCCCAGCTTCAGATTGCGGGCGATCTCCTCCCGGGTTTCCTGGTCGGCGGTGGCGGTCAGCGCAATCCGGGGGACCGCTGGAAAACGCTCGTGGAGGGTGGAAAGTTGCAGGTATTCGGGGCGAAAGTCGTGGCCCCACTGGGAGACGCAATGGGCTTCGTCAATGGCGAAGAGGGCCAGCCGGCCGTCTTCCGCCAGGCGTTCCAGCATGGCCAGCATGCGGGGCATCAGGAGCCGCTCGGGGGCTACGTAGAGGAGCTTCAACTCGCCGGCCAGGAGTTGGCGTTCCACCGCCCAGGCGGTTTCCGAATCCTGACTGGAGTTGAGGAAGTCCGCCGCCACCCCGGCTTCCTTGAGGGCGCTCACCTGGTCGTGCATCAGGGCGATCAGGGGCGACACCACGATGGCGGTGCCCGGCCGCAGCAAGGCGGGGATCTGGTAGCACAGGGACTTGCCGCCCCCGGTGGGCATCAGCACTAGGGCGTCGCCACCGGCCGCCACGTGGTCCACGATGGCCTCCTGCTCGCCCCGGAAGGCGGGGTAACCGAAGACGTGCTGGAGGATTTCCCGGGGATCGCCCATGGCCCTCAGCCCCCCTGCAGAGCCGCCCCAAGGGGGGGCTGAGCCCCCATGGGGGGCAGCGAGCGAAGCGAGCGTGGGGGCCGTCCCATCTCAGTCGCCCCGGATCAGGATGTCCAACCGGCGGTTCCTGGCCCGCCCAGCCTCGGTGGCGTTATCCGCCACCGGCTGGGCTTCGCCCTTGCCCCGGGCGACGAGGCGGCCATAGGCCACGCCCCGGCTGGCCAGCTGGGCCACCGCCACGTCGGCCCGGCGGGCGGACAGATCCTGGTTGAAGACTTCCCGGCCCAGGCTGTCGGTGTGGGCCTCCACCTCGATCTGGGTGGCAGGCTCCTTTTTGAGTTCATCGGCAATGCGGTCCAGCAGGGCCAGCAGGGGAGGCAGGGGCTTGGGCTCATTGGCGGCAAAGGCCATCCGGCCGGCGATGCGCAGCCTGAGCAGGTCAGGGGCAAGCCGGGTGATCTCCACGTCCTGCCCCCGCAAGGCGGCGGCCAAGCCGGCGTGAACGGCGTCGAGGCGCTTGGCCTGGACCTCGGGGGCGGCCTTGGGTAGCACGGGCTTGACCGGGCGGGGGCGCTCGGGGGTGTCGGAGGCCTCGGGGTGTTCGGTGGAGGTGGCGCAGGCGCCCAGCAGCGCTGCCGCCAGCATGAGTGGGAAAAGAGTTCTGACTTGCATGGCGTTCCCCGGGACGCAGGGGAGGGACGTAAGGAAGGGGGCGATGGTAACCCCAACGGGCGCTCATCGATAACTTGAATCAAGCCCGATTGGGGCGGGGCCCCGGGGTCCAGTATGATTCACCGGTATTCAGTGTCAGACGAAGGATGGAACGAAAATGGCAGTAAGCGCCGAACAGGTGACCGAGGCCCTCAAGGGCGTGATCGATCCCAACACCGACAAGGATTTTGTTTCCGCCCGCGCCATCAAGGGCCTCCAGGTGGAAGGGGGGCTGGTGCGTTTCAAGGTGGAACTGGGCTACCCGGCCCTGAGCCAGCATGAGCCCATCCGGGCCCTGCTGGACGGGGTGGTGCGGGGACTCCCCGGCGTGGAACGGACCGATATCCAGGTTTCCAGCCGGGTGGTGGCCCATGCCGTGCAGCACGGCGTGAAGCTGCTGCCAGGGGTGAAGAACATCATCGCGGTGGCCTCCGGCAAGGGAGGCGTGGGCAAGAGCACCACGGCGGTTAACCTGGCCCTGGCCCTGGCGGCCGAAGGCGCCCGGGTGGGCATCCTGGATGCGGACATTTACGGCCCATCCCAGCCCCAGATGCTGGGCATTGAGGGGGGCAAGCCCGAGAGCCTGGACGGCAAGACCATGGAACCCCTGGTGGCTCACGGAATCCAGGCCCAGTCCATCGGTTTTCTGGTGGATATGGAGACCCCCATGGTGTGGCGCGGCCCCATGGCCACCCAGGCGCTGAACCAGCTTCTCAAGGAAACCAACTGGAAGGATCTGGATTACCTGGTGGTGGATATGCCCCCGGGTACCGGCGACATTCAGCTGACCCTCTCCCAAAGCGTGCCGGTGACCGGCGCGGTGGTGGTCACCACCCCCCAGGACATCGCCTTGCTGGATGCCCGCAAGGGTCTCAAGATGTTCGAGAAGGTAGGGGTGCCCATCCTGGGCATCGTGGAGAATATGAGCGTCCATATCTGTTCCAACTGCGGCCACGCCGAACCTATTTTCGGGGTGGGCGGCGGAGAGAAGATGTGCGCCGACTACGGCGTGCCATTCCTGGGGGCGCTACCCCTGGATATCCGCATCCGCCAGGAGGTGGACGCGGGCACCCCCACCGTGGTGGCCGAACCCGATAGCGCCATCGCCGCCATTTACAAGGCCATCGCCCGCAAGGTGGCGGTCAAGATCGCCGAGCGGCAGAAGGACATGACCCACAAGTTCCCCAACATCGTGGTGCAGAACACCTGAGGGGCGCCGGATTTCCTTTGCCGCCAAGGGGGCAAATCCGGCCGCTCCGCAA
The DNA here is from genome assembly GCA_034004685.1 of Rhodocyclaceae bacterium. Lineage (GTDB taxonomy): Bacteria > Pseudomonadota > Gammaproteobacteria > Burkholderiales > Rhodocyclaceae > JAEUNX01. The sequence goes on along the minus strand of JAVEWG010000001.1, from coordinate 82,350 downwards.
AGCCCTTGCTCCTGGGGCAATCCACTCTAAAATACGCGGCTTTCGCGGCGCCCCGGACGGGGCCCGCCTTCACCGGAGAACGCCCTCAATGTCCATCAAGTCCGACAAGTGGATCCGCCGCATGGCTGAGCGGGAGGCCATGATCGAACCCTTCGCTCCGGAACTGGTGCGCCATAACGAAGGAGGCAGGATCGTCTCCTACGGCACCTCCAGCTACGGCTACGACGTGCGCTGCGCCAACGAATTCAAGATCTTCACCAACATCAACTCCACCATCGTGGATCCCAAGAATTTCGACGAGCGCAGCTTCGTGGATTTCGTGGGGGACGTGTGCATCATCCCCCCCAACTCCTTTGCCCTGGCCCGCACGGTGGAGTATTTCCGGGTTCCCCGCAGCGTCCTGACGGTGTGCCTGGGCAAGAGCACCTATGCCCGCTGCGGCATCATCGTCAATGTCACTCCCCTGGAGCCGGAGTGGGAAGGCCATGTGACCCTGGAGTTTTCCAACACCACGCCCCTGCCCGCCAAAATCTACGCCAATGAGGGGGTCGCCCAGATGCTGTTCTTCGAGGCCGACGAAGTCTGCGCCACCTCCTACAAGGATCGGGGCGGCAAGTACCTGGGGCAAACCGGGGTGACCCTTCCCAAGATCTGAGCGTTCCCCGGACGCGGACGCCGAAGCCTTGTAACCCGGCTGCAATTCGCGCCGGGTTAATATTTTTTGCTGGTCAGCGGGTGCTGGCCGATGAGCCCTCCGGGCTGGAGAAGAGGATGCGCTTTCACTTTCCTATCATCATCATCGACGAGGACTTTCGCTCCGAGAACGCCTCGGGCCTGGGGATTCGCGCCCTGGCCAAGGCCATGGAGGAAGAGGGGCTGGAAGTGCTGGGGGTCACCAGCTATGGGGACATGACCTCCTTCGCCCAGCAGCAGAGCCGGGCCTCGGCCTTCATCCTGTCGGTGGATGACGAGGAACTGGCCAACGAGGAGGAGCAGACCCTGGCCGAACTGCGGGCCTTCGTCACCGAAATCCGCAACCGCAACAGCGAGATCCCGATCTTCCTTCACGGGGAAACCCGCACCTCCCGCCACATTCCCAATGATGTGCTGCGGGAGCTGCATGGCTTCATCCACATGTACGAGGACACCCCGGAATTCATTGCCCGCAACGTCAAGCGGGAGGCCAAGGCCTATCTGGATTCCCTGCCGCCGCCCTTCTTCCGGGCCCTGACCCACTATGCCGCCGATGGCTCCTATTCCTGGCACTGCCCCGGCCACTCCGGCGGCGTGGCCTTCCTGAAGAGCCCGGTGGGGCAGATGTTCCACCAATTCTTCGGCGAGAACATGCTGCGGGCCGACGTCTGCAATGCTGTCGAGGAACTGGGCCAGTTGCTGGACCACACCGGCCCTGTGGCCGCTTCCGAGCGCAACGCCGCACGGATCTTCCATGCCGACCACCTGTTCTTCGTGACCAACGGCACCTCCACCTCCAACAAGATCGTCTGGCACTCCACCGTGGCGCCCGGCGACATCGTGGTGGTGGACCGCAACTGCCACAAGTCCATCCTCCACGCCATCATGATGACCGGCGCCATTCCCGTGTTCCTGATGCCTACCCGCAACAATTACGGGATCATCGGGCCGATCCCCAAGGAAGAATTCGCCTGGGAGAACATCCAGAAGAAGATCGCCGCGCATCCCTTCGCGGTGGACAAAACCGCCAAGCCCCGGGTGCTCACCATCACCCAGTCCACCTACGACGGCATCCTCTACAACGTGGAGGACATCAAGGCTGAACTGGACGGCAAGATCGACACCCTGCATTTCGATGAAGCCTGGTTGCCCCACGCCGCCTTCCATGATTTCTACGGGGACTATCACGCCATGGGGGCCGACCGCTCCCGCTGCAAGGAATCCATGGTGTTTTCCACCCAGTCCACCCACAAGCTGCTGGCGGGCTTGTCCCAGGCCTCCCAGATCCTGGTGCAGGACGCGGAGAATCAGAAGCTGGACCGGGACGTGTTCAATGAAGCCTATCTGATGCACACCTCCACTTCGCCCCAGTATTCGATCATCGCCTCCTGCGATGTGGCGGCGGCCATGATGGAGGAGCCGGCCGGCACCGCCCTGGTGGAAGAATCCATCGCCGAGGCCCTGGATTTCCGCCGGGCCATGCGCAAGGTGGACGTGGAATGGGGCACGGACTGGTGGTTCAAGGTGTGGGGGCCGGATGATCTCTCCGAGGAGGGCATCGAGGAGCGGGCAGCCTGGATGCTCAAGGCGGGCGAGCGCTGGCACGGCTTTGGTCAGCTGGCCGAAGGCTTCAACATGCTCGACCCCATCAAGGCCACCATCATCACCCCGGGTCTCGACGTGGACGGCGACTTCGCCGACGACTTCGGTATTCCTGCAGCCATCGTCACCAAGTACCTGGCCGAGCATGGCGTGATCGTGGAGAAGTGCGGCCTCTACAGCTTCTTCATCATGTTCACCATCGGCATCACCAAGGGCCGCTGGAACACCCTGGTGACGGCGCTGCAACAGTTCAAGGACGATTACGACAAGAACCAGCCCCTGTGGAAGATGCTGCCCGAGTTCGTGGCCAAGCATCCCCGCTATGAGCGCATCGGTCTGCGGGATCTGTGCACCCAGATTCACGAGGTCTACAAGGCCAACGACGTGGCGCGGCTGACCACCGAGATGTATCTGTCCGCCATGGTGCCGGCCATGCGTCCGGCCGATGCCTTCGCCAGGATGGCCCACCGGGAGATCGACCGGGTGCCCATCGACGATCTGGAAGGACGGGTCACCGCCGTGTTGCTGACCCCCTATCCGCCGGGCATTCCCCTGTTGATTCCGGGGGAGCGTTTCAACCGCACCATCATGCGCTACCTTCAGTTCGCCAGGGACTTCAACGAGCGTTTCCCCGGCTTCGAGACCGACATTCACGGCCTGGTCAAGGAAGTGGACGACGGCAAGGTGCGCTACTACGTGGATTGCGTGACAGCCTGAAGATTTTCCGTACCCAACTCGGCCGAAGGGCAGGAGATCGACCATGAAACGCTATTGCTTGAGGCAGTTTGCCGGTCCCGCCGGCCTGCGGCTGGAGGATGCCCCGGTTCCTCAACCGGGCCCCCGGGAAGTCGTGCTGCGGGTACGGGCCAGCGCCTTGAATTATCGGGACCTGATGATCGCCCAGGGCGCTTTCGGGCCCCTGGTGCCGGCGGGGGTGGTTCCCCTGTCCGATGGGGCCGGGGAGGTGGTGGCCATCGGCACGGCGGTACGCCGGGTTGCCGCCGGTGATCGGGTTTGCGCCACTTACAACGTGGGCTGGATTTCCGGGGAGCGGCTGGACATCGGCCTGGGCCGGGGCGCCGACGCCGAAGGCCTGCTGGCGGAATACGTTCTGCTGGACGAAGAGTCGGTGGTACGCCTGCCCGGGCATCTGAGCTTCGAAGAGGGCGCCACCTTGCCCTGCGCCGCCCTCACCGCGTGGAACGCCCTGTGCGTCTATGGTCCGCTGCTGCCGGGGCAGGTGGTGCTGGTCCAGGGCACCGGCGGCGTTTCCCTGTTCGCCCTGCAATTGGCCAAGCTCTTCGGGGCCCGGGTCATCGCCACCACCTCCAGCGATGGCAAGGCCGAACGCCTGGGCGCCCTGGGGGCTGACGAGGTCATCAACTATCGCGCCCGGCCCGATTGGGAGAAGGAAGTGCTGCGGCTCACCGGCGGCATCGGCGCCGATGTGATCGTCGAGGTGGGCGGCGCGGCCACCATGCCCAAGTCGATCAGGGCCGCCAGGCGGGGCGGTCGCATCAGCGTGGTGGGGATGCTCACTGGCATTCCGGACCAGGGTTTCGCCCCGGCCTTCTTCGGGCGTTTTGTGAATTTTCACCACATCCATGTGGGTAGCCGGGACAGTTTCGAGGACATGAACCGAGCCATCGCCTGGCATGGCCTGAAACCGGTCATCAGCGGGCGGTTCGGCTTCGATCAGGCCCCCGAGGCCTACGCTGCCCTGGCCGAAGGCGCGCACTTCGGCAAAATCGTGATCCAACACGGCTGAGCCCCGGGCCGCCAGGGGCCTCCCCGGCGGAGCCCGGAATCAGACGCGTCGATAGGTGACGAAGGCGAAACGGATACCGTTCTCGCTCAATCCATCCTGGCGGCTGATTTCCCGCCATTTCTCACTGGGGATGGCCGGGAAGAAAGCATCCGCCTCGGGGGCCAGGTCCACCTCGGTGATCACCAGTTCATCGGCCAGGGGCAGGGCCTGGGCATACAGGTCGGCGCCGCCGATCACGAAGGCACGGGCGTCGCCTCGACGTCCCAGGGCTTCCGTCAGGCCGTGGGCCAGTTCCGCGCCCGGGGCTGGGTAGTTTTCCTGGCGGGTGATGACGATATTGCGCCGCCCCGGCAGGGGGCGAAAACGCTCCGGCAGGGACTCCCAGGTCTTGCGCCCCATGATCACCGTCGCCCCCCGAGTGGTCTCCCGAAAGAACTGCATGTCCTCCGGCAGGTGCCAGAGCATGGCGTTGTCCTTTCCGATGGCGCCATTGCGGGCCACCGCCGCGATGAGGGTGAGGGCGGGCTTCATACCGCCACCGGCGCCGCAATGTGGGGGTGGGGGTCATAGCCTTCCAGGGCGACATCCTCGAAACGGAAGGCAAAGATGTCCCGCACCGCTGGATTCAGGCGCAGGCTGGGCAGGGGGCGGGGGCTGCGGGAGAGCTGGAGGCGGGCTTGATCCAGGTGGTTCTGATACAGATGGCAATCCCCGCCGGTCCACACGAAATCCCCCGGTGCCAGATCGCACACCTGGGCCAGCATGTGGGTGAGCAGTGCATAGGAGGCGATGTTGAAGGGCACTCCCAGGAAGATGTCGGCGCTGCGCTGATAAAGCTGGCAGGACAGCCGGCCCTTGGCCACGTAGAGCTGGAAGAGGGCGTGGCAGGGGGGGAGTGCCATGCGGTCCACGTCCCCCGGATTCCAGGCGCAGACCATGTGACGGCGGGAGTCGGGATTGTGCTTGAGGCCCTCCACGAGCTGGCTAATCTGGTCTACGGTGCGGCCGTCGGCGGTTTCCCAGCGGCGCCACTGCTTGCCATACACCGGCCCCAGCTCGCCGTTTGGGTCGGCCCAGTCATCCCAGATGGAGACGCCGTTGTCCTTGAGGTAGGAGATATTGGTCTCCCCCTTCAGGAACCACAGCAACTCGTGAATGATCGAGCGGGTATGGAGTTTCTTGGTGGTCAGCAGCGGGAAGCCATCCTGGAGATTAAAGCGCATCTGCCAGCCGAAGACCGACAGGGTGCCGGTACCGGTGCGGTCGGTTTTTTCCGCCCCATGATCGAGCACGTGCCGCATTAGATCGAGATAGGCTTGCATGGGGTGCCCCAAGGGAAAAAGGGGTGCATTTTAGCCCGGGCGCAGGCATGGCGGAGGGTGCCCTATGCTAATCTGCCGCCACACATGATCGGTCGGCCCCACCCGGGCTGTTGCGATGGGGGGACTGGCCCGTTGGAGACATCCATGCTGCATCCGAGTGACAACATCCCGGCCCTCGCCCCATCCTCCGAGGGGGGGCGGACCATGGGGGTCGACCTGCCCAGTTTGACCCTGGGTTTGCGGGATCTGGCTGATGATCAATCCCTGCCCTTGGGGGCAGTGCTGGAGCGAGTCTTCGCCCTGGATGATCAGGCGGGGGCCTTCGTAGCCGAGATCCAGTCTCGCTATTTCGAAAATGCCTTGGGCGGAGTGGGCCGCGGCCAGGCGGCCTGGCAGATCGGCTGGCACTACCAGCAAACCCTGTTTTTCGCTCTTGCCGAATTGCTCTCCCGGGACGCCTATGCCATCAACGGCGAAACCTTGGCGTCCGACGAGCGGGGGGCCTTGCTGACCCGTGCACTGCGGGCCGGACGGGGGGTGGTGCGCTGGGAGGCATTCCATTACGGCCCCTTCGATGAAACCGTTTGGGCCCGTCTTGGCCATGTGTACGCCCAAGCCGAGGCGGATGGTCTGGCCTGGATGGAAGTGGACCTGCCAGAGGGCAAATCGTCTCCCCACCGGGAGTTCATGGCGGCCGTGGCCTTGCGCTGCGGCGCACTGGATAGCCTGCCCCTGGAACTCATGGAGATGGCGGATCGGTTGATTTTCCAGGTGGCCCACCAACTTCAACTGGAGCCCCAGTGGTTTCCGGAGAGTTTATGGCAGCTCAATCCCGGCTCGGCGGCGGCTCCCCGTCGCCTATTGTTCGGCGATACGCCCCGTAGTGGTTATTTTCTGGGCCCTGGCCAGGTGGGTGCGGTCCTGGAGGCGATCCAGGAAGATCTGCGCCAGGGCAGGTTGGCCCGCTGGGCGGTGGAGGATGGGGAAGAGCGCATGAAGGCGCTGGCCTGCCAGGCTCATCTGCGCAAGCACTGGCTGGGGCCGCCGACGCGGCGCTACCGGCGGCATGCCTTGTCCGGCCAGGTGAGCTTGGTGCAGGGCTGGCATTCCATGCTGTCCATTTTTGGCGGTGCCATGGAGAGCAAGGCCGATGTCCTGGAGCTTTGTGATGTGAGTGCCGGCGGGCTGGCCCTGCGGGGTCGCGGGGATCTGGTGACCAAGTTGCGCATCGGCGATCTGGTCGGGGTGCGGGATCTGGCTGGCGGGGAGTGGCAGCTGTGCGCGGTGCGCCGGCTCCAGCAGGAGGCTGGCTCGACGATGGCCGTGGGCCTGGAAGTGATTGCCCGGCAGCCCCGGCCGGTGGACGCGGATGATGGCCAACGCGCCATCCAGGGCTTGTTGTGTGACACCCTGCGGCCCGGTGCCGCAGTTCGGTTCATTTCGCCGACCCAGGCACTCCACCAGGAGGGCGCCTTGTTCGTGAAGAACGAGGGCGGAGTGCGCAAACTCCGCCCCCTGGGGCAGCCGGCCCGGGGGCAGCTCTACGAGTTGCGGGAGTTCCAGGTTCTGTAGCCGCCCCGGCGCCCGCGATCTGACAGCCCTTCGGCCCGGTTCAAAAATCGTCACCGCCGTGGGCGCGGCGCTTCTCTATGCGATTTTCCTGGATGAGCTCCACATTGCCTTCCTCATCCACCGACTCCAGGCGGACCGTGAAACCCCAAAGGCGGGCCAGATGCAGCATCACCTTCTGGGCTGAATCCCCCATGGGGCGCCGTCGATACTGCTGATGGCGCAGGGTGAGGGAGCGGTCGCCCCTTAGATCCACGTTCCAGACCTGGATGTTGGGCTCCCGGCTGCCCAGGTTGTAGTGGTCGGACAAGATCTCCCGAATCCGGCGGTAGCCTCGGTCGTCATGGATTGCCGACACCTTCAGCTTGGATTCCTCGTCATCGTCCAGGACCGCGAACAGGCGGAAATCCCGCATGAGCTTGGGTGACAGGAACTGGGGGATGAAACTTTCATCCTTGAAGTTGCGCATGGCGAAGTCGAAGGTTTCGCGCCAGTCCGACCCGGCGATTTCGGGAAACCAGTGCTGGTCTTCCTCGGTGGGTTGCTCGCAGATCCGCTTGATGTCCTGCCACATGGCGAAACCCAGGGCATAGGGGTTGAGGCCCCCGTACCAGGGCTGATTGTAGTTGGGCTGATAAACCACGTTGGTGTGGGACTGGAGGAACTCCAGCATGAAGGCATCAGTCAGCAGGCCTTCGTCGAAGAGGCGATTGAGCAGGGTGTAATGCCAGAAGGTGGCCCAGCCTTCGTTCATGACCTGGGTCTGGCGCTGGGGAAAGAAATACTGGGCGACCTTGCGCACGATGCGCACCACTTCCCGCTGCCAGGGCTCCAGCAGGGGCGCGTTCTTCTCAATGAAATAGAGTAGGTTTTCTTCCGGCTCGGCGGGAAAGCGGGGCTCCGCCGGGAGGTCCGGATGGGCGTCCTGGATCGGCAGGGTCCGCCATAGCTCGTTGACCTGGCCCTGGAGGTATTCCTCCCGTTCCCGCTGGCGCAGGTGCTCCTTGGCCAGGGACAGCTTGGGGGGGCGTTTGTAGCGATCCACCCCCACATTCATGAGGGCATGACAGGAATCCAGCAGCCGTTCCACCTCCTCTTCGCCGTAACGCTCCTCACATTCCCCGATGTAGTTCCGGGCGAAAACCAGGTAGTCGATGATGGCGTCAGCGTTGGTCCAGCTGCGGAACAGGTAGTTGCCCTTGAAGAAGCTGTTGTGTCCATAGGCGGCGTGGGCGATCACCAGGGCCTGCAGGGTGAGGGTGTTCTCCTCCATGAGGTAGGCGATGCAGGGGTTGGAATTGATCACGATCTCGTAGGCCAGCCCCATCTGTCCGCGCCGGTAGCCCCGTTCGGTGGAGAGGAAATGCTTGCCGAAGGACCAGTGGTGGTAATTGACAGGCATGCCCACCGAGGCATAGGCGTCCATCATCTGCTCGGCGGTGATGACCTCCAGCTGGATGGGATAGGTATCGAGGCCAAACTCCGCCGCAACCCGGGCGATCTCCCGGTGATAGGCATCGATGGTTTCGAAGGACCATTCAGAGGTGGCCGGCAAGGGCTTGGTCTTGGTTTTTGCTTTCATACCAGGCTCTTCTTGAAAAGCTCGCGGAACACCGGGTAGATCTGGCTCGGTTCCTCGATCCGTTGCATGGCAAAATTGCCGCGGCCGTCCACCAGAGCGGTGTACTCCCGCCACAAGTTCTGGGGCTCGGCCGGGGTGATTTCGATGTACGCGAAGTATTGGCAGTGGGGCAGGATCTGGTGGGCCAGGATCTCCCGGCACAGGGGTGAATCGTTATCCCAGTTGTCCCCGTCAGAGGCCTGGGCTCCATAGATATTCCAGCTGCCGCCAGCGTAGCGCTCCTGGATCAGGTCCCGCATCAGCTCCAGGGCGCTGGAGACCACCGTTCCACCGGATTCCCTGGAGTGGAAGAACTCGTCTTCGTCCACTTCCTTGGCGGTGGTGTGGTGGCGGATGAACACCACGTCGATGTGCTCATAAGTCCGGGTGAGGAACAGGTAGAGCAGCATGAAAAAACGCTTGGCCACGGATTTCCTGGTTTCATCCATGGAGCCCGACACATCCATGACACAGAACATCACTGCCTGAGCCACCGGACGTGGATCCTTCACCCGGTTGTTGTAGCGCAGATCGAAACTGTCGATAAAGGGAATGTTTTCGATCTTGGCCCGGATGCGTGCGATCTCGGCTCGAATGGTCTGGGCTTCGTCACTATCGTCACCGAATTGCTCCTTGGCTTCGGCCAATTCCGCCTGCAGTGCCCGCAGCCGTTGGTTGTAGGGGCCGGAGAGGGCGCGGCGGCGGCCCAGGGCCCCCCGCAGGGAACGCACCACATTGATGTTGGCCGGCACACCATCGGTCGAAAAGCCCGCCCGGCGGGTCTTGTATTCGGTGATCTTGGCCAGTTGGGTACGGACCAGGTTGGGCAGTTCCAGATCCTCGAAGAACACATCCAGGAACTCTTCCCTGGACAGGTGGAACACGAAGCTGTCCTCGCCCTCCCCATCCTTGCTGGCAGCCCCGCTGCCCGAGCCTCCGCCCTGACCACCGAGGGGTCGGTTGATCAGGTCGCCGCCGGAGAACTGGTCGTTGCCGGCATAGACGGTTTCCCAGATGCCGCCCCGGCCCTGCTGAAACTGGGGCTCGGAGAGATCCTTGCCGGGAATGGAGATCTGCTCACCCTTGTCCAGATCCCGAATGGAGCGTTTTTGAATAGCGTCCGACACCGCGCGCCGGATCTGTTGCTTGAAGCGGCGCATGAAGCGCTGGCGATTGACAGCGCTCTTGTTCTTGCTGTCGAACCGCCGGTCGATGATCCTGACCATGATTCCTTCCTTCCGCCAATGGCATGCCCCGTGTCAGGATCGCCCCCCCAGGGGGGCGGGAATCCCCGTCAGGATGACTTGCGTACCCGCAGATACCATTCGCAGAGCAGCCGGACCTGCTTTTCCGTGTAGCCCTTGTGGATCATGCGATCGACGAAGTCCTGGTGCTTTTTCAGCTCGTCCGCGCTGGATTTGGCGTTGAAACTCACCACCGGGAGCAGCTCTTCGGTGTTGGAGAACATCTTCTTCTCGATCACCGCCCGCAGCTTCTCGTAGGAAGTCCAGCTGGGATTGCGGCCGTTGTTCTTGGCCCTGGCGCGCAAAACGAAGTTCACTACCTCGTTGCGGAAGTCCTTGGGGTTACTGATGCCCGCCGGCTTCTCGATCTTTTCCAGCTCGTCGTTGAGGGCATTGCGATCAAGGATCTCGCCGGTGTTGGGATCCCTGAACTCCTGGTCCTGAATCCAGAAGTCCGCGTAGGTGACATAGCGGTCGAAGATGTTCTGACCGTACTCGGAGTAGCTCTCAAGATAGGCGGTCTGGATCTCCTTGCCGATGAACTCGGCGTAGCGCGGCGCCATGTACTCCTTGATGAAGCCCAGGTAGTGGGCCTCCACCTCGGGGGGGTATTGCTCCTGGGCGATCTGCTGCTCGAGCACGTACATCAGGTGGACCGGATTGGCCGCCACCTCCCGGTGATCGAAGTTGAACACCCGGGATAGCACCTTGAAGGCGAAACGGGTGGAAAGCCCGGTCATGCCTTCATTAACACCCGCGTAATCCCGGTATTCCTGGAAGGACTTGGCCTTCGGATCAGTGTCCTTGAGATTTTCCCCGTCGTAGATCCGCATCTTGGAATAGATGCTGGAGTTCTCGGGCTCCTTGATACGGGACAGCACAGCGAACTGGGCCATCATCCGCAAGGTATCCGGCGCACAGGGGGCCGCCGCCAGGGAGCTGTTGACCAGCAGCTTTTCGTAGATCCGGATCTCGTCGGTGACCCGCAGGCAGTAGGGCACCTTGACGGTGTAGATCCGGTCCAGGAAGGCCTCATTGTTCTTGTTGTTCTTGAAGGCGGTCCACTCCGATTCGTTGGAGTGGGCCATCACAATCCCGTCGAAGGGGATGGCGCCGAAACCCTCGGTGCCCTTGTAGTTGCCCTCCTGGGTGGCGGTGAGCAGGGGGTGCAGGACCTTGATCGGGGCCTTGAACATCTCCACGAACTCCAGCAAGCCCCGGTTGGCCAGGCACAGGCCGCCGGAGTAACTGTAGGCATCCGGATCATCTTGTGAGAATTCCTCCAATTTCCGGATATCGATCTTGCCCACCAGGGAGGAAATGTCCTGGTTGTTCTCGTCGCCGGGTTCGGTTTTGGCCACTGCGATCTGTTTGAGCACCGAGGGGCGCACCTTGACCACCCGGAACTTGGTGATGTCGCCATTGAATTCCTGCAGCCGTTTGACCGCCCAGGGGCTCATGATGGCGTTCAGGTACCGGCGGGCAATCCCGTATTCCTCCTCCAGCAGGGCGCCGTCCTCCTCCACCTTGAAGAGCCCCAGGGGCGATTCCCGTACCGGAGAACCCTTGATGGCGTAGAAGGGCACATGCTCGATCAAAGTCTTGAGCTTTTCCGCCAGAGATGACTTTCCCCCCCCAACCGGACCCAGCAGGTACAGGATTTGCTTTTTCTCCTCCAGACCCTGGGATGCATGGCGGAAGTAGGACACGATCTGCTCGATCACCTCCTCCATGCCATAGAAATCCCGGAATGCCGGATAAAGCTTCAGGACCTTATTGGAAAAAATGCGAGACAGCCGAGGATCCAGCCGAGTGTCGACCAGTTCCGGCTCACCGATCGCCATCAGCATGCGCTCGGCGGCAGTGGCGTACGCCGAGCGGTCGGTGCGGCACAGTTCCAAGTATTCCTGGATGGAATACTCCTCTTCTTTGGCTGCCTCGAAGCGAGCCTGGTATGCACTGAAGATGCTCATGGGGAAGACTCCTTCAATTGTTGAACCGGGCTGGCGTACATCTCGGGCGAAGGAAGAACGCCTGAATTCAGCTTACGGCCAATTGCTTGTACCTGTTGAGAGAAGTTTTTTTGATTGTGGATTTCCGGCAACACCGCTGTGGACCTCGCCCGGTTTCATGGTAAGAATCCCGGATCTAATCAGGAGTTCCTCCCGAGCGCTCCAGCGTGTGGTGTTTCCCGCTGGTAGCGGTGGCTTGCTTGGGACGGCGCGATTGGGCTTGAGGGCTATGGTAGACTGGGACTTTGCCCTCATCAGTCCCATCTTTCCGCTGATGTCGAGGAGAGTCTTGGACTCCCCCGCGGCCAGTGGAACCGTAATCAATCAGGAACTCTCTTCATGCAGAACACGCAAGAATCCCAAAGCTCCCTGGAGCGTCGTATTGATATTGCCGTCGCCATTTCCGAGATCGAGAAGGACGTGGAGGCTCGTTTGAAGAAAATGGCGCGCACCGTGAAGATGCCCGGTTTCCGCCCGGGCAAGGTGCCTTTCAAGCTGGTGGCCCAGAACTACGGTCCCCAGGCCCGCTCCGAAGCCATCGGCGCGGCCATCGAGCGCGCGTTCGCCGACAAGGTGAACCAGGACGGCGTGCGGGTGGCGGGCTATCCCTCCATCGAGCCCAAGGAAGCGGCCAACGCCGAGACCCTGGAATTCAGCGCGGTGTTCGAGGTCTACCCGGTGGTTGCCATTGGCGACGTGAGTGCCAAGGAGATTGAGCGTCCCGTGTTGTCGGTGACCGATGCCGAAGTGGACAAGACTCTGGAAGTTCTGCGCAAGCAGCGCACCACCTACGAAGTCGTCGAACGGGCAGCCGCCGACGGCGACCGGGTCGTGATCGACTTCACCGGCCGCAAGGATGGCGAAGTGTTCGAAGGGGGCAAGGCCGACGGCTTTTCCTTCGTGGTGGGTGCTGGCTCCATGCTCAAGGACTTCGAGACGGCGGTGCTGGGACTCAAGGCAGGGGAGAGCAAGACCTTCGATATGACCTTTCCGGAGGACTACCACGCCAAGAATCTGGCCGGGCAGGCCGTGCAATTCGAAGTGACGGTCAAACAGGTGGAAGAGTCCCGCCTGCCCCCGGTGGACGAGAATCTGGCCAAGGCCTTGGGTATCGCCGATGGCAACCTGGACAAGATGCGGGCGGAGATCCGGACCAACCTCGAACGCGAAGTCAAGCGCCGTCTTCAGACCAAGGTCAAGGAGGTGGTGATGAACGTGCTGCTGGAAGCCACTCCGCTGGAAGTGCCCAAGGCCCTGGTGACCACCGAATCCCAGCAACTCGCCGAGAATGCCCGGCGCGACCTGGAAACGCGGGGGCTCGACGTCAAGAACATCCCGGTGGAAGCGAGTTGGTTCCTGGAGCAGGCTGAGCGCCGGGTCAAGCTTGGCCTGATCATGGCAGAACTGGTGAAGTCACAGGAGCTCTACAGCAAGCCTGAGCAGATCCGTGCCTTGGTGGAAGAGTTTGCCCAAAGCTACGAGGATCCGGCTGAAGTGGTTGGTTGGTATTACTCCCAGCCCCAGCGCCTGGCCCAGGCGGAAGCCCTTGTGATCGAAGAAAATGTGGTGGAGTGGGTGCTCAACAGCGCCAAGACCATCGAAAAGGCCTTGTCTTTTGATGAGTTGATGGGCAACGCGGCCTGATGCCGCTGAAAGGGTGACAATGAAGTCGGGTTTTCCTCATTCTGCTAGTGACTGGGATCCAGTGGGTCTGGGCTTGGTCCCGATGGTGGTGGAGCAGAGCGGGCGTGGCGAGCGCGCCTATGACATCTATTCGCGGCTGCTTCGGGAACGGGTGATTTTTCTGGTTGGGCCGGTGAATGACGTGACCGCCAACCTGGTGGTGGCCCAGTTGTTGTTCCTGGAATCGGAAAACCCCGACAAGGACATCTTTTTCTACATCAACTCCCCCGGAGGATCGGTGACGGCCGGCATGGCGATCTACGACACCATGCAGTTCATCAAGCCGGATGTGAGCACCCTATGCATCGGCCAGGCCGCCAGCATGGGTGCCTTCCTCCTGGCTGCCGGAGCCAAGGGCAAGCGGTTTTGCTTGCCCAATTCCCGGGTCATGATTCACCAGCCCCTTGGTGGCTTCCAGGGTCAGGCTTCCGATATCGAAATTCACGCTCGGGAGATCCTGAGCCTGCGAGCAAAACTCAATGACATGCTCGCCAAGCACACCGGGCAGCCGGTGGAGCAGATCGAGAAGGATACCGATCGGGATAATTTCATGTCTGCCCAGCAGGCCGTAGATTACGGCCTGCTGGACAAAGTGCTCACAAGCCGGGCCGACGCAGCCTGAACAATGATGAGAGGTCAGCCATGACAGAGAAGAAGTCGGGTGGCGAAAAGCTGCTGTATTGTTCGTTTTGTGGGAAGAGCCAGCATGAGGTGAAAAAACTCATCGCCGGGCCGTCCGTCTTCATCTGCGATGAGTGTATCGAGCTGTGCAATGACATCATTCGTGACGAACTGACCGGCGATCAGGGCAGCGACTCGGGGAAAGGCACCCTCCCGACCCCTAGGGAAATCTGCGACATCCTGGACCAGTACGTGATTGGTCAGGTCGTGGCCAAGCGCATCCTCTCGGTGGCGGTGTACAACCACTACAAGCGCCTGCGCCATCTGGGCGGGCGCCACGATGAGGTTGAACTGTCCAAGAGCAACATTCTGCTGATCGGACCCACGGGTTCGGGCAAGACCCTGCTGGCCCAAACACTGGCCCGCCTGCTGAATGTACCCTTTGTCATGGCGGATGCCACCACGCTGACCGAAGCCGGATACGTGGGCGAAGATGTAGAGAACATCATCCAGAAGCTTCTCCAGAAGTGCGATTACGATGTGGAGAAGGCCCAGCAAGGCATCGTGTATATCGACGAGATCGATAAGATCTCCCGCAAGTCCGACAATCCCTCCATCACCCGGGACGTATCGGGGGAAGGTGTTCAACAGGCGCTGCTCAAACTGATCGAAGGCACCGTTGCCTCCGTTCCCCCCCAGGGCGGGCGCAAGCATCCCAATCAGGATTTTGTCCAGGTGGATACCACCAACATCCTGTTTGTTTGCGGCGGTGCTTTCGATGGTCTGGATCGGGTGATCCGCAACCGGACCGAGAAGGTCGGCATCGGCTTCGGCGCCGAGGTCACAAGTCGGGAAGGCAAAAATGTGACGGAGACCCTCCGTCAGACCGAACCCGAGGATCTGGTCAAATTCGGCTTGATTCCGGAGTTCGTTGGTCGCTTGCCAGTACTGGCCACCCTCCAGGAACTGGATGAGGAAGCGCTGATTCAGATTCTCATCGAGCCCAAGAACGCCCTGGTCAAGCAATACCAGAAGCTGTTCTCCATGGAAGGGGTCGAACTGGAAATCCGCCCTGCGGCATTGCATGCTGTCGCCCGCCGTGCCATCAAGCGTCGCACGGGGGCACGGGGCCTGCGTTCTATCCTGGAAAATGCACTGCTGGACATCATGTATGAACTCCCAACCATGGAAAATGTCTCCAAGGTTGTTATCGACGAAAACGTCATTGAAGCCGCCGGTCAGCCAATCCTGATCTACGCCGACCAGCCGAAGGTCGCCGGATCTAACTGATCCGGAAGGGGGCGGGATAGCCGTCCCCTTGTTTTTCCCGCTTCTGCCCCCAGATGGGGGAGGTATCCCTCTTTAAGGATTGCTTTCCATGCCCGCCACGCCATTGTCTTCGGCTGAAACAGTAGAACTCCCGCTCCTGCCTCTGCGGGATGTGGTGGTTTTTCCCCACATGGTGATCCCGCTATTCGTTGGTCGCCCCAAGTCCATCAAGGCGCTGGAAACCGCTATGGAGGGAGGCAAAAGCATTCTCCTGGTGGCCCAGAAATCCGCCGCCAAGGATGAGCCCTCCGAAGACGATCTCTATGAGATCGGGTGCATCGCCAACATCCTGCAAATGCTCAAGCTGCCCGATGGAACGATCAAGGTTCTGGTCGAGGGCGTCCAGCGAGCCCGGGTCGATTCCGTTGAGGACCTTCGTTCTCTGTTTGTGGCCAAGGCCACGCCGATTGCCCCGGTCCAGTCCGTGGACACCGAGGTCGAAGCCATGCGCCGGGCGATCATTACCCAATTTGATCAGTACGTTAAGCTCAACAAGAAGATCCCGCCGGAGATCCTGAGTTCATTGGCCGGGATCGATGAAGCCGGCCGACTGGCGGATACGATTGCCGCCCACCTCCCTTTGAAGCTCGAACAGAAACAGGCTGTTCTGGAAATGTTCGATGCGGGGGAGCGTCTGGAAAAGCTGTTGAGTCAACTGGAGACCGAACTCGATATTCTTCAAGTTGAAAAGCGCATCCGCGGGCGCGTGAAGCGCCAGATGGAAAAAAGCCAGCGCGAGTACTATTTGAACGAGCAGGTCAAAGCCATCCAAAAGGAGCTCGGCGAAGGGGAAGAGGGCGCCGACCTGGAAGAGATGGAAAAGAAGATCAAAGCCGCCGGCATGACCAAGGAAGCTTTGGCCAAAGCCCAGGCCGAGATCAAGAAGCTCAAGCTCATGTCTCCCATGTCAGCCGAAGCCACGGTGGTGCGAAACTACATCGAAACCCTGGTTGGCTTGCCCTGGAAGAAGCGTTCGCGAATCAGCAAGGATCTGGTGGAAGCCGAGAAAATTCTCGACAGGGACCACTTTGGACTGGATAAGGTTAAGGAGCGGATTGTCGAATATCTTGCTGTCCAGCAGCGGGTCGACAAGCTGAAGGCTCCCATCCTTTGTCTGGTTGGGCCTCCGGGTGTAGGTAAAACCTCCCTTGGGCAGTCCATTGCCCGGGCTACAAATCGCAAGTTCGTGCGCATGTCCCTCGGGGGGGTGCGGGATGAAGCCGAGATTCGTGGCCACCGCCGGACCTACATAGGTTCAATGCCCGGCAAGATCCTCCAGAACATGACCAAAGTGGGCGTGAAGAATCCCTTGTTCCTTCTGGATGAAGTGGACAAGATGGGCATGGATTTTCGTGGCGACCCCTCGTCTGCTCTATTGGAAGTCCTGGACCCTGAGCAGAACACCACCTTCGTCGATCACTACATCGAGGTCGAGTATGACCTTTCGGATGTGATGTTCGTAGCCACCGCCAACACCTTGAATATTCCCGCTCCGTTGCTGGACCGCATGGAAATCATTCGGCTGTCGGGTTACACGGAAGATGAAAAGGTAAATATCGTTCAGCGTTACCTGCTGCCCAAGCAGATGACCAACAATGGGCTGAAGGCGGAAGAGCTTTCCGTCACCGAAGAGGCCATTCGCGACATCATTCGATACTTTACTCGGGAAGCAGGAGTCCGCGGTCTGGAGCGCGAGGTATCCAAGATCTGCAGAAAGGTCGTGAAGGCCTTGGTGATGCGCAAGCGGGCCAGCAAGGTTGTGGTCAATGCCAAGAATCTGGATAAGTTCCTGGGGGTTCGGAAGTACTCTTTCGGTGTGGCCGAGAAGAAAAATCAGGTGGGCCAGGTAACCGGTCTCGCCTGGACGGAAGTTGGTGGAGAACTGCTGACGGTCGAGACGGTTGCCTTGCCCGGCAAGGGCAAGGTCATGACGACGGGAAAGCTCGGCGAAGTGATGCAAGAATCGATTCAGGCCGCCCTGTCCGTAGTCCGCAAGCGTTCGATCTCCTTGGGGATCGCCGAGGACTTCTATCAGAAGAGCGATCTCCATATTCACTTGCCGGAAGGTGCCATTCCCAAGGACGGCCCTTCGGCCGGGATCGCCATTGCCACCGCACTGGTGTCAGTACTGACGGGCATCCCCGTTCGGTGCGATGTCGCCATGACGGGTGAGATCACCCTGCGCGGCGAGGTTCTTCCCATCGGCGGACTCAAAGAAAAGTTGCTGGCGGCGGTCCGAGGTGGAATCGGAACAGCCCTGATCCCAGAGGAGAACGTCAAGGATTTGAGCGACATACCGGAAAACATCAAAGGAGTGATTGAGATAATTCCGGTGAAGTGGATCGATCAAGTTCTCGAACGGGCTCTGGAACGCAAACCGGTTGCTCTTGAGGCATCCCCTGTAGTCGAGTCAGCACCGGCAGCCCCGTCCGGGGACGATTCGGCCGTGAATCCGTCATTGGCTCATTAGTGAAATCACGGTTCGGCACGCCGGCCTTCGGCACCCGAACCGGTTTTAAAGGAGTCCTTTGATCCGTGTTCATGCTGCGGCGCAGCCTTGACATGGTCCACTCATGGGCGCTATATGGCACCTGACGGCTCTGGCTCGATTTGAGTCGTTGGCACAGTGCGACATGAGGAATCGCATTGCGGTCCTTGCTAACCGAGAGTTGAGGGGGCTTGCGTGAATAAATCCGAGCTGATTGAAGTCATTGCCAAACAGGCTGAAATATCCAAGGCAGCAGCGGGCCGAGCGCTTGATGCAACACTTGCTGCCGTGAAGCAGTCCCTTAAACAAGAAGATTCTGTAACCCTTGTGGGGTTCGGGACGTTCTACATCGGTGATCGAGCCGCGAGAACCGGCCGTAATCCGAGAACTGGAAAAGCGATAAAGATTAAGTCTGCCAAGGTGCCCAAGTTCCGCGCTGGCAAGGCACTGAAAGATGCGGTAAACTGATCATCTTTAGTCGGCGAATGAATTGATTCGCGGCTAAGGGTGCTTAGCTCAGCTGGTAGAGCGTCGCCCTTACAAGGCGAATGTCGGCGGTTCGATCCCGTCAGCACCCACCAACGGGGAGTGGTAGTTCAGTCGGTTAGAATACCGGCCTGTCACGCCGGGGGTCGCGGGTTCGAGTCCCGTCCACTCCGCCACGGTATTTAAAAAGGCGAACTCAGGTTCGCCTTTTTGCTTATCAATGCTTGACAACCTTATTAGCCATCTGGTGCATTCACCATGTTCGAATCAGTGCGCAATAACAAACGTGTGGTTCAGGTTATTCTTGGACTAATTACCTTGTCATTCGCTTTTTTTGGAATTGAATCCTATTTACGCGGTTCCGGCGGCTTGGGCGACGTTGCCACAGTCGCGGGAAGCCCAGTATCCGTGCAGGAGTTTGAACAGGGCTTCAGAGAGCAACAAGAGCGAATTCGCAGTTCATCTCCGACACCGGTGGATGGAGAGCTTTTTAAATCTGCACAGTTTCGTGGCCAGGTTGTTAACACCCTGGTCAATCAGCGGGTTCTTTCATTGACCGCATTTAAGGCTGGCCTGACGGTGTCGGATCGCAACCTTCAGGAAATGATCCTGAGTGCGGGCGCCTTTCAGGACGGTGGACAGTTCTCCAAGGCTCGCTATGAGGCTTATGTCCGAGCTCAAGGTTTGAGCGAAGTCCAGTTTGAAGCGCGTTTGCGCCAGGACATGGCGTTTCAACAGATCGCCGCCGCCGTGGGAGATAAAACTGTGGTTGCTCGGCGCTCCGCAGCCGCCTTGGTGGCGTTGCAGGCAGAGCAGCGGGTTGTTAGAACGCAGGAATTCAAGCCAGATCGTTATGTGCCTTCAGTTGCGGTAACAGCAGAGGATGTCGAGCGCTTCTACAATGAAAATCAGAGCGACTTCAGTATCCCTCGGCGATTGAGGGCGGAATATGTGGTCTTGAACGCTGCCAGTCTGGAAAGCGAAGTCTCCATTTCAAACGAAGAGATCAGGGAATGGTACGACGACCACAAGGAAAAATATATTGCGCCAGAAGAGCGGCGGGCAAGTCATATCCTCATTCAGACTTCTGCCTCTGCAAGTGAAGCCGAAAGTGCCAAAGCAAGAGCTTTGGCTGACGATCTTCTGGCACGAGTCAAGGCAGACCCGTCAAAATTCGGCAGTCTTGCCCGGGAGTTTTCCCAGGATCCGGGCTCTTCAGCAAAAGAAGGGGACCTGGGATTCATTGGCCGGGGAGTCATGGTCAAACCTTTCGAAGACGCTGTTTTTTCTCTCAAGGAAGGGGAAATCAGCGGGCTTGTTCAGTCTGAATTTGGCCTCCATATCATTCGTCTAACCGCGATTAAACCGGCACAAGGCAAGGCTTTTGATGCCGTACGCGATGAGATCCAGGTTGAGTTGAAGCGGCAGGCTGCGGCAAAGCGATTCGCCGAGTCTGCCGAGGCTTTCGGCAACATGGTGTATGAGCAAAGCGACAGCCTTGCACCCGTTGCAGAACAGCTCAAGCTCCATGTTGTAAAGAGTGACTGGATTGACGAAAGCGCCAGGGGCATTGGTGAACATGAGAGCCGGAAGTTGATTGCCGCGCTATTTTCGGAGGATGCCTTGGTTCGCAAACACAATACCGAGGCAATTGACGTGGGCAACAAGACCTTGGTTGCTGCTCGTGTTCTGGAACATCAACCCGCAACAGTTTTGAGCTTGGAAAAAGCTACCGAACGGATTCGCACCATATTGGTTCAGAAGGAAGCGTCGCGCTTGGCCAAGAAGGCTGGGGAAGAAGCCTTGGCCGCTATCAAGGCTGGAGCAGGGGGGAGCGACCAAAATTGGTCGAAACCCCTCACGCTACAGCGCAGCACGCCAGGAGTTGAACCACAGGTCGTTCGAGCAGTATTCGGCGCTGATCAGGGATCGCTACCCCTATTTGTTGGAGTGTCGATGCCCGCAGGGGGCTATGCACTCATCAAGATCGAGAGTATTAACAAACCTGCAATGGACGGCGAAGACCCGCGGATTAAGGCCGCGCAAGAACAGTTGGCAAGAGGGTTGGGGCGTCAGGACATGGAAGGCTATGTGCGAGCCCTGCGTGCCCGCTACGATGTCAAAATTAATCAGACTGTCCTTGGAAAGCTGGCGGCAGAAAACTGATCTCCGGCGTCTTGAGACAAAAAAGGCCAGGATACCTGGCCTTTTTTGCCAACCACTTGAACATTCAACCCTGGTCCTGATTGCCTAACGCCGTGGTGTTGAAGCCGCCATCCACGTACATGATTTCACCCGTGATCCCGGATGCCAGGTCAGAGCACAAAAATGCCGCTGCATTGCCGACTTCCTCGATAGTGACATTCCGACGGAGTGGCGCGTTGCGTTCGTTGAATGCAAGCAATTTCCCGAAATTGCCAACGCCGGATGCCGCCAAGGTTTTAATGGGACCGGCGGAAATGCCGTTTACGCGAATGCCTTCGGATCCCAAGCTAACAGCCATGTAGCGTACCGATGCCTCAAGGGAGGCTTTAGCCAGACCCATGATGTTGTAGTTGGGCATGGTCCGCACGGCACCGAGATAAGACAGGGTCAACAGAGCTCCATTGCGCCCCTGCATCATGGGCCGTGCGGCTTTTGCAAGAGCAGGAAAGCTATAGGCGCTGACCTCCTGGGAAATCCGGAAAGCCTCGCGACTGCATCCGTTCAGGAAATCCCCTTCGAGCGCCTCGGTCGGTGCGTAGGCAATCGAGTGAACCAAGCCATCCAGCCCATTCCAGTGCTTTGCCAGTTCAGAAAACAGCGTGTCGATCTGGGCGTCATCCTGTACATCGCAAGGGAGAACCAGATCGGTATCAAACTCCGCCGCCAGCTTGCTGATGCGATCGAGGAAACGTTCGTTCTGATAGGTAAAGGCCAGCCTCGCGCCTTCTCGATGCATCGCACGGGCGATCCCGTAGGCAATGGAACGGTTACTCAGCAAGCCGGTGATCAGGATCTGTTTGCCAGCGAGAAAACCCATTGTTGTCTGTCTCCAATAAATGAGGGCACATTATACCGGATCGTCGGTGTCACCATTTTATGTAACTTTACATAATACACATTATCGTCAGTCGAGCACGGGAAAAAATCAGGAAGATCCTGAAAATTTTGCGTTGGTGGTGGGGGTGCTGATTGAAATCCGCACTGGGAAGCAGGAAATAAACTGCAAAAAGGCCAGGAACGGCACGGGTTTCAGGGATGCGGGGGTCGTCTCGGCAGAATGAACAAAACGCTCAAGGAATGCCACAGAATGGGAAAAAGCTGCTCCAGTTCAAGCACTTGATGCCTTCGAATGGACGGCTGGGGCCATCTGGCGGGCGTGGCGATCTAAAGACGGCCGAAGGGGCTGAGCCAGGTTGCGCCCCCTGTTTTCGCCATTTTATGAGGATGTTGCGCCCCCTCGTGCGCCCCCTCGTGCGCCCCCTCGACCGGGTTGCGGCCCCCATTTCGGGCGATTTATGACAAGGTTGCGGCCCCTAGCCGTCTCGCTAAATCGGTAACGGCAGTGACAAAACGCCTGCAAAACCGCATCAGGGAGAAGAGCCAAGGGTAAGCATTTCCTCTATCACCTGGCCATGCGTTGGCGCCCCCCATCTGGCCGCTCGATAGAGAAATACCACGTACTTTGCCTTCTTCTCAGGGTCGACCCGAAGACCTCGCTGAAGAATGGCCTCTTCAAGGTCACGCACCACTCGTTCGAGGATTTCGCATTCTTTCGTCACCGACTCCGCAAGAATGCGCCAGGCCGCCTTCTCCCCAGTAAGGATGAAGTCTGTATCGGCCCCCAGTGCGCCGGCAGCAACCAAATATGAGGCGTCAGGTAGACGGTCGCCAGCTTCGTAATTTCGCTGGGATCGATCGGACACACCGGCTCCTGCCGCGAACTTGGCAACGCTGAGCCCTAGTCGCTCTCTCTCCTCCCGAATCCGCCCACCAAGATCACCAAGACTGACTTTTTCCATCGCACGCTCGTATTGTTTTTCGCATGTTTGTTCCGCACCATGTCAATACGTTCCGGTTTTGACATGAGGAAACAACATTATGGAACAGAAACAAGGCAAGACCCTTGAGCAAGTAAGGGACGAGTTCAATCGTAGAGGGGAAGCCGTATCCCACTGGGCACGGCGGCACGGAATAGACCCGGAAATCGCCCGCGGCGTGCTCTCCGGGAGGATCAAAGGCAAACGCGGTCAAGCGCATAAAGCCGCCGTCCTGCTTGGCATCAAGGAAGGCGAAATCGTCGAGGAAGAGCCCTACGAAGAAGGGCAAGAGCACCGATCCGGGGGCGACCGCCGGGAAGGGGAAGATCGCAGGGGAGCCGCCTAAATGAGCACCCCGGAACAGATCGTCGATGCTGCGCTGGCACGCGGCGACCGGCGCAGCCCGGAATATCGCCTGGGGATGCTGGACGTTCTCAAGTACCGCATGCACGGCGCACGCATCCAGGTTCCCTTCCAGCTCGGAACCTCCCAAGCGGACGCCTACTTCGCCGGCAACGATCGGGGCCACGCCCTTTGGCGTGCCCGCCAAGAGGGGGCACCGGCATGACTTCGGATTTCAACACCCTACCCTTGGCCCTCGGGCCAGCGCCGGGCGATTGCGAGGCGCTGTGGGTTCCAGCAGAGACGCTTGCCGAGCTGGCCGGTATCCGTGAGAACAGAGCCCGCGATGCCCTCCGCAAGTGCTACGAAGGCGGCACTTGGCGCAAGCATTCCCTGCTGGTCCGCACTCCCAACGGCGGCCCCGCCAGTGCGAGCAATCCCTACCAGGTCCGCGTCGACACCCTGCCCCCGGCCCTCTACATCAAGTGGCTGGAACAGCGCAAGAAAGCCCTTCCCGCCCCGGCGGCGCGCCTAGGCGACCCCATCCCCATGCCGGCTCAGATCGATCCCAAAGCGGCGAAGCAGCAAACCGAAATCGACTGGAAGGCGCGCATTTTGGCGCCCGCGATGGAATACGACGAGCACTCGCCCGGCCGTATCCAGGTCATGAAGGAGATTGCCGCCAAGACCCATATCGGCCTTGACGGCAAGCCCAAGCCCGTGAAGCTGCGCACCCTCTATGACTGGATCTCGCGCATCAAGGAGGCCGGCGGGCTCCACGGCCTGGCACGGAAACCCCGCCTCGAAAAGCCTGACCGGCACCTGATCTGCCGCACCTGGGACAATGCCTGCCCCTTGTCTGAACCAGTGAAGCAGGACATCGCCCGCGAGATCGAAACCTACGTCCGCAGCCTGTGGGCGGCCGGCGTGCCGGGCTGGTCGGACTGCAACCAGAAGGCATCGTCGAAGCTGCTGGAACTGTCGAAAGCCGCGGGCTGGGAGGACGCCACCTTCAAGGCCTGCCTGGTTGGGCGCTACTTCGTCAAAAAGCACAGCGAAACCAAGCTGATCGCCATCAAGGAGAAGGACGCCAAGCGGTGGTTCGACCATTACACACCGCGCATCGAACGATCCCGCGAGGGCTTGCGGCCGGCCGACATCGTGGTGGGCGACGTGCACCCGGTGGATATCGTTGTCTGCCGGGAGGACGGCACCGAAGGCACCTATCGGCTGATCGCCTGGCTGGACATTGCCACCAACGACCTGTTCTGCACCCTGGTATTGCTGGCCCCTGGCAAGGGCATCACGCAAGCGCATGTCGCCAACTCTTTCGCCGCGATGGTGCGGGCCTGGGGCCTGCCGCGCCTGCTGATGCTAGATAACGGCTCGGAGTACTCATGGACTGAGCTGGAGCGGGGCTTCAGGGAGCTGGCGGCCCTAGCCGACGACCTGCGGATCCTGATGCGGGAGGGCGAAAAGATCGTCGTTGATGACGATGACAGCCTGGACGTGCGCACTGACCCGATCTTGCGCGCCCTGCCCCACCGTCCATGCTCCAAGCCGATCGAGGGCATTTTCGGGGTGCTCGAACAGCTCCTTTCGATGCTGCCGGGTTGGATCGGTGGCGACCGCATGAACAAGCGTACCCACAAAATGGGCAAGGCGCCCAAGCCCTTCCCTGGCGCGCCGGAGAAGTTCGAAGCGGTTTTCTATCAGGCACTTGCCTACTACAGGACCAAGCCACAGAAGGGCCTTGGCGGCCGCTCCCCAGATCAAACGCGGGCCGATTTCAACGCCGAGAGCATCGCCCCTCCGCCGTCTCTTCCCTTTGATGCGCTGGTCTTCGCCTTTTCTGAAGAGAAGACCCCGAAAGTCCAGACCGGCGGCATCGAGGTCGACGGCAAGTGGTATCAAGGCGATGAACTGGTAAAGCGTGTCGGACAGCGTGTGACCGTGCGTTACGCCAAATGGGCGCCCGATTACGTCTTCATGCTGGATGACGGCCGCAAGCTGGTGATGATTCCGCGCCGTCCGATCTTCTCGTTTGTCGGCGGTGCTGGCGCCAAGGAACAAAGCCGCCTTGCCAGCGTGCAAAATGCCTATGTCCGGGAACTGAAGGCCACGACACGCAAGGTCGACCTACCCACGGAAATGTCCCGCCACGTGGCCGCCGTGGGCTTGAATGTGTCCGCCCTCAAAGGGCCTGAAATCCTTCTGACGCCCGAGCTGGCCGCAGCTGTGGATGCCGCCAGCCTGCCCCCGCCAGCGCTTCCCCCCGAGGAGATCGGCCCGGCCGAAGTGCTCGACCGCAAGACCGGCGAGATCACCCCGCTGGTGCCCGACCACTACGCCAACCGCCCGCAACGGCGCGAGTTCGAAGACTACGGCGAATTGCCCGACTGGCGGCAACAGGCAGCCGCGTTCCTGCCAAATGAAAAGCCCAGCGAGGGCGCCACCCCGCTGGGCTCTGGTGAAGCAATCCCGAAAACCGGCACCACCCGATAAACAGGAGTCCACATGCTACTCGAAAATCCCTTGGACATGGGCCAAGACGGTGCGACGGAAGCCACGGCTCAGCCCTTCCAGAAGGTGCTGCGCCACGCTTCCGAGCAGGAGTATTACGCCCAGCGCAAGGCGGCAAGAGAGGCTGAAGAGGAGCGCCAGCTCGCGGAAGTGGAGCCCGTCATTGCCGCTGTGGAAACCCGCCTCGCACAGGGCTACCCGTTTGGCCGGCTCATTCTCATGAGTGAGGTCGACCAAGAAGTCTTGAGCCAGATGCTCAGCCGCATCCTGCCCTCCAATTTCACGGGCCGCTACACGATGCAGACCCGCGCCGAAGCCGCGCAAAAGCTCTCGGCTTGGCTGGAAGGGGACGCACGCGACCGGCGAGCCAAACCGGGGCACGCCCCCACGCCGTTCCATAACTCGCTCTACAACTTCGGCGTGGAGACGCTGCAGCACAGCCTACTAAGCGTCTTCGTGTCTGGGGTTGGCAACGGTAAGAGCAAGGCAGGCGAAACCATTGTGGCCGACTACCCGCGTCGTCATAACCATTGCGGCGCCGTCATGATCAAGATACAGGAAGCAGACAGGACGGTGGCGAAGTGCCTGACCACCATTCTTGCCGGATTGCGCGGCAGCCCGCGCCATGCTGTGGGTGACGCCGCTTACGATCTCATCTGTAAGGAGCTGCGCCCCGGCGATCTAGTCATCATCGACGAGGCAAACCGCTTCGGAAAAGTCGAAAACGGCGCGATGGTCGACGTGATCCGCGACCTGTGGGAGGCCTCCGGCGCTGGGTTCCTGCTGCTGGGAAACCCGATCCTGAAGGGCCGCCATGGGGTGCTCGAAAACGATCTGTACGACGCTTTCGCCAGCCGCACCCGCATCCAGGAAATCCCCTATCTCTCTCCTGCGGATGTTGAGGCGTGGATGCTCTGGATGGGCTTGACGGGCAAGCAACTCACCAAGAAGTTCACTGAATTGGCGGCGCGCTGGGTGGATGCGTCAGGCAAGGAACACCTGCCCCGCCCAGGCGGCTTGCGCAAGCTCACCAACATCGTCGAAGACGTGAAGCGCCGCAATCCCGGCGCCGATCTGACGGGCGAGCTGGTGCTGAGCTACATCACCAGTCGTGGGGTCGCGTAAGCATGAGCCGCCGCGACCTCTACGCCATGATCCACCTCGGCGCCAAGCGCATGGGCTGGGACGAAGACATCCGCCGCGCCTGGATGGAAAAACACACCGGCAAGCGCAGTTCCACGGAGTGCACCGAGCCCGAGCTGGCCCGCCTGGCCGACGAACTGCGGGGCCTGGGTGCCCTCGACGACGGCCGCCCCCTCGGCAAGGCCGACCGGGGCGGCAAGGGCAGCGACCGCCCCTCCCGCCAGCAGTGGAAGAAAGCCGCCGTGCTATGCAAGCAGCTTGGGTTCACCGGCGGAATCGACGATCCCGCCTTTGCCGCCTTCGTGGCCCGTGTCGCCAAGGTGGATAACCCCCGCTTCCTCACTCGAACCGGCCTGCGGAACGTGCTTCTCGGGCTGGAAAACTGGATCAAGAACCGCAGCACTCCCAAGACCACCCTCCCGAAAGGACAACCCGTATGAGCACACAAACAGCCCGCGATTCCCTCGTTTTCGCCGCTTTCAGACTGGAAAACATGGGGTTCGATGTGCGTGACATTGGCGCAGGCTTAAAGGCCCTGGCGTGGTTAATGCAGGCATCGGATCCTGCCCAGTGTGAGGGTCTCTCGGAGATGCCGATCCTTCATGGTTTGGGTCAACTGGTGGAATTGGTGGGGGACCATGTAAGCAGCAAGGGGGAGGAGGTGATGGACGCGGCCAGCGAGATTCGCATCCAGAATGGACCGCAATCCCAGTTTGCCGTCCATCCGGGAGCTGGGGCATAACCCAAGATCAGCCCCCCATGGGGCGCTTCGGCGCCCTGTTTCTTTCCCCCTCCCAGGCAATAGCGTTACTTGGCCGTTAATTCGCCCGCCATGGGCCGAATGCCACTGCGTTCCTATCCCGCTACCACCGCCCCCCATTAACGGCGCCACGGCCCGGATTCGGAGCTTCCCAAACGGAAATCCTTTCAATCCCGCGAAACCCCGGGGATACCCCCGGGTTGAAATGCTTCGCTTTGGTGAAACCCACAGCGTCCCCCAATGCCAGTAGAGCCCAAAGCCCAATCCAAAGACCCGGACCTCTCCGCGCACTGCCAATGGCCCCAGAGAATGGTGGAAATGTATGACGTGCTGGCCGACGCCTTTCAACGCCTGGGGGGCCTGGGTAAGCCCCAGGCCCTGGACCTGGCCCGCATCGGCATTGCGGAATTGGGGCATTACTTCGGGGGCCGCGCCGTCTATCTGCCCCGTGGCAAGGCCCTCCAAAGGGCGCTCCGGGATACCCGCATTCATGCCGAGTTCACCGGCCGTAACCATCACGAACTGGTCGACCGCTACGACCTATCCGTCCCCACTATTTACAAGATCCTGGAGCGCCAGGCCGAGCTGCGCCGCCAGCGACGGGAGGCCGCGCCCATCCCCATGGAGACCCCCACCCCATGACCAGCCCCCAACTGGCCGCCCTGGCCGTGAAACTGCCCAGCGCCGGCAATACCCTCCAGCTCCTCCCCGCCGGAGAATTCCGTGCCCGGGACGGACGGCCCCAGAACCTGCCCGCCTGGAAGATGGATCGGGCCAGCGCCGGCCGCATCATCGCCGCCCTGGAGGCCGCCAAAACCAAAGTGCCTATTGACTACGAGCACCAAGGCCTCAAGGCCCGGGACAATGGCCAGCCCGCCCCGGCGGCCGGCTGGTTCAAGCGCGCCGAATGGCGGGAAGGGGAAGGGCTCTATGCCACGGACGTGGCGTGGACCGAAAAGGCCCGCGCCATGATCCAGGGCGGGGAATACCTCTACCTCTCACCGGTGATCGCCTTTGATGGCGAAACCGGCGCCATCACGGGACTCATGGGGGCGGCGCTGACCAACAATCCAGCCCTCGACGGCCTGGAAGAAGTCACGGCCCTGACCCGGGACGTAACGGGGGGCCCGGTGGCGGCCCTGCGCAGCCTCCTGGAAGGCTTACACGACCCGGGCGCCTTGAAACTCGCGGACCAGGTGGAAGCCTTGGTACTCACCGCTCAACAAGCCCTGGAGCAACTACGGGAGCAGGTTGCAGAAACCTCCCGGGCCCAAGCGCAAGTGTCCGAGCTGTCCAGCCAGATCCACGACCAGCGCATCGATGCCCTGGTCGATGCCGCCAGCCGGGAAGGGCGGCTGCTGCCCTACCAGGTGGCAGCCGCCCGCAAGGTGGCGCAAACCGATCTGGAAGCCCTCGCCACCCTACTCAACCGTCCCGCCCTGCTGAATCTGGAAATGCAAACCGACGCCATCCGGCGCAAGGGCAAGACCCTGGGGGTGGCGGCCGTGGCCGCCCTCACCCAGGAAGAACTGCACGTGTGCGCCCTGACCGGGCGCACCCCCCAGGAGTTCGCCCATCTCAAAGCCGGCTTCGCGGACGAAGAAACCGGCCTCACCGACTGACCGGAGATCCCCACCATGATCATCAACCAAGCGGCCCTGGGTGCCGTGTTCACCAACTTCCGGGCCGACTACCAGGCCGGCATGCTGGCCGCCAAGCCGCTCTATGACCGCATTGCCCTGACGGTGCCCAGTGCCACCCGGGAGGAGGATTACGGCTGGCTGGGCCAGTACAACGGCCTGCGGGAATGGATCGGAGACAAGCACCTCAAGGGCCTGCGGGTCCATGGCTTCTCCATCGTCAACCGCAAGTTCGAGAACACCATCACGGTGCCCCGGGATGATATCGAGGATGACCGGGTGGGGGTCCTTTCCGGCGCCTTCAAGCTGATGGGCCAGGATGCGGCCCTCCACCCGGACCGCTTGTGCTTCGAGTTGCTGCGGGACGGCGCCACCAAGCCCTGCTATGACGGACAGTACTTCTTCGACACCGACCACCCGGTGGACCCGGACGATCCGGCCGCCGGCACCGTGTCCAATGCCGATCTGACCGCCCCCGGCGATCGGCCCAGCTGGATCTTGCTGGATACCGCCCAGGTGGTGAAGCCCGTCATCTTCCAGAAGCGGCGTGATTACACCTTCACCCGTCTGGACAATGACGGCGACGAAAACGTCTTCATGCGGGGCGAGTACATTTATGGGGTGGAAGCCCGGGTGAATGCTGGCTATGGCCTGTGGCAACTGGCCTACGGCTCCAACAAGACCTTTGACGCCACCCGCTACGCCACCGCCCGGGCCGCCATGCAAAGCCTCAAGGCCCCCAGCGGCAACCCCTTGGGCATTTCGCCCACCGTGGCCCTGGTCGCTCCCTCCGTTGAGCAGGCGGCCCGCCAGGTATTGGTGGCCCAAAACGATGCAGCCGGCGCCGGTAACGTGTGGGCCGGCACCGCTGAAGTGATCGTCTGCCCCTGGCTGGGCTAAGGAGAAGCCATGACCGCCATGACCCAAGACCGCAACACCCCCGCCCGGGACGGCCGCGATTTCCAATTCCCGGTGGCCGCTTCGGTAAAGATCTACGCCGGGGCGATGGTGGCCGTAACCAGCGCGGGCTACGCCACCAAGGGCCAGACCGCCACCGCCTTGAAGGCCGTGGGCGTGGCCCAGGCCCTGGCCGATAACGCCACCGGCGCCGCCGGGGCCGTCCATGTGAAGGTGCGCCGGGGCTGTTATCGCTTAGCCAATTCCACCAGCACCGACCAGATCAGCCTGGCCGACGTGGGCAGCGATTGCTACATGGTAGATGACCAGACCGTGGCCAAGACCAGCGGCTCAAATACCCGCTCGGTAGCCGGCACGGTCCGGGACGTGGATGCAAGCGGGGTGTGGGTGGAGTTCTGACGGGGAAATAGTGCTCCACCACCCCGGTAACACAGATCGTTCACACGGGGCAATGACCGCAGCGCGAGACGCACGCCATAGCGCTGCAAGGGTCGCCCGACCCATGGCGGCACAATCACAGTGAAGGCCCGGCCCAAGGGGGGGCCACGGTGGTCAATGTCGTACTAAAGCACACCCTGACCCCGAACGCCCGAAATGAGTCCGTGTCTGCCCCATAACCTGGCGGCGAGCAGTAGATGCAGCCGAAGCCCCCCTACTTTTACGTCCGAAACGAACCCGCCTTGTAGGTCAGTATACCAATAGGGACCAGCGGTGCCTGCAATCGGAAACAGGACGGTTCCGCTCAGCGGTCCGCTTATGTGGGTTCGACGCCCACCCGCCGGCTTTCCTGTGTATCTTCCCCTGTGCAGTTTAATTTCTTCCGCTTTGCGGTTTGAAGTCGCCGCCCCTAGCGGTGAGTCATCGCTACGTGGGTAGCCGGATGCCCGCTTCAGCGCCCTGTGGTTATCAAAGCTCTCTTTTACATCATCAGGACTCTCCAATAGTGACGGTTGCCGTTGAACACTTCGATGTCATTGTTTTGGGCGCGGGTGCTGCGGGTCTCATGACCGCAGCCACTGCTGGTTCCCGTGGGCGCCGGGTCGTGGTGCTGGACCATGGCCGGAAGCCGGCTGAGAAGGTACGGATTTCCGGCGGCGGCCGATGCAACTTCACCAATACGAGCGTTAGCCACCGCAACTTTCTTTCCATGAATGGAAGTTTTTGTCGATCCGCTTTGGCGCGTTTCACGCCGGAGAACTTCCTGGCCATGGTGAAGCGCCACCAGATCGCCTTCCATGAAAAACACCTGGGGCAGTTGTTTTGTGATGACTCTGCCCAACGGATCATCGACATGCTGCTGGCTGAATGTGCCGCGGGTGAAGTCAGGTTGACCTACCCCTCCACGGTTTCCGGGGTCTCCGGCCATGACGATTCCTTCACCGTGGAAACAAACCGGGGCCGCTTCCTTGCACCTCGTCTGGTTGTTGCCACCGGAGGCCTCTCCATTCCAAAGATGGGCGCCACTGATCTGGGGTATCGAATTGCACGGCAATTCAACCTGGATATCGTCGCCCCCTCCCCGGCATTGGTACCTCTGGTGTTTGACCGGAGTAGTTGGGGGCCAATGGCTGAGCTTGCCGGAATCAGTCTCAAGGCTGAAGTTCGCTGCGGAGCCGGGGCCTTCCTTGACGATCTGCTGTTCACCCATAAAGGGCTGTCTGGACCCGCAATCCTTCAGGTGTCCTCATACTGGAATCCGGGGGACACCCTCAAGATCAATCTGGTCCCGGATATGCCCCTCGAGGTCGCCTTGCTGACGGCAAAATCCGGCAATCGCCAGCGTGTCGCGACGACGCTCTCCCAGTGGCTGCCTCGGCGATTGGCGGATGTCTGGGTGCGACGTCATCACATAGAAGAGACTCCCATGGCAGAAGCGCCGGACAAAGTCCTGCGCAAACTCGCCCAGGATCTCGTCGCCTGGGAGATTCAACCCATCGGAACCGAAGGCTACGCCAAGGCAGAAGTCACCCGCGGCGGGGTGGATACCCGTGGTCTGGATTCTCGCACCATGGAGGCCAAAGGAGTGCCAGGACTGTATTTTGTCGGAGAGGTGGTGGACGTGACGGGCTGGCTGGGTGGCTACAACTTTCAATGGGCATGGGCCAGCGGGTTCGCGGCCGGCTCTGCGGTCTGATCAGGACCGACCTGAGGGATTAACATCATGGCTACCCGTTCCCCCCTGAATTTCCTTAAGGTCACGCCCCCTGCCGTCAACCTGGCGCTCCAGGGTGGCGGTGCCCACGGGGCATTTACCTGGGGTGTACTGGATGCGCTCCTGGAGGATGGGCGGATCGGGATAGGGGCCATTTCCGGCACCAGTGCTGGCGCCATGAATGCGGTGGTTCTCGCCGATGGCTTACGCAGGGGCGGCGCGGAAGTCGCTCGACAGGCCCTGGCAGATTTTTGGTATGGGGTGGGAAAAAGCATGCCTTTCGACCCCTTGGTTAGTGCCAATAACGGGGACAGCGCGGCTTTAGCACCCCTCATGAAATTGCTGATCCACTGGACCCATTTTCTTTCCCCTTACCAGTGGAACCCCCTCAATCTCAATCCCTTGCGGGATGTCCTGACCGCTCTGGTGGACTTTGAGGCGTTGCGCCAGAGCCCTCCCGTCCCCCTATTCATCGCCACCACCCATGCCAACAGCGGCCGCCTGCGCTTGTTCCTGGAATGGGAGCTGACCGCCGAAACCGTGTTGGCCTCCGCCTGCCTGCCGACCCTGCAGCACGCCATCGTGATCGAAGGCCAAGCTTACTGGGACGGTGGCTATGCGGCCAATCCGGCGGTGCTGCCCCTGGTGTTCGACTGCCCAAGCCACGATACCCTACTGGTCCTCCTTTCCCCTCTGGAGTACGACCAGACACCCCGTAGCGCCGAAGAGATCCACGGCCGTGCGCTGGAGCTGGCGTTTAGCGCCAGTTTCTTGCGGGAAATGGCTTTTCTTGCCCGCATCCAGAGCGCTGCCCGGCAGAGCTGGCTACCCCTGGGTCGGCTGGAGCGGCGGGTGGCCCGCAATCGCTTTCATCTTCTGGAGGCGCGGGAACTCACCCGCCAGTTTTCCCCCGCCACCAAGGTGGCGGCTCATGTGCCATTCCTCGAGATGCTGCGGGATCTCGGCCGGAATCAAGCGCAGGAGTGGATGTCCCGGCACCGGGCAGACGTGGGGCGACGCTCCACCTTCGACCTGAATACCTATTTCGCCTGAAGGACCGCCCTACTCCATCTCCCGCAAGCGGTCGATGGCCTGCTCCACCCGATCCACCGCCACGACGCGGATATGGGAAATCGGCTGTTTGGGAGCATTGGCCTTGGGCACCAAGGCAACCGTAAAACCCAGTTTGGCAGCCTCCTTCAAGCGCTCCTGGCCGCGGGGCGCGGGCCGGATTTCGCCGGCCAGACCCACCTCCCCAAAGACCACCAGGCCCGCCGGCAAGGGCCGGTTGCGCAGGGATGACACCATGGCCAACACCACCGCCAGATCCGCTGCCGGTTCGGCGATCTTCACCCCCCCAACCGCATTGACGAACACGTCCTGGTCGAAACAGACCACCCCGGCGTGGCGGTGAAGCACCGCCAGCAGCATGGCCAGCCGATTCTGTTCCAGGCCAACCGAAAGCCGGCGGGGGCTGGGGCTATGGCTGGGGTCCACCAGCGCCTGGATTTCCACCAGCAAGGGCCGGGTACCTTCCTGGGTGACCAGGATGCAGCTGCCGGAAACCGCTTGTTCGTGCTGGGACAGGAAGATCGCCGAGGGATTGCTCACGCCCTTGAGCCCCCGTTCCGTCATGGCGAACACCCCCAGCTCATTCACTGCGCCGAAGCGGTTCTTGAAGGCCCGCACCAGCCTGAAACTAGAGTGGGTATCGCCCTCGAAGTAAAGCACCGTATCCACCATGTGCTCCAGTACCCTGGGCCCGGCCAGGCTGCCGTCCTTGGTGACGTGGCCGACAATGATCAGGCTGGTGCCGCTTTGCTTGGCGTGGCGGGTGAGCTGGGCGGCGCATTCGCGGACCTGGGCCACCGACCCCGGGGCGGACTGGAGAGTTTCCGAATAGAGGGTCTGGATCGAATCCACCACGGCGATGCGGGGGCGGGTCTGGCGCAGGGTGGCCAGGATGCGCTCCAGGGTGATTTCCGGCAACAGTTGCAGGTTGCCGGAGGCCACCTGGAGCCGCTGGGCCCGCAGAGCCACCTGCTCGGCCGACTCTTCGCCGGTGACATAGACAGCGCTGTGACGCTCCGCCAGACAGGCCAAAGCCTGAAGCAGCAGGGTGGATTTGCCGATACCCGGATCGCCGCCGATCAGCACGACTCCGCCGGGCACCAGCCCCCCCCCCAGGACCCGGTCGAATTCCTCAATGCCCGTGGAGATCCGGGGCTCTTCCCGCGGCTGAACATCCGCCAGTTTTTGCAGCCGGCCGGTTTCTCCCGCCAGGGCGGCGTAGCGATGGGCAGCAACGCCAGCCGGCTCGGGAATGCTCTCCACCAGGGTGTTCCAGGCCTGGCACTGTGGGCATTGGCCTGCCCACCGGGGGCTGATTCCACCGCACTCAGTGCAGCTATAGACCGTCTTGACCTTAGCCATTTCAATCCTCCCCGCCGGGGTCGATCCAGCTGACCGGTACCCGGGGCGCCCGGGCGCAGAAGAGTTCGTAGCTGATGGTACCCGCCGCGATGGCCACGTCATCAGCGGACAGCCCTTTCCCCCACAGCACCACCGGACTGCCCACCGTTGCGCCGGGCAGATCCGTGATGTCGCAAGCCAGCATGTCCATGGACACCCGGCCCAGGGTGATTGTCCGGACGCCCCCTACCAGGATGGGGGTGCCGGTGGGAGCGTGGCGGGGATAACCGTCGGCATAGCCGCAGGCCACCACGCCGACCCGCAGGGGCCGGTCGGCCACGAAGGTAGCGCCATAACCGATCGCCGCGCCGGGCAGGAGTTCCTGGACCGCGATGAGTTCGCTGGCCAGGGTCATCACCGGCTTGAGGCCCAGATCGGCCGCGCTGGCCAGGGCGGCCATGGGGGACGCGCCATAGAGCATGATCCCGGGGCGCACCACGTCGCCGGCATCCTGACCAAAACGCAGGAGGGCGGCGGAGTTGGCCAGACTGATCCGCTGCCTCTGCCAGCCGGGTAGTGCTCTAAAGCAGGCAAGCTGGGCGGCGATCCCGGCGTCTCCATCCGCATCCGCAAAATGGGTCATCAACACCACCTCGTCCACCGAGGCCATGCCCTCCAGCCGGGCCAGGGCGCTGCTCACCTCGGCCGGCATGAAGCCCAGCCGGTTCATGCCGGTATTGACCTTGAGAAAGACGGGGATAGGTTTGATCGGCCGGCTCAAGGCCAGGGCTTCGATCTGGTGCCAAGCGTGGATGACCGGACACAGCCGGAGCTGGTCCACCTCTTCCAGCTCCCCAGGGCTGAAAAAGCCTTCAAGCAAAACGACGGGCTGGGTGATGCCGGCTTGCCGCAAGCGGCGCGCCTCGCTGACTTCCAGCAGGGCGAAACCATCGGCCACATCCGCTATCGCCCGGGCGCACTGGATCATGCCGTGGCCATAGGCATCGGCCTTGACCACCGCCAGGGTGGTACGTCCCGGGCCAGCCAGGCGGCGGGCTAACAGGTAGTTGTGGCGGAAGGCCGCCAGGTCAATGGTGGCGTGGAGTGGACGACCCATGGTCAGGCTCAAGCCTTGGCCATGGCGCGCAGGGCCTCCACGGCGAATTCGGTGAAGGTTGAAATAACCCGGGAGCGGAACTTGTCCTTCGGGGTGATGACTTCCAGGGGCGTATAGACAGGGGGTTCGAGGGGAATCGCGGCGAGTCTGCCCTCCCCCACATCCCGCAGAATGCCCGCGCGGGAGGCGATGGCGTAACCCATTCCCCCCTGGGTCAGGTGCTTCACCGCAGCCAGACTACCCAATTCAGCGGTTACCAGGAGTTCATCCGGACCGATCCCGGCAGCACCAAAGAACTGCTCGGACAGCAGGCGAATGGCGTTGCCTGGGTCCCGGTTGATGAAGGCATGGGGCAGCAGCTCCGGGGCCGTCAGGCGTTCGGCATCCGCCAGGGGATGGTGGGGCTCGACGATGACCATCAACTGGTCCCGGCAGACGCTGATGCGCTCCAGGGATGGGTGGTCGGTAATGATCTCGATGAGCCCAAGATCCAGCTCCCGGGAAGCGACCCGTTCCTCGATCAGGGTGGAGTTGCCCACCACCACCCGGGGGATCACCCGGGGAAAGCTCTGCTTGAAGCGCTCCAGCACGGGGGGGAGCCAATAACCGGCGATGGTGGTGCTGGTCCCGATATTCAGCGTGCCGCTCAACTCGTCGGTCATTTCAGAGACCCGGACTTCCATCTCTTCATTGAGACCGAGGATGCGCTCGGAGTAGGCCATGACGATCTCGCCGGCCTGGGTAAGGGATACCCGCCCGTGGCCGCGCTCGAACAGACGGGTATTGAAGTGCTCCTCCAGTTGCTTGATCTGGAAGGTCACTGCCGGCTGGGTCATGAACAGATGCTCGGCCGCCCGGGTGAAGGAGCCGTGCTTGGCAACAGCATGAAAAACCTGCAAACGACGATCGGCCATGGCATTCAGGATAAAGGCAATTTATTTATCTTATTTCACCACAAAAAATGGGGCCCTGCAGAAATAGGCGCCATTCCCTGCTTTCAGGACAGGTTTGACCCGAATGATCGCGGCTGTCACGGCTTCATGTTATAACCGCGCTTCCTTTTCGACCCGGCCCAACCCCAAGGATGCCGTTAGGTTTCTACACCATCATGCTGGCGCAGTTCTTTTCCGCGCTAGCCGACAACGCCCTACTCATCGCTGCCATTGCCCTGCTGCGGGACATGCAGGCACCCCAGGAATATGAACCCCTACTGAAGCTGTTCTTCACCGTTTCCTATGTGGCCCTGGCGGCCTTCGTGGGTGCTTTCGCCGACTCCATGCCCAAGTGGCGGGTGATGCTGGTCAGCAACGGGATCAAGATCGTCGGTTGCAGCATGATGTTTCTGGGGGGACATCCCCTGTTGGCTTACGCGGTGGTGGGCCTGGGGGCGGCGGCCTACTCGCCGGCCAAATACGGCATCCTGACCGAGTTTCTGCCAGCGCGCCTGTTGGTGGTGGCCAATGGCTGGATCGAAGGTCTCACGGTGGGGGCAATCATCCTGGGCACGATGATTGGTGGCGTCCTCATCCAGCCCCAGGTGATCGAGGCCCTGCTGGATGTGGCGCCGCCCTTCGTGGACAACGGATTCGAGATGAGCGTCATGGCCATCGGCCTGCTTTATCTGGTGGCGGCCCTCTTCAACCTGAAGGTTCCTGATACCGGGGTGGATCACAAGCCCTTGAAGAGCAACCCCCTGTATCTCCTGCATGACTTCAACCATTGCCTGAAGCTCCTGTGGCGCGACAAGCTCGGCCAGATTTCCCTGGCGGTCACCACCCTGTTCTGGGGGGCCGGAGCAACCCTGCAGTTCATCGTGATCAAGTGGGCCGAACGGGGTCTCGGCCTGGATCTTTCCAAGGCCTCCATGCTGCAGGGTATCGTGGCCGTGGGGGTGGCGGTGGGAGCCGTGATGGCGGCCCGGATGATTTCCCTGCGGCATTCACCCCGGGTTATTCCCCTGGGGATCGTGATGGGCCTTGGGGTCATGCTGATGCTGGCGGTTCCCCACGTTCCTCAGGGGGCGCTTGCCCGTATGTCCGTTTTCGGCGCTCAACTGGTGATCGATGGGCGGACGCTGGCGGTACTCGGATTGATGGTGACCGTAGGGGCCCTGGCCGGGTTCTTCGTCGTGCCGATGAATGCCTTGCTGCAGCATCGGGGCCACGTCCTGATGGGCGCCGGGCACTCCATAGCGGTACAGAACTTCAATGAAAACCTGTCGATCCTGATCATGACCGGGCTTTATGCCCTGCTGATCAAGTGGGGTCTCTCCATCAATACGGTCATCGTGCTGTTTGGTCTGTTCGTGGCGGGCACCATGTATTTCGTAATGAAGCGCCACGAACAAAATCAGCGGCAATTCGACGACGCAGCCCTTCTTGGTGACCACCACTGAATCTTCGGGCTTTGTTGTGATGGCGGTAGTTCCCGCCTCAGCCCCGTCCCCGCCTACTGGAGGATCAGTCCCCAGCCTGCCGGCGCAATTGGTCCATGGTGCGCCGAGCAAAGCACAGATCTTCCCAGGCTTTGGCTTTATCGTGGGGATTTCTGAGGAGATAGGCGGGGTGATAAGTGACGAGTACCGGAATCTGCTGGTAGTGGAATTGCCGGCCCCGGGCTGAAGCGATTTTTACCTCCTGGTCCAATAAAGCTTGGGCCGCTGGCCTCCCCAAGGCAACGATCAGGCGGGGGGCGATCAATTCGATCTGGCGAGCCAGGAAAGGCTTGCAGGCAGCGACCTCCTCGGCCTCGGGAGTACGGTTGTGGGGCGGGCGGCATTTGACGGCATTGGCGATGAACACCCCCTTGCCCCTCTCCAGTCCGATGGTGGCAAGCATGGCGTCCAGCAGTTTGCCGGCTTGGCCCACGAAGGGCTCGCCTTTGAGGTCCTCCTCCGCCCCGGGCCCCTCCCCCACGATCAACCAGTCGGCCCGGCGGTCCCCGACTCCTGGCACCGCTTGACGCCGATGATGACCCAGGCTGCATGCGCGACAGGCATCGATGCGGGCGATCAGCCCGTCCCAGTCCTCTTCCTCCACCTCATTGAGCGCAGGGGAAGGGCTGGCTTCCGGATGGTCGGCGCAAAGGGGAAGGCCAGCCGGGGGCCGAGATACCTCCGAGTCGACCTGACCAAGAGGTGCCGGAGCGTCGGCTTTCGGGCCTGCGCGCAGACGCCATACTGGCCCCAAACCCATTTCCCGCAGAATCGCTTCCCGCCCTGGATTCATGGTGCAGCCCTCATGACCAGGGCGTCTTCCCGTCCGTTCGGCCCGGGATAATAGCCCTTGCGTCGGCCGATAAGCTCGAAGCCCGCCTGCCGGTAAAGGGCCTGGGCCGGCCCATTGCTTGGCCGTACTTCCAGGAAAAGCTGACTGGCCCCCCATTGGCGGGCAACCTGGCGGATATGGTTCAACAGGCCCCGGCCCCGTCCCCCTCCCTGGGCTTGGGCGATCACCGTGATGTTGAGGAGGTGGGCCTCATCCATGACCGCCATGAGCACCCCATAGCCCACAGGAGCACCGTTTTCCTCGGCAATCCAGCAGCTGTAGCCGGCCTCGAGGGAATCCCGGAAGTTGCCCTCGCTCCAGGGGGACTGGTGGAGCGCCCGTTCATGGGCCGCGACCCAGGGCAGATCGCTGGCGTCCATCGGACGGTAGGACAAGCTCACGCCTGTCCGCCCCGGAACAGGCGCTCGGCGGTCGTCAGGGCGACCTTGTCCCGCACGTAGAGGGGCGCTGCGCGGGTGGCATCCACAGCTTCCCCCCGCTCCAGAGCATGGATAGCCAGCTGGGCAATGCGCTGGGCGCGGGGAACCGCCTCCGGGCTTTGGCCCGCCAGATGGCCCAGAAGTTGAGCCGGCAAGCGGGAAGCATAGGCGCCCAAGGCAGAGCCAATGGCCCACCACGCATCTCCGGGCGGGCAAAACAGATTCTCGGGGGGAAGGCACGCCGGCGCCCGGGTCTGCTCGATCCGGCCTGCCCTCACCTGATAGGCGGCGCAATAGACCTCACCCATGCGGGCATCGGTGAGGGTCAGCACGGCCCCGTCCGGGGCGTCCAGGGCCAAGGCATCGAGACTGCCGACCGCCACCAACGGCGTGCCCCTCGCCAGGCTAATGCCTTGCGCGACCCCGCAGGCCAACCGCACCCCGGTAAATGCGCCCGGCCCGGCACCAAAAGCGATGGCATCCAGTTGAGAGAAGGAAAGGCCCGCGTCCTGAAGCAGGTTTGCGATGACCGACAGAATCCGCTCGGAGTGGTTGGCGTGGCCGTCAAGCGTGATTTCCCACAGCCGCCCGTCCCAGAACAGGGCCACGGAGCCCCTTTCGCAGGAGGTTTCAAGGGCAAGAATCTTCATGGCTGGGGATTCTACCGGGGCCGCCGTCCTCCGGCACCCTCGATGCAGCTGCAAGGGCCCGCAGTGGGAGCGATGCTGGAGGACTAAGGCTGCCGATCAGGACGGGCGCGGCGCGCGCCGTAGGCGTCCCGAACAGCTTCCCGCAAGGCCTGCCGCTCCTCCATGGTCATGCGTCGACGCTCCTGGGTGACTGGCGTGGCCCGATCCCGGGTGAGGAGGGATTCACGCATGTCGGAATGCCAGGCTTCGCCTCCCCGGCGTTCGAGCCGCGGCCTTTCTCCCTGGGCGTCCAACCCCAAACCGCCGGGCTGGGCCCACGCAACCGTCGCCCCAAGACCCCAGGCCACCACGACAGGAATGGCCTTAAAAACACCATGGCCGATGGGGCCCAAGATTGCAAGGCACGACATGAAGACCTTCCAACTCCTGCAAATGGCTAATAAAGATTTCCGACGATCACCGCTACCGATAGGCAGGTTAAGCATACTCTTGGATGCCCGTGACGGAAGCGGGAATGCTCCACGGTGGGGAGCAGGTTTGTAAGCGCCCTTTGCTGACGGCCTTCCCCCTTACGAAGGCTTACCAGCCCCGCTCCACGGGCGAGAGGCGACCTCTGGCGCAGCGTTGCCAGGGGGGCTAGGATTGCGCCATGAACTCAAAAAACCGCTATCGCATCCTGCTGGTGGATGATGACGCCCGCTTGCGGGATCTACTTTCCCGCTATTTGTCCGAGCAGGGGTTTGGCGTCAAGCCCGTTGCTGATGCGCCCGCCATGGAGCGGGCGCTCCACAGGGAGCATTTTGACCTGATCGTGCTCGATCTGATGCTCCCGGGGGAGGACGGGCTCTCCATCTGCCGGCGTCTGAGGGCCGCCGAGAACCCGATCCCCATCATCATGCTGACTGCCAAAGGGGACGATGTGGATCGGATCGTTGGCCTGGAAATGGGGGCCGACGATTATCTGCCCAAGCCCTTCAATCCCCGGGAGCTGGTGGCCCGGATACAGGCAGTGATGCGACGCCAGCCCCAATCGCCCCCAGGCGCACCCACCCTGGAGGACGAAGTGGTGAGCTTCGGCAACGTGCGGGTTCATCTGGGCAATCGCACTTTGCAACGCAATGGCGAGGAGATCGCCCTGACCACCGGCGAGTTCTCCCTCCTCAAGGTGCTGGTCCAGCATCCGCGCCAGCCCCTGTCTCGGGACAAGTTGATGGAGCTCGCCAGGGGGCGGGAGTATGGCGTTTTTGACCGGGCCATCGACGTTCAGGTGTCCCGTCTGCGCAAACTGGTGGAAGACGACCCGTCC
The DNA here is from genome assembly GCA_034004685.1 of Rhodocyclaceae bacterium. Lineage (GTDB taxonomy): Bacteria > Pseudomonadota > Gammaproteobacteria > Burkholderiales > Rhodocyclaceae > JAEUNX01. The sequence goes on along the minus strand of JAVEWG010000001.1, from coordinate 41,221 downwards.
AAGCCTCGCTATATCCAGACTGTCTGGGGGTTCGGTTACGTTTTTGTGCCGGATGAAGGGACGCCCCCCGAGACTCCGTGACCATCCCGGCCACCCCTCCCCCCCTGGACGCGCCCAGGGGGCTATCGGTCTTTCTGCCCCGGTCGTTGCTGTGGCAGACCTTCTGTCTGATGGCGCTGCTGATCGTGGTGGTTCTATACGCCTGGTCTCACATCATCCGCCATTTCGAGGAACTCCCCCGGGCGACGAGTACCGCCCGGATGGTGGTTAGCGTGGTCAACCTTACCCGAACGGCATTGATCAATGCCGAGCCCGCCCGTCGCCAGGAACTGCTCATCGACCTGGCTGCCCTCGAGGGGATCCGTATCTATCCGGCGGAGTCGGACGACCAGCTCACACCCTTGCCTCGGGGGCGGTCCATGAACTTGGTGGTGCGGGAAATCCAGCGCCAGCTGGGAGCAGGCACCCGTTTTGCCGGCTCCTGGGAAGGACTGGAAGGCTTTTGGGTCAGTTTTCGCCTGGATCCGGAGGACCCGGACGAATACTGGGTGATGCTGCCAACCGAGCGGCTGCTGCAGGCGAGCCCCCTGGAGTGGCTGGGCTGGGCCGCGGCCGCGCTCCTTCTGGCCCTGGCTGCCGCCTATCTGGTGGTTTCCCGGATCGGACGTCCCCTCGGGGCGGTGGCTGGCGCCGCCAGGATGGTGGGTCAGGGCAAGACCCCGCCCCGGCTGGCGGAAGACGGCCCCCAGGAAATTGTCGCGGTCGCCCATGCCTTCAATCAGATGGCGGGGGATCTGGCCAGGCTGGACGCGGATCGCGCCCTGATTCTGGCGGGGGTCTCCCATGACCTGCGCACGCCCCTGGCTCGTCTGCGGCTCGGGGTTGAGATGACGGGAGCGCCTGAATCCGAAGTGGCGGCCATGGTTACCGACATTGAGGAAATGGATCGCATCATCGGCCAATTTCTCGATTTCGGCCGGGACGACCAGGCTGATGAATTGCAGACCGTGGACCTGGTGGCCTTGGTGGATAACGTGGCCGCCGGCTATCGGCGCCGGGGCTGCGAACTGCGCCTGCAATTACCTGCGACGGCAGCGGTGGCAGGGCGAGAGTTGCCCCTGCGCAGAGCCTTGAACAACCTGGTGGATAACGCCCTGCGCTATGCCGGGAGCGAAGAGCCCATCGATATCCTGGTGGCCCCCGGAGATGGGGGAACTTGGCGGATGGAAGTGGCCGACCGGGGGCCCGGCATCCCCCCGGCGGATGCCGAACGCATGAAGCAACCCTTCACCCGTCTGGAGGCCGCCCGCAGTAATGCCAAGGGCGCGGGTCTGGGTCTGGCCATTGTGGACCGCACCATGAAGCGCTTGGGCGGCGGGTTTAGCCTGCTCCCCCGCGAGGGAGGGGGCTTGCGCGCCGAGCTGGTGTTTCCGCCGGCTGACACGCGCAAGCTGCGCCAACCGGCTAGAATGCGCCGATCATTTTCGGAGGAGAAGCCCCGATGAGTATCGTGTTTCGTCAGCTTTTTGATCCCCATAGCTGCACCTATACGTATCTCCTGGCCGATCCTCTGACCGGCGATGCCGTGCTGATCGACACCGTCAAGGAGCGGGTCGGGGAGTACGCAGCCCTGCTCCAAGAGATGAATCTGCAGCTTGCCTGGGTCCTGGAAACCCACGCCCACGCCGATCACGTCACCGGCGCGGCCGGACTGAGGGAGCTCACCGGCGCCCAGATGGTCACCGGCGCCCACGCCTGCACCCAGTGCGCCGATCGCCTGGTGACCGACGGCGACACCATCGTGTTCGGCAACGAAGTGCTGCGGGTCATTCCGACCCCCGGCCATACGCCGGGCTGCATCACCTACCACTGGCGGGATCGATTGTTCACCGGCGATACCCTGTTGATCGGGGCCTGCGGGCGCACCGATTTCCAGGGTGGAGATGCCGCTCGGCTCTACGACAGCATCACCCTGCGGCTTTTTGGCTTGCCCGACGAAACCCTGGTGTTTCCCGGGCATGACTACCATGGCCTGAGGGTGTCTTGCATCGGTCAGGAGCGCACCACCAACCCCCGCATTGCCGGTAAATCCAGGGAGGAGTTCATCGAGATCATGAACAACCTCAAGCTCCCTCCTCCAGCCAGGCTGGAAGAGGCTCTACCCGCTAACCTGCGTTGCGACCAACCCGACACCGTGATCGATCTGCATGGCTTCTGAAGCATCTTCGTACGAGAACACCCCTTATGCCCTCCTAGGGGGCGAGGATGGCGTGAGGCGACTCACCCGACGTTTTTATGAACTGATGGATACCTTGCCCGAAGCCTGGGATGTACGCCGCCTGCATCCAGATGACCTGGGGAATTCCGAGCAAAAACTCTTCATGTACCTGTCTGGCTGGCTCGGCGGCCCCGATCTTTTCGTGGCGAGCTTTGGCCACCCCCGCCTGCGGGCCCGCCACTTGCCCTTTTCCATCGACAGCCGCGCCCGGGACCAGTGGATGCTGTGCATGCGTCTGGCCGCCGAGGAATTCATCCTGGACACACCCCTGCGAGACCGACTTCTAGAGGCGCTGGCCAGCCTGGCTGATCACATGCGCAACGTGGCCGATCCCATCCAGGCTACAAAGTCGTCCGCACCGCTATAATCCCGCCCCATGAAATTCTTTTTTGACCTGCTGCCGGTCATTCTTTTCTTTGCGTCCTACAAGCTGGCCGGCAACCACGAAGCCGCCGCGGCCGCTCTGCTCCACGACTATCTTGGCCAGGGCGTGGCCCCGGCTCAGGCACCGATTCTGGTCGCCACCGTGGTGGCGATTCTCGCCACTTTCGCCCAGATCGGCTGGGTATGGGCACGCCACCGGAAAGTGGATGGAATGCTGTGGGTGAGTCTGGTCATTGTCACGATCTTTGGCGGTGCCACCCTGATCTTCCACGACCCCACCTTCATCAAGTGGAAACCCACGGTGCTGTATTGGTTATTCGGTGGCTCCCTCCTGTTTTCGGCCCTGGTCCTCCACCGCAATCTGATTCGCAGCATGCTGGAAGCCCAGATCACCCTGCCCGACCCCGTCTGGGCCCGCCTCAACGCCGCGTGGGCAGCTTTCTTTCTGACCATGGGGGGGCTCAACCTGCTGGTGGCCTTTCGTTTTTCTGAAACGGCGTGGGTCAACTTCAAGCTCTTTGGCGGGATGGGCCTGATGCTCCTGTTCGTGCTGCTCCAGAGCATCTACCTGTCCAGATACCTGGAAGAAGAGGAAAGCAAATGATGTGGTACGCCATGATCGGCGAGGATGCTCCGGGCAGCCTGGACACCCGGATGGCCTGCCGTCCGGCCCACCTGGCCCGGCTGGAGGCTCTCAAGGACGAAGGGCGGCTCCTGATCGCCGGCCCCTGCCCGGCCATCGATTCTCCCGATCCCGGCCCGGCGGGCTTCTTCGGAAGCCTTGTGGTGGCTGAATTTCCGTCCCTGCTGGAAGCGGAAAAGTGGCTCGCCGAGGATCCCTACGTGAAGCAAGGGGTTTTCGCCCGCACCTCGGTTCGCCCCTTCAAGAAAGTTTTGCCATGACCAGCGTCCCCGCCCAGATGCGGGAGCGCCTTGCCGCCCTGGCGCCGACCCAGATGGAAATTGGCGACGACAGCGCGCTCCACGCCGGCCACGCCGGCGCGCGACTGGGCGGGGGCCACTTCCGGCTGACCATCGTGTCGCCCCGCTTTGCCGGACTCAACACCGTTGCCCGCCACCGTCTTGTCTATGCCACCCTGGGGGACATGATGAAGCGCGAAATCCATGCCTTGGTCATTACGGCCCAGGCGCCCGAAGAAGTCTGATCGATTTATCCCACCGAAGGATCATTGATGAAAACCAAGCCTCGCCAAATCGCCCTAGCTCTTGCCCTGACCCTCGCCTCCGCAGGCGTGTTCGCGGCGGGAGCCGCGCCGGCCGCCACTGTTAACGGCAGCGCCATTCCCGCCGATCGGGTCGAGGCCCTGATCGCCGAGCAAAAGGCCCAGGGCGCGCCGGATTCCGAGCAACTGCGCAAGGCCGTGACGGAAGAACTGGTGCGCCGCGAGGTGCTGAGCCAGGAGGCCAAGAAGAAGGGGCTGGACAAGCAGGCCAATGTGGCCGCCCAGATCGAGATGGCCAAACAGGCCGTGCTGATCCGCGCCTACCTCCAGGATTTCGTCAAGGCCAATCCCCCGACGGATGCCGAGGTCAAGAAGGAATACGAAGCCATCAAGGCTAACCTGGGTGATAAGGAATACAAGCCCCGTCACGTCCTGGTGGAAAAGGAAGAAGACGCCAAGGCCATCATCGCCAAGCTCCAGGCTGGCCAGAAGTTCGAGGAGTTGGCCAAGGAATCCAAGGACCCGGGCTCCAAGGACAAGGGGGGCGAACTGGGCTGGAGCAACCCCGGCATGTTCGTGAAGCCCTTCTCCGAAGCCATGGTCAAACTGGAAAAGGGCAAGTTCACGCCCCAGCCGGTGAAGAGCGATTTCGGTTACCACGTCATCATGCTCGACGACGTGCGGGCCCTCAAGGCGCCGTCCCTGGAGGAGGTCAAGGGGCAACTGAGCCAGCGCATCCAGCAGCAAAAAGTGGAAAAGCACGTGACGGATCTGCGGGCCAAAGCCACCGTCAAGTAAGCCACCCCCCCCGTTTCCGGTGCGAAAAAGCCAACCGACAGGTTGGCTTTTTTTTAGGCCGCCCCATTGAGGCTGTGACCTCAGAACTGGGCTTCGTCCAGGGCCAGGCTGCCTTCCGCACCATGGGTGACGCCATGGGCCAGGCCGCCGGCCTGGGGCAGGATATGGTCGGCGTAGAAGCGAGCCGTAATGAGCTTGCCCTGGTAGAACGCCGAATCGTCCGTACCTTTGGCCAGATGGTCCTGGGCCACCAGGGCGGCCCGGCCCATTTGCCAGCCCCCGCTGACGATACCCAGGAGCTTGAGGAAGGGAACGGCGCCCGCCGAGGCGGCCTTGATGTCCGAGCCGAAAGTTTGCAGGAGATAGTCCACCGCTTCTCCCAGGGACTGGATCGCCCCGGCGAGGGGGGCGGCCATCGCCTGGCAGTGCCGCTCCGGGGAGGCTGCCAGGCCCTGGGCCACGGCCTCCATGTCCGTCATTGCGGCGCGGATCGTCGCGCCTCCGTCCCGGGCAAGCTTGCGGCCAATAAGGTCGTTGGCCTGGATAGCCGTGGTGCCTTCGTAAATGGCGGTGATGCGGGCATCGCGGAAGTGCTGGGCCGCCCCGGTTTCCTCTATGTAGCCCATCCCGCCGTGAACCTGCAGGCCGGTGGAGGTCACCTCCACGGCGTTTTCAGTGCACCAGCCCTTGACCACCGGGATCATCAGATCCACGAAGGCCTGCTGGCGAGCCCGGGCCTGAGGATCTTCGTGGTGCTGGGCCAGATCGCCGGCGGCCGCCACGGTGTAGGCCACCGCCCGCATGGCCTCGGTGAGGGCCTTCATGGACATGAGCATCCGGCGCACATCCGGGTGGCGGATGATGGGCACCTTGGGGCCCCTGGCCACCCCCGCCTCGGTGCCCTGGATCCGGGTCCGGGCGTAGGCCAGAGCCTGCTGGTAGGCCCGGTCGGAGAGGGCCAGCCCTTCCATGCCCACCGCAAAGCGGGCCTGGTTCATCATGATGAACATGTATTCCAGCCCCCGGTTGGGCTCCCCCACCAGATAGCCGGTGGCGCCACCCTGATCGCCATAGGCCAGCACGCAGGTGGGGCTACCGTGGATACCCAGCTTGTGCTCGATGGAGACACAGTGGACGTCGTTGCGGGCCCCCAGGCCGCCATCGGCAGCCACCAGAAACTTGGGCACCAGGAACAGGGAGATCCCCTTGACCCCTTCCGGGGCGTCCGGCAAGCGGGCCAGGACCAGATGGACGATGTTGTCCGTCAGATCGTGTTCGCCGTAGGTGATGAAGATTTTCTGGCCGAAGATCCGGTAGCTGCCATCGGGCTGAGGTTCGGCCCGGGTGCGTACCGCGGAGAGATCAGAACCCGCCTGAGGCTCGGTGAGGTTCATGGTGCCGGTCCAGGCACCGGAGACCATTGGGGGCAGGTAACGGGTCCGTAGCTCATGGGAGCCGCACAGCACGAGGGCCTCGATGGCGCCGGCGGTGAGCATTGGGCACAGGGAAAAGGCCATGTTGGCGGCCTTCCACATCTCCATGATGGGGGCTGCCACCAGCCTGGGCAGGCCCTGACCACCCTGCTCCGGATCACAGGCCACGGACTGCCAGCCGGCGGCGGCGAACTGGCGGTAAGCGTCCTGCCAACCCGGTGGGCAGGTGACCTGCCCCTGGTGCCAGCTGGCGCCCACTTGGTCGCCACCCCGGTTAAGGGGAGCCAGTACGCCGGAGGCGAACTTGCCGGCCTCTTCCAGAATGCTCGCCACCAGGTCCGGGCTGATCTCCCGGAACCGGGGCAAGCCCGTCAGGTTCTTCAACCCGGCCAGTTCTTCCACAACGAACCGCATGTCCCGGATCGGAGGCTGGTAGTCGGCCATGGCGTGGTGTGCTCCTTGGGAATCCGGTTGGGTGGCGGCCCGCCGGAATCATGGTTTGGTGAAATAAACCTCGTCGCTGAAGGTGCTGACCCATCCCGGCCGGTAGATCACCAACAGGGTGATGGCGCCGCCGCTGAGCCAGGCTTCAGAGAAGCCCAACAGCAGGAAGAAGGGAAGATAACCCTCGGTCAGGCTGGTCAGATCATAAGCGCCGGCCAGGGCGAGGCATAGGGTGGCCAGCGCTCCGCTGGCCAGAACCGTGAGGGCGCCCCCCAAAAAACCGGTAATGAACACGAAGACGAAAAAGTTCTTCGGCAGGTGCCGCGCTACCCAGCGATGAAGGGCCCAGGCCAGCAGCACTGGCCATGCCACCATCACCACGAAGTTGATGGGCCAGGCGCCCCAGGGCAGCGCACCATTCAAGGTGACGGCGGTCAAGGTCACCGCCAGGGCCACCAGGGCCAGCTGGGGCCCCAGGATTAGGGTCGCGGCCATGGCCCCCAGGACATGGAGGTTGAGCCCCGGCTGAACCCCGGCCCGCAGGGACCACAAGGCCATCAGGAGCACCGCGCAGCCCATCAGTATGTTGAGGCGCGGGCCATCCTGCACTAGTGTGCGCCAAGGTGCGCTGCGGCCAACCCAGACCGCCAGCGCCAGGCAGATCCCGCTGGCCGTCAGGTGCCAGGACAAGGGAAAGAGTTCCACCACCAGATCCATCGATTCAAGCTTCCCGCTCGCTCAACCCACCGTGGATTCCCGGCCGGGCCGGATTGGGGCCAGCGCCGGGCCTGGCCCAGCCCGGCAACACGCGCAGGGCATTGGCGGTGGTGACGGCCGCCACCTCCTCCATCGCCATGCCCCGCAACTCCGCCAGAACCGTGGCAAAACGGGCCAGGTTGGCGGGCTCGTTGCGCCCGCCGCCGGCCCAGGCCGGGGGAATGTCGGGCGCGTCGGTTTCCAGGACGATGGCTTCCAGGGGCAAGGAGGCAGCCAGCGCCCGAATCCGGCGGGACCCCGGGAAGGTCATGGCACCACCAAAGCCTAAGGCGAAGCCCAGGTCCATCAGTTGGTGGGCCTGTTGTTGACTGCCGTTGAAGGCATGGGCGATGCCCCCTGGCGGGCGGACGGCCTTGAGTTGGTGGATCACCGCCTCCACCGCCCGCCGGACGTGGAGCACCACCGGCAACCCCCTATCCCGGGCCAGTTCCAGCTGAGGCACGAAATACGCGAGCTGAAGCGCCATGGGGGGTTCCGTCACGAAGCCGTCCAGGCCGATCTCCCCCACCGCCAGCGCCTCCCCCCGGGACAGCCAGGCCGCCAGCTGATCCAGGTCACCCGGCTGAGCCCGATGGGCGTACATGGGGTGGATGCCATAGGCCAGCCGGATATCGGGATGGCACCGGGCCAGATCGGTCAAGGCCGGGAAGCCCGCCACCTCCACCCCCGGAGCCAGAAAGCCCCCCACCCCAACCGCCCGGGCGGCGCCGATCATCGCCTCCCGGTCCCGATCGAACTCGGCGGCATCCAGATGACAGTGGGTATCCAGCAGCATGGCCGGCTGGCTAGTCGATGGCATCCCGGGAGCGGGCCTTGTCCCGCAGGACGAACTTCTGGATCTTGCCGGTGGAAGTCTTGGGCAATTCTTCGAAAACGATCCGCTTGGGCAGTTTGAAACCCGCCAGGTGCTGACGGCAATGGGCCAGGAGGTCATCGGCCCCCACCACGGCCCCCTCCCGCAGTTCCACGAAGGCCCAGGGCACCTCGCCCCACTTGGGGTCGGGGGCGGCCACCACGGCGGCAGCCATGACCGCCGGATGCTTGTAGAGGGCATCTTCCACCTCGATGGAGGAAATGTTCTCGCCCCCCGAGATGATGATGTCCTTGGAGCGGTCCTTGATCTTCACGTAGCCATCCGGCTGCATCACCCCCAGGTCGCCCGTGTGGTACCAGCCCCCCCGGAAGGCTTCGGCGGTGGCCCTGGGATTCTTGAGGTAGCCCTTCATGACCAGATTGCCCCGGAACATCAGCTCTCCCATGGTTTCCCCATCCCGGGGCACCGGGACCATGGTTTCCGGATCGATCACCGAGAGGGCCTCCTGGGTGTGGTAGGGCACGCCCTGGCGGCCGTTGTTGACCACCTGCTCGGCCAGGGGCAGGGATGCCCACTCCTCGTGCCTGGCGCATACCGCCGCCGGACCATAGGTTTCGGTCAGGCCATAGACGTGGGTGAGATCGAAGCCGATCCGGGCCATGCCCTCCAGCACCGCCGCCGGGGGGGGCGCTGCCGCCACCAGGCCGGAAACCTTGTGGGTGATGCCTTCGCGCAGGATCGCCGGGGCGTTGGCCAGCAGGGAATGGACGATGGGCGCGCCGCAATAATGGGTTACCCGATGTTCCCGGATGGCATCGAAGATGAGGCGCGGGTCCACCCGCCTCAGGCAGACATTCACCCCGGCGTTGGCGGCCATGGTCCAGGCAAAGCACCAGCCGTTGCAATGGAACATGGGCAGGGTCCACAAATACACCGCGTGGGGCGGCATACCCCAGGAAACGATGTTGGATAGGGCGTTCAGGTAGGCGCCACGGTGATGGTAGACCACCCCCTTGGGGTTGCCGGTGGTGCCCGAGGTGTAGTTGAGGGAGATGGCGTCCCATTCGTCGGCCGGGGTCCCGAAGGGAAAATCGGGATCCCCTTCGGCCAGCAGCGCCTCGTAATCCAGGCTCCCGACCCTGGGGCCGGGACCCGCGTATTCCGGGTCATCCACGTCGATCACCAGCAGGTCGGGACGAGCGGCCAGTTCGAGACCCTTGCTCACCATGGGGGCGTATTCCCGGTCGGTGATCAGGACCCGGGCTTCGCCGTGATTGAGCATGAAGGCGATGGCCTCCGGGTCGAGCCGGGTGTTGATGGTGTTGAGCACCGCGCCGCAGGCCGGCACGCCGAAGTGGCACTCGTACATCTCGGGGGTGTTATTGAGGATCACCGCCACCGTATCCCCCTTCCCCACCCCCCGGGCCTTCAGGGCCGAGGCCAGGCGTCGGCAGCGGGTATAAGTCTCACCCCAGGTTTGACGCCGGGCGCCGTGGACCAGGGCCAGACGCTCCGGGAACACATGGGCGCTGCGCTGGATGAAACTCAGGGGCGTGAGGGGGACGTAATTGGCGGCACACTTGTCCAAAGCCTGCTCAAAAGGGTTTTGCCTGGCTTGTTCCATGATGGCTCCCGGATTTCCGGAGATGGGCTTCTGGTCGAATTCAGTCGGAATCGGTCCTGCCAGGGGGGCTTTCGCCCACCCGTATCCTCATGGCCCGCAGCGCGCCTTCAGATCTAGATCGGGCTGGCCCGCCTGCTCCAGCGATCCCAACCAGCCATCGACCCGCCCTGCCAGCTCTGCCACCACCTGCCGATAGCCGGCCACGCCCCCGGCGGGATCCGGTGCGGCCGGCGCGGCCAGGGCCTCCCGGCGGCGGGCCAGTTGCAGGCCATCGGGCCCCAGCAGGGTGAGCTGGGCCTGGAGAACCACCCGGCTTTGTTCCGGAGCGTCGAACTCCTGGATGAATTCTTCCAGGCCTACCTTCAGGCTACAGGCACCCGGCTGGCCCCGGGCGCTTCCCAATCCTCGGCCCAGGGCCTGCTGCACCAGTTCGGGCGGCGGGGCAGCCCAGCGATTGAGGGCATAGACCCGGCGCTCGCTGCTTGCCTGGTAGCGCAAACGGTAGGCCATGGCCGGTCCGTTGAGCCAGCTTGGGCCCCGCACCTCGATGTGGCGCAGGACCGTGGAATTGAAGGCCGCCACTGGGACGCCATCCAGATCATGGATGGCCGACCGGGGCGCTGGCGTGCCCCCCAGGGCGCAGCCCGTCAGCAGGCTCGCCGCCAGCAAGGCGCAGCGCCAACCCATCCCCCCTGTTCCCTTTATCATCGTGCCGGCTCCATGCCTTGCCCCGAAAAGCCTGCCTCCCCTGGCCCCGGCGCCCCCTGCCCCTGGCCGAAAAACAGCACCTGGGGCGAGGTTTCAATGTCCTCCACCAGCTGGTTCACCCGCCGGGCGGTGCCCGCCAGATCCTCCAGCAAGGCGTTGAGGCGTGGCAGGGTGTCGTCCGATACACCCCGCCCGGCGCTGCCCACGCTGCGCTCCAGCTGTTCGCTGGTGCCTTTGAGGCGGGCCACCAGGCTGCGCAATTCGATGACCGCCGGGCCGGCTTCTCCCGCCGCCGCGTCCAGGCGGAGCAGCAGGGAATCCAGACGGGCCAGGTTGGCGGGGCTGAGGGCCTGGCGGACGGACGCCAGGGCCCGGGGGGCTTCCCGGAAAGTCCGGTCCATGCCCTGGGCAGCGGAATCCAGATGGGCCAGGGTGCTGGCCAGGCGCTGTTGATTGCCTTCGCTGAGAATGCCATTGATCCGGTTGGCCATGACCTGCAGGCGCTGAACCACTTCCAGGCCGGAATCGGTGAGTTGCTCCATCAGGCTGGGCTGCAGGGCGATCCGCGCCAGCCCGTCCGGCCCGATGGGCAGGGGCCCGGGGTCCAGGCCCCGATCGCTGAGCTGAACGAAGGCAATCCCGGTCACCCCCTGGTAGCCCAGGCTGGCCCGGGTTCCCTGGGTCACCGGCAGGCCTTCCCGCAGGCTGATATGCACCAGGATCTGGCGGGGGTTGTCCGGATCCATGGTGATGTCTTCCACCTTGCCGGCCCGCATGCCCCGATAACGGACCTGGGCCTGGAGGTTGAGGCCGGTGATGTTGCCGTCGGACACCAGGACCAGTTGGCGGGTGGGCTCCCGGTCGTTGGAGAACCACCACAGGACGGCGGCCACCGCGACACCGAACACCAGCAGGAAGAGGCCGGCGGCCACCGCGTGGGCTTTGTTTTCCATCAGCCGTTCCCCCGCCCCCGGGCAAGGGCATGGAGGCTGCGCTCGCTACGAAAAAAATTCTCGATGAATGGATGGTCGATGGCCATCACGTCCTCCAGGCTACCGTGGGTCAGTATACGCCCGTCCGCCAGCACCGCCACGGCGGAAGCCAGGCCGGCCAGGGTGTCCAGATCGTGGGTCACCATCACCACGGTGAGGCCCAGCTGGCGCTGCAACCCGAGGATCAGCTTGACGAAGCCGGCGGCCAGATCCGGGTCCAGGCCAGCGGTGGGCTCGTCCAGCAGCAGCAGTTCAGGCTCCAGGGCCAGGGCCCGGGCCAGGGCCACCCGCTTGACCATCCCCCCGGAGAGCTCGGCGGGCATCAACAGGGCCTGTGCCGGCCGCATCTCCACCAGGGCGAGCTTGAGTGCCACCAGGTCCCGCAGTTCCTCCTCCACCACCAGTCCCAACTCCCGCAGGGGAAAGGCCACGTTTTCAAAGACATTGAGGGCGGAGAACAGGGCGCCGTGTTGAAACAACATGCCGAAGCGCTGCCGGCGGGCCCGTTGATCCTCCCGGCTGCCGCCGGACAGGGCCTCGCCGAACAGCCGGACGGTCCCCCAGGTGGGATGGGTCAGACCCACCATGTGGCGCAGCAGGGTGGTCTTGCCGCTGCCGGAGCCCCCCACCAAGGCCAGGATCTGCCCGCGGGGCACCGCCAGGTCAATATGGTGATGGACCCAGTTCTCGCCAAACCGGGTTGCCACGCCCTGGAGCTCGACCACCGGCGCAGTGTTGTTCATCCCGGAATCCCGATGGAGCGGGTAGCGATGGCAAAGACCGCGTCGGCCAGAATGACCACGGTAATGGCGGTCACCACCGAGGAGGTGGTGTGGGCCGACAGGCTCTCGGTGTTGGGCTTGACCCGCAGGCCGAAGTGGCAGGCCACCAGGGCGATCAGCAAACCAAACACGGCCCCCTTGGCCAGGCCGATCAGCAGATTGGCGATGGGCACCACTCGGGGCAGGGTCTGGATGAAGAAGCCGTAGCCCAGGTCCAGTTGCAAGTCGGCGGTGACCATGCCCCCCAACAGGGCCACGAAGGAGGTCCACAACACCAGCAGCGGCATGGCGCAGCTCAGGGCCACGATCTTGGGAAACACCAGCCGGGTATGGCGGGAAACCCCCATGGTGGCCAGGGCATCGATCTCCTCGGTGACCCGCATGACCCCCAGCTGGGCGGTCATGGCCGAACCGGAACGCCCCGCCACCAGCACCGAAACCAGCACGGGCCCCAGTTCCCGGATGATCCCCAGCCCCAGGATGTTGACGATGAACACGTCCGCCCCGAAGGCCTTGAGCTGCAGGGCGGAAAGATAGGACAGCACCACCCCGATCAGGAAGCCCACCAAGGCCGTCACCGGCATGGCCTTGACCCCCACCTTGTAGAGGTTGGCGGAGATTTCCTTGAGGGGCCATTGGCGTGGATCCCTCAGCAGATGGCCAAGCTCCAGGACCATCTGCCCCTGGAGCGCGATGAAATCCATCAGATGGCGGGCAAACAGCAAGCCCTGGACACCGACCAGGGCCAGAAAATCACCGGGGCGAAAGCGCGCCGGACGGGGAATCCCCTCTCCCTTGGCCAGGGCACAGCGTTCCAGCGCCTGGCGAGCATCCAGGGAAGCCTCCACCGCCTGGGGCCAGCGGCGCCCCCAGGCGCGCCACAACAGCAGGGCACCGAAGCTGTCCATCACCCTCACCCCGGTCAGATCCCAGACCGGGGTGGCAGCCTGGTCGGCCAGCTCGCGGCGGATGGTCGCCAGATGGGGCGCCAGTCCCCGCAAGCTCCAGGCGCCTGCCAGCCGCACCCGCTCATCTCCGACTTTCTCCACCTCGGGCGGAATCAGCGTAGTCGCGGCCATGGGAAGTTTCAGTCCCCCCGCCGGGCCGCCCCAAGGGGCGTAGGGGGGATTTCGCGAAGCACCGCTTCGCGCCCACGCAGCCGGCTGGCTGTGCAAAGCCAGCCGTGGATGGCTTGCGCCCCCTTGGGGGGGTGGAGCGGGGAATTCGTGGAGCACGGCTCCGCGCCCGCGCAACGGGTCGGCTGTGCAAAGCCGGCCCTGGGCGAGCGAAGAGAGCGTGGAAGCCCATCCCAAGCCGCCCGCCGGGCCGCCCCAAGGGGGGCTTGCGCCCCCTCGGGGGGCAGCGAGCGAAGGGAGCGTGGGGGCCCAACCATCTCAGGCCACCGCCGAAAGCGGAGTCTGGCTCAATTTCAGGCGACGACCCACGTTGCGCCACTGGCGTTCCTCATCCCCCAGGGCGGCGGCGGTGAGGGGATGGCCCTGCAACCACTGCCCGTCAGCCTGAAACACCAGATCGCTCCCCGCCACCGCCAGGGATACCGGGGGAATGGATCGGTCATCCCGGGCCCGGTGCAGCACCCAGGCCAGGCGCAGGCAGGCGATCAGGAGCCAGTCCGGGCTGGCCGGGTCCAGGCCGGCGACCCGCTCCAGCTTGCCCCGATGGGCCAGGACCAGCCGGGAGAGACGGCCCTGGTCCATGCGGGAGAAGCCGGGCATGTCGGCATTTGCCAGGATGTAGGCGCTGTGCTTGTGATAGCTGGCATGGGCCACCGAGACGCCCACCTCGTGGAGCAGCGCGGCCCAGCGCAGGAAGCGATGGTCCGGATGCTCCTCCTCCCTGGACGCTGGCAAGACCTGGCCCAGCAGATGCAAGGCGGTGGCCACCACCCGGCCAGCCTGGAGGCGGTCCACCCCGTGGCGCACCATGAAGGCATGCACCGTGGCGTCCCGCAGGTCGTCGTGGTGATAGCGGCCCAGCAGATCGTAGAGCACCCCCAGGCGCAGGGCGCCATCGGAAAAGCCCATGTGCTCCAGCTCCAGCTCCTTGAACACCGCGCTCATGATGGCCAGCCCGCCGGGGAGGACCGGCAGGCGGTCGCCCTTGAGTCCGGCCAGATCCAGGCGCTGAACGTTGCCGGCCTTGAACAGGGCGCTCTTGAAACGCTCCATGCCCTCCAGGGTAATGCCCTCGGCGGCAAAGCCGTTCTGCTCCAGCACATCCAGGATCGCCTTGGCTGATCCGGAGGATCCCACGGCGGTCTCCCAACCGGTTTGCCGGTAACGGTGGGTGATGGCCTGGATCTCCCGCCGGGCCGCCAGTTCGGCATCCTTGAAGGCCCGCCGGTCCACCTGGCCGCCGGGAAAGAAGCGCAGGCTGTAGCTCACGCAGCCCATGTAGAGGGATTCCAGCTCCAGGGATTCAAAACTCTTGCCAATGATGAATTCGGTGGAGCCGCCGCCGATGTCCACCACCAGTTGCTGGGAATGGGGGTTGGGCAGGGTATGGGCGACGCCCACGTAAATCAGCCGGGCCTCTTCCCGCCCGGCGATCACCTCGATGGGAAAGCCCAGGACGGCTTCGGCCCGCACCAGGAACTCCGGCGCGTTCTTGGCCACCCGCAGGGTGTTGGTGGCCACCGCCCGCACCGCTTCCGGGGCAAAGCCCCGCAGGCGTTCGGCAAAGCGGCTCAAGGCGAGCAGCCCCCGCTGCTGGGAAGCTTCGTCCAGGTAGCGGTCTTCCGACAGGCCGGCGGCCAGGCGCACCGACTCCTTGAAACCATCCAGGGGGTAGATCTGGTGGTTTACGCAACGGGCCACCTGGAGACGAAAACTGTTGGAACCCAGGTCGACGGCGGCGATCAGTTCATGCTCTGAAAACATGGCGGGGACTCGCCCGAAGGCCAGTCTGGGGATGTGGACATCAGGGCGGATTCTACCACCCGGGTCCTGGCAGCAACTCGTGGCATGGGAGGCCGTTTCCGTCATATGGCCGTAATCAAGTTGTCACATACTCCGCACTACAGATCGCCACAATCAGCCCAACGCCCACACCGGATCAGCCCAGCCGATGAACCGCTCCAGCGACCTCGCCCTCTATCCCGCCGATCATTTCATCAACCGGGAACTTTCGCTCCTCCAGTTCCAGCGCCGGGTGCTCGCCCAGGCCGCCGACCCGGCGGTACCCCTCATGGAGCGCTTGCGCTTCCTGTGCATCGTTTCCAGCAACCTGGATGAGTTTTTCGAAATCCGGGTGGCGGGGATCAAGGAGCACCTGCGCCTGGGCACCCTTTCCGCCGGCAACGACGGCATCCTGCCGGGGGAATTGCTGGAACAGGTGAGTGCCCAGGTGCATCGCCTGATTGCCGAGCAATACGCCCTCCTCAACGACGACATCCTGCCGGCACTGGAGCGGGAAAGCATCGCGTTCCTGCGCCGGGCCCAATGGACCGACGACCAGCGGAGCTGGATCCGCCAGTATTTCCAGGAGCAGGTCATGCCGGTGCTCACCCCCATCGGCCTGGACCCGGCCCATCCCTTTCCCCGGGTGCTCAACAAGAGCCTCAACTTCGCGGTGGAACTGGAGGGGCGGGACGCCTTTGGCCGGGATTCGGGCGCCGCCATCGTCCAGGCCCCCCGGGCCCTGCCCCGGGTGATCCGGCTGCCCCGGGCGCTCACCGAGATGGAATACGGCTTCGTGTTCCTCTCCTCGGTGCTCCATGAACACGTGGGAGAGCTCTTCACCGGCATGCAGGTGCTGGGTTGCTACCAATTCCGGGTGACCCGCAATTCCGATTTGTTCGTGGATGAAGAAGAGGTCAAGGATCTGCGCGCCACCCTCAAGGGGGAACTCCAGCAACGCCACTTTGGCGACGCGGTGCGCCTGGAAGTGGCGGACAATTGCTCCGAGGCCATGGCGGACTTCCTGCTCCAGCAGTTCGGCCTGATGAAAAGCGACCTCTACCGGACCCCGGGCATCGTGAATCTGGTGCGCCTGATGCAGGTGCCCGACTGGGTGGATCGCCCGGATCTCCTCTACCCCCCCTTCACCCCCGGCCTGCCCGCCTGTTTGACCAAGCACCCGGATCTCTTCAGCACCATCCGCCGTCAGGACATCCTGCTCCACCACCCGTTCCAGTTGTTTTCCCCGGTGATCGAGCTGCTCAAGACCGCCGCCGAGGATCCGGCGGTTGTGGCCATCAAGATGACGGTGTACCGCACCGGCACCGATTCCGTGCTGATGGAACACCTGGTGCGGGCGGCCCGCAACGGCAAGGAAGTCACCGTGGTGGTGGAGCTGATGGCCCGTTTTGACGAAGAGGCCAACATCTTCCTGGCCAACAAACTGGAGGAAGTGGGGGCCCACGTGGTCTATGGGGTGTTCGGTTACAAGACCCACGCCAAGATGATCATGCTGGTGCGCCGGGAAGAAGGTGGGCTGCGCCGCTACGTGCACCTGGGCACCGGCAACTACCACCCCCGCACCACCCGCTTCTACACGGATTTCGGACTGCTGACTGCCAACGAGGAAATCGGCGAGGACGTGGCCGAGGTCTTCAAGCAGCTCACCGGCCTGGGCCGGGCCGGCACCCTGCGCCATCTGTGGCAGGCCCCCTTCAGCCTCCAGCCCAACGTGGTGGCCGCCATCCAGGCCGAGGCCGAGGAAGCCCGCCAGGGTCGCAAGGCCCGCATCATTACCAAGATGAACGCCCTGCTGGAGCCGGAAACCATCGAGGCCCTCTATGAGGCATCCCGCGCCGGGGTGGAAATCGACCTGATCGTGCGCGGCCCCTGCGCCTTGCGCCCCGGCGTGCCGGGACTCTCTGACAACATCCGGGTGCGTTCGGTGGTGGGGCGTTTTCTGGAGCATCACCGGATTTTCTACTTTCATGCCGCCGGTGCCGAGCGCATCTACCTCTCCAGCGCGGACTGGATGGACCGCAACTTCTTCCGCCGCATCGAAGTGGCCTTCCCGGTACTGGATCCGAAACTCAAGCGCCGGGTCATGCGGGAGGGCCTGCGTCCCTACCTAGTGGACAACTGCCAGTCCTGGGAAATGCAGCCCGACGGCGGCTATCGCCGGCGCGCCGCTCGAGGGACGTCCCGCTCGGCCCAGGCCCTGCTGATGGCCGAGATGGCGGCAAAGGGGGCCTGACCCCGACTCGGGCCACCCACCATTGAGGGGCTGCTGGTGCCCACGCAACATCCATCACCGCCAGCTTTGCCGGGCCTGTCCGGCGACATAAGGGCTCGCCCCGGCGCATCCCTTTTCGGGGGGTTCATGTCCCCACGGGATTCAGCGCCCTGGCGGTCCTTGGCACGATTTGCGACCTGCGTGGCGCCCCTTAAACCCGCTGCCGGTCTAAGCTGGCTCCGAATGCGATGCAACGCCCATTTGGACGGGTATCGAATCCACAGGGTCGATTTCCACGGGCTGGATATTCCAGCGAAAACCTCCTCCACCAGGATGGTTTCGGGTCGCCCATAAGCCGATGGATCGATCCCGTGGGCAGCGAAGACGGGCGCTTTCGTATTCCCCTGGAGTTATTTCAATAACTGGAACTTCCAAAAGGACATGGCCATGACGAGTCCCATCCCACCCATGCCGATCATTCCGGCTCCGCCCGGCGTTGGCACCAAACTGATGGTTTCGGTGCTGATCGTGACGGCGCTCTTGCTGTGGTGGGCCTTGTCCGCCGAGCGCAAACGGGGCCCGATCCTGCCGTTCATTCTCATCGGGACCTCCCTGTCCGCGATCCTCCTCGAATCGGTTTTCGACAACACCCTCTTGTACTGGTGGCCGTCGCAAAATCCCCTGGCCTTGTTCTACTCCTATGGCCGGGAAATCCCCTGGTCCGTGGTGATCGGCTACGCCTGGCTGTTTGGCGGGGCGTCCTATTTCCTTTGGCGCAAGTTCGAACGGGGCGTCACCCTGGGCCAGTCGATCGCCTATTTCTTCCTGTTGGTGTTCATCGATTGGCTGGCGATTTCCATCGCCCAGTGGACCAACCAAAGCGCGTTTTATGGCAACCAGCCGTTCCAGCTGATCGGCTCGCCCCTGTGGTTCTCCTTCGCCGATGCCGCCGGGGGGTTCGCCCTGGGGGCGGCCATGTACGGGTTGCTGCCGCACCTTCACGGCCCGCGCAAACTGCTGCTCCTGTTGCTGCCCACCTTCATCTATGGCGGCGTATTGGGCTCCACCACCGGCCCGGTGGCCCAAGCCCTCAATTCGGGCTGGTCCACACCCGTCGTCTGGCTCTGCGGCGCCGCGACCATCGCCTTGTGCTGTATTCTCGTTTTTGTTCTGGCCAGGATTCTGGCGGCGGTGGGCCCCCGACAATAGGCCCCCTGAGCCCCTCGGGTTGCCGATGCCCAGCGCCCCGGAGCGCAATGGGATGCCCTGGCCACGCCGTCTCGCCGCCTGATGGAGATGGCCGATGCAGTTCCGGCGCCGGTACTTGCTGATACCCATCCATCAGCGCGGCGCCTTCAAGAACAACATGCTGTTCAAGACCTTAAAGGAGGGTAGTGATGCTGGTTGATCCAAAAAATACCGCGGTGCTGTTCGTCGAATGCCAGAATGGCCTGCTTGGGGAACAAAGCGTGATGAAGGCTATCGCTGATGCAGCGGGGGTCCAGAAGCAAGTGATGGGGCGTCTGGCCCGGGGCGCCCGCGCCGCTGGCGCCCTGGTGGTGCACCTCACCTACGTGCCGGTGGCCAACAACCGCTCCTCCAACCGCAAGGCCCCCCTCATGGCCAAGCTGCTGGGCAAGCTCGGGGACTGGAACCCCACCCACCCCGCCGTACAGCCCATCCCGGAGATCGGCGTGGGCCCCAACGACCTGATCCTGCCCCGCAATACCGGCTTCTCCCCCACCCACGGCACCGAGACCTTCAAGCTGCTGCGCAACCTGGGCATCACTCAAGTGGTGCTTGCCGGCATTTCCCTCAATGTGGCCCTGCCGGTGGTGGGCACCGAAGCCACCGACGAGGGCTTCACGGTGGTGTTCCCCCGGGATGCAGTGGTGGGCACGCCCCCCGAGTACGCCGAGGCCGTGATCCAGTACACCCTGCCCTTCATTGGCGGCATTGCCACGGTGGACGAGATTCTCTCCGCCTGGGGCGTGGAAGCCTGAGACGGGCCTGGCCCCCACAGCGCTTGCCCGACCCAAACCTCTTGCAGGATCTTCACCATGATGAAACCGAACGACCGCGCCGCTGACGAACTGGCCATCCACCGCCTGCTCGCCGAACTGATCTGGCATGCCGACACCACCCCCATCGAGGGCCTGGATGACTACGTAGCCTGCTTCACCGAAGACGCCGAATGGGAAATGTTCGGCGATGTCCGCCGTGGTCACGCCGACCTGCGGGCGGGCGCCGAGGATCGCCGGCGTAGCGGGATGATGGGGCCGGGCACCAACGTGCGCCACTTCCTGGGCTGCACCCTGATCCGCTTTACCGGGCCCGCCACGGCCACCGCCAAGTCCTACATCCAGGCCTACAAGGACGCCGCCGCCAACCCCACCCTCTTCCTGATGGGGGAATACCACGACAGCTTCCGACTGACGGACCAGGGCTGGAAGCTGGCCAAGCGCCAAGTAAAGTTTGGCTGAACCCACCCGGGCCGGGGTTTGATCCCGGGCCCATGGTCCCGTCCCCCGGAGCCTGTCTGCGCGCTTTTAAAAGCGCGTGGAAAAGCGCTCAACCCCTGCTGACATCCTCCACCCCCGGCACCTCCCGGATGCAGGCCAGGGCCCGTTGGATCTGGGCCACGCTGGCGACCTCCACGGTAAACTTCATGTGGGCGGCCCCCTTCTTCGACAGGGTGTTGACCGCGATGACATTGAGCTTTTCCCGGGAGAGCACCTCGGAAATGTCCCGCAGCAAACCCTGCCGGTCGCCCGCCACTACCCGGATGTCAGTGGGGTAAACCGCCAGGCGGCCGCCGATGGCCTGGTCCCCCCATTCCGCCGGCACCACCCGCTCCGGGTGATGCTGGGCCAGATTCTGGAAATCCCGGCAGTCCACCCGATGGATGGAAATGCCCCGCCCCCGGGTCACGAAACCCTCGATGGCGTCCGGCGGAGCGGGCTTGCAGCAGCGCCCCAGGTTGGTGAGAAGCTTGCCCACCCCCACGATAAGGATGCGGTCGCTGGAGTCATGCTGGTGGCTGCGGCCGATGACGATCTCCGGCGCGGCCTCGACCGGGGCTGGATCGATGGACTCCCGCAGGGCGGTGTGGACCGCCCGGGGGCCCACCTCGCCACGGCCGGCGGCGATGAACAAAGAGGCGGCGTCCTTGAATCCCAGGCGCCCCGCCAGGCTCTCCAGATTGGCCTGGCCATGGCCTTCCCGCTGCATTTCCTTGGTGACGAAACTGCGCCCCCGGGCCAGGAGTTCCTCTTCCTCCAGGGCGGAGAAGTACTGCTTGATCTTCTGCCGGGCCCGGGGGGTGTGCACATAGCCCTGGCTGGTGAGCCAATCCCGGGAGGGGCCGCCTTCCTTGGCGGTGACGATCTCCACGGTCTGGCCGTTTTCCAGGGGGCGGTTGAGGGTGACCAGGTGGCCATCCACCTTGGCGCCCCGGCAGCGGTGGCCCAGGTTGGTGTGCACCCGGTAGGCGAAATCCACCGGCGTGGCGCCTCGGGGCAGATCGATCACCCGCCCTTGGGGCGTCAGCACATAGATGGTGTCATCCAGGGAAGCCCGCCGGAACTGCTCCAGCCAGTGGGCGGAATCAGTGATTTCGTCCCGCCAGGAGAGGAGGCTGCGCAACAGGGCGATCTTCTCGTCGTAATCCCCGGCGGAGCCCCCCGCCCCTTCCTTGTAGCGCCAGTGAGCGGCCACCCCCAGCTCGGCATGGCGGTGCATGGCGTGGGTGCGGATCTGCACTTCCAGGGCCCGGCCGTCGCCGGCCCACACGGCAGTATGGAGCGACTGGTAATTGTTGCCTTTGGGCTGGGAGATGTAGTCATCGAACTCCTGGGCGATGGGTTGCCACAGCTGATTGACCACCCCCAGCACCGTGTAGCAGTCCTTCACATCCTCCACCAGCACCCGCAGGGCCCGGATGTCGTACACTTGGGAGAAGTCCAGACGCTTCTTCTTCATCTTGTTGTAGATGCTGAAGATGTGCTTGGGGCGGCCCTGGATCTCAGCCTGGACGCCCACCGCGGCCAGTTCCCGGTGGAGTCGTTCGATGGCCGAATCGATGAACTGCTGCCGCTCCACCCGGCGCTCGTCGAGCATCCTGGCGATGCGCTTGTAGGTTTCCGGCTCCAGAAAGCGGAAGGAAAGATCCTCCAGCTCCCACTTGAGCTGCCAGACTCCTAGGCGATTGGCCAAGGGGGCGTAGATGTCCATACTCTCCCGTGCCACCTCGGCCCGGGCCTCTCCGGGAAAATCGGTAAAGTGGCGCAGGGTCTGGGTACGGGAGGCCAGGCGCAGCAGCACCACCCGGATGTCCTCCACCATGGCCAGCAGCATCTTGCGCAGCACTTCGGTCTGGGCGCGGATTTCCGGCGCCGAAGCGTTGGCGGTCATCCGGGTGATGACCCGCAGGCCATTGAGGCCCTTGAGTCCGACCACCAGGCGGGCCACCGGAGCGCCGAACTCAGCCGCCAGCCGCTCCTCGGCGTTTTCCAGGAACTCCCCCGCCGAAAAGAGCAGGGCCGCCAGGCGGGTTTCCGCGTCCAGGCGCAGGGAGGTGGCAATCATGGCGGTGCCCAGGGCGTGCTGCCAGACCGATTCACCGGTACTCAGGGTGTGATCCCGATAGAGGGGTTCGGCCAGGGACAGGGCCTTCTCGATCAGGGCCCTTTGCTCTGGATTGAGGCCAGCGGACAGGCGCTCCACGGGGGGAGATTCGGCATCCGCCTGGGTGACTGCGTGGGTGACTGAGACCATGCTGGCGTCCCGTTCCTATCTGGCTAAAGTGGCGTCAGGGCTGGGGGGCCAAGGGGGAGGTGGCCATGCCGTGATTATCCCACATTGAGCAGGCCGCCCCACCCCGGGATAATCCCGGCCAGGGTGTGTTTAGCCCTCCCCCCGCAGGGCGGGCTTGAGCCCGCCGAGGCGGGATGAATCCCGCCCTACGTCCGCCGGGAGATGACGTAGGGCCGGTTTCAACCGGCCGAGGTTGGAGGCGCGGTGCAGGTTGGCGGGATGAATCCCGCCCGCCCTACGGAGGAGGAAGGTTAATGTAAACACACCCAGGCGCGACTCCCCCCACGCAAACCCCATGCCCATCACCCCTTGGCCACGATCCCCCAACATGCACCCCATCCAAGGCAGCGCCCCGGCGCTGCCAGCCCCGTTATGGCGCCCTGCCTCCCCGTCTTGGGGCAAACCATGGTGAAGCTGACCTGGCTAGGGCGCTTACTGGGTCGGCGCCCACCGCCGGCACCGAGCGTCACGCCCGCCCAATGGTGGCTGGCGGAAGCCCGCCTGCCCTTCCTTGGGCGGCTCTCCCCGGCTGACCGGGAGCGTCTGCGGACCCTGGCCGTGGCATTCCTGAGGGGCAAGGAATTCCATGGCGCCCAGGGATTCCATCTCACCGACGAGGTGATGCTGGCTATTGCCCTACAGGCTTGCTTGCCGGTACTCAAGCTGGGCCTGGAAGCCTATCGGGGTTGGGTCGGAATCGTGGTCTATCCCGGGGATTTCCTGATTCCCCGGCAGGAGATGGACGAAGCCGGGGTGGTTCATGAGTACGACGATCCGGTCCTGGGGGAGGCCTGGGAGGGCGGACCGGTGCTCCTTTCGTGGTTCGACGATCCAGCGGCCACCCCGGGGGTCAATGTGGTGATCCACGAGTTCGTCCACAAGCTGGACATGACCAACGGTGCGGTGGACGGCATCCCCGCCCTGCCCCCGGAGATCCGCCGGGAGGAATGGATCCGGGTGCTCGATGGCGCCTATGCCGACCATTGCGCGGCGGTGGACCGGGGGGAAGACACCCTGCTGGATCCCTACGGCAGCCAGGATAAGGGGGAATTCTTCGCCGTGGCCAGCGAGGCCTTCTTTCTTTGCCCGGTGGAACTCCGGGAGGCGATGCCGGCTCTGTATGGACTCCTGGCCCGTTATTACCGCCTTGACCCGGCTGCATCCCCATGAGCGATCGCCCCAGACTTCTCATCGTGTTTCACACCCAGACCGGCAACACCGGGCGCCTGGCCCAAGCGGTGGCCGAGGGCGCCCGCGACGTGGCGGAGGTGGATACCGTGCTGCTGCGGGCCTTCGACGCGGGGGTGGAGGAACTCCTGGCCTGCCAGGGACTGCTCATCGGCACGCCGGAGAACTTCGGCTACATGTCCGGTGCGGTAAAGGACTTCTTCGACCGCACCTACTATCCAGTGGAGGGCCTCACCGAGGGGCGGCCCTACGGGATCTTCGTGTCCGCTGGCAATGACGGTACCGGGGCGGTGCGGGAGATCGAACGCATCGCCAACGGCTACCGCTGGAAGCGGGTGGCCGAACCCCTGATCGTGCGCAAGGCGGTCACCCCGGCGGACGTGGAGCGGGCCCGGGAACTGGGGGAAGCCTTCGCCAGCGGATTGGCCCTGAAAATCTTTTGAAGGCCGAGAACCCCGGCCCGGCTTGTTCTGAGGCCAGGCTTTCACGATGCGGTATCGATGCCCTTTGCCGATGGTCCACTCCCTGCCTAGAGTGAGAAAGCTGAGTCGTGTCCGAAGGGGGCGCCCCTGCCCCGCCGGACCTCCACCAGCTTTCCCAAACGTGACACGGAGGACGTCCCATGGCCATTACCTGGATCCTGGTTGCCAACGCCAGCCTCGCCAAGCTCTACGCCAACCTGGGCCCCAATCAGGGCCTGCGCCTGGTCAAGGAGCTGATACACCCGGCCAGCCGGCAAAAGAATTCGGATCTGGTCACCGACCGCTCCGGATCCATGGCATCCGGCGGTGGCGGTAAAGGTACCCGACAGCCCCAGACCTTGCCCAAGGAACACGAAGCCCAGGTCTTCGCCCAGGAAATCGCCCGGGAGCTCTACCACGGGCGAGCCGCCAACGCCTTCGCCCGGGCCATCCTGGTGGCGCCGCCGGCCTTCATGGGCATGCTCAACACGATTCTGGACGGCCCCACCGCCCTGCTGGTGAGCGACCGTCTCGAAAAGGATTACACCAAAACGCCGGAGATGGCCCTCAAGGAGCGGCTGGCCGCCTGCATCTACCTTTGATTTCTTCGATGCGCCCGATCCGGGCGCAGGCACCCTGCGGGGGCCAGGGCGGGGCCATCAGTGCCCCGCCCTTTTTTCATCAGGCCGGGGGCGTCCTGGTAGCGCTGCAATCTTGACGGATTTTATGTCTGCAAGGGGTATCCGGGAGGTGTTGGCCGGATGAATCCGGCCCTACGAACCCGCCGTAGGGCCGGATTCATCCGGTCTGGTCATACTCCTTGCTGCGTGCAACAGGGCACCAGGCCCCCCACCGAGGCACTCCGCTACTGACCCAATACCCCCAGGCGCCTGAGCTTGGCCACGATATGGTCGGCTGCGGCTTCAATGGAGAGCTGGGTGGTGTCGATGCGGATCTCGGGGGCTTCGGGCGCCTCATAAGGCGAATCGATGCCGGTGAAGTTCTTCAGCTCGCCCCGCCGCGCCTTCTTGTAGAGGCCCTTGGGGTCCCGCTCCTCGGCAACATGGAGTGGGGTGTCGATGAAGACCTCAATGAATTCGCCTTCCTGGACTAGGCCCCGGGCCATGCGCCGCTCCGAGCGGAAGGGAGAGATGAAGGCGGTCAGCACGATCAGCCCGGCATCCACCATCAACCGGGCCACCTCGCCGATACGGCGGATGTTCTCCACCCGATCCGCGTCGGTAAAGCCCAGATCCTTGTTGAGACCATGGCGGACATTGTCGCCATCGAGCAGATAGGTATGGTGGCCCAGGGCATGGAGTTTCTTTTCCACCTGATTGGCGATGGCTGATTTGCCGGCGCCGGACAAGCCGGTCAACCACAGCACCGCCGGCCGTTGCCCCTTGGCGGCGGCCCGGGCAGCCTTATCCACCTCGCAATGCTGCATGTGGATGTTGCTGGCCCGGCGCAGGGCAAAGTGCAGCAGGCCCGCCCCCACGGTGTTGTTGGTCAGCCGATCGATGAAGATGTAGCCGCCAGTATCCCGGTTTTCCCCGTAGGGATCGAAGGCGATCTGGCGGTCGATGGACAGGTTGCAGACGCCGATCTCGTTGAGTTCCAGGGTCTTGGTGGCCAGATGCTCCAGGGTGTTGACGTTGATCTTGTGCTTGATGTCGGTCACCGTCGCCGTGACGGTCTTGGTGCCGATCTTGAGCAGATAGGCGCGGCCGGCCAGCAGGGGCTCCTCGTGCATCCAGATCAGGGTGGTCTCGAACTGGTCGGCGGCGCCGGCGGGGGAATCCGCTCCGCAGATCACGTCCCCCCGGCTGATGTCGATTTCGTCCGCCAGGGTCAGGGTGATGGACTGGCCGGCCACCGCCTCCTCCAGATCGCCGCTCTGGGTGACGATGCGCGCCACGGTGCTGCTCCGGCCCGAGGGCAAGACCCGGATCGGATCTCCCGGTTTCACCACGCCGCCGGCGATGGTGCCGGCAAAGCCCCGGAAATCCAGGTTGGGCCGATTGACCCACTGCACCGGCAAGCGGAAAGGTCGGGTCTGGAGAAGATCCTCGTCGATGGCCACGGTCTCCAGGTAACCCATCAGGGTCGGGCCGTGGTACCAGGGGGTGCGCGCGCTGGGCGCCAACATGTTGTCGCCCTTCAGGGCGGCCAGAGGAATGGCGGTGATGTTGATCAGCCCGATCTGCCGGGCGAAGGCCCGGTAGTCTTCGTCGATCTTGCGGAACTTGGCCTCTGAGTAATCCACCAGGTCCATCTTGTTGATGGCCAGCACCACGTTGCGGATCCCGAGCAAAGACACCAGGTAGCTGTGGCGGCGGGTCTGGGTGAGGATACCCTTCCTGGCGTCGATCAGGATGATGGCGACATCGGCGGTGGACGCGCCGGTCACCATGTTGCGGGTGTATTGCTCGTGGCCCGGCGTGTCGGCCACGATGAATTTGCGCTTGTCGGTGGAGAAGAAGCGGTAGGCCACGTCGATGGTGATGCCCTGCTCCCGCTCCGCCGCCAGGCCATCCACCAGCAAGGCGAAATCGATATCGCCACCCTGGGTGCCCCACTTCTTCGAGTCGTTCTCGATGGCGGCCAACTGGTCCTCGAAGAGCATCTTGGACTCATAGAGGAGGCGCCCGATCAGGGTGCTCTTGCCGTCATCCACGGATCCGCAGGTGATGAAACGCAACAGCCCCTTGTTCTCGTGGGACTTGAGGTATTGCTCGATATCCGTGGCGATGAGGTCGGATTGGTGTGCCATTTCAAAAATACCCCTCTTGCTTTTTCTTTTCCATGGAGGCGGCCTGGTCGTGGTCGATGACCCGGCCCTGGCGCTCGGAGGTTTTGGTCAGCAGCATTTCCTGGATGATGGCCGGCAAGGTGGCGGCGGTGGATTCCACTGCGCCGGTCAGGGGATAGCAGCCCAGGGTCCGGAAACGCACGCTGCGCATCATGGGCACCTCACCCGACCTCAAGGGCATGCGTTCGTCATCAACCATGATCAAGGTGCCATCCCGCTCCACCACCGGGCGCATCTTGGAAAAGTAGAGCGGCACGATGGGCACGTTTTCCAGATGGATGTATTGCCAGATGTCCAGTTCGGTCCAGTTGGACAGGGGAAACACCCGGATCGACTCCCCTTTGTGCTTGCGGGTGTTGTACAGGCGCCAGAGTTCGGGGCGCTGGGCCTTGGGATCCCAGCGGTGCTGGGCCGAGCGGAAGGAAAAGATGCGCTCCTTGGCCCGGGATTTCTCCTCGTCCCGGCGGGCACCGCCGAAGGCCGCGTCGAAGCCATACTTCTCCAGGGCCTGCTTGAGGCCCTGGGTCTTCATGATGTCGGTGTGAATGGCCGAACCATGGGTGAAGGGGTTGATCCTCATCTCCAGGCCGTCCGGGTTCACATGCACCAGCAGATCCATGCCCAGCTTTTTGGCCATCTCGTCCCGGAACTGGTACATCTCCCGAAACTTCCAGGTGGTATCCACGTGCAGCAGGGGAAACGGCGGCTTGGCGGGATGGAAGGCCTTCATAGCCAGGTGCAGCATCACCGCGCTGTCCTTGCCGATGGAATAGAGCATCACCGGGTTGTCGGCCTCCGCCACCACCTCCCGCATGATGTGGATGCTTTCCGCCTCCAGGCGTTGCAAGTGGGTCAGAGTCATGCTGGTTCCATCTCCTTGGGGAATCGCCCGGGCTTGTTTGGATGACCGGGATTTTTCGGGCAAACCTGGGGTGGGGCGGAGCGCAAACAGGACATGGGCGGGCCAGCCTGGAGCGCCTGACGCGACACCGGATGGCCGTACGTCATGTCATGGCATGACCAACGGGTCGGCAAAGGCTCGCCAAACTGCTGGCCGGCCAGGGTGGCAACGGCCAAAGGGCCTGTCTCACGGGCGCTGATTTTATCTCATCGCCGGGGGGCCAAGACCGGGGCGCACCAAGAATTTGGAATGGCCAAGCGCGGGACTGGTTTTGTTCTTAAACTTGCCCGTTTGCTTCCCGGCTACCCATGGAGACCTCGCACGTGAGCCCCCAATCCCTTTCCCTGACAACGCTGCTGGAAGGCCTCATCCCGGTGGCGCACTCCGCCGGCCAGGTCATCATGAAAATCTATGCCACCGACTTCGCCGTACGGGGCAAAGAGGATGCGTCCCCGGTCACCGAGGCCGACGAAAAGGCCGAAGCGGTAATCCTCGCCGCCCTGGCCAGCCTGACGCCGGACATTCCGGTCATTTCCGAAGAGGCGGCCGCTGCCGGGCGGATACCTGATGTGGCCAGCCGCTTCTGGCTGGTGGATCCCCTGGACGGCACCAAGGAATTCATCAATCGCAATGGCGAATTCACCGTGAACATCGCCTTGATCGAAGAGCGCCGACCGGTTCTGGGCGTGGTGCTGGCCCCAGCCCTGGATCGCCTGTTCGCCGGCGCCCTGGGTTGCGGCGCCTTTGTAGAAGAGGCCGGCGTCCGGCGGGCCATCGCCTGCCGGACGGTGCCGGCCGAAGGCCTCACCGTGGTGGCCAGCCGTTCCCATGGAGACGCCGAAGCCCTGGACACATTCCTGGCCGGGCGCCAGGTGGCCAGGCTCGCCAACGCCGGCTCCTCCCTCAAGCTGTGCCTGGTGGCCAGCGGCGAGGCGGACCTCTACCCGCGCCTGGGACGCACCATGGAATGGGACATCGCCGCCGGCGACGCGGTGCTGCGGGCCGCCGGCGGCCGAGTCAGGACCCTGGCGGGGGAAGACCTGCTCTACGCCAAGCCGGGACTCGACAATCCCCATTTCTACGCCACGGGTGGCACGGCTTTCTGATCCGGCCGCAGCCATCGCCGGCGGCCCCCTGGGCCCCGGTGCCTGCCGGCTCACCGGCCCACCGGCCAGGCCAGTTCCAGCCGTCCGATGCAATTGACCCCGCTCGGGGAGAACATGGTCCGGGCGGGGAGCCAGGGCGTCGAGGGTGGAGGTGATCATGGCTTTCTCCGCATTTTTTTGGAAACCGGGACGCCTCAGCCGCCGGTGATGAGCCGCAGGGTGGGCACGGCCAGGCGGTCGGCGTCGATGGTGCGATACCAGATCACGCCTCGATCCAGGCCGCTGCTGTGGAGCTGGCTGCCCCGCCCCCGCCCTGGCGGGCGATCTCCGGCACTTCCCGCAGCCAGTCCTGGATTTGCAGGCGGTTGTAGAGATAGCCGGTGAATTCACCCTTGGTCATTTCCACCCCCTCGGGGGGTCAGGCTGCCCTCCTGGGCGAGGGCGCCCATCAGACGCTCCAGGTTTCCCCATAGGGGTCCGGCCCGTATTCGCTGCGGCCGGCTAGGGCGGCGGCCTGGCGGCGCAGATCATCGGCATCGATCTTCATGGTGAAGGGGTCTCCTCGGGGGCTAGGGGAGCCCTGCGAACCAGGTTCGCGGATCCGTTTATGAAATTATTCGACCTACTGGATCTGACGTATACGATCGGCGGACAAGACATTAAAAATGGTATTGGCCCTGGGCAAAACACCCCGCCAGGCTCTGGGAGCGCGGTGAGCTTGGCGGGATGAATCCCGCCCTACGCCGGCCCTGGGGAGGGGCCGGACCGGGAGATGGCGTAGGGCCGGTTTCAACCGGCCGGGGGTGGCTGCGGGTCGCCTGCCATAGGGCGGATCGAGCCCCAGGGTTGATGGGAACTCTCCCCGGCTTGGCAGGCAGCACCTTGCACGGCAAGCTCGTCTCGACATTGACAACAAATTGTCAACTTGCCACCATGGTGTCACCATGATTCGCTTCAATCCCCACACCCGAGCCGGCGGCCTGGTTATCGAACTGGTGGACGAACTCATGCGCCTCCATGGGCGCTGGATGTCCCTGGCCCGCAACCTGAGCAACGGCACCCAGATCCACTCCATGACCAGCGGCTTGGTGCTGGCCTCCGTGGTGTGCGCCGTCGAACCCCCCACCGTGGCCCGGATCGCCCGCAGCCTGGGCTATTCCCGCCAGGCCATCCAGCGGGTCGCCGATGAACTGGAGCGCCTGGGCTACATCCGCTATCAGGACAACCCCCACCACAAGCGGGCCAAGCTGTTGCTGGCCAGCGAAGAGGGCCTGGCCGCCTACAACCGCAGCAACGATGCCTCGGTGGAATGGGCCGACAAAATGGGCACCACCCTGGGGGAGGGCGATCTGTTCCAGACTGTCGCCACCTTGCGGCGGGTGCGCCGCTACATGGAACAGTCCGTGAAGAACGCGGATAGCCCGGATACTCCTGAATGAATCCTGCCCCGACTGCCGCCTTGGGGGCCCAGGTCGTGCGGCATCCAGCGGAGACACAAACATGAACGGACTATTCGACCTGACCGGAAAAGTGGCCTTGGTGACGGGTGCCACCCGGGGCCTGGGCTACGAAATCGCCCTGGCCTATGCCCGCGCCGGCGCCGATATCGTGGTGAGCAGCCGCAAGGCGGAGGCCTGCGAGAAGGTGGCGGCGGAGATCCGCGCCCTGGGCCGCAAGGCCCTGGCCTACCCGTGCCACGTGGGCCACTGGGACGAGATCGAAGGCCTGGTTCAATCTGCTTACGACACCTTTGGCAAGGTGGACATCCTGGTGAACAACGCCGGCATGTCACCCCCGGTGGCCCGCAATGCCGACGTGACCGAAGAACTCTTCGACAAGGTGCTGGGGGTGAACTTCAAGGGCCCCTACCGGCTATCCACCCTGATCTGCGAACGCATGGCCGCCGGCAACGGCGGCTGCGTGATCAACATCAGCAGCGCGGCGGCGGAACGACCCCAGCCCACGGCGATTCCCTATTCCGGCTCCAAGGCGGCCCTCAATGCCATCACCCTGGCCATGGCCCAGAACTACGGCCCCAAGGTGCGGGTCAATTGCATCATGGCCGGCCCCTTCCTGACCGATATTGCCAAGGCCTGGACCCAGGAGACCCTGGACAGCATCGCCCAGTACAACGCCGTGGGCCGGCCCGGCCAGCCGCCGGAGATCGTCACCATGGCCCTGTGCCTGGCGAGCCCCGCTTCCGGCTATACCACCGGGGCCCTGATCCGGGTGGACGGGGGGATCTGCTGAAATGACGCAACGCCCACCCACGCCTAGACCCCTCCCCCCTGGCGCCTATCTGGAAGGGGCTCCCAACTTCCGGGATCTGGGGGGCTACGGCGTTCCCGGCCTTGGCCGGGTGCGCCATGGCAAGCTGTTCCGCTCCGACGTGCTCTCCCAGCTCACCGACCCGGACCTGGACAAGCTCGCCCCCCTGGGCATCCGCCTGGTGATGGACCTGCGCATGCCGGAAGAGCGGCACAAGGAACAGAATCGCTGGCCCGCCGGCCATCCGGTGGATACCGTGACCTTCGACGCCCGCCCCGCCATGGCCGAAGCCCAGGCCACCCGCTGGCGGGATCTGGTGGCCGCCGGCCAGCTCAGCGGCAAGGAGGCCCGGGGCATGATGTTCGGCGTCTACCGCCGGATGCCCCGCTCCCTGGCCTCGGACCTCACCGTCCTGTTCGAGCGCCTGGATACCCAGGAGCCCCCCACCACCCTCATCCACTGCACCGCCGGCAAGGATCGCAGCGGCTTTGTCTGCGCCATGCTGCTGTGGTCCCTGGGCGTCCCCATGGAGACCATCCTGGAGGACTACCTGATCACCGGTCAGCGCCGCCCCCCGGAGCGCTTTGCCGCCGAACGTCTGGCGGGCCTGGTGGACACCCTGACGGAGGAGGGTTTCGCGGTACTCAAGGCCTTTGCCATGGTGGATGAGGATTACCTGGCCACGGCCTTCGAGCAGATCCGGGCCGATTTCGGGTCGGTGGATGCCTATCTGGAGGCCTTGTGCGGACTGGACGGCGCCCGCCGGGAGCGCCTGCGGGCCAAGCTGATCGACTGAATTTCCACGGGCAGGGGAGACAACATGGATATCAAAAACACCAAGATCGGCTTCATCGGCCTGGGGAACCAGGGCGCCCCCATCGCCCGGCGCATCATCGAGGCCGGCTTCGACACCACCCTGTGGGCCCGCCGCCCCCAATCCCTGGCCCCCTTTGCCGATACCCCGGCCCACCAGGCCGCAACCCTGGCGGAACTGGGCGCCCGCTGCGACGTGGTGGGCATCTGCGTGCTGGCGGATGCCGACGTGGAACAGGTGGTACTGGGCCCCGGCGGCCTGCTCAGCGCCATGTCCCCCGGCAGCGTCATCCTCATTCATTCCACTGCCCACCCCGACCTGTGCCGCGAACTCGCCGCGACGGGCGAACGGATGGGCGTGGCAGTGCTCGATGCACCTGTCAGTGGCGGTAACGCCCGGGCCGCCGCGGGTCAGATGGCGGTGATGGTGGGTGGCGAACAAGCGGTGTTCAAGCAGGTACTGCCGGTGTTACGGACCTTCGCCACCACCATCGAACGGCTGGGGCCCATCGGCTCGGGGCAAGTCTGCAAGCTGGTCAACAACGCCGTCTTCACCATTAATTTTGGCGCGGGCCTGGCCCTGCTGGAGGCCGGGGAGCAGCTGGGCATGGACCGGCAAGCTCTGGCCCGCATGCTGTCCGGCGGCAGCGCCCAGAGCTTCGCCCTGGGCATGGTGGCCGCCGCCGGGGCCGATGGATTGCGCCAGGCCGAAGCCCTGTTGAACAAGGACATCGGTTTGCTGCTGGACGTGCTCCAGGCCCGAGGCGATGGCAGCCATAACGTGTCGGATCTGACCCACGCCGCCCTGGCGACCCTATCGGCAGCCCTGGCCCGTTAGGCCCGGAGAAGACCAAGCCTGCGTCGCCACAAGACGCGCGTCACCACGCCCATGCATAAAGGAGCGAAGGCTTGTCCATGATCGCCCTGCCCCACGCAGTTTTTTCGAAGAACACGCGATGTTCCGACAACCCTTCCGCATGGAGGGCGGGCTTCAGCCCGCCAGAGGGGGTGCTTGAAGCCCACCCGCGGGAAGCCATGGGCGCCTGCCAGAAAAGCCCCCGCCGTGACAGCAAATCCAAGACCGAGAATCTAAATCGGAAAACCGACCCACCCAGGAGGAACCCATGAGATACGAGAACAAGGTTGCATTTATCACCGGCGGCGCCGTGGGCTTCGGCCGGGCCTTCGCCAAGGCCCTGTGCCGGGAGGGCGCCCGCGTGGCGCTGGCGGACATCGATCTGCCCGCCGCCGAGCAGACCGCCGCCCAGCTGCGGGCGGAGGGCTACCGGGCCCTGGCGGTGCGCTGCGACGTGGCCGACGAGGCCGCCGTCAATCAGGCGGTGGCCGAGGCAGTGAGCCATTTCGGCGGCATCGACGTGCTCATCAACAACGCCGGCAAACACCTCACCAAGTATAACCAGCCCTTTTCCGCGCTGCCCCGGGAGGAAGTGCGGGCCCTCTTCGACGTGAACGTGATCGGAGTGGTCAATTGCACCGTGGCCTGCCAGGACACCATGAGGGAACGGGGCGGCGGCGCGGTGCTCAACATTTCCTCCATCGCCGCCAATCTGAGCTCCACGCCCTACGGGGTATCGAAACTGGCGGTGCGGGGGCTGACCATCGCCTTCGCCACCGAACTGGCCGGCGACAGGATCCGGGTCAACGCCATCTCTCCCGGGCTGATGGCCACCGAAAACGCCATGGACGACCTGCCCCAGGCCATGGTGACGGACTTCATTCAGAACCGGCAGCTGGTCAAGCGACTGGGGCAGATGGACGACATCGTGGAGGCCATGCTGTTCCTGTGCTCGGACCAGGGCGGCTTCATCACCGGCGAAACCCTCAAGGTTTCCGGCGGCTATCCCCTGGGCATGTGAGCCCAGTCACCAAGGCAAGGACTCCGCCCATGAGCATCGAACAGGAACGCCACGGCAGCGTGCTGCTGCTGACCATCAACCGCCCGGCCCAGCGCAACGCCCTGACCCCGGCCACCATGGCCGCCCTCGGCGCGGCCCTGGTGGCGGCGGAGGCGGACGACGCCATCCGCTGCATCGTTCTCACCGGTGCCGGCGACAAGGCTTTCTGCGCCGGCATGGACCTGAAAGCCTTCGCCGATGGCCAGATCCACATCGAGGACGGCAAGACCGGGCTGGAGGTGTTCACCCAGCGGATCTACCCCAAACCCATGATCGCCGCGGTCAATGGGGCCTGCATCGGCGGCGGCTTCGAGCTGACCCTGTTTTGCGACCTGATCGTGGCCGCCGAACACGCGGTGTTCGGCCTGCCCGAGGTGAAATGGGGTCTAGTGGCCGCCGGGGGCGGCACCCGCCTGCCCCGCCGCATTCCCCTGCCCATCGCCCTGGAAATGGGCCTCACCGGGGAATTCATCGATGCCCGCCGGGCACACGGGCTCGGCCTGGTCAACCGCCTGGTGCCGGCGGCCCAGGTGCGGGAAGAAGCTCTGGCCCTGGCCCAGCGTATCGCCGCCAACGCCCCCCTGGCCCTGGCCGTCACCAAGCGCTTGATGGTGGAAGAAACCGGCGAAGGCCCCTGGGCCCACATCATGGCCACCTGCGAGCCGGTATTCACCAGCGCCGACGCCCAGGAAGGCACCCGGGCCTTCGCCGAAAAGCGGGCGCCGGCATGGAAGGGCCGCTGAGGCCTTCTTCGGCCCCCTCACCGGACCGACTACCCGCCATTGGAGAGCCCCTTAAATGAAAGCCGTTGTCGTTCATCAGTATGGCCCGCCCGAGGGCTTTGTCCTTGAAGAACGGGCCTGCCCCCCGCCCGCGCCGGGAGAAGTGCGGATCCGCCTGGCGGCAGCCGGCATCAGCTTCGTGGATCTCCTCACCGCCGCCGGCAACTACCAGATCAAGCACCCCCTGCCCTTCATTCCCGGCAGCGAGAGCGCCGGCACGGTGGATGCCATAGGGCCCGGCGTCAGCAAATTCAAGCCGGGCGACCGGGTCTGCGCGGCCAGCCCCCTGGGGGCCTGGGGGGAGTTCATCTGCGTGCCGGAGCAGCGGGTGCTTTCCGTCCCGGCGGGGGTGTCCTTCCCCCAGGCGGCCGTTTTTCATGTGCCCTACTCCACCGCCCTGCTGGGCTTGCAACACCGGGGCAAGCTGCGGCCCGGCGAGACCCTGTTCGTGACCGGGGCAGCCGGCAGCGTCGGCCTGGCGGCGATCCAGGTCGGCAAGGTGCTGGGGGCCCGGGTCATCGCCGGCGCCTCCAGCCCGCGCAAGCGGGAAGCCGCCCTGGCCGCCGGGGCCGACGAGGTGGTGGATACCGCCGCCCCGGACTGGACCAAGACCCTCAAGGCCGCCACCGCCGGGCGGGGCATCGACGTGGTGCTGGACCCCGTGGGGGGCCCCGCCGCCGAAGCCCTGTTCAAGACCCTGGCCTGGGGCGGGCGCTACCTGGTGGTGGGCTTTGCCAGCGGCACCATCCCCACCATCGCCGCCAATCTGCCCCTCCTCCGGAGCGCGTCCCTGGTGGGGGTCAACGTGGGCCCCTTCGAACAGCACGAGCCGGAGGCCGCCCAGCGCAACCGGGAGCAACTCGCCCTTTGGCTGGGGGATGGACGCCTCACGCCCCTCATCGCCCGGGCCTTCCCCTTGGTGGATTTCGTCGCAGCCGCCCGCCTGGCGGCCGATCGGGAAACCGTTGGCCGCGTTGTGCTGACCATGGATTGACGCGGGCATGCTCCCATCCCCCGTGGGGGGCCGCCTTGGGCCCAACCCGCCCCTGGGGCGGGATTCATCCCGCCAATTCGCCCTGCCCCCCGGCCGGTTGAAACCGGCCCTACGCCATTTCCCCCGGTCCGCCCCCCTGGGGCGGGATTCATCCCGCCAATTCGCCCCGCCCCTCGGCCGGTTGAAACCGGCCCTACGCCATTCCCCCCGATCTGCCCCCGTAGGGCGGGATTCATCCCGCCAATTCGTCCCGCCCCTCGGCCGGTTGAAACCGGCCCTACGCCATTTCTCCCGATCCGCCCCCGTAGGGCGGGATTCATCCCGCCTTGGCGGCCTAAAGCTTCACAAACCCACCCATCGGGCTGTTCCCATCGACCCCCAGGGCTCGCCGCGCTGCGGCTTGTCCCTTTGGACCCACCCGAAAAGCCCTGCCGCGCCTTGCCCCGGGCGCCCAGGGAAGAGCGCGCAACCCCTGGGGTGTATGGGCACACGCCCCGACGTCGCTTGAAGGAAATTCACCCCATGAACCCATTCAAAAACAAATCGGTACTCATCACCGGCGGCGCCCGGGGTATCGGCCTGGCCTGCGCCGAACGCTTCGCCCGGGCCGGCGCCCGGGTGCTGATCGGCGACGTGCTCGATGCCGAGGGAGCGTCCGCCGCCGCCCGGCTGGCGGGCGAAGGGCTGGCGGCCCGCTACCGCCATGCCGACGCCGCCCACCGGGAGCAGCTTCAGGCCCTGGTGGATGAGGCCATCGAGCACCAGGGCGGCATCGACGTGGCGGTCTGCGCCGCCGGGGTCGGCGGGCCCAATGTGGATTTCCTGGACCTGGGCGACGCCGATTTCGACCGGGTGCTGGGCATCAATCTGCGGGGCCCCTTCCTGCTGGGCAAGGCGGTCGCCCGGCACATGAAAGACACCGGCCGGCCAGGCGCCATCATCCATGTTTCCTCCGTGGGCGCCGTGCTCGGGGTGCCCACCCAGACCGCCTACTGCGTGAGCAAGGCCGGCCTGGGCATGCTCACCAAGGAGATGGCCCTGTCCCTGGCCCCCTACGGCATCCGGGTCAACGCCGTGGCCCCCGGCCCCATCGCCACCGACCTCACCGCGCCCCTGCAAGCCAACCCGGACGCCACCCGCATGGTGATGAGCCGCACCCCCCTGGGGCGCTTTGGCAGCGCCGACGAAATCGCCGCCACGGTGGCCTTCCTGGCCAGCCCCGACGCGGGTTTCATCACCGGCCAGACCATTTACGCCGATGGCGGCCGGCTCGCCCTCAACTACGTGGTGGCTCCCCTGGATACCGCCGCCAGGTAATGGCGCAAACACTCACTATTTACAAGGAGGAGACGGAAATGTCGATCAACAGTCTGGAAGGCAAGCGCGTCGTCGTCACGGGGGGCGCCAGCGGCATGGGCGAAGGCTTGGTGCGGGCCTTTCCCGCCCTGGGGGCGCGGGTGCTTTCCCTGGACATTACCCAGGCCACGGGGGAGCGCATCGCCACGGAAGCCGGGGCCGTGGGCTTCCTGCAGGTGGACGTGTCGGACAAGGCCTCGGTGGACGCCGCCATGGACCAGGCAGCGGCCCTGCTGGGGGGGCTGGACGTACTGATCCACGCCGCCGGCATCGCCCCCCGGGGCACCGGAGCGGAAACCACCGTGAACCTGTGGAACAGGGTGATGACCGTCAACGCCACCGGCACCTTCCTCACCAACCAGGCGGCCTTCCGCCACATGCAGGCCACCGGGGGCGCCATCATCAACTTCGCCTCGGCTGCCGGGGTGATCGGCTATCCCGGCAAGCCGGCCTACGCCGCCTCCAAGGGGGCGGTGGTCGCCTGGATACGCTCGGTGGCGGTGGAATGGGCCCCCTACGGCATCCGCGTCAATGCCATCGCCCCGGCCATCAGCACCCCCATGTACCAAAAAACCCGCTCGGAAATGAGCCCCGAACAACTGGCCGCCCACGACCAGCAAATGGCCGCGGCCATCCCCCTGGGCGGCAAGCTCGGCGACGTAAACCGGGATTTCGTGCCGGTACTGGCCTTCCTCGCCTCGGACGGCGCCCGCTTCATGACCGGGCAGGTCTTCCCGGTGGACGGAGGCACCTTGATGATGCGCTGACGGGGCCAAGGGGCGTCACCCACTCCCCGCACCAACCGTAGGGCGGGATTCATCCCGCCTCGGCCGGCTGAAGCCGGCCCGACCACCCACGCCAACACGGGCAACGAACGCCACAGCAAACCCCGCTCGAATCCTTCAGCCCCCGGCCCCGTCAAGACCCAGGGCAGCGCGGCCCCAATCACCTCGCGGACAAAGGCCCGTTGAATGGCACCCACCCACTCCCCGCACCAACCGTAGGGCGGGATTCATCCCGCCTCGGCCGGCTGAAGCCGGCCCTACCACCCACGCCAACACGGGCAATGAACGCCACAGCGGACCCGCTCGAATCCTTCAGCCCCCGGCCCCGTCAAGACCCAGGGCAGCGCGGCCCCAATCACCTCGCGGACAAATGCCGTTGAATGGCGCCCACCCACTCCCCGCGCCAACCGTAGGGCGGGATTCATCCCGCCTCGGCCGGCTGAAGCCGGCCCTACCACCCACGCCAACACGGGCAATAAACGCCATGGCAAACCCCGCTCGAATCCTTCAGCCCCCGGCTCCGTCAAGACCCGGGGGCATCGTAAAACTACTGCCAGTTCGCCGCGATCACCCCGCTCAAAGCACTCTGATAATCCGGCGGCAAGGTCGTCTGCCCGGCAGCCGGCGGCGCCATGGAGGCCATGGCATTCACCAGATTGGCCACCTGGGCATCCAGCAAGGTCTTGCCATCGGCCGTGATGAATTTATCCAGGTGATAACTGCTACTCGAGTACCAGTTATTGACCGTGATCCGCTCATCACCACCGATGATGCTGATTTCCAGGTTGGAGCCTACCCGCCGGAACCAGAGCTGATCCGCTGCCACATCCGCGCCAAAGGCGATCATGTCCGCCGTGGCGCTGGCATCGTTGTTATTGACAGCATCCTGGCCGTCGCCCCGCCCGAACAGATAGGTGTCATTGCCGCTACCACCATCCAGGGTGTCGTTGCCAGCGCCTCCGGCCAATACATCGTCACCGGCAAGCGCGACCAAGGAATCGTTACCCAGCCCGCCGCTGATCGTCTCTCCAGCGGTAGTCCCAACGATGCTATCGGCCCCGTCGGTTCCGGCGAAGAGCCTGGCCTGGATGGCAGCCACATCCCAGGCCGTGCCGTCTTCGAACCTGATCTGCTGCAACTGGTTGTATTCGGTATAGGGAGTATTGCTGCGGAAAAAACCCTGGGCGGTGATCGTGTCGGGCGTGCCCGCGATCGACAGGACCAGGTCCGAGCCCACTCGGGCCAGGACGACTTCCGATGGCGCCACCCCGGCCTTGAAGCGCAGGGTATTGATCACCTGGCTACTAAAAAAGTCATAGGCGCTGACGATCAGATCCTGGCCGTCGCCCCGGCCGAAGAGGTAGGTGTCACTGCCGTTGCCCCCCGCGAGGGTGTCGTTGCCGGCGCCGCCGTCGAGGGTATCGGTGCCGCCCTCCCCGTACAGGGTATCGGCCCCCTCGCCACCCGTGAGAATGTCGTTGCCATCGCCGCCACCAAGGGTGTCATCGCCATAACCGCTAGACAGAATATCGTCGCCGTTTCCTCCAGTAATGGTGTCGTTACCAGAACCGGAAAGCACCATATCCGAACTATCCGTGCCAGTTACCGACCCGTTGCCCGCCAAAATCCCGAATTCGCCTAGGATCGCTTGCAGCTCAGAATTACCGCATGCATCCACGGCCCATTGGCGCATTGTTTCGTAGCGGTTCCACCCCAAATCTCCAAGCATCTTGCCTGCGTACTTATTCAATTCAAGCAGATCAATCAGCCCGTTCTTCGCGTCCTCTCCCCTCTTGCTGACCAACATGGCATCCAGCGCGGAAAAATTGAAATGCACGCCGCCTTCATCAATCACCAATTCCACCGCATCCAGATAAGGCTGGAGGCGGGTCTGGATGACCAGGGCACTGTAGACCGATTCCCGCAGGGCGTCGTAGCTTTGTTGGAGTAGGTCCAGTTGGCGCTGGCTGAAGCTGACATTCAAACGGATCGTATAGGGCCCTACATTCCCCCCACCCGCTCCGCCATTGGCCACAGTCAGCCCTGTAGCCCCACCTTGGGCAGCCTCTTCTGGCAAGGAGAAGAAACTTTGTCCGTTAAACGCTTCCAGCACCGATAGCTGAGCCAGCCATTTGCTCCGCACGGCATCGAATTCCGGCGTACGCACCAAGCGGTCGCCGTTGAAATTAGCCGAACCCAAACCATCCTCACCAGGCTCAATATCACCCACCAAATCGTCGCGTAGCGCTATCTGGCCGGGCAATACTTCCTCGTAGAGGTCTGCTTTGCGACTCAAGCTGCCGAAAACCTCGAAAGAGATGTCGTATCCGATGAAATGGTCGTTGTTGACCTTGCGGGCAGCCGCAGCGCGTTCTGCAAAACTCCCCAAACCGGAAGTTTCCCCCCAAGCCTCCAGCACCTCATCCAGCAAGGCCATCTGGGCGTCCCGGGTGGTAGCGGCGCTGAACTGGGCCAGCACGGTGGCCAGCCCCGCAGAAAGACTCGCCGCCTCCCGCAAATCCCTGACCAAACCCGACCCCCCCATATCCGGCAGCCCGGCGGCCTGTTCGGTGATGGGTAGGGAATCGGTGAATGCCCGGTAGAAGGGGTTACTGGCCAGGTCCAGGTTGGCGGCGTTGCCGTCCAGGCTCACGTCGCCGGCGGTGCCGGTGGTGCCGTTGGCGCGGGTGTAGGTGGCGGTGGCGGTCTGGCGGTTGCCACCGGCCAGATTCGTGCTGGTGACGGTGGCGTTGAGGTTGATGCGGGTGATGCCGGCCTCAGTCAGGGCGATCAGCTCGCCGGCATCGGAGATACCGTCCTGGTCCAGATCCCGCCACAGGCGCACCTGGGCAAACCGGGCGTCAGCGGCGGTGAACAGGTTGTCGCCGTTGCTGTCCAGATCCTTGAGCGCCGCGAAGCCGTTGGCGGCCTTGGCGCCATTGGCCAGCGCCGTATCCACCCCAAAGAGTTCCGCGCCACTGTCGATGGTGCCGCTGGCGTTGCGGTCCAGCACCAGGAAGGCGTCATCCCCCTTCACCCAGCCGGTGCCAGTGCGGATGCCGTCGCCATCGTGGTCGAACAGAATCGTGCCGTCGGCCCCCACCGTTTCGATACCGTCACCGTCCAGGTCCAGGGCCAGGGGGTCGCGGGGCTGGATCCATTGGCGGGCTTGGCGGAATAGGTCGTTAATTGAATCAGACGGGCTTTCTTCAGGGTGAAGCAAGTCGTATGCACGAAACCCAAGGTGTAGATCTCTTATCTCATCAATTAACAATCCAACAGCTTCCCCCGCAACAAGGCCAGAAAGCGCTTGATGTCCAGCGATTGACCTCCCCGATATCGCCATATCCAAGCGCCACAGCGAGAGAGCATTCCCAAGGCCATCAAGAGCCGAATATGTACGCAGCACACTTTCTACAGCGATACCAGCAGCCAGTTGCGCAGCTAGCTTTGCGACGTCAGCAGTAACCGCTTCGGAGTTACCAAGCTCCCACGCGGACCTTATGTTATCAACCGTCTTTAGTACATTTACTAACCTTCCAGAAAGTAATGTCAGATAAGCGCGTACTGGCACTCGGGCTGAAGGAAGAAGGACTTTACGAGGCTCGGCAGGCGTTGAATCCGACGCAGCGCGCCGAGGGCCAGCCGCTTCATT
>JAVEWG010000059.1:0-16097 GCA_034004685.1 Rhodocyclaceae bacterium | reverse complement strand
TGGGTCAAGGACACCATCGCCACCCTGAAAAGCCGCGGCACCTCCGAAATCGAACGCGGCTTCGTCACCCATCGCACCATGGCCGACCTGCGCTGGTTCGATCTGTCCATTGACCCCAACGACCGCAAGCATGGGGTCAGCTTCATCGGCGACCCCCTCTCCTCCAACAACGGCCCGGCTGGCTTCGCCCGCTTCTGCACCCTGCGCTCCTGGCTGTCCCAGTGGTCCATCGACGATTCCCGCGCCGACGCCGTGGAATGCGTCAAGCACATCAAGGTGCCCTTCCTCGCCATCGAAAACGGTGGTGACGACGGCGCGCCGGCCTCCCATATCCGGGCGGTCTATGCTGCCGCCACCTCGGCCGACAAGTCCATGAAACTGATCCCCCACGCCAACCACTATTACGCCGGCCAACCCGAGCTACTGAAGGAAGCCAACGACACCATCGTTGAATGGCTGAGCAAACGCGGCCTCTGGTCCGTGTAAGGCAAACGCGATGAACGCCCCCATCCCCGAGGCGCTGCGCCAGGCCCTGGCCACCGTCACCCTGGACGACAAGTACGCCCTGGACGCGCCGAGGGCCTACATGAGCGGGACCCAGGCCCTGGTGCGGCTGACCATGCTGCAACGGGAGCGGGACCGGGCAGCCGGGCTCAACACCGCCGGCTTTGTTTCCGGCTACCGCGGCTCGCCCCTGGGGGCCCTGGACCAGGAGCTGTGGAAGGCCAAGCGGCACCTGGCCCGGCACGACGTCACCTTCCGCCCTGGCGTCAATGAAGACCTCGCCGCCACCGCCGTCTGGGGCACCCAGCAGGTTGGGTTGTTTCCCGGTGCCAAGGTCGATGGGGTGTTCGCCATGTGGTATGGCAAGGGGCCTGGCGTCGATCGTTCGTTGGACGTCCTCAAGCACGCCAACCTGGCTGGCACCAGCCGCCACGGTGGCACCCTGCTGCTGGCCGGCGACGACCATGCCTGCAAGTCCTCGTCTTCGCCGCACCAGAGCGATCTGGTGCTCAAGGCCGCCGGCATCCCCGTCATCTACCCGTCTTCCGTCCAGGAATACCTGGACCTGGGCCTGCACGCCTGGGCCATGAGCCGCTATTCCGGCTGCTGGGTGGCGATGAAATGCGTCTCCGACGTGGTGGAATCCAGCGCCTCGGTGCTGCTCGACCCCCACCGGGTGCAGATCCAGTTGCCCACTGACTTCGTCCTGCCCCCGGCCGGCCTCAACATCCGCTGGCCTGATCCGCCCCTGGAGCAGGAGGCGCGGCTGATGGATTACAAGCTCTACGCCGCCCTGGCCTACGTGCGGGCCAACCAGCTCAACCGCACGGTGATCGACTCACCCAATGCCCGCTTCGGCATCATCGCCACCGGCAAGGCCTACCTGGACACCCTGCAAGCCCTGCAGGATCTGGGTCTCGATGAGGATGCCTGCCGACGCCTGGGCATCCGCCTGCACAAGGTCAGCGTGGTGTGGCCCCTGGAAGCCAGCATCACCCGGGAGTTTGCCTCCGGCCTGCAGGAAATCCTGGTGGTGGAAGAAAAGCGCCAGATCATCGAGTACGCCCTCAAGGAAGAGCTCTACAACTGGCGGGAGGATGTGCGCCCCCGGGTCATCGGCAAGTTCGACGAAAAGGACGGCGGCGAATACTCCCTGCCCCAGGGCCAGTGGCTACTCTCCGCCAACTACGAGCTGTCGCCCTCGATCATTGCCAAGGCCATCGCCAGCCGGCTGTCCAAGTTCGAGCTGCCCTCGGATGTGCGCGAACGCATGGCCACCCGGCTGGCCACCATTGATTCCCGGGAAAGGGCCCTGGACGGCTACAAGGCGCCGGAAGAGCGGCTGCCCTTCTTCTGTTCCGGCTGCCCCCACAACACGTCCACCAAGGTGCCCGAAGGTTCCCGGGCCCTGGCCGGCATCGGCTGCCACTACATGTCCTTGTGGATGCCCGAGCGCCACACCGACACCTTCACCCAGATGGGCGGCGAGGGCGTCACCTGGACCGGCATGGCGCCCTACACCGAGGAAGCCCATGTGTTTACCAACATGGGGGACGGCACCTATTTCCACTCGGGGTTGCTCGCCATCCGCGCAGCCATCGCGGCCGAGGTGAACATCACCTACAAGGTGCTCTACAACGATGCCGTGGCCATGACCGGCGGCCAGCCGGTGGACGGCATCCTCACCGTGCCCCAGATGGCCGGCCAGCTGCTGGCCGAAGGAGTCAAGCGCCTGGTGGTGCTCACCGACGAACCGGAAAAATACACCACGGGCGAACTGCCCCTGGGCGTCCAGGTGCTCCATCGGGACCGGCTGGATGAAGTTCAGCGCGCCTTGCGTGCCATCCCCGGCTGCACCGCCCTGATCTTTGACCAGACCTGCGCCAGCGAAAAACGCCGGCGACGCAAGAAAATCGTCAACGGCAAGCCCGGTTTCCCGGACCCGGCCAAGCGCTTGTTCATCAATTCGGCGGTGTGCGAAGGTTGCGGTGACTGCTCGGTGCAGTCCAGCTGTCTGTCCATCGAGCCTCTGGAAACCGACTGGGGGCGCAAGCGGGTGATCAACCAGTCCACCTGCAACAAGGACTACTCCTGCGTGAAGGGCTTCTGCCCCAGCTTCGTCACGGTGCTGGGCGGCACCCTGAAGAAGGCCGCTCCCAGCGCCGAGGGGGTGATTCCCCCGCTGCCGGAGCCGGAGCTGCCCGCGCCGACGGCGGACTACAGCATCCTCGTCACTGGCGTCGGCGGCACCGGCGTGGTCACCATCGGCGCCCTGATGGGCATGGCTGCCCACCTGGAAGGCCGCGGCGTCTCGGTGCTGGATCAGGCCGGCCTGGCGCAAAAGGGCGGCGCGGTGATGAGCCATGTGCGCTTTGGCCTGAGTCCGGAGACCATGTTCGCCTCCCGCATTCCCATGGGCTGCGCCGACGCCATCATCGGCTGCGATGCGGTCGTGTCTTCCGGCGCCGAGGCCTTGTCCAAGGCCATGCCGGGGCGTACCCGGGCGGTGGTCAACTCCACCAACGCGCCGACGGCTGCTTTCCTGCGCAATCCCGACTGGCGCTTTCCCGAAGCCAGCGCCGAAGCCGCCAT
The DNA here is from genome assembly GCA_034004685.1 of Rhodocyclaceae bacterium. Classification (GTDB taxonomy): domain Bacteria; phylum Pseudomonadota; class Gammaproteobacteria; order Burkholderiales; family Rhodocyclaceae; genus JAEUNX01. Next base: position 13,001 of record JAVEWG010000059.1, on the reverse strand, counting down.
CGCCGCCTCGGTGGGGCCGGGCCAAGCCTACTTCATCAATGCCGGTGAGCTGGCCACCCGCCTCATTGGCGACTCCATCGCCACCAACCCCTTCATGCTGGGTTTTGCCTGGCAACAGGGCTGGATCCCCCTGCGCCGGGAATCCCTGCTGCGGGCCATTGAACTCAACGGCGTGGCCATCGCTCAGAACCAGCGGGCCTTTGAGCTGGGCCGCTGGGCGGCGGTGGATCTGCCGGCGGTGATAGCCCTGGGCATGCCGCCCCAGGTGATCCAGTTCCAGGCTCGGCCCAGCCTGGATGCCCTGATCGCGCAGAAGGCGACCTTCCTCACCGATTATCAGAATGCAGCCTATGCGCAGCGCTATCTGGACCTGGTCAATCGGGTGCGCGTGGCGGAGGCCCGGCTCGGCGGCACCCGCCTGACCGAGGCCGTGGCGCAGCAGTACGCCCGGCTGCTGGCCTACAAGGACGAGTACGAGGTGGCGCGGCTCTATACCCGGCAGGAATTCCGGGCCGAACTGGAGGCCTCCTTCGAGGGGGACTACACCCTGGAATTCCATCTGGCGCCACCCTTGTGGGCCAAGCGCAATGCCCGGGGAGAGATGCTCAAGGCTCGTTACGGTCCCTGGGTGCTGAAGGCCTTCGGCGCGCTCAAGCGCCTGAAATTCCTCCGGGGCACGGCCCTGGATCCCTTCGGCTGGACCGCGGAGCGCCGGGAGGAACGCCAGCTCATCGCCGATTACGAAGCCGATATCAACGGGCTGCTTACTGGCCTCAACGCCGATACCTTGCCCCGGGTCGTGGCGCTTGCCCGCCTGCCCGAAACCTTGCGGGGCTATGGCCATGTCAAGGCGCAGAATGTCCGGAATGTCCGCGACGCCAGGGACCGATTGCTCGCGGGGCTACATAACAATCTCCATTGTGAGGAGGCGCAGCGTGCCTGAAGCCAAGACCAAGCCGATAGCCGAAACCCTGGGAGAACTGGCCCAGTCCAGCCATTGGGCGAAACGCAAGATCCAGAGAGACCGGTGGTTGCAGGAGGGGGCCTATCCCGGCATGTCCCTCGGCGCCTTGGTGGAGGCGGGGGTGGCCAGGACGCCGGACGCACGGATCATGTTTGCATCGGCGGAGGGCGTCGTGGAAGCCACCATCGCCGAACTGCATCGTCAAGCCCGGGCGGTGGCCAGCGGCTATCGGCGGCTGGGCTTGCGCCAGGGCGACGTGATCGCCATCCAGCTGCCCAACATGCTGGAGGGGGTGGTGGCTTTCCTGGCGGCCCTGCACGCCGGAATGATCGCGGTGCCGATCATCCACATCTATGGCGCTGCGGAGCTGGATTACATCCTGCGCAACTGCCAGGCCACCGCCCTGGTGCTGCCAGGCCAGTGGAAGAAGATCGATTTTGCCGCACGGGTTGCCGGCCTCGGAGATCTGCCCCATCTGCGGCATATCCTGGTGGTGGGGGAGGCTGGCGCCATTGCCGGCCCCACCGTGGCCTGGAGCGAATTGCTGAAGGAGGAGAACTTTAGGGCGGGGTGCGAGCTGGCTTCGGCGGATCCGGACGAGGCTTGCGTGCTGCTGTACACCTCGGGCACCTCGGCGGCGCCGAAGGGCGTGGTGCACACTCATAACAGCATCGCGGCAGAAGTGCCCCTGTTCCCGATCCCCCTGCCGGCCGCCGACGGGGCTCCCATCCTGTGGCCTACCCCAGCTGGCCACATCGTCGGCGTGGTGGCCTATTTGCGCCCCTTCTTCCTGGGCGAGAACGCCATCGTGATCGACCAATACGATGTGGATCTGGCAGCTCAATTGATGATGAAGTACCACCCGGACCGCAGCGGCGGGGTGCCCTTCCAGCTTTCGGCCCTGTTTGCCCGGCCCGATGCGGCCGATCTGTTGCGGGGCATGCGCCATCTCCTGGCCGGGGCGGCCGGCATCCCCCCCAGCCTGATCGAGCAGTCCCAGGGCTTTGGCGTGCCGGCCACCCGTAGCTATGGCTGCACCGAGCATCCGACCATTTGTGGCGCCCAGCCCGAGGACCCCCTGGCCAAGCGGGCCTATACCGACGGCCGGTTGCTGCGCGGCAGCCAGATCCGCCTGGTGGACGACAATGGCGACGAGGTTGCGCCGGGCATGCCCGGGGAGATCCATTCTCTTGGGCCCCAGATGTTCGCCGGCTATCTGGAAGCCCGGTTGAATAGCGATGCCTTTACCCCTGAGGGGTGGTTCCGCACCGGTGACATCGGGGTGCTGGACCCGGAGGGCTACCTGACCATCGTGGACCGAAAAAAAGACATCATCATTCGTGGTGGCGAGAACGTCTCCTCCAAGGAAGTGGAGGATTTGATGGCGACCCACCCGGACGTGATGGAGGTGGCCGCCGTGGCCTGGCCGGATGCCATGTACGGCGAGAAGGTGGGGGTCTTCGTCCGCCTCAAGCCTGGCACCAGCCTGAATCTGGAGCAGATCGGCCAGCATTTCGCGGCGGCGGGCGTGGCCCGCCAAAAAACCCCTGAGCACCTGGTGGTGCTGGAGGAATTCCCCCGCAACGCCATGGGCAAAATCGTCAAGCCCCGCCTGCGGGAACTGGTGGTCAAATCCGCCAGCGCACCGGGCGCGTGAGGGGTGGCGAGATTGGCCCCGGGGCAAGGATGGGACTGTCCATGGAGGCGGGCTGCCGGGCGGGGCCCTGCCGATGGCTGCCCGGAAGGGCCTGGATCAGTGGTCGAGGCTGACCGGTTCGCCCAGAGGGGAAAACAGGCTGCGGGTGAGGGTGGCCATGTCCAAGGCGTCGCTCATGACCATTTGGGGCGTGCCGGCGCGGGCATTCAATTCGGCGATGGTTCTGGCGGGGTCGTCGGTTTCAAGCTGATAGATGGCCAGATATCTGCCCGGAAGCTTGGTCCTCTCCTGGGCCAGTTTCAGGCGCTGGGCCGAAACGATTCCAGGTACTTTCAAAACATCTGGAATGTGCTGATTGTCGTACCAGGCGTTGTATTCGTCTTCGCGGCCTGGAACTGGATTGGATAATACAACGTAGGAATATTTCGCCATCAGGATGTCCTCATCAGAAGTTGAATAAACCGATCCGGAATATTATGCCCGTCCGTGCTTTCCATGTAGTGTTTTCGATTGTTTTATTAATGCCTTGTAATTCTTTTGAAGCGATGGGGCACGGCTTGAATGGGAAACGGATTTATTGAGAAAGAGCGAGGTTGTTGCCTGGCGCCTTATGGTCATGAGGGTCGCCAATGCTGATCGGCGGTTCTAAAAATAATCATCCACTCACAAATTAGGGGGAGGAGACACGAATGCAAGCCAATCTGATGGACACTCAGGTCAAGTCCTACCTGGAGGGATTGCCCAAGGGCGCGGTCTTCGATCTTGGCGGCAAGGTAGCCCTGGTGACTGGTGGCGGTACCGGCATCGGTCGCGCCTGTGCCTTGTTGCTGGCCAAATATGGCGCCGATGTGGTCATCGCCGCCCGTACCGAGGACGACCTGGCGACGGTGTCCCGGGAGGTACAGGACGCCACCGGGCGCAGATGCCTGGCGGTACGCACCGACCTCAAGAAGGAGGAGGAGATCATCGCCCTGGTGCAGCGCACGGTGGATGAGTTCGGCAGGATCGACATCCTGGTGAATAACGCCGGCGGCGATGCCCTGGTGCCCATCGAGAAAACCTCCACCAAGCTGTTCGACAGTACCGTCAGTCTCAACCTGCGGGCCCCCTTTCTGCTCATCCGGGAAGCCGGCAAGCACATGGGGGGACGTGGAGGCGGCTCCATCATCAATATCTCTTCGGAGATGGCGGTGCGGGGCGGCATCGGCGCGGCCGCCTATGCTTCTTCGAAACTGGGGATCCATGCCTTGACCAAGATCGCCTCGGCGGAGCTCGGCCCCAAAGGGGTACGCTGCAACTGCCTGACCATCGGTCTGATCGCTTCGGAGCGCTCCCTGGCGGCGTGGGAGCAAGTCAATTATCCGAAGGAAAGGATTGCCGCCGGCGCGCCCCTGGGACGCTTGGGCTGGCCGGTGGAGGTGGCCTATCCGGTACTGTTCCTGGCCAGCGACGCGTCCTCCTTCATGAGCGGGCAGGTCTTTGCCGTGGATGGCGGGGCTCCGGTGGAAGAAAGCATCTCCCTCGACTGAACCAGGAGCGCGACGATCATGACCATCGGCAAACGCAATGCCATCATCAGCGGCATCCGCTGCGAGGCTTGGGCATCACGCCCAAAACACGGGACAGGGAGAAATCGAATATCGAACTGAATATACGTGAGCGTTTCTCGTCAAGAGGCTTTTAAAAAGCCCACCGGTAATTTCTGTCTGACACAACACGATATCCATCAAGCAACCGAGGAGACCCATCATGAATGCCCCGCAATGCCCAGTGGCTCACAATTTTGACCTGTATTCGCCGGAGTACCTGGCCGATCCCTATCCTTTCTTCGACCGCGTGCGGGAAGAAACCCCGGTGGCCTATCTGCCGGACCTGAACCTGTACCTGGTCACCCGCTACGACGATATCGTCCAGGTCTTCATGGACCGGGATACCTTCGCCTCGGCCAATTCCACCAGCCCCTTCACCCCGATCTGCGCGGAAGCCAAGGCCATCATGGACACGGGTTGCCCTCGCCTGCCCACCTTGTCGGCCTGTGATCCCCCCCGCCACACCAAGATGCGCGGCGCCGTGGCCCAGTGCCTGACCCCGCGCCGCTGGGCCGCTTCCCAGCCGGCGGTGCGGGAGTATGCCACCAACCTGGTCGCCAAGCTGGTGCAGAAACCGGTGGCCGATCTGGTGATGGACTTTGCCTATCCCCTGCCGGCCTACGCCGGGTTCGCCTTGCTGGGTTTTCCCGCCAAGGACACCGACATGCTGAAGGAATGGTGCCTGCACCGGGTGCTGCTGAACTACGGCAGGCTGGAGCCGGAGGCCCAGATCGCCGCCGCCAAGGAGCAGGCCAAGTTCTGGAACTACATCGAGAACCACGTGAAGTGGCGCATGGAGGAACCGGGCGACGATCTGACCACCGATCTGATCAACCTGCAAAAGAAGCTCGGCGAGGAAGAGCTGACCTACGTCGATATCGTCAATATCGTCTATTCCATTTCCCTGGCGGCCCATGAAACCTCCCAGAACGCCATGCTCAACGGCGTGCGCCGGGTGCTCGAGCGCCGCGAGCTGTGGGACGCCCTGGTGGCCGACCCATCCCTGATCCCGAAGGCGGTGGAGGAGTTGTTGCGCTTTGATTCGGCGACCATCAACCTGCGCCGCAGCGTGACCAAGGATACGGAGATTGCCGGCATTCCCATTCCCAAGGGCTCCCTGGTCATGATGCTCACCGGCTCGGCCCACCATGACCCGCGCCACTTCCCCGATCCGAAGAAGATCGACTTCGAACGGGCCAATGCCCGCGACCATCTGGCCTTTGGCAAGCAGTGGCATTTCTGCCTGGGGGGCCCCCTGGCCCGCTTCGAATACGCCCTGGCTCTGGAGCTGTTGACCAAGATGGCTCCGCGCATGCGCATGGTGGCGGACCAGCAGATCAACTATCTGCCAATCATCACGGTGCGGGGCATGGACAAGCTCCTCGTCGAACCGAATCCCGCGCAGTAAGGGGGAGGCGTGTCATGAGGAAATGGCAGTGCATGACCTGCAACTGGGAGTACGACGAGGCTGCCGGCGATCCTGACCACGGCATTCCCCCGGGCACCGCCTGGGAGGACGTGCCGGAAGACTGGGTCTGTCCCAATTGCGGGATGAGCAAAGAGTTTTACGTGCTGGTCGAAGGGTGAGGGAGGCCCTGTCAGACCCGGGGTGTTTTGGAAGCCTGTTGGCCAGTGGCTGGGCGCAGGCACAGGAAGTCTGTGCCCTCGTGGATGCCATTGGCTCTCGGGCTTTCAACGAAGTTTTGTTCGACACCCTGCGGGACCGGATCGCGGTGGAGCATTTCACCCTGTACCGCTTCGACCGCCATGGCTTCGATATTTGCTGCGCCGCCAGCAACGATGGGAGCGACGCCGCCCGGGATAGATGCCGGCGCTATGTGGAGGCGGGGTATTGGCGCAGGGATCCCGCCATGGTCAAGGCTCAGTCCCTTTCTTGCATCCATCGCCCTGTCATGTTCCGCGTTACGACGGACATGATCGCGGACGCCGCCTATCGGGAGGAGATGTATGTCGGGGAGGGTGTAGCCGAACGGGTGGTCATTTGCGCCGACCGCCCGAACGGCCGTTTCGGGCTGAGCGTGGTGCGGACCGATGCGGTCGGGAGGGGATTCGAGGATGGCGAAGTACGGGCCCTCGGGGATATCGCGGATGTAATTCTTTCCGCGGCCGCCAAGCATGTGGTTTTTGGGGCCATCGAGTCATCCCGGCTGATCACTTCGTTTTCATCGGTGGCGGAAATCGAGGCCGGCCTGGGAGTCTTTTCCCTGGAGCTGACCCTGCGGGAGCGGCAGGTCTGCGCACGCATTCTGTATGGGCTTTCGGTCCACGGCATTGCCCTGGATCTGGGCATTGGCGAGGAGAGTATCGCCACCTACCGCAAACGGGCTTATCGGCGCCTCAACATCGGCAGCCGGCATGAGCTATTGAGGCGCTATATCGCGGCAGTCAATCCCGCACAGCCTTCCGGCGATGGCCATTGGAATGACGGCTTGATGTCCCTAGAGAGGGGGACAGACATGGGCCAAGCCTGTCCCTAGGATGCGTTCGTGGGTGGCCGGTCATCTTGATCCGGGCAGACCTGGCGCCCTGGGGGCCGGTGATTCTGGGGGTTCCCATGCCGGTTCCAATCCAACCCGCCTTGCGTACCGGGCAGGAAATGAACCGCACTTTGTTGGCTGAGCCCAGCCTCAAGGGAGGAGACCATAATGAAAAATGTAATTGTCGCAGTTCCGTTGCTGGCAAGCCTGAGCATGCCAGTGTTTGCGCAAAGTTCCGATGAAATCGCTGCCTTGAGGAGTCAATTGAAGCAGTTGATGGATAGGATCGAACAGCTGGAAAAAGCCAAGACCGCAGCTGTTGCGCCTGCCGCAGCTCCGGCGGAGGCCGTAACCAAGGGCGATATTCCGGGAAGTTTCAAGCTGCCCGGGTCCAATACCTCCGTGGCCCTCGGTGGCTACGTAAAGGGTTTGGCCACCTATAGCACCCGTGGCCCCCTCGGAAACCCCGGCAGTTCGGATGAGCTCTTCATTCCCGTAGTCATCCCGCTATCCAATGCGGCACCCAACACGATCCGCAAGAACTACTGGAAGGAATCGGCCAAGGAATCCCGCATCGTCATCCGCACCCATACCCCCAGCGACCTGGGCCCGATCAACACCCTCATTGAAGCGGACTTCTACGGGACACCGGGGAACGAGGCCACCACCAATTCCCATCAGCTGCGCTTGCGCCACGCCTGGGGCACCATCGGAAACTTCGGCTTCGGGCAGTTCTGGTCGAACATGGCCAACATGACCGCCGTGCCGGAAACCGTGGATTTCACGCCCCAGATCGGTATTTTCGGGGGTGTTCGTCAGACCGGGATCCGCTGGACCCAGCCCACCAGTTTCGGTTTCTGGTCCGTGGCGGCGGAGAATCCTGAAGCCCGCATCGCGTCCACGGCGGGTATTGTTTCCGGTCCGGATAACGACAAGATCGCCGACTTCAATGGCAAGGTCCATTTCAAGGCGGGTCCCGGGGAGTTCGAGGTGGTGGGGGCCTTCCGGCGCCCGAACACGGGCGAAGCCGCGCTCGGCACCGCGCCCGCACCGGAGGAGGAGTACCGGAAATCCGGCTGGGGGCTCGGGTTCTCAGGCTACGTTCGGACCATTGGCGATTACGACCGGCTGATGTTCGGCATCAGCGCCACCCGGGACATGGGGCGTGCCCAGAGCGGCCTGCTCGGCGATGCGGTGTTCGTGACCTCGGGAACGGGGGCTGCCAAGAGCGGCGAACTTCGGGGGATCGATACCATGGGGGGGTTCTTGTCCTACCGCCATCGCTGGAGCCCGACGATGCGCTCCACCTGGGCTTATTCCCTGCTGATGGCGGACAACCCGACCGGCCTCACCGCCGCTGGCCGGGATACCCTGGACAAGCGCCTGTGGAGCACTCACCTGAACCTGATCTGGTCGCCCGTACCCCAGGTGGATTTCGGGATCGAGTACCTGCATGGCGGCCGTACCGTGGAATCGGGCAAATCAGGGGATCTGGATCGTTTCCTGATGGCAGCCAAGTACAAGTATTGATGGCAATTGACCTGTGCCAGGCTATTCCGGTTCCGGGCAGCCTGGCACAAGTTTGCAACTACGACAGCAGGTGCGCTTCCCCAACAGAGGCGTGCCGGGCAAATCCAGGTTGGAGGCTGCATCGTCGTGATGAACTCGAAAATCGAAATTCGTGAAGTGACCAAGCGGTATCACGCAGGTCATGTGGTCGAGGCATTGAAAACCATCGATCTCGACATCAAGGAGGGGGAATTCGTATGCCTGGTGGGTCCCTCCGGTTGTGGAAAGTCAACGCTCCTGAGAATGCTGGCGGGCCTGAATCTGCCTAGCGAAGGCGCCATCAACATCCATGCCAAGGGGGGGCGATCGGTTCCGACCTCAACGGTATTCCAGAACTACAACGTCTTTCCCTGGAAGACCATCGAGGCGAATGTGCGTTTCGGCCTGCGCCTGGCGGGTATCCCCCGGGCCGAGGCCGCCGAGCGGTCCTCCAAATGGCTGGCCAAGATGGGGCTGGCGGAATTTGCCAAAGCCTATCCCCCCGCTTTGTCGGGGGGCATGCTGCAGCGGGTGGCCATCGCCCGGGCCCTGGCGGTGGATCCGGAAGTGTTGCTGCTGGACGAGCCCTTTGCCGCCCTGGATCCCCAGACCCGCCGCCTGATGCAGGAGGAACTCCTCAGTCTGTGGCAGGAAAACCGCAGAACCGTGGTGCTGGTCACCCATAGCCTGCAGGAAGCCATCCTGCTGGGGGACCGGGTGGTGGTCATGTCGGCCCGTCCTGGGCGGATCATCGCCGATCTGAAGGTCCCCTTCGAACGCCCCCGGTCCCCCGACATTTACCACGATCCCGCTTTTGCCGCCCTGGATCAAAAGATCTGGGGGCTGCTGCACGACGAGGTGCAGCGTTCGTTCAATGGGGAGAAGAACCAATGAATCAGTCTGATCAACTCCAGTTCACTACTCCAGCCCGGGTGGTTCGCTTCGTCCCGGGGCCGGCGGAACGGGATCCCCTGGGCTGGTCCAGGAAAGCACGCCTCCAGGAAAGGATGCTGTCCATCACCACCCCTATCCTGTTCTTTGTCTTGTGGGAGCTAACGGCCCGGATGGGCTGGCTGGATGCCCGCTTTTTCCCGGCGCCAACCCGGATCGCCGCCGCCGGGATGGAGATGGTCCAGTCAGGCATCTTCGTCTCCGACCTGAAGGCCAGCGTGACCCGGGTATTGCTGGGCTTTGGCCTGGGGACGGTGTTCGGCCTGCTGGTGGCCCTTGGCCTGGGTTTGTCGCGTCTGAGCCGGGCGGCTTTCGACCCCTTCCTGTCAGCCCTCTACACCGTGCCCAAGCTGGCCTTGCTGCCACTGTTGCTGCTGATCTTCGGCCTGGGTGAGCTGCCCACGGTATTGCTGGTGGCCATGACCGTGTTCTTCCTGGTCTGGATTACCTGCATGGAGGCGGTACTGGCGGTTCCCGTCAGCTACCGGGAAACCGCCATCTCCTTTGGCGCCAACGCCTGGGAAATGTTCATTCACGTGACCTGGCCGGCCTTGCTGCCCCAGTTGTTCGTGGCCATGCGCCTGGCCATCGGCACGGCCGTGCTGGTAATCGTCGGCGTGGAGTTCGTCCAGGCCGATGTGGGTGTTGGCTACCGCATCTGGAATTCCTGGTCCCTGTTCCGCGCCGACCAGATGTATGTGGGCATCTGCACCGTGGCGATCCTCGGCTACGTGCTGACTACCCTGGTCCGCTATGCAGGGGTGCTGGCCTTGCCCTGGCTCAGTAAGCGGGGGCACGGCGCTGGCCATTAGTTTTGTCGTACCGACAACAAGCAGGTGATTACTAGGAGATCATGGAATGAAAAGCCGACTCGTAGGTTTCTTGGCTGCCTTGGCGACAGGGATGTTTGCGGCTGGAGTCCTTGCCCAGACGCCCCAGCCCTTGCCCACCAGAGAAAAAGTGCTGGTCGGTGTTCCCGCCAAGCTCAAGCAGAACGCCGCCTTGCATCTGGCCAAGGAATTGGGTGAGTTCGAGAAGGAAAACCTCGAGGTCGAGTATTCCTTCAACAAACCCAGCGACAGTTTCGTCTTGCTGGGCACCGGCAGGATCGACGTGGTGGCGAGCCAGCCCAGCGCGGCCTTCTTCAATGCCGTGGCGGCGGGCACCGAGATCAAATATGTGGCGCCGATCGCATCCCTGGCACCCAAGAACGGGTTCTGGGTCTCCAAGGCGTTCCTGAATGGCCGGCCGTATCACCCTTCCATGCTGAAGGGCCAGGCGATCGCCGCGGTGCAGGGGTTGGGCACGGTAACCGCCTACGTCGTCCAGAAGGAATTGGCCAAGGCCGGCCTGACCTTGAACGATATTTCCTGGCGGGCGATGAAGCCGGCGGATGCTTTGGTGGCCCTCGAAAACGGCGCAGTCAATTTCGCTCTGCTGCTTGATCCGGTGTGGGGCAAGGCCGACCCGGCCAAGGTGGACTATGCCTTTGACTATTCCAACGATGTGAATGGCGGCTACTTCTTTGGCCCTAACCTGCTGGTCAATAAACGGGCGGTAGGCGAGGCTTTCGTGCGGGCCCTGGCCCGCACCCAGCGCCAATACCTGCAGGGCAACTATGCGGATAACCCCCGGGTCCTGGCGGCCCTAGCCAAGGAAATGGGGGAATCCGAGGAGGCCATCCGGGCTGCCGTGCCAGGCCTGAGCTTCCCGGCGGACATGGCGGTGCGGGAGGACATGGCTGAACTCATCCAGCAGACCTATCTCAGCACTCCCGGGATCCTGACCTACACGGCCCCCCTGCCCGACGGGAAAATCATCGATCGCAGCTTCCTCCATGCCGCCGGGGTCCAGGCCAAACCGCTGCCAGCGGTCAAGGCGTCGAGCGTGCTCAAAAAGGATGGCGGGGCGGGCAAGTAGTCTGAAGCCTCCCTGAAAGCGGCGTGTTCTAAAGGGATGAGGGCCCGCGTCGCGGGCCCTCATGTTTTCAGGGGAATCCTCCTGATCGGTATCGGAGTATTTCCCGCTGGGACAGGGGCCGGGTTAGGCCGGCCCGCCGGATGCCTTCCCCCTTGCCTGGGTAGGCCATGGCCAATCGACTAGAATTGACCGCTATTCAGATACGTCGCCGCGGGACAGCCGCTGGCCGACATCACGACAGGACGATGACCATTCAAGCTGAAGCGTTGAAAACCGAGGGCACCGGGGCGGGGTCCGGGGTGGCTGGGTCCGAGCGTTACGACGACGCCTTGCCGGGGGCGCGCAAGCGCAAGCTGGCCGAGATCATCTCGGAACGCATCCAGCAGGACATCGAAGCGATCGGTTGGCCGGTGGGGCAGGTCTTGGGCAATGAAGTCCAGCTCATGGAAACCTACGGGGTTTCCAGGGCGACCCTGCGGGAGGCGATCCGGCAGTTGGAGCGCCACGGCGTGGTCACCATGCGGCGGGGTTTCGGGGGCGGCCTGGTGATCCAGGAGCCGGCGCGGATGGCGGCCGTCCAGGGGATCGCCACCTACCTCGAGCTGACCGATGTCAGTCTCGACGAGCTCTTCGAGGCCCGCACCGTGCTGGAACTGCAGGCCGTGGATCTGGCCAGCCAGCGGGTTTCCGACGAGGACATCCTGGCCCTGCGCAACGACGTCCGGCTGCTGCTGGAAACTCCCATGGAGAACATCAAGCAGGAGGTCCATTTCAACAACAGCATCCGCCGGACCATTGCCGTGGCGAGCCACAATGTGGCCCTGGCCCTGTTCCTGGAGGCCCTCAACCGGGTTACCGGGGCCTTGATGCCCGATTACGACCGTCTGGCCCAGCATACGGAAGGCCGCCTGAAACTGCGGGAGGCCAAGGCTCAGCTGGTTGAGGCGATCATTTCCGGCAACCGCCTGGTGGCGGAGCAGGCGGTGCTGACTGAGTTGGCCGCGTCCAAGCAGTCGGCCAAACAGAATCTGGAGCAGTTCCGTCGGGAGGCGAAAAAGAAGGGGGCCATGGACATCGGCACGGCCCCCCAGATCGCCGATTGGGATGCCAGCCAGAAACTGCCCCATCGTCTGGCGGTGGTGATCGCCCGGGAAGTCGCCCAGCGGAAACTGGCGGAGGGAACCCGGATCGGCTCGGAGCCGGAGTTTCTGGCCCGCTTCGGGGTCTCCCGCGCGGTTTTCCGGGAGGCGATCCGGATGCTCGAGGGCTACGGGATCGTGCGGATGCGCCGGGGCTTCGGCGGTGGTCTGGTGGTGGGGTATCCCGACCCGGCCCACACCATATCCTTGGTAATCGGCTATCTGAAGTACACCAAGCTGAGCCCCGCCCATTTCTATGAGGTGCTCTTCGCCCTGGAGGTTGCCATGGCGCCCCTGGCGGCGGCGCGGGCGCCTCAAGCGCGCATCGAGGCCTTGCAGGCGCGCCTGGCGGCCATGGAGGGCAAGAGCCGGGGCGTCATGATGCAAGGCTTGAGAGACAACTTCATGGCCTTGCAGTGCAGCATCGGTAACCGTGCCATCAGCTTGATGGGATCGATTATTTCCGACCTCAGTCCGGGCTTCGAGTTTGAATTGCCGCCCCTCAACGTGTGCAAGGGGCTCATCCAGTGCCACAGCGATCTGCTGGCCGCGGTGGCCGCGCGGGACGAAGGTTTGGCCCGCCGCATGGTTATCCGGCTGTTGAAGGCGATGGATCTGTGGTGGGGGGACAAGCAGCGCAAGCTCTGGATCGAAAGCCTGTAGGCGCTGACGCGGAGCGACCCTGCCAGGAGGAGGGGCCCTCCTGCCGCCCGGGCAGGGCAAGAGGCGTTCAAA
>JAVEWG010000018.1:16936-70444 GCA_034004685.1 Rhodocyclaceae bacterium | reverse complement strand
GTGAGCCACGATGCCCTCCTGCTGTTTCTCATCATCTTCGCGTGGACTCCGCCCCATTTCTGGGCCCTGGCCCTCTACCGCTGCCAGGACTACGCCCGGGCCGGCCTGCCCATGCTGCCGGTGACCCACGGACCGGAATTCACGCGGCTCTCCGTGCTGCTATACACCTGCATTCTCTTCGGGGTGAGCCTGCTGCCCTTCGCCACCCAGATGAGCGGCCCGGTCTATCTGCTGGGGGCGGTGCTTCTGGGGCTGGGTTTCCTGGCTCATGCCTGGCGGCTCTACCGGAATTACAGCGACCAATTGTCGCGGCGTACTTTCCGCTACTCCATCGTCTATCTATCATCCCTGTTCGCCACCTTGTTGGTGGACCACTACCTGCCATTCTGACGATGGGCTCCCGATGCTGCGTATCCTCCTGCTGGTGGTCTGCCTCGCGCTGACCGCCTGTTCCGCCCCCGAACCCTCCTCCTTCCGCAGCACCGACATTACCGGTGCCGACTACGGCAAGAACTTCCACCTCACCGACCACACCGGACGTCCCCGCAGCCTGACGGACTTCCGCGGCAAAGTGGTGACCCTGTTCTTCGGCTACACCCAATGCCCGGACGTGTGCCCCACCAGCCTGGCCATGATGGCTGAAGCGATGCGCCTGCTGGGGCCCCAGGCGGACCAGGTGCAGGTGCTGTTCGTGACGGTGGATCCGGAGCGGGACAGCCAGGATCTTCTGTCCCAGTACGTGCCGGCCTTCGATCCCCGCTTCCTGGGCCTCTATACGGACCCGGCAGGCATCGAGGGAGTGGCCCGGGATTTCAAGATTTTCTTCCGCAAGCAGGGAGATGGGCCCCACTACACCGTGGATCACTCGGCGGGAACCTATGTCTATGATCCGGCGGGCCGGCTGCGCCTGTATGTGCGCCATGGGGAAACAGCCGCGGCGGTGGCCGAAGACATCCGCCAGTTGCTGGCAGGTCGGTAAACGGGCAAGGGCGGGGATCCCCCGCCCTTGCCCGGGTTGCCTGGCTCATGCCGCCAGGGCTAATGCGCCTCGCATCTTTTGCATGGCCTTGGCTTCGATCTGGCGGATGCGCTCGGCGGACACGCCGTACTCGGCCGCCAGTTCGTGGAGAGTGGCGGCCTCGCCTTCCGTCAGCCAGCGGCGCTGGATGATGGCCCGGCTGCGATCGTCCAGACTCGCCAGGGCCGCCTGCAATCCTTCACCCTGAAGATGGGCCTGCTGGGCCGCCTCCATGACCTCCACCGGCTCGCCGTGGGGGTCGGGCAGATAGGCGATGGGAGCGAAGCGCTCTTCCTCGTCGTCGCCATAGCCTTCCAGGGGTACATCCTGGCCGGACAACCGGGTTTCCATCTCCACCACTTCTTCCGGCTTCACGCCCAACTGGCTGGCTACCGCCCTCACCTCGTCGGTGTGGAGGGCGCGGGAGTCCTGCTTGAGGCCGCGCAGATTGAAAAACAGCTTGCGCTGAGCCTTGGTGGTAGCCACCTTCACCAAGCGCCAGTTCTTCAGGACATATTCGTGAATTTCGGCCTTGATCCAGTGCATGGCAAAGGACACCAGGCGCACGCCCCGGTTGGGATCGAAGCGTTTCACCGCCTTCATCAGGCCGATGTTGCCTTCCTGGATCAGGTCCGCGTGGGGCAGGCCATAGCCCAGATAACCCCGGGCGATCGCCACCACCACCCGCAGGTGGGACAGCACCAGTTTCCGGGCGGCCTCCACATCCCCATCCCGGCGCAGCCGCTGACCCAGTTCCACTTCCTCCGCTTCGGTAAGCAGAGGCAGACGGTTCACCGTCTGGATGTACTGATCAATGCTGCCAACGGCGGATGGGACGGGAAGCGATAGGGACAGGCTCATAAACTTGATTCCTCCTGGGGCTATGTTAGCACTCGCGCGATAAGAGTGCTAAGGGCCGGCGGAAGTTCCGGGACCGGATTGTTGCCGTTAAACTGGATTTCATTTTTTCCGGAGCCGGCCATGAGTATCGCCCCGCCGAAACGTTTTGCCGACCACGAGGTGGCGGGTGTTTACCGCGCCATTGCCGAGCGGCGGGACATGCGCCATTTCACCCCTGAGCCCGTGGAGCCGGATGTGCTCAGGCGCCTGCTGTGGGCGGCCCATCAGGCCCCCAGCGTGGGCTTCATGCAGCCCTGGCGCTTCATCCGGATCACCGATCCGGCCCTGCGGGCGCGCATGCATGGCTTGGTGGAGGCGGAGCGGGTCGCTACCGCCGACGCCTTGGGGGCGCGCCATGATGAATTCATGCAGCTCAAGGTGGAGGGAGTGCGGGACGCGGCCGAGGTGCTGGTGGTGGCTCTGATGGACGGGCGGGAGCGCCATGTGTTTGGGCGGCGGACCCTGCCGGAGATGGATCTGGCTTCCGTGGCCTGTGCAATCCAGAACCTGTGGTTGGCGGCCCGGGCGGAAGGGGTCGGCGTGGGTTGGGTGTCCCTCTTCGATCCGGAGGCCCTGGCCAGTCTGCTGGCCATGCCGGCAGGGGCCCGGCCGGTGGCGATCCTGTGCATCGGCAACGTGGAGGCCTTCTACCCCAAGCCCATGCTGGAACTGGAGCAGTGGGCGGCTCGCCAGCCCTTGGAAACCTTGGTGGGGGAAAACTGCTGGCCGGTGGGCCCGCCCCCGGCCTGATGGCCGTTGCAAATGAAAACGGCCCGGTCGGATCAGCCGGGCCGTTGCTTTGCAAGGGGAAAGCGCTTTAGCTGTTGTCGCTTTCCGGCTTGGCGGAGAACAAGGCTGCTCGCTGCCCACCCTGGCTGCGGGGCGCGGAATGGTGCTGGCTATGGCGTTCCCGGCCGCCTTGCCCGGGTTTGCTGCCCCGGCCGGGACCCTTGCCCTGAGGGGCGCCACCCGAGCGGGGCTGGTTGGGCCGGTTCGGGCGATCACCCCGGGGAGCGCCTTGGCTGCCAGGGGCCTTGGCACCGAGGGGGCGGCCGTAGGGGTCGAGCCAGGGCACGTTGCCGTTGATTTCATCATCCTCGGGCTCCGGGAGGATCACGTTGCCGTTGATCTCGCCGGTCTCGGGATCCCGGGGATAGACCGGCTTGCGCCGGGGCTTGGCCCGCTCGGCCCGCAGGGAGGGGGGAAGGTCCGGGGGGGCGATCACGTCGGAATTGATGCTCGTCGCCGTTCCCAGAAAAGTCTGGGGCGCGCCGGCAGGCCCCCGGCGCCCGGCGCCGGGTCGAGGTTGCTGGCGGGATTGTTCCCGGGGCTCCCGGGGTTTCCGGGTGTCGCGGTTTTCCCGGGGCGGCTTGGCTGTCGCCCTGGGTTGGCGCGGCGGACGGGGCGGGCGGGCATCCCCTTCGGTGTCGGCGGGAGCGGCAGAGGGTACGAAATCCCCCAGAGGCAGGCGTTCGATCTTGCGCTTGATGAGCCGCTCGATAGCCGCCAGGTGTTTCATTTCTTCTTCATCCACCAGGGAAATGGCGGCCCCCGTGGAGCCTGCCCGGCCGGTCCGGCCGATGCGATGGACGTAGTCCTCGGGCACGTTGGGCAGTTCGAAGTTCACCACCTGGGGCAGCTCCTCGATGTCCAGGCCCCGTGCGGCGATGTCGGTTGCCACCAGCACCGGCAGCTTGCCGTTCTTGAACTGCTCCAGGGCCCGGGTGCGGGCCGACTGGCTCTTGTTGCCATGGATGGCGGAGGCTTCGATGCCCTGCTTGGCCAGGTATTCGGCCAGGCGGTTGGCGCCGTGCTTGGTGCGGGTGAACACCAGGGCCTGGAACCACTGGCGTTCCCGGATCAGGTGAGCCAGGAACTCCCGCTTGACCTTCTGCCCCACCAGATAAACCGCCTGCTCCACCAGCTCGGAGGCGGTGTTGCGGCGGGCTACTTCGACGCAGCCCGGGTTGTGCAGCAGGCCGTTGGCCAACTCCCGGATCTCGTCGGAAAAGGTGGCGGAGAACAGCAGGTTCTGACGCTGCTTGGGAAGCAGGGCGAGAACCTTCTTGATATCCCGGATGAAGCCCATGTCCAGCATGCGGTCGGCTTCATCCAGCACCAGAACCTCGATGGCGGACAGGTTGAGGGTCTTCTGGCCAATGTGGTCCAGCAGGCGGCCTGGGGTGGCGATGAGAATATCCACCGGCTTCTTGAGAGCGCTGATCTGGGGATTGATGTTGACCCCGCCGAACATCACCAGGCTGGTGAAGGGCAGGTGCTTGCCATAGGTGTCCACCGATTCGGCCACCTGGGCGGCCAGTTCGCGGGTGGGCACCAGGATCAGCACCCGGGGCCGGCCCGGGGCCGGGCGGGGGGCGTCGGCAGCGGCCAGGCGATGGAGCAGGGGCAGGGTAAAACCGGCGGTCTTGCCGGTGCCGGTCTGGGCTGCGGCCAGCAGATCGCCGCCTTGAATGACCAGGGGAATGGCCTGGGCCTGAATCGGGGTGGGCGTGGTGTAGCCAACTTCGGCCACCGCACGCAACAAGGGTTCAGCCAGCCCGAGGCTGGCGAAAGTTATTTCAGTCGTCATCGAATATTTGCTCCAGCGACGGCCGGTTGCGGGTAGCAACACCAATCGGGGCGTGCGGGGAAGAGAACCGGAACTCCGGGCGGAAAGGCCGCCTGCCGGCTCAAAAGTTAGGGAATCTGCCGGTGCGCTGATTGGCAGGGCGCACGGTGGGCGGATTCTAGGCACAACTCCAAAGGAATGGAAAGCACTTTCGCCACCGGAGGGCTAGAATTCGCGCCTTCCTATTCATTCGAGCCGCCCATGGCCCTCAAGAGCACTATTTTCAAGGCAGACTTGTCCATTGCGGACATGGATCGTGCCTATTACGTGGACCATGCCCTGACCCTGGCCCGTCATCCTTCGGAAACCGATGAGCGCCTGATGGTGCGCCTGCTGGCCTTTGCCCTGCTGGCCGACGAGCGGCTGGCCTTCGGCAAGGGTTTGTCCGACGTTGACGAGCCGGATCTGTGGAGCAAGGACCTGACCGGTGCCATCCAATGCTGGGTGGAGGTGGGCCTGCCGGACGAGCGCCGCCTGGCCCGGGCCTGCGGGCGGGCCGACAAGGTGGTGGTGCTGGCTTACGGCGGCAATGGCGCGTCGATGTGGTGGAAGGGCATCGCCAACAAACTCACCCGTCTAGCCAATCTGCGGGTACTCCATCTTCCCCAGGAGGAAACCCGCAGTCTGGCCGCACTGGCCCGGCGCACCATGCGCCTGTCGGCCACCATTCAGGACGGCCAGGTGCTGCTCTCCAGCGACGAGGGTTCGGTGAGCATTGAGCCGGAAATCTGGAAGGAACACGGGGGGCGGGCGTAGGTATTGACTATCGTTCCCATTACTTGACGCGATTGCTGACGATCCGCTAGCATCGCGGGCATGTATCTCCAACAGGCCCCCCTCGCCGCGTCCTTCGCGCGTATCTTTCAGCCCTTTCTGGGTCTGGGCCTGCTGCTGCTGCGCCCCCCGCGCAGCTAATCCTTTTTCCCCTCCTGCCGAAATTTTCCGACCCGCCAATGTGGGTCGCTTGGCGCATGGTTGCGCCCAGTCCGGAGACTGACATGATCCTCTTCCTGCCCGAATTCACCGCCCAGCGACTGCCGACCGGCCGTCGGACCGCGTGCCCGTGGCCGTCCGGCAGCCCTTTCGCCACGCCTAGCCCCCGAATTTGAATGCATTGGAGTCGAGACCATGTTGCGCAATCCTGAGACCAAGTACCGCCCCTTCAATCCCTTTCATGACGGCGTGAGCCTGCCGGACCGGCAGTGGCCTAGCAAGGCCATCACCAAGCCGCCCATCTGGATGACCTCCGATCTGCGGGATGGCAACCAGGCCCTCTTCGAGCCCATGGACGCCGAACGCAAGATGCGCATGTTCAAAATGCTGGTGGAGATCGGCTTCAAGGAGATCGAGGTGGGGTTTCCCTCCGCTTCCCAAACGGACTTCGACTTCGTGCGGGAACTCATCGAGGGGGGCCATATCCCCGAGGACGTGAGCATCGCCGTCCTCACCCAGTCCCGGGAGGCCCTTATCGCCCGCACCTTCGAAGCGGTGCGGGGTGCCCGCCGGGCCATCGTCCATTTCTACAACGCCACCGCCGAGAACTTCCGGCGCATTGTCTTCCAGCAGGATCCCGAAGGGGTGCGGAGCATCGCCATCGCGGGCGCCAAACTGCTCAAGAAGCACGCCGAAGCCCAGCCCGAGACCCGCTTCACCCTCGAATACAGCCCAGAGGTTTTCTCCGGTACCGAACTGCCCTTTGCCAAGGAGGTGGTGGATGCGGTGACCGAGGTGTGGCAGCCCACCCGGGAAGATCCCTGCATCATCAACATTCCCGCCACGGTGGAAATGTGCACCCCCAACGTCTATGCCGACCAGGTGGAATGGATGCACCGCAATCTGGCCCGCCGGGAAGGCATCTTGTTGTCGGTCCATCCCCACAACGACCGGGGCACCGCGGTAGCCGCCGCCGAATTGGCGGTGATGGCCGGGGCGGATCGGGTGGAGGGCTGCCTGTTTGGCAACGGGGAGCGCACCGGCAACGTGGATCTGGTGACCCTCGCCATCAATTTGTACACCCAGGGCATCTACCCGGGGCTCGATTTCTCCCGCATCAACGAAGTGGCCCGCACGGTGGAGCACTGCACCCAGTTGCCGATCCATCCGCGCCATCCCTATGTGGGGGACCTGGTGTTTACCGCCTTCTCCGGCTCCCACCAGGACGCCATCAAGAAGGGCTTTGCCGCCCAGAAGCCCGACGCTTTCTGGGAAGTACCCTACCTGCCGGTGGACCCGGCGGATCTGGGCCGGACCTACGATTCCATCATCCGGGTCAATAGCCAGTCCGGCAAGGGCGGCATCGCCTACCTGATGGAGCATGAATTCGGTCTCGAATTGCCCCGGCGGCTCCAGGTGGAGTTCTCCGCCGCTGTGCAGCGGGTCACCGACGACACCGGCAAGGAAGTGTCCGCCAAGGACATCTGGGCGATCTTCGAAGGGGAATACGTCGCCCGCCGGGAGCCCCTGGCCTATGTCACCCACCATCTCTTCGAGCAGGGGGAGCAGCAGGGCATCAGCCTCACGGTGCGGCGCAACGGCCAGGAAGAAGTGCTGCGGGGGGTGGGCAACGGTCCCATCGACGCGGCCATCCATGCCCTGGCGGCGGACGTGGGGGTGCTCTACTTCGAGGAGCGGGCCATGGGCGGCGGTTCGGATGCCCGGGCGGCGGCCTTCGTGGAGCTTGGCGCTCCGGCCATGGCCGGGTCGGTCTTCGGCGTCGGCCTGTCCCCCAACATTGTCACCGCCTCGATCCTGGCCATCGTTTCGGCGGTGAACCGGGTAGCGGCCCGCTGCGGCGGGGCGATCCCGGCGGCGAAGGCCTCGGCCCAGGTCTGAGCGTTCAACCCTGATCAAGGGGGGCGCCTGGAGCGCCCCGTTCGACCCGGTCCACGGCTTGCAGAAGCAGGGCCGGGTCGTTCTTTTTCAGGAGGGCGTGGTCGGAGAGCATCCGCCGCCAGGTCCGGGCCCCCGGGCGGCCCTGGTAGAGCCCCAGCAGATGGCGGGCGATGCACTTCAAGGGCACTCCTTCGGCCAGCTGGGCCTCCACGAAGGGCATCATGGCCTCGACCACGCCGGCCCGGCTCGGCAGGGGGTGGTTGTCCCCGTACAGGCGGCGATCCGCCTCCACCAGCAGCCAGGGGTTGTGGTAAGCCTCCCGGCCCACCATCGCCCCGTCCACGTGGGCAAGCTGGGCCTCGATGGCGGGCCAGTCGGTGAGGCCGCCGTTGATGAGGATATCCAGCTCCGGGAAGTCCGCCTTCAGGCGATGGACGTAGCCGTACTTGAGGGGCGGGATCTCCCGGTTCTCCTTGGGGGAGAGCCCCTTCAGGATGGCGTTGCGGGCATGAACGATGAATACCCGGCAGCCCGAACCCCGGGCGACCTGGCCCACGAAATCCCGCAGGTAGGCGTACTCCTCCACCTGGTCGATGCCGATCCGGTGCTTCACCGTCACCGGGATCATCACCTTGTCCTGCATGGCCTTGAGGCAATCGGCCACCAGCGCCGGCTCCGCCATCAGGCAGGCCCCGAAGGCGCCGGACTGGACCCGCTCCGAGGGGCAGCCCACGTTGAGGTTCACCTCGTCATAGCCCCAGTCCTCCGCCATCCGGGCGCAGCGGGCCAGATCCGCCGGATCGGAGCCCCCCAGTTGCAGCGCGATGGGGGCTTCCAGCGGGTCGAAGCGCAAAAAGCGCTGGCGATCCCCGTGAATCAGGGCGCCGGTGGTCACCATCTCGGTGTACAGCCAGGTGTGGCGGCTTAGCTGGCGGGCGAAGTAACGGTAGAAGCGATCCGTCCAGTCCAGCATGGGGGCGACGGCGAGGCGGCGCTTTTGCATGGTGAATCAGCGAGTTGCGGCCCTTGGCCGGGGCGCGGATTGTGCCAGAGAACCGTCCGCCGGCCAAAGCCGGGGTGGCTGGCAGTCAGGGTTTGGCGGGGGCGGCCAGCAGGCGCACGTTGATCAGTACCTCGCCAGCCACCGTGCCGGTGTCGGCCCAGGGGCCTTCCCCCAAGGCGTAGTCCAGTCGGTTGAGGGGGAAGCTTCCCTCGAAGACACCCTGCTTGCCTTCTTCACGGAAGCTGAAGGGGACCACTACCTCCCGGCTGCGGCCCTTGATGTTCATCTGGCCCCGCACCTCGAAGCGGCCGCCCCCCAGGGCCTTGACCCCGCTGGATTGGAAGCGGGCGGTGGGGAAGCTCTTCAGATTGAACCAAGGCTTGCCCGCCACTTCGTCGTTGGCTTCGGTGGAGCCAGCGTCGATGCTGGCAAGATCGATCTCCACCGAGGTGCGGCCGGCTTCCGGCCGGGCGGGATCAAAGGCCAGGCTGGCGGTGAAGCGCTTGAACCGGCCCTCTACCGGCACCCCCATCTGTCTGGAGGTGAACGCGATGCTGCTGCGTTCGGGTAGCACCGTGGTGAATTCGGCGGCCTGGGCGCAGCCCAGGGCCAGCATGCCCAGCAACAGGGGAGAGAGGTGATTCATCGAGGGGCTCCGGAAAGGGGGGGATGGCTGGATCGACAGCCCGTCCGGCGGATTGGTTCTCCCGGTTCCGTCAGCGGTGGGCCGGGCGCTTGGCGCGGGCCTGCTCCAGGAAGCTGCAGAGCTGTTCGGCCCCGTCCAGAATGCGGGGGGTGTGGCGCTGGATCAGTTCCGGCGGCACGAAGAACAGATTGCCCCGGGTGGCGGCAGTCAGCCCCGGCCAGCGGCTCCACTGGTCCAGCCAGTCAGGGCGGGATTCTCCCATGCCGCTGGCCAGCACCGCCTCCGGGTTGGCCGCCAGCACCGCTTCCACGCTGAGGGTGGGGGCGAGCTGGGGCAGGTCGGCGAAGACATTCTCGCCGCCGCACAGGCCCAGGGCGTCGGAGATCAGATGCTGGCCATTGACCGTCATCAGGGGGCTGTCCCAGATCTGGTAGAACATCCGCACTTTGGGCCGCTGGCCGTAGCGGCTGGCCAGGGCCTTGCGGCGGGTTTCGAAGGCCCGGGCGGCGGCCTCGGCGGCGGTCTCGCTGCCGGCTAGCCGGCCCAGGGCCCGCAGGCTGGCCGCCACGTCCTCCAGGCGGCGGGGTTCGGTGATGTACACCGGGATGCCCAGGACCGTCAGGCGCTCCAGCTGGGCGCTGCGGTTGCCGCTTTTCCAGGCCACCACCAGGTCCGGCTTGAGGGCCACGATGGTCTCCAGGTCCGGGCTGCTGTAGCCCCCTACCCGAGGCACCCCCTTGGCAGCCTCTGGGTAGTCGCTGTACTGCACCGCCCCCACCAGCTTGTCCCCGGCGCCGGCGGCGTAGAGCAGCTCGGTCACGTGGGGGGCGAGACTGACGATGCGCCGGGCAGGATGGGCCAGCCGCAAGGTGGTACCCGTGTCGTCCTTGATTTCCAGGGCAGCGGCGGGGCCGCTCAGGAGCAGGGTGGCCCAAACGGCGAGGAGGATTTTATGCATGGGTGTCGGATCAGGCGCGTAGAGAGGGAGGAATGGTGGCGAGGGCAGCGTCCAGCCGGGCCCACTCCGACGAGCTGCCGGGGAGGCCGAAGCGCAGGCCGGGTGGGGCCTGGAACAGGCGGAGCCAGATGCCCAGGCGGGCCAGGGCGTCCCGCAGGGCCTCGGCCTTGGGGTGGGGTACCCACTGGAACAGGGCAGTGCCGGCGGCGGGAGCCAGGCCGTGGTGGGCGAGTAGCCGGGCCAGGCGCTGGCTGTCGGCGATCAGGCGGGCCCGGGTGGTAGCCTGCCAGGCCCGATCGGCCAGGGCGGCGGCGGCCACCACCCGGGCTGGGCCGGCTACGGTCCAGGGCCCCAGCCGTTGCGCCAGCCGTGCCAGCAGGGCCGGTTCCGCCAGCACGAAGCCCACCCGGGCGCCGGCCAGGCCGAAGAACTTGCCCAGGGAGCGCAGCACCACCAAGCCCGGCTGGCCGGCCAGGGGTGCCAGGCTGTCTTCCGGCGCCCCGTCGGCAAAGGCTTCATCCACGATCAGCCGGCCGCCCCGTCGGGCAAGCTGGCTGTGCCAGGCCACCAGGCGTTCTCGGGAAATCTGACCGCCGTCCGGGTTGTTGGGATTGACCAGCACCAGGGTGTCGGCGGTTTCCACCGCTTGGTTCAGGGTCTCGGCCGGCAAAGCGGTGGCGGCGTGGCCGCGCCAGGCGTGGGGGTGCTCGGCGTAGGTGGGGGCCAGGGTCAGCACCCGGCCGGGCGGAAAAAGCCCGGGCAGGGCCTGGATGGCGGCCTGGCTGCCGGCCACGGGCAGCAGGTGGGGCGTGCCGTAGTAGGCGGCCGCGGCGGCCTCCAGACCGTCCCCCTCTTCCGGCAGGCGTTGCCAGGCGGCGGCCGGGATGGGAGGGATCGGGTAGCCGTGGGGATTGATGCCGGTGGAGAGATCCAGCCAACCTTCGGCAGGAGGGCTAAAGCGGGCGCTGGCTTCGGCCAGGCGGCCGCCGTGTTCAAGCATGGATGGCGCCCAGGAGCAGGGCCAGGGCGATCAGGGCCGCCAGCCACAGGGCGACTCCTTGCCTGACCAGACCCAGGGCCCGGTGAATGTCACCGGCGAGGGGGGCCGGGCCCAGCCCCAGGGGTGGGCGGTGTTCCGCCCGGCCGTGGTAGATCGCCGCGCCCCCCAGGCTCACCTTCAGGGCCCCCGCGCCGGCGGCCATCACCGGCCCGGCATTGGGGCTGTCCCAGTCCGGGGCCTGGTTGCGCCAGCAGGCCAGGGCGCCACGGGTGGCCCCCAGCAGGGCGTAGGTGAGGGCGGTGAGGCGGGCAGAAGGGTAGCCCAGGCAGTCGTCCATGCGGGCGGCGGCCCAGCCGAAGCGTTGAAAGCGGGGCGTGCGGTAACCCCACAGGGCGTCCAGGGTGTTGGCCAGGCGGAACAGCAAGGCCCCCGGCCCCCCCAGCAGCGCGAACCAGAACAGGGCGCCGAAGATGGCGTCGTGGCCGTTTTCCAGGGCGGATTCCACCGCCGCCCTGGCGATCCCTTCCTCCGTCAGGGCGGCGGGATCCCGGCTGACGATGCGGCTCACCGCTTCCCTGGCTGCCGTCAGATCGCCGGCCGCCAGGGGGCGGGCCACGGCGATCAGGTGCTCGTCCAGGCTCCGTGCCCCCAGGGCAAAGGCCAGCAGAACCACGTCCATGCCCCAGGCCAGGGCTGGGTGGAGGGTCTGCAAGCCCCAGGCCAGGGCCACCCAGGGCAGCACCGCCAGGGCCCAGGCCGCCAGGCCGGCGGCTTTTCTGCCCCTGCCCTCGTGGTTGAGGCGGGACTCCAGCCAGCCCGCCAGCCGCCCGAAACCCACCAGGGGATGGCCGTGGCGGGGTTCCCCCAGCAGGCGATCCAGGGCCACGCCGGCCAGGGCGCCGAAGGCGAGGGAAGGGGTGGGCATGGGATAATCCGGAGCTATGAAAACAAGCCCGGCATTCTATCCCAGCATCTCCCCCTCCCTTTCTCCAAGCCTGGGCCTGATGGTCCAGGGCACGACCTCGGACGCGGGTAAATCCACCCTGGTGGCGGGTCTAGGGCGGCTATTGGCCCGCCGGGGGGTGCGGGTGGCGCCCTTCAAGCCCCAGAACATGGCCCTGAACAGCGCGGTGACCGCCGATGGGGGCGAGATCGGCCGGGCCCAGGCCCTCCAGGCCATCGCCTGCGGACTGGCGCCCCACTCGGACTTCAACCCGGTGCTGCTCAAGCCTTCCAGCGACGTGGGCGCCCAGGTGATCATCCATGGCCGGGTGGCCACCAGCCTGGACGCCCGGGCCTACCACGACTACAAGCCTCGGGCCATGGGGGCGGTGCTGGAGAGTTGGGGGCGCCTGACAGCCACTTACGATTGCGTGCTGGTGGAGGGGGCCGGCAGCCCGGCGGAAATCAACCTGCGGGACCGGGATATCGCCAACATGGGGTTTGCCGAGGCAGTGGATTGCCCGGTGATCCTGGTGGCCGATATTGATCGGGGCGGGGTTTTTGCCCATCTGGTGGGGACCCTGGAACTCCTCAGCCCCAGCGAACAAGCCCGGGTGAAGGGTTTCGTGATTAACCGTTTCCGGGGCGACATGGGACTCCTGCAATCGGGCCTGGATTGGCTGGAAGCCCGCACCGGGCGGCCGGTGCTGGGGGTCTTGCCCTACCTCCACGGCCTGTTCCTGGATGCCGAGGATGCCCTGGGGGATGCCCGGGCAGAGAAGGGGGAGGCGCGTCTGAAGGTGGTGGCGCCGGTCTATCCCCGGATTTCCAACCACACCGATCTGGATCCCCTGCGCCTGCACCCGGAGGTGGATTTCCGCTGGGTGGGGCCGGGCCAGCCCATTCCCCCGGCGGATCTGGTGGTCCTGCCCGGCTCCAAGAGCGTCCAGGCGGACCTGGCCTGGCTGCGGGCCCAGGGCTGGGAAGCAGCCCTCCAGCGCCATCTGCGCTACGGTGGCAAGGTGCTGGGGATCTGCGGCGGGTTCCAGATGTTGGGCCGGCAGCTGGCCGATCCCCTGGGCCTGGAAGGGGCGCCAGGGGGCGTGGCCGGCTTGGGCTATCTGGACTGCGAAACCGAACTGGCGCCGGAAAAGATCCTGGCCAACGTGACGGGCCAGCTGCTCCCTGGCGGAGGCCCGGTGGCTGGGTACGAAATCCACATGGGGGTCAGCCGCGGTCCGGCCCTGGCCCGGCCCCTGGTGCGTCTGGCCGATGGGCGGGGTGACGGCGCCCGCTCAGCCGACGGGCAAATTTCTGGCACCTATCTTCATGGCATTTTTGATCGTCCCGAGGCCCTGGCGGCGCTGCTGGCCTGGGCCGGCCTGGAGGACGCCGTCAGCGTGGATCTGGCGGCCCGTCGGGAGGCGGATCTGAATCGCCTGGCCGACGCGCTGGAAGCCAGCCTCAACCTCCCCGCCCTGGCAAACTGTTTGCCCCCGGCGGCTGCGGCAAGCCTGGCTTGACCAGGGTCGGGCGCCCCCCTACCATCCCCGCCATGGATGCGGAACTCATCAAACTCGAACAATACGTGGAGCAGCTCATCGTCCTCCATGCGGGGCACCAGGAAGAGAACCGGCACCTGCGCCAGCGGGTCGCCGAGCTCGAAGCTGCCAACCGGATACTGGACGACAAGGTGCGCTCCGCCGTCACCCGGGTGGAAGCCCTCCTTGCCCAACTGCCGGAAAGCTAGCCATGGAATCCCTCGACATCAAGTTGCTGGGCAAGACCTACCAGGTTGCGGTAAGCCCGGAAGACCGGGATGGCCTGATGGCGGCGGTGAGTTTCCTGGAGGCCAAGCTGGCCGATCTGGCCGCCAAAACCCAGTCTGGCGGCGAGAAGCTGGCGGTGATGACGGCGTTGAACATCTCCCACGAATATCTTCAGTATCAGCGTGCCGGCGGGGTTGATTTGCCTTCGGTGAAGCGTAGAATCGAAGCCATCAACACACGCCTCGACGGTGTTCTGGGCCAGCAGGAAAAGCTGTTCTAGGGTGCCTGGAGTCGTGAAGATCAATCCCCTGCAGTGTTCGTTGAAGTCGTAGATTCCTTGAACCAATGTCTTCGTGACATGGTTGCGGACCGATGAAGCCGCTGGTGTGCACGCCCCTTGTCGGGTGAGCCTGATGCGGAAGGGAAGCAGCCTCCCTGAACCCAGCGTTCAGGATGCCCGGTGGAGACGGCACAGGCGGGGGGCCCAATCAAAAGAGCGCGGATGACCTCCGCGCTCTTTTGTTTTGTCCGCGTGCAGGGGGGACTGTCTTGCGCTACTGGCTGATGAAATCAATCAGTCATGGCAAGATTAGCGCCAATGCCGCTCCAGTAAAGGGATTAGCCTCATCTTCTCTGTCCCTTCACACCCACCATTGCGATGTTTGGGTGGGAATCTGGGTGGGATTCCAGCATCACGCCTCCTGTTTAGCGATCTCGACGTAGCCGATCAATTCAGCCGAGTAGCTGCCATCACCGTTCGCGGCCCCCTTGTGTTTGAGTTCGCGTTGCAGGGTGGGCTCGACGGTGCGGGCAAACAGATCCAGCCGCTGCTCCAATACGAACGTCGGTGAGGCTGCTGGGGCCTGCAGGTAGCGTTCACATTGCCGCTCCACCGCTGGAACTCGCATGCCATCCTGCTTGATGGCAATGGGTTGGACCACGACGCGGCGCTCGCCATTGCCGGCGGAGGCTTCGACCATCCAAAGGGAGAGCAGCACGGGCACGTCCACGTCCCCAGAAACGGCAATACCGACATCCTCCGGCGGCATGCTACGCCAGCGCCCCAACTCCTCCTGCACCAACGGGTGATCCAAGCCCATCAGTTCCAGATCGTCCTGATCTGTGGCGGTATCGCGGTTCAGCGTGAACCGCGCACGGCGTGCGCCATCGACCGTCACGAGGTCATAGGTTTCGTCGTCGACCTTGATCAACTTCTGCTGCCGATCCGCGACCGCAGCGGATAGGAATTGCACCAGCCGATCCAGACTAGACGACACGTCGGAGAAGGGCTTGTAGTCATCGAGGCTGAAGCCATCGAGGTCTTGGAACAGATCGAACACCACCTGCCGCGCTTCGCGGGAATTGGACAGGGCAGCCTCGAGTTCCACCTTGGTCCGCTTCAATTCCGGATCGGACAGCGCTTCCTGATACAGGCGGTCGTAGTTGAGGCGCTCGGACAACTGGCCGAGAATCTGCGCCCGCAGGTCTTCCGCAACATTGCCCTTCTCATCGACCTTGCCGACCGTGCGCGCGATCTCTGTCAGCTTTTCGTCGAGCAGCAGAAAGATGCGGCCTTCGATGGTGTCGGACAGCACGAGGTTGTAGACCTGTGCCGTGTGGTTCTGGCCGTAGCGATGAATGCGCCCGATGCGCTGCTCCATGTCCATCGGGTTCCACGGCAGGTCGAAATTGAACAGGATGCGTGCGAATTGCAGGTTGATGCCTTCGCGTCCCGCAGCGGTACAGACCAGCACGCGCGGGCCATCCTTCTGGCGAAATCGGCGCTCTGCGGCGACCTTGGCACCGTGGTCGCCGCCGCGCAGCACCACCACGCCCTGACCGGGAAAGATCTGGTCGATCTCACGGGCGATCAATTCCACCGTACCGAGGTAGGTGGCGAATACCACGATCTTCTCGTTCGGGTTCTGCCGCCACAGCGTACCCAACCCATCGAGGAGCTTCTGTGCCTTGGTTTCTCGCTGCTGCGGGAAGATCTTGAGCAAATCACCGATGCGCAGGCGTTCTTCGGGCAGATGGAGCTCGACGACCGCCGACGCCGCTTCCTCCGCATGCGCCGCTGAGTATTCGCTGCTATAGGGATCGGAAGCCATTTCCAGCGCCTCCTCGTCCAGCTTCTTGACCAAGCGGTACTTGAGGTCGGCGAGCACGCGATCCACCTCGCTGCGTCCGATACCGTCGCGCGGCAAGCCAAATTCCTCGTGGACGAGTCCACGCGCTTCTTCCATCAGGCGCTCACGTCCCTCAATGTCCAGGTCTTTATCGCGGAGAAGAGCCTCGTGTAGCGTCAGCATCAGTAGGCGGCGCTTGAGTGTCCGCCGCACAGCCGCAAAGCTGGATGCCGCGATCTTCTGGAAGATCGCCATCAGGAAGCCCAGCGCGCGCCCTTGATTGCCCTGGCGACGGGCGAGATCGAAACCGTCCTCCAGGTATTCGCGCAGCTTCTCGTAGAAGAGCCGTTCCTCCTGGCCCATCAAGAAGGATTCGGTATGTACCCAGCGCCGGGCGAATAGTGGAGAACCATCGGGTTGGCAGGCGTCGGCCTTGGTGCGCCGGAACATCACCGTGTTCAAACGGTGCCGGTTCTCCAGCATCTCCTCGGGGCTGCCGAACAGGGTCGGGTTCAGCAGCTGCGCCAACATCCAGAACTGAAAATGGTTGCCCTGGTGTGGCGTGGCCGACAGCAGCATCAGATCACGCGAGTGATCCTTCAGCGCCTCGGCGAGCTTGTAGTTCTCGGTCTTCCTGACCTTGCCGCCGGTGCGATAGGCGGTCAAGTGATGCGCCTCGTCGAACACCACCAGATCCCAGCGCGGCGCGTCCAGCAGGCGCTTGATGCGCGCCGGGCGCTTCAGCGTGTCGATGCTGGCGATCAGCCGGTCATGCTTGGCGAATGCATTGGTCTTGCGGTCGGTGATGTCGCCCTCGGAGCCGAACACCTCGAAATCGAGGTTGAACACTTCGTTGAGCTCTCGGTGCCAGTTGTTCACCAGCCCGGCCGGCACCACCATCAGCGCCCGATTCAATTCGCCACGGCTAGCCAACTCGCGCAGGATCAGCGCGGTTTCGATGGTTTTGCCCAAGCCCACCTCGTCGGCGATCAAATAGCGCCGGGGCGATGCCGTGGCAATGCGGTGCGTCAGCACTACCTGATGGGGCAACAAATCGATCTTGGCCGAGGTCAGCGCCGACGCGCTTTCCATTACCGGCAGCGCGTGCGCCTCGTAGGACAGCCACGCCTTGCGCGACCGATCCGCTCCGCCGTCGACGGAGCGCAAGATGCGTTCGGTGCGGGAAAGCTGGCGGCGAATCGAGGCCACCGGAACGCGGCGCTCGCCAATGCCAAAAAACGCGCGGAGATAACCGTCACTGACAGGATCAAGAACGACACCTTGCCCATATTCCGCATGGATAATCCGTTCGCCGGGTTGAAACTGCGCGTCAGGCACTACGCCCCCTTGTCACTTAGCCAGCATTTCGAGCCGATCCAGCCAGCCCGAGAAATGCGGGCAGGCTCCCCTGACCGCAGGAATACCGATCTTGCCCATCAGCGTGGGGCCGTCGGAAGTTTCCTTATAGCCGCTCCCCATTCCTTGCAGCCTGGCTTTCGGATGCGTCTGCTCGCCATGATTGATGAGTTCTGGCTCGCCAGCCTCCTGCACCGCCTTGCGTACCTTGCCGGCCAAGCTCGCGCTACCGAAGTGCTCCGCGACGGTCTCGGGGGAGCAAAACACCCATGCCTCGAACTCGTGCAGCGCGAGGAACGGGATGAAGCGCGGATGCCCGATCTCGGCCTCGAACCTTGCCTGCAACGCAACGACCTTGTCGCGCGGATGACCTGCACCGAGCGCATCCTGATAGCCGGGAAAATCTTCCGGGAGCCCGTAGAAGTCGAGGAGCGTGGTAACCCAGGCGTCGGTGTCGTAGGTCAAGGGCTGAAGGCTCTTGCGAATCTGGTTCCAGTTCGACACACCGCCCCGGAATCCCCCGCCGCTGGGCATGCGCTTGGTCCAGAGGACGATGGGCGGCTGTACATACACGCCTCGTTCGGCCAGGAACGGCGCGAGGGTCTGCTTGACGAATATTTCCTCGGATTGGCCTTCCACCAACATCAGAAGCCGCGTCATGGGCGGCCTCCCAGCACATTCTTCTCCCAGAGCTCGCCGATGCTGAACTCCTCCAGCCATCCTTTCAGCTTCTCCTCATCGAGTCGCTGGAAGGTCGTTTTCACTCCGTCGTTCTCCGCGACGATCACGTCTTGCGGGACGAAGTTATTGAGGAGCGTCACCGACTGCGTCGCCAGCACCACCTGCACCCGCTTCGACGCGGCCTCCAGCATCTCGGCCAGAATGCGAATGGCAAAGGGATGCAAGCCGAGCTCCGGCTCGTCGAGCAGAATTAGGGCAGGCGGCGAAGGTTGCAGAAGCAGGGTTGCGAGGCAAATGAAGCGTAGGGTGCCATCGGACAGCGAATAGGCATCGAAATACGCGTCCGATCCCTTCTGCCGCCACTCAAGCTTGATCTTCTTCTCGTTGAGTTTTGACGGCGCCAGCACAAAACCGTCGAAGAACGGCGCAACCAGCCGAACATGCTCTTCGATGTGGCGGAACTGCACCGGATGCTTTTCCTGCAACCAATACAGGTAGGCGGGAAGATTGGCCGCATTGGGCCGGAAGAAACGGTTGTCGTCGACATCGCTCGTCTGCTTGGCGGGCGACGTATCGGACGTGTCGTGAAAATGATAGACAACCAAGTTCCTGACCTTGGGGAACACGTGCTTCGGGATCTTGTTCTTGTAGGACTCGGCGGCCTCTTCCAGCTTGCTCTCCTTGTGGCCCACCGCCAGCGGTTCGCCGTAGCTCCAATAGCCGCTGTACTCGACACGCTCGTATTCAAAGATCAACGTGTCCTGGACGGCTTTGAGCTTGAATCCATAGGAATTCTGATCAAACGCGAAATCGAGCGACAGCGCAGGGGTCACCTTCCTGCCGTGATGCAGAAAGCGATCCGGCTCGCTGGCGACAAACACCTGGAGATTCTTCGATAGCACGCGTTCAAGCAGGCGGAACGCGCCGATCAGGTTTGATTTGCCCGAGCCGTTGGCGCCGATGACCACATTGAGGTCACCCAACATCAGCTCGGCGCTGGCAATCGATTTGAAGCCCTCGATCTTGACCTTGCGTAAGGTTCGCATAGGCCCTCCTAAGTAATCCGCAAATGAAACAGGCCAGCAGGCTTGCCGCCTTCGCGTAGCAAAATCTCCTGTGGGTACTCGTTTGCCTCGCCCCACAGAATGCGGCCGAAGTCGAGCAGGCTCTCGCTGTGCGGTGCCGCGCAGCGCCATTCGATGGAGTCTGTGGCGGGGTGAAACTTGATGCGGCCCTGCCCGGACGGCAGCCAGAAAATCAAAGCCGCCTGCCCGTCATAGGCGTCCTGGAACGACAGGATCGCCTGCTTCACCGCGTCGCCCAGCCACGTCTCGGCGTCCTCCGGCGTCAGCAGATCAAGACTGCCTTCGAGACCCGCGACCACGAGCGTGTTGTTGCCGTTGCTCGGCAGGTCGTCGGGCCAATTGCCCACGGCCAGCAGGAACTGGCGCAGGCTCCAGACTTCGCTGGCCACGCACACCTGGTTGCGCGCTTCCTCGTCCCAGATCCAGCTGGTGCCGCGCCGTTGCCACACGGTATCGAGCAGTTGCTTCATAGCTCATACTCCTCGAACAGCGAACCCTGAGTCGGCTTGATCGCTTGGGTCGCTGCCCACGCGTTGTAGATTGAGACAGCGCGCGAGGCCGCATTGCGGCTGGTTTGATCCGGTCCATTCCGGTGCAGCCATTCCAGCAAGGGCTTGAGTGCGACATGGGGCTTGAAGTTCTCGTTCTTCAACGTGTCGGAGGCGTTGATGCCGCTGCCATCGAAGCAGGCCCCGATGAGCACCAGCGCCTGATCCAGGTCCGAGGTTAGACGGCGCCGGTGCTTGCCCGACCATTCGCGGGCAAAGTCCAACGGATTCACCCGCGTGAACACCTTGCTCTTCTCCGAGCACCAGCCGCGCTGCTCGAATTCGTCGGGCGTCGTGATCGAGCCCTTGAGGAACTTCTGCAACTGGTCGCGCTTCATCTCGATGCCGTTGCCGAAGGTACGCAGGAACTGGCGTGTGATCGGCTCGGCATTGACCGGCGGCGGCTCCTTGCCCTTGTCCGCATCCTCGTCGATGAGCTGGTTGATGCCGACCAGCGCATCCTTGACCGAGATCGTGCGCCCCTCGTCCACATAGACCTTGCCATAGTGGCGCGAGAAATACTCCAGCGCCTTGCCGCGCCGGATCACCTGGATGTCTGCGGCGGGCAGACCCTCCTTGGCGTGGTTCTCCAGCATCGCCTGCAGTTGACGCACGTCGGCCATCACCTCGCGGCGCATGCGGCCCCAGCTCACCGGCTTGGGTTCTTCGGTGCGCTTGCGGCAGACGTGGATGATGTCGTACTCGATGGTCTTGGAACCGAACTCGCCTTCGCCCTTGGTTTCGTCGGAGCGAATGGGGTAGGTCGCTTCGAGGTAGTAGCCCGCGTCGAACAGGGATTCGAGCACTGCCACCCACGGCTCGTCCTCGCTGTGGTGGAAGGTGAAGGCGAGGATGCCGCTGGGCTTGAGCACGCGATGCGCCTCGCGCCAGCACTGGGTCAGGAGCCGTTGATAGAAGCCATCAGGATCGTCGGGTTCTCGCGCTTTGTTCGCCACAGCTTCAAGCGATTTGGGCACGAACTCGGAGGAAAATCCGTCCGGATATTTACCCTTGAGCGCAAGCCTGAGCCAGACATAGAAAAATTCCGACAGCTCCGAGTAGTGAAGTAATCCACCAAAAGGTGGGTCGGTAATCACCAAATCCACTGACCCGGTTGCAAGGTGTTCAAGATCAGTCGACGAACATTGCCGCACCTGTGCATCAGCGAGATTGTCGCCCGGGTATACCTTTTCACTCTTCCCGGTAGGCGCCAGCTCTGGCGTAGCTTTCTTCAGATTCTCGAAAGCGACGAGTTCCCACGGGGCTCTTGACCATTCTCCACCTTCAATTATTGGCGCCACCGCTGAACGCCAAGGCCCATATCCAGTAGGGCAAAAGACCCCCACTTCAACGATGGTTGGCTTTGGATGGAAGTTATTGTTCGAAAGTGCTGGCGCATAGTGATCCTTCGTTATGTGCCAGAAGGAGAACATATTCTGGTTGCGAACATACTGCTGGAACGCGCCGAGCACGTATTCGCGAACCTCCCATGAATGATCACCAGCGTTCAGAATCGCCCTTAGCAACTGCGCATGAACCAAGAGCTGCCTTGGGTTGAACATGTCTGACCAATTCAGGTAGCCATGCTGGGGCAGTGGCTGGCGCTGATGAGTCATGTGGCCGAACGGAATCTCGCTTCTTGGCCAATAGCCTGCAAGGTCGGCGTTCTTGCGTTGTTCCCATTCAGCGTGTGCAGCATCCAATGCGCGGGAGTCACTGACCGGAAGGAAGTATCGTCCCCCATATGGATTTCCTGCTGCTTCCAGTTTTGCCGAATAGCCCTGCACCGCATAAACACTTGCAGGCGCAGTTTTCTTCGTTGCGTCAATTGACGTGACGATTGGCTGGACGGTGCCGCACGCTCCACACGCGAAATTCGCCGCCTTCGGAACCGTACTCATGCCGGACTTGAAAGTGACCCTGGTTTTAGGGCATGTCACTTCTTCCGGTAGTTCGCCGCGCACCTCCAGGAGACGAATCTTTGAAGCGCGTTCCTGATTCCAAAGCGCCGATGAATTGGCGTCGTCCTGAGCGGAGCCGCCGTAGGGCTGGCCGTTGGCGGCCTGCTTCGGGCTACCTGCAAGCCATTGTGGATGCACGAGTAGGCTCAGTTCGACTTTCTTGTTCTTGCCCTTGCCAAGGTTGACGAGCGCTGTGTGGCCGCAATGCGGGCAGACAACGCCCTTCTTGCGGTTGAGCACGGAGAACGGGTACTCGGAGGGTGCCACGTACAGCGGCACATCGGGTGCCATCCGCGCGGCGTCTTCCTCAACGTGGAACTCGCTGCCGCACTTGCCGCACGTGTGTTCCCAATGCTTGACGCTGAGCGTCTTCACCGCCATCACCGGGCTGGTCATGATCGGAGTCCGGTGACCGCAACCCGTCACCTGACAGGGGCCGTGCTTGGCCCAGAAGGTGTAGATGATCTCCGGGCCTTCGTAGCGGTAATCCTTGCGCTGCTCGCGCGGGATAGTCAGCGGATCGAAGTCGGCGGGCATCGCCTTGTTGCTCGGCAGGTGCGTCCACGTTCCCCTCTCGCCGTGAGGGCCGTCACAGTAGTAGTACGGCATGATCTGCGGCTTGACCTCGGCCTCGATGTCGGCGAGCAGGCGCTTCACTTCCTCCAGGTCCACATTGGCCAGTTCCTGCTTGACCACGAACCATGCGACCGGATTCAGGTCGTTCCCGACCATCTGCATCCCGAGGCGGGAACCTTCCACCAGCGTGGTGCCGCCGCCCATGAAGATGTCGGCCACCTTTAGATTCTTGAACGCCCCTTTCTTCTGGTGGTTTGCGTAGTAGTTGTCCCAGACCAGTTTGGCTGCGTGCGACTTGTCTTCCGGGGCCTTGGTAGCCGCCGCGATCAACATCGAACGGAACACGCTGGAACGACGCCGCGCCCACCACTTCGACATCTGGTAGATGGGCTTGCCTGCGTTGCCTTCGATGATCGCCACCTGATTGACCGGCAGGATCGGGAAGTCCACCTCCAGACAAGTCTTGGCGCGGTTCGGGTCGTTGAAATCGACAGTTTCGAGAGCAACTGCCTTACCCGCGCCGACGGCCTTGGCGACTTCCTGAGCGAGTAGTTCTTTTTTGGTGGCCATTCAAGCTTCCTTAATCTTCTTGTGCGCGGGACTGGCGGCGCATGTTTTCTACTGCGGCAACCAAATCGACTTCCGCCTTGGGGGTGGCCCAACGCGTCCAGAAGGGGATCGTTGCACTGCGCGGTTCGTGTTTGGGCTTGGCCATCTTGATGCGGGTCGGCAGCAGGGTGGCATCGCCCACCACAACAGCCTCGCCCACATCCAGCGTCGGCAGCACCTCCATCAGTCCCTCGAGGCTTTCTGGCAAGAGCTGCTTGACCACCGCCTGATCGGTCTTGTTGGCCAGGCGCAGGCTGATGATGTTGCTGCACTGGCTGAGAATCGTCGTACTGACATCCGAGGGGCGCTGACTAACCACCATCAGCCCAACACCGTACTTGCGGCCTTCTTTGGCGATGCGCTCGTAGTTTTCCAGGGCGCGCTTTTCCAGCGGCCCAGTGGATGCGGCGCTGCTGGGTAAATACAGGTGAGCCTCATCGCAGACGATGACAATCGGGTGGCGCGCATCGCCGTCTTCGCCCGGGCTGCTCCAGAACTGGATTTGGTAGATCAGCCGCCCGACCAAGCCCACCACCACCGGCAAGATGTCCGAGGGCACCTCGGAGAAGTCGATGATCTTGATGCCGGGGTTGGCGCCATCGTTGACGTTGCCTGTGCCGAGCAGCTTTTTCGCGAGATCGTGCAGCGCCTCGTAAGTCTCGTACTCCTCTGGCGCTTGATACATGAACGCATAGCGGCGGTCGTTCATTTTGGTTTTCAAGCGAATAAGGAAGCGCGAAAGCTGCCCGTTCATTGGACCTTTCTCGGTTTTTGGCAGCCCCTTGCGCGGGCCACTCGCATACGTTTCTCCAGTATCGATGGCTTCCTCGTTCTTGCAATCTAATGAACTGACAAGATCGGCAAGCCGATAGGGCACAGGCGTATCTACTGTGAATCCCTCCAAAAGCTCTGGTTTGCCAAGGGCATCAATAGCGGTGCGCTTCAGCTCGATAACAGAATCCATCAGCGCAATCGCTTGATTGGGGGCATTGTTTCCTGACCGATCCACAAACACCGATTGCATCTCGTCGTAGGTCAGCAACCAGGATGGCAGGAAGATCGCGCCGTCTTTCTTGGTCTTGATGTCGCCAATGCCTGCGATGCGGTAATGCGAGGCGAACTTCATGCTCGAATACTCGCCATGCAAATCGAGCACGACGATATTGGCGTGAGGCAGTTGCGCGGACTGCTCAAGGATGGAGGCGACGGTGAAGGATTTTCCCGAGCCCGTGCTACCCAGCAGCGCGGCATGGCGTTGGAAAAGCTTGTCGCCATCGATGTAGGCGCTGGCTTTGCCATCCATGGTGTAGGTGCCGACCTTGAGCGGGGATGCCGCGTCTGCCTTGGACGATGCACTCAAGATGCCCATGAAGTCTTCGAGCGACTTTTCTTCAATGGGAAACACAGGCCGGTTGATCTCCGGCAGGATGAAAACGGCTCGTGTGAAGGTGTCCTTGCGCTGCCCATCCCGAGCGCGATAGGTGCCGACCAAGCTGATCGACACGCCGTTTTCCTCTTGGGGCACGCCAGCCAGATCCGCTGGCGGATCAGCTTCTGGCAGCGTCGGCAGCTCCACCGGATGCCGCCAAACCCTTTCGATGATGCCGATCAGCCATTCATCCCCCATCGACTGGATGGCAACCAATCGACCGACGCGCGCTTTTTGTAGGCGCTGGCCGTCCGTCACCCGCACGGTGATCCGTGAGGTTTCAACACTGCGGACTTCGCCCAATGACTGCTCGTCGGTGAAATTGAAAATGCTCATCCTCGCCTCACTCCACAAATTTTTTCAAAAAGTTATCAAGTTGCCAGAGGGGCTCCGGAGACTGCAGCGCATTCCCGTTCCAGCGACAAACCGCCCCGTCACCATCCTTGAACAAGGCAATCACGTGAGGGTGTTCGCCAAGCAGTTGTTCAATGTTCAGCGTGGGGTCACGCGTGACAATGATCGCGGGCATGCCTGCGGCCAGGCGGCGCTTGATGACGCCTTGCAAGTGGTCGTCATTGAAGCCAAAGCCGATACACAGCAGGGCTTGCGCGTCGGCAAGCGCCGCATTCATCGCGGTACGCATTTCGTCGAACAGGGTGTTGACCAATGCGTCTTGGTACTTTGACGGGCCGGGCACGACGATGGCTCGCCCTATCGTGGCGGCATCGTTGAGCACCTCCATGGGCCCCTCATCGGTGGTCAGCCAACTAATGGAGCCGTGGGGCTTGTAGAGGCGAACGGTTTTGCAAAGCCTGTGCTCGAATTGCTGCTGACGTTTTTCAGTAACCCAGATTCCGTTGTACTGATTCTGGAAAATTGGCCGTGGCCGAGGTTTGCGCCGACGAAATCCGGCGAAGCCTGTATCAAGGGGCAGGTCTGCCAGATCGCAAAACAGTTCCAACAACGTGTCGTAGTTGGTCGTAATGACGTGAATGCCTTCCGCATTCTGCGGCGAACCATCGAACAGTCGATTCAGAAGGCGCGATGGCGCGTGCCCGCCATCCATCTTTTCTTGAAGAACTTTCGACTCGGCAGTGGCGGTTTTATCAAGGATCAGCCGGGCAGTTTCGCTGCGTATGGCAGAAACGATTTCGGCCCAGCCCGCAGCGCCCAGCGGAATATTATTCAGGCCCGTTTCCAGGTTGTCCTTGATCGCCGCAATTGCCTGTGCCCAAGCAGTTTTTGCTTCATCTGTGGTCAGCACGCCGTCAACGGTATTCGCCAAATGCTCTGCCAGAGCCCCCATGCCAGGAAGGCCATAGCCGCAAGAGAACCCAGACCCGACAAGGAGCACTGGAGCTTTGCGAAAAGCCCCTTGTATTTCGGTGAAGAGCTCGTCAGGTAAATCCGCCGCTGACATATGGTGCCCGCCTATTTGGTCAGCTCGACGAAGGGCGACAGCACCTCCAGCAGCGAAAGGCCGCCGTGCGTCAGCGTTGGATAGCCGCCCTGGCTCTTCCACTTCCAGCGACCAAGGGCCAGAAGATGAGCGCCGTGCGGGCTATTGATCTGGAGCGCAACCGGCGGCACGAACGGGCCGGTTTCGTCGGTGCCCGTGGTGCTACGCCCGCTGGCGAAGGTCTTTTTGAGGAACTGGCCAACCTCGCCATCGGCATCAGGGAAGTAGCCGGTGGCGGCGTAGCCGTGATCGGAGGTGATGACCATCCGTCGCCCGGTGGCCAAGCGCTCGACAAAAGCCCAGAAGTCATCGCTGCTGAGTTGGTCGGCGGCGTCGCGGGTCAGCGTGTCGAGGCCCTGGCCCGCGCCTGATCCGTCGTGAACCTTGCTGTCGGGCCAGTGGTGCCAAAACACCCAGTTCGGCGCACTGTTGATCAGCCCCTCGCAGTCCTTCCACGGCATATCGACGCACTCGGTGTGCGCCGGTTGCAGCCGGTGGGCAAGGCCACCGCCATTGTTCTGGAGTTGGCTGCGACTGCCAAAGCCCAGTGCCTGCGCGAACTCGTTGGTTTCCCCGGGCAGCTCGGAGGCGTTGGCCGTGACCTCGTGCAGAGTAAACCCGCGCTCCTTGGCCCCTTGCAGCAGCCAGGGCAATTCGCGTAACGACAAGCCGTCGAGGATCAGCACCGCCTTGGCGCTGTAAGGCTCGGCCCACCAGCGCGCGAGACGATCCGAGGTGCGTTCGACGGTGTCGCCGAAGGCTTGCCACAGATCCCAGCCGCTGGACGACAGGAAGTGATCGAGCGCACCGATTTCGCGGTCGCGCTTGATGACCTCGCTGGGCGCATTGCCCACAGCAAGTGGTTTGGATGCGATCTCGACGGCGTTGTTGATGATGACGCGCCACGCGTCCGCAGCAGAGCCCTTGGTCAGGCTGAGTAACACCTTGGCGTCGAGTGCCATCAGTTGTCCTCCTTCTCAAGGCTCAGCTCGAAGGTCATGCCATCGGGCAGTTTCTTGAGCAGTTCCTTGAGCTGGGCACCGTTGGCGGCAGACACCTTGATCGAGACTTCGGCGACCTGTGTGGCGGGGCCGATGCCCCAGCCTTCGAGCTTGCCGATCAGATTCAGCGGCGAGGTGGGTGGATTACTCAGAGGGATGCGAGGCTTGCCGCCAGCGCCGGTCGAGCCGCCACCAAAGATCCCGCCACCAGCAGGTGGCGCGCCGCCTCCGGTTGAGGGGTCGCCGCCCGAGGAGGGCTGCGGTTGCGTCGTGCCACCGCCAAACAAACCACCACCGTCCCCCCCCGCGGGCGGTTGAGGTGCAGGCGGTGTTATCCCGCCAGTGGTCGGCACCGCCGAGGGCTCCATCAGAAACACCTCGTCGAGCTGGCGACCGGTGTAGGAGAGCTTCGGACGCAGGCGTTTCCACGCCGCTTCCTCATCGTCGCCGGGATGCGTCTGCAAGTACTCAAGGCCGCGCAGATTGATGGCGATCTTGCCTCGCGCGCACAGGCGCAGGACGCGCTCCTTCATCGCCGTTTCGCCCAGCCAGGGGATGCAGTCCTGGCCCGCCGGTCGCGGCTCTTGTAGCTCGCGCAGCAGCTTGCCGACCGCCGAGTTGTCGGCGGCGGCCTCGAGCACGAGGTCTTCAAAGTCCTCCGGCACGAACAGGTCGTTGGTCAGCGCTTCTTCGATGCCCTCGGGGATTTGCGCACCTTGTTTTTTCAGGCTCTCGACGCTGAACAGGCATTGATTCGGGTCGGCGAAATTCCAGCGATGCAGGACGGCAAAACGGTCGAAGCGCTTTTTCAGGATGTCGCGTAGCGCCCCCTGGTACTCGGTGTGCAGCTTCTTGTACTCGGGGTTCTGGCCGCTCCATTCCTGCGCCTTCATCTCCGCGCGGGCCAAGATCAGCAGATCGCGGTCCTGGAACGCATTCGACGAGCCGGATCGCGGCAACAGGAAGCGAATAGTGTTGCGGCGCTTCTGCAGGTGGTCTTTGAGCCAGCGGCCAAGGCGCTGGTCGATGTTGTCCGGCTCTTCCGGCAGCACCAGGATGGGCAGTCGGTCATCCCAGCGCTCGGGTTGCTCGGCTTCGTCCAGCGTTGTCCAGGGGTCGGTCTGCCAGGACTTCGGCAGCGCAATGACGCGGAAGGTCTTGGCCACCTCGTCGGTGCCGCCGATAACGTAGCGAACCTGCTTGGCCAGTTGCGCTTGATCCGAGCCATCGGTGAAGAGCTTGTCGTTGCGCGCGCAGGCCATCAGCTTGGCACGCGGGTTCTCCTCCTCGCGGAAAACCAGACGGGGGCCATCCTGGTGGATGTTGAAGCTGTTTTCGACGATGGTCGCCAATTCGACCTGGAATGCGTTGTCATCGACGGCCTTGCTGCGCGTGATGTCGACCTGCAGCGTCGCGGGCTCGGCGCCGGCGAGATTGCCGACGGCAATAGATCGCAGCCACAACGCACCCACGATCTCCTGCAGGTGCGGGGTAAGACTGGCGTGGTCGGCCACCGCTTCGGTGACCGAGATGATGTTCTGCTGGGCCTTCGCACGCAGAGTGCGGTGATGCTCGTTTGACACCGAATCCAGTAGCGCACCAATGCCTGAAGCGTCGTCATCCAGCCGGAAATCAGCAGCCGTGAGGACCGGGGCCGCCTCACCACGACTCTTGTAGAGGTTGGCCAGGATGCGAATCATGTCGCGCGTTTCCTGAGCGTCGGTCGCAATCAGCACCTGCTCTTCAAGCAGGCGCAGCAGGTGTGGAGCAAACGGCCAAGAGACCAAGAACTCCTTGCGCTTGCGCTCGTGCTCAGCGGCAGGTACTTCCATCAACCGTAAGTAGTCACCGACGTGAGTCTCGACGAGGGAAGCGATCTGAGGCTTGGTAATCTGCAAGCGGTTGGTGAACAAGCGATGCAGCAGCATCCGGCGGCGATCCTGCTGTACTCGCTCCGGGTTACCACCTGCCATGAAGTCGATGGCTACTGGATTGACGCGATGCACCTGCTGGTAGGCGTCGCTACCGCCGTTGCGAACCGAAATCACCAGTACCAGCAACTCTGGCCGCTCCTTGGCGATCTCGGAGAGGATCTGGATGAAATTGAACGCCCAGTTCTTCCACGGGTATTGCTTGGTGTTGGTCAGGCCGTCGTACCAGGTCTGGAATTCATCCAGCAGCAGCATCGTAGGCGTGTGCTGCAACAGCTCGAGGATCAGCTTGTCGGACGGGATGTCGGTCTTGCCGGCACCCATGCCTTCCCACTTGCCCTTGATGTAGGTGCCGTGGGG
Source organism: Rhodocyclaceae bacterium (assembly GCA_034004685.1). Taxonomy (GTDB): domain Bacteria; phylum Pseudomonadota; class Gammaproteobacteria; order Burkholderiales; family Rhodocyclaceae; genus JAEUNX01. The sequence continues at coordinate 41,622 of JAVEWG010000018.1, read as the reverse complement.
GTGCCGCTCGAACAGCAAGTCCCACAGGAACTTGTAGCGCTGGCGATGGAGGCTCTCGCCGATCACCTGCATTCCGTCGCGCAGCCCGATCTTGCCGATCTGCGGATCACTCAAGGTGGTGGCCCACGAATTCAGCCACGCACCGGTCGATGTTGCGTCGTTTACCGCGTGGTACAGCGCGGCCATCAAGTGAGATTTGCCGAGGCCCCGCTCACCGATCACCACCACCGGGCGCCCTTGGTTCGGCCCCACCGCCTCGATCCCTTTCAGCAGATCGTGGGTCGGATACGTAATCTCCAGGAATTCCTTCGCCGCGATCTGTGTGGCGCCGGTGTTCGTGTCGTTGGAGAGCTCAATGGCTGTCCCTTTGAGGCGTTTGCCCCGAAACTCTTCTCGTAGAGTCAGTCCAAGCATTACTTTCGCTCCCCTTGGTTCGATTGGCCGGATTCAAGCGCCTCCATTGATTGCAGCTTGATCCATGTGTCGATATCCGCACGCGAGAACCGCCACGTCCCGCCGACCTTGAAAGCCGGAATCTTCTTGGCTGCCGCCAGCCTGTAGATCGTCCGCTCGGTGACCTTCAGGTAGTCGGCGACCTGCTTGATGGTGAGGATTTCGCCTTCGATAATTTTGGCGGGCATAGGAATGGCCAATCCAGGATAAACAGCGACAGGATAGTGCAAAATTTTCAAGGCAGCAATGACATGTGGCTGAAATGACAAGGATTTTCCGGGGCCATGGGTTTATCGCGCAAGCCGGGAGAGAGAGGTGGCTACGTCGCGAGAGCACATTCCCACCCCCATTCAGGGAGCGAGCGTGCTGCATCGGGGTCACTTTGACCGGTCACCGGAATGGTTGCCGCAGATTCCCCTGGCTACCTACCGGGCTCCGAGCGGGTCCGGTAGCCACTCCCCGCTGCCAGCCGGTTCCACTCCCGATCCATCAGCCAGCGCAGGAATTCGGCGTCCCGCGAGACCCCCTGTACCCGCTGGCGGTGCCATTGCATCACGGCCTGCAGTTGGTCAAATGACTCGATCTCACCGGGGTCGCGCTCGAGCAGCAACTGCAGGCGTCGGCGGTCATTCGATGCCAGCCGGATGGAGTTGCCAAAGCGGAGGGTCATGACATCACCACTCGCCGTCGGCCCAGACGCGCCGCCTCGGCATCGATAGCCAAATCCAGTTCCCGCCCTCGCCGGCTCCGGATCACGGCGCGTCCGGCGCTGGCGATCAGCCCGTAGGCTACCGCCACCAGCACGAACAACACCATGCCAGGGTCGCCCCAGATGATTGCCATCATCAGGAAGATGACCGCCAGTGCCGGGAAATCATGGACACGCAGCAACGGCGGCGCTTCGGTGCGGGCGTAGTTGACCCCATCGGCCGTGGTCCAGTTGGCGAGTCCCAGCACCCGGGGCACCTTGCCCGCCGTGACAATCAGACTGACCGCGTGACCACGTCGGGCCGGCATCGTCCGGGTGTTGACCGTGAACTTCCGTTCGCCCCCCGCTGGCGGCTTGATCCACAGCTCGTAGCGGTCGGCGGGACCGAGCGGACGATATCCGTAGCGATGAACGTTGGTGTGACGGCGCAACTCGATGATGCGCCCATGGAAAGCCTGTAGCGTTGCCATAGTGGTTCCCTCATGACGAATACGCTGTCCAGCGTCGCGCACCCGCGGCGCGTTGCAACCCCGCGCCACCCTTCGGAAATCGAGACGAAACAATGCCATGGCAAGCCGCCGGCAATTCCAGGCGCTTGCGAGGGGTCGTCGTGCCAAACAGCCGCTTGGGGATTGCCGGGGCACGTTTCCGGCGCCACACTGCAATGGCATTAACCCGGTCCAGCTAGCGGCCCGCGTGCATCGCGCACGGAAACGCAAGCCCTTCGAGCGGTGGCTTTTCACCGAGGCGCCATGAGCGCCAGGTGGTACGGACGTTCGGCGTCCGGGATGTTTTGTAGTGGATAAGGGCGCGGCTCCTGGCTTGACCAGGGTGCCCGCCCTTGTCTTCGTGCTCGACCGCTGGTGCTCTGCGCACCAGCCTATCTTCGGGGCGTTCTGCCCCCCGAGCCCGGCATCGGCCGTCGCCTTGAGCGGGGTGCGCGTCGTCACTAGCGGCAGCGCGGCTAGTGACGACGCGCCTACCACCGCCCCCCGGTTCCGCAAGCCCTGGAGGCATGCGGCTTTCCGCGGCGGGCGGAGCGGTAAGAACGTGATGGCGGTGCGTGACAGCGCCACGTGATGGGGTCCAGAACCCCATGCCCGAGGTCCCGAACCTCCTTTTCCCGAATGCAACCGCAGCCCGACTGCCGTTGCCGGCTGATCCCCGGACGGATCGTGTTCGCGCCTGATCAGCGCTCCTTGGACCCTGGGTGAATGGTCCTCCCGGCCTCCCGTTCCCACCGGAACGGCGCCGGGATGCCATAGCGCGTGCAGCGCCGGCAAGCAGCAAAAACCTGCACCAAACGGGGGTGGTGCCCCGTGCTCAGCAGTCTTCCACCTGCCCGGCTACGGCCAGCAGGTCGAGCAGAAACACTTACCGGACAACCGAACACCGACTGCCGTAACCGCCCTGAACGAAAGGAAATGCCATGCCCACCAAGACCCCCAGCCCCGTCGTGCCGGACAGCGTCTGGCGCAAGTTGGAAGAGCAGCTCGGATGGCGGGAACCCCAGGAATCCAATGATTCCGCCGACGACTTTGACTTCTCGGGAGACGCCATGCGCGACCTCAACTATCAGCTCAAGCAGCTTTGCCACCGCAACCGCGACGGCTCCTTCGCCACCCAGTCAGAGCGCGAACGGACCCTTGCCCTAGTGGCGACCCAGCTCCACGAATTAGGGTTCCGCAATCTCTCCGCCCAGGGGCTCAAACCCAAGCACGTCGAGGCACTGGTGAATCGCTGGTCCGGAGAGAAGCTCTCGGCGGGGACGATCAAGAATCGTATGGCGCACCTGCGCTGGTGGGCGGAAAAGCTCGGCAAGGCCAATATCGTCGCCCGCAGCAACGACGCCTACGGCATCGCCGACCGGCGCTTCGTGACCAATGTCAGCAAGGCCGTAACGCTGCAGGAAGCGCAACTGGAACTGATCACCGACACGAATTCCCGCCTGTCGCTGGAATTGCAGGCCGCGTTCGGCCTGCGCCGGGCGGAGTCGATCAAGTTCAACGCCAGCTTTGCGGATCGGGGCGACATCCTGGTGTTGAAGGCGTCATGGTGCAAGGGCGGCAAGGAGCGGGAAATCCCTATCCGCACCGCCGGGCAACGGGCACTGCTCGATGCGGTGCGGGACAAGTGCGGAAAGGGGAGCCTCATCCCCGGTGGGATGACCTACAAGGCCCAGTTGGACCGCTTCAAGCACCAGTGCAGCCGCGCCGGCATCCACGGCGTGCATGGGCTGCGCCATTCCTATGCCCAGGCCCGCTATCTGGAACTCACCGGCTGGCGCTGCCCGGCCCAGGGTGGGCCCACCAGTCGCCAGCTGACCCCCGAGCAGAAGGCCGCGGATCGGGCTGCCCGCCTGGAAATTTCCCGCGAGCTCGGCCACGAGCGCGAAGCGGTGACGGCGATTTACCTGGGGCGGTAGGCCTGCGCTGTGCGCTGAAACTGCACGACGTTCTTGCCTTTGGCCAATGCCTCGACCCGTTCGGCCCATGCCCGCAAGGCGGCTTCGCGCTGTGCCTCGTAGGCGTTGTGGTTGTAGTGCGCCAGCACACCGGGAAGCACGTGGTTGGCGATCTTGTGGCCGATGAACGGTTCAAACCCCAGGTCCGGAAGGCGGGTAATCAGGGTGCGGCGGAAGTCATGGACCACGCATGGCGTGACGCCGGGCAGCGCCTCGCGCTTGAACAGCGTCAGCAGCGCGTTGTTGACCGACCGGCCATAGATCGCCTGCCCTGGCCGAAGAGGCGACGCGAATACGTGTCCGCTGGCGCCCGTGAGCTTCTTCAGCTCCTTGAGAATGGCGACCGCCAGAGGCGCCAGATGAACGAGGTGGGCACGATCCTTCTTGGTGCGGGCGGCCGGAATTTTCCACAGTCCGCCGTCGAGGTCGAACTCGGCCCAAACGGCATCGGTGACCTCGCGCTCCCGCTGGCCTGTGAGGATCAGCAACTTAATGGCCGCGATGGTCACCGGATCGGATTTGCAGCGCTCCGGGTCATCCAGCGCACGCCAGATCTCGGCCAGTTCGTCGAGCCGCAGGGTGACTTCCCGCTTCACCGGGCGGGCGTCGAAGTCCTTGCGGGTAAGCCTCTCGATACACGAGACCGCGACCCATTCGCGCGCTTCGGCGAAGCGCCACAAGCGCTTGGCCTGAACCAGGACTTCGCCGGCCAGCTGCTTGGCGGTTTTCCCTTCGCGCTGCCCATCGGCAATCTTGTCGAGGGCGGTGATGAACTCCTTGCGTGTCACCTCGTCGATTTTTTGCTCGCCCAAGTGCTCGGCGAGTCTGTCGAGGCGGTAGCGGATGGCTGAAGCGCTCTTCTTGCCGGCCATGTGCCGCGCCATGAAGGTTTCAATCGCCTGATTGACGGTCGGGCGCGCCGACTCCGCCTCCTTGGCAGCTTTCGCTGCGGCTTCTGCTTCCCGCTCGCGGGCAAGCTCGCCTTCCCACTCAGCCACCGGGTCGTGGCCGGCTCGGCGGGCGTCCTTCCAGTTCCCGGCAACGGCACGCGCCTGGTGCAGCGACAGGCGGCCGAATCGCAGCCAGTCGGAGATGCTGTCGCCTTGGGCTGCCTCGCGCTGATAGACCCCAACGGTGTATTTCGTGCGCCGGCCATTGAACTCGTACTCGACCAGCCAGGTCTTGGTGCCATTGGGGCGGATTCGGAGAAACAGTCCTTCGCCGTCTCCGAGGAAACGATCCCGTTCCTTGTCAGGTTTGGCAGATTCGCAGCCGGCTGTCGAAAGCTTTGCCATGGCATACTCCTTGGGTGGGATTCTGGGTGGGACTTTGGGTGGGATTCTGTGAAATCACGTGGGACGCAACAAGACCAAGCCGAAAAATTTCCTACGCAAAAACAAGGATTAACGGACTCTTTCGGATGGCATGGGACATGATATGCGCTACTGGCTGATGAAATCGGAACCGGAGGACTGCTCCATCGATGACCTGGCCGCCCGGCCGGATCGCACCGTGCCTTGGTACGGGGTGCGCAACTATCAGGCCCGCAATTTCATGCGGGACCAGATGGCGGTGGGGGACAGGGTGTTGTTCTACCATTCCGGTTGCGCCGAGCCGGGCATTGCCGGGATCGCCCGGGTGGTCAGCGGGGCCTATCCGGACGCCACCCAATTCGACCCCGCCAGCCCCTATTTCGACCCCAAGTCCCACCCGGAGAATCCCCGCTGGGTTCATGTGGACGTGGCCTATGGGGCCAAGACCCGGTTGCTGGGGTTGGCGGAATTGCGCGCCCATCCCGAACTGGCCAATATGCGCGTCCTGGCCCGGGGCAACCGGCTTTCCATCACCCCGGTGGATCCGGCCGAGTGGGCCTTCATCACTGAAAACCTGTTGGGGCTGAGTGCGCATGAACTGGAGTGAATGGTGGCTGGCCTATCTGGTCCTGGGGGCCTTCGTGGGCTTTTTCGCGGGGTTGCTGGGGGTGGGGGGCGGCGGGATCATGGTGCCCATGCTCACCGCCCTGTTCGTGGCCCAGGGCTTTCCCAGGGAACATCTGGTGCACATGGCCCTGGGGACTTCCATGGCGGCCATCGTGCTCACCTCCATCGCCAGCCTGCGAGCCCACCACGGCCATGGGGCAGTGCTCTGGCCGGTGGTCTGGAAGATCACGCCGGGGGTGCTGGCCGGGACCTTTCTGGGAACCTTCGTTGCGTCCCGGGTGGCCACCCAGCCCCTGGCCATCTTCTTCGCCTGTTTCATGGGCTACGTGTCTCTCCAGATGGTCCTTAACATCAAGCCCAAGCCCAGTCGGCAGTTGCCGGATGCTCCAGGCATGGCGGGGGTTGGGCTGGGGATCGGCGGGGTGTCGGCCCTGGTGGCCATCGGCGGGGGGTCGCTATCGGTGCCCTTCCTGACCTGGTGCAACGTGGCGGTCCATCAGGCCATCGGCACTTCGGCGGCCATCGGCCTGCCCATCGCCGTCGCCGGCACCCTGGGTTACCTGGTGAACGGCTGGGGGATCACCGGCTTGCCGGCCCTGACCCTGGGCTACATCCACCTGCCGGCCCTGGTGCTGATCGCCCTGGTGAGCACCTTCACTGCCCCCCTGGGGGCCAGGCTGGCCCACCGGCTTCCGGTGGCCACCCTCAAGAAAGTCTTTGCCGCGGTGCTGGTGGCCCTCAGTCTGAAGATGCTCCACAGCGTCTTTGGCTGACATGGTTGGCCGCGCTGGCGCCCCGGTTCAATGCAAGGCGCCAACCGGCGGGGCGGGTTCCAGCCAGACTCCGCCGTCCTCGGCCTCTCCCAGGCTCAGGCCCAGGCTGGCGAAGAGCGCCAGGACGTCGGGCCGCAGGGCATTGCTGAGGAACACTTCGTCCCAGACGCCGGCGCTCCCGAAGAGCACATCCAGCATACGGGCCAGGCGGGCCCAGCGAGGCCCCAGGAAACTGCTGGCGACCCGCCCGGCCATGTCCCCGCCGAGTTGATCCAGGGTGAGTTCCAGGCCGGCCAGATAGCCCATGGCATGGGCGGCAGTCTGGAGCAGGTGGGTGAGGCGGCCCAGGGTCTTGGCGAAGACTTGTTCCAGGTCTCCGCTGGCCATGGCCAGGGTGAGGTCCTCGGCGGCCGCCGGGGGAATGGCCGTCAGCAGGTCCGCCAGGTGGGGCAGGAGCAGCTGGGAATCCGCCGGCAGGGACCACACCGCCCGGCGGGTGGAGAAGTATTCGCTCCAGGCGGCCAGGGCCATGCCGTGGATGTGGCTGTCCAGACTGCCGGCGGGGAAGGTGGCGGTGCTCGCCACCCGCCGTTCCAGATCCCGCAGCCGGCATAGTTCCCGGTGGAAGAGGTGGACAAAACGCTCCACCTCGGCGGACTCTCCGGCCAGCACCGCCGCCAGCCTGGGCCCGTCGAAGACCAGGGTCGTGCCGTCGCCGCCATGGACAGCCTGGATCAAGTCCCCTCCGGCGGGGCTGCCCAGTTCCGCCAGGCTGGCGGCCTGATCGTCGGCCACCAGCAGGGTGAGGGGTGCCAGGGGGGAGAGATCCGGGTCTCGGGTGAAAATCCGGGCCACCAGGCCTTCCAGCACGGGTTGGAGAGCGGCCGCGGCGTCCTGGGCGCCCGGGCCGCGCCATTCCAGGCGGAGGTCGGGGCGGGCGGGTTGGGATGCGTTATTTTCCATTCTGCATTTTCTCTGGCATGGTTGCCCATTCCGGGGCGTTCTTGATGCACGCAGGTGTGATCCCGCCGTCGCGCCATCAGGCGCGGTTGTTTTCGATCCCCACGGAGAATCTCATGAAAACAAAAATTGTTCTGCCGGCTGTCATCGCGGCCTGCCTGCTCTGCCCTGGCTCCCGCCGGCCCGAAGGCTTCGGCCGAACGGGCCCCCACCCAGGGCAACACCGCCGCCGGGGTGGTGAGCTTCCAGCAAGGCGGTGACGGGGTGCGGATGGTGGCGGATATCACCGGCCTGAGCCCCGGCCCTCATGGTTTCCACATTCACGACAAGGGCATTGCAGTGCCCCGGATGGCACCAGTGCCGGCGGCCATTACAACCCGACGGGCAAGCCCCATGGTCATCCCCATCGGGGCGAGCATCACGCCGGAGACATGCCCGTGCTGGTGGCCGACGCCAGTGGCCATGCCCACCTGGATGCCGTGCTGCCCGGGCTGTCCATCGGTGGCGGCGGTGCCGACATTCTGGGGTGCGGGGTGATCATCCACGCCGCGGCTGACGACTTCACCTCTCAGCCCGCCGGCAACTCCGGCGCCCGGCAGGCCTGCGGCGTCATCAAGTAGGCAGGATTCATCCCGCCTCGGCCGGCGGCCTTGCGAGCCACCGGCTTGGCCGGCTGAAGCCGGCCCTACAGCAAAACCCGCTCGATGCCCCCGCTGTTGGCCCGGTTCACGTATTCAGGCAGCCACTGCTCTCCGAGGATGTGCCTGGCCAGCTCGATCACGATGTAGTCCGCATCCACCCCGCCGGCGTCATTGGCGTAGCGGGACAGGCCCTGCAGGCAGCTGGGGCAGGAGGTGAGGATCTTCACCGGGGCGGCCGCGTCGTCGCCCCGCAGGGCGGCGGCGCCCCTCTCGATTTCTTCCTGTTTCCTGAAGCGCACCTGGGTGGAGATGTCTGGCCGGCTGGCGGCCAGGGTGCCGGATTCGCCGCAGCAGCGGTCGGACAGATCCACCCGGGCGCCCATCAGGGTGTTGGCCACCTGGACCCCGTCATGGATCTTCATGGGGGTGTGGCAGGGCTCGTGGTACATGTACTTGGTGCCGGTGATGCCTTCGAGCCTCACGCCCTTTTCCATCAGGTACTCGTGGATGTCCAGCAGCCGGCAGCCAGGGAAGATCTTCTCGAACTGGTACTTCTGGAGTTGATCCATGCAGGTGCCGCAGGACACGATCACGGTCTTGATGTCCAGGTAGTTCAGGGTGTTGGCCACCCGGTGGAACAGCACCCGGTTGTCGGTGGTGATCTTCTGGCCTTCGTCTTCCCGCCCGGCGGAGGTCTGGGGATAGCCGCAGCACAGGTAGCCGGGGGGCAGCACGGTGGTGGCGCCCACGTGGTAGAGCATGGCCTGGGTGGCCAGGCCCACCTGGCTGAAGAGGCGCTCCGAACCGCAGCCGGGGAAGTAGAACACCGCTTCCGATTCGTCCCGCTTCACCTCGGGGTTACGGATTACCGGTACTACCTTGTCGTCCTCGATGTCCAGCAGCGCCCGGCTGGTGCGCTTGGGCAGGTTGCCGGGCATGGGCTTGTTGATGAAGTGGATCACCTGGGCCTTCACCGCGGGCTTGCCCAGGGTGGCGGGGGGATGCTTGACCTGTTCCTGGATCAGGCCCAGGGACTTGCCCAGCTTGTGGCCCAGGCGCTGGGCCTTGTAGCCCCACTCGATCATGCCTTTGCGGATGAGCTTGATGGTAGCCGGATCTTTGGCGGTGAGGAAGGCCATGGCCGCCGCGGTGCCCGGATTGAAGGACTTCTTGCCCTGCTTCCTGAGCAGGTTGCGCATCTTGATGGAAACGTCGCCGAAGTCGATGTCCACCGGGCAGGGCTTCTCGCACTTGTGGCACACCGTGCAGTGGTCGGCCACATCCTCGAACTCGGCCCAATGAGCCAGGGACACCCCCCGGCGGGTCTGCTCTTCGTAGAGAAAGGCCTCGATCAGGAGCGAGGTGGACAGGATCTTGTTGCGGGGCGAGTAGAGCAGATTGGCCTGGGGCACGTGGGTGGAGCACACCGGCTTGCACTTGCCGCAGCGCAGGCAGTCCTTGATGTCGTGGGCGATATCCCCCACGTCGGTCTGTTCCATGATCAGGGATTCATGGCCCATCAGGTTGAAGCTGGGGGTGTAGGCCCGGTCCAGGTTGCCCGCCGGGGCGCCTGCATTGGCGTCACCGCGCATCAGCTTGCCCCGGTTGAAGCGGCCCTCCGGGTCCACCTTGCGCTTGTAGGCCCAGAAATTGGCCATCTCCGCGTCGGTGAGGTAGTCCAGCTTGGTGATGCCGATGCCGTGCTCGCCGGAAATCACCCCGTCCAGGCCACGGGCCAGGGCCATGATCCGGTCCACCGCCCGGTTGGCGGTCTGGAGCATGGCGTAGTCGTCGGAATTCACCGGGATGTTGGTGTGCACGTTGCCGTCGCCGGCGTGCATGTGGAGCGCCACGAAGACGCGGCTCCTCAGCACCTGCTTGTGGATCTTTTTGATCTGCTCCTGCACCGGCGCGAACAGCACGCCGTCGAAGATCTTGTCCAGGCGGGGCTTGAGCTCGGCCTTCCAGGACACCCGCACCGAGTAGTCCTGGAGGCGGTGGAAGAGCTTGGGGTTTTCTGTCCGGTTAGAGAGCTCCCCGGCCACCACCCCGTAGGAGAGGAAGCTCTGCTCCGCCAGGGCCAGGGGCAGATCCAGGTTTTCCAGCAGCCATTCCCAGCGCAGGCGCACCGCCTCCACGTAATTCAGGGCCGCTTCCCGGCGGTCGCCGATCAGCTCTTCCTTGGCGATGTTGGCGTCCCCGGCGTCCAGGGCCAGCTCCCCTTCCAGGTAGTCCTTGAGGGCGGCGCACAGGGCCAGCTTGTTCTGGATGGACAACTCGATGTTGATGCGCTCGATGCCGTCGCAGTAGTCCCCCATCCTGGGCAGGGGGATCACCACGTCCTCGTTCACCTTGAAAGCATTGGTGTGCTTGGAAATGGCGGCGGTGCGGGCGCGGTCCAGCCAGAACTTCTTGCGCTGCTCGGGGGAGACGGCGATGAAGCCCTCCGAGCCCCGGGTGTTGGTCATGCGGATCACGTCGGAAGCGGCGGCCATCACCGCGTCCTCGTCATGACCCACGATGTCGCCGATCAGCACCATCTTGGGCCGGCCATGGCGCTTGGCCTTGGTGGTGTAGCCCACCGCCTTCACGTAGCGCTCGTCCAGGTGTTCCAGGCCCGCCAGCTGCACCCCGGCGGCGTGGCCCGGCCCGCCCGGCTTGAAGTAGTCGGTGATTTCCACGATGGCGGGCACCGCCTCCCGCACCTGGCCGAAGAACTCCAGGCACACCGTGCGGGTGACCGGCGGCATCTTGTGGAGCACCCAGCGGGCCGCCACGATGAGGCCATCGGTGCCTTCCTTCTGGACCCCGGGCAGGCCTCCCAGGAACTTGTCGGTCACGTCCTTGCCCAGGCCCACCTTGCGGCAGGCCGCGCCAGGCATGGCGATGGTTTCCTCGGCCAGCAGCTTCTTGCCGCTGGGGTCGAAGCGCTTGAGCCGGAAGCGCACCGTCTCCTGCTCGTGGATCTTGCCGAAGTTGTGGTCCAGCCGTTCCACTTCCAGCCAGTTGCCGTCCGGATCCACCATCTTCCACCAGGCCAGGTTGTCCAGGGCGGTGCCCCACAGCACGGCCTTCTTGCCCCCGGCGTTCATGGCGATGTTGCCGCCGATGCAGGAGGCGCTGGCGGAGGTGGGGTCCACCGCGAACACCCGGCCGGCGGCCGACGCGGCTTCCGACACCCGCTCGGTGACCACCCCGGCGCCGGTGCGAATGGTGGCGTAGGGCGCCTCCATGGGTCCATCGAGGCCGGGCAGCACCCGGTTTTCCACCGGCCCCAGGGTGATGAGCTTCTCGGTGTTGATCACCGCCGACCTGGCATCCAGGGGCACCGCCCCGCCGGTGTAGCCGGTGCCGCCCCCCCGGGGGATGATGGTCAGGCCCAGTTCGATGCAGCCCTTCACCAGGGGTGCCATCTCCTCCTCGGTGTCCGGATAGAGGACCACGAAGGGGTATTCCACCCGCCAGTCGGTGGCGTCGGTGACGTGGGACACCCGGGCGTGGCCGTCGAAGCAGATGTTGTCCTTGCGGGTGTGGCGGGCCAGGGTCTTCATGACCTGCTTCCTGAGCAGCAGGGTCTCGCCGAAGAAGGCTTCGAAGCGGTCCACCGCCTGGTGGGCGGCCTGCACCAGCAGGGCCACCCGGGCGCTGCGCTCCGGGTCTTCCCCGGCGCTTTCCTGGCGGCGCTTGTCCACTTCCCGCAGGCGGTGGCGCAGGGCCTCCACCAGGGCGTCCCGGCGCTCCCGGTTGGCCAGCAGGTCGTCCTGGAGGTAGGGATTGCGGGTGACCACCCAGATGTCCCCCAGCACCTCGTACAACATCCGGGCGGAGCGCCCGGTCACCCGCTCGGCCCGCAGTTCGTCCAGAGCCCGCCAGGGTTCGTTCCCCAGCAAGCGGATGACGATCTCCCGATCAGAAAAGGAGGTGTAGTTGTAGGGAATTTCGCGCAGGCGTTGCGTCATGGCGGTCCAGGAACGAGCGGCAGGAAAGCCCTGAATTGTAGCTTACCGCGCTGCAATAGGCAGCCAATCCCAAGGAAATGAAGACCTTACGCGCAGCATGGAAAGGCCCTCGGGGCCATTTCAGGCCCGAGGGGGATTGCTGGCCGGTTCGGCCAGGGGCAGGCTCAGGCGGACCAGGAAGCCGCCTTTCGCAGGATGCAGGAAGGCCAGCTGGCCGCCTTCGGCACGGGCAATCCGCTCGGCGATGGCCAGCCCCAGTCCGGCGCCCTGCGCCCCGCCCCGGGCGCTATCGCCCCGGGCGAAGGGGCGGCGCAGGGCTTCCAGGGCCTCGGGGGGAATGCCCGTGCCACCGTCGACCACTTCGATGGTCAGATGGTCGGCGGTGGTCCGGCTGCGCAGAACATAGGGCGGCTGGCCGTAGCGCAGGGCGTTTTCCACCAGGTTGGCCACCAGCCGCCCCAGGGCTGCCCGGCGCAGGGTCAGGGTGGGCGTGGGGGCCAGATCCTGGCTGAAGGCCTCCCCGCCGGCGATGCCCGCCAGGATTTCCCCCAGGAAAGTCGGGAGCAAGACGGGGCCGGGGCGCTCCTCGGCATCGTCCCGGGCGTAGTCGATGAAGCGGTCCACCAGGCTGGTCATCTGGCGGGTGCTGGCCAGCAGGCTGGCCACCAGGTCCGGATTCTGGTCCTCGGGCAGCAGTTCGATAGCCAGCCGGATCTTGGCCAGGGGGGTGCGCAGATCGTGGCTGATGCCTGCCAGCATGAAGGCCCGCTCCTGTTCCTTGCGCTGAAGTTCGACCCGCATTGCGTTGAAGGCCCGGCTGACGGTGGCGATTTCGGATGGGCCGGTTTCCGCCAGGGGCGGGGCGTCCGCCCCTTGGCCCAGTTGGGTGGCGGCGTCGGCCAGGTGGGCCAGGGGGCGGTAGAGCCGCCGGGTCAGAAGGAAGGCGCCGGCCACGCTCAGGCTCACCGTCAGCAACCAGATCAGGAGGGCGGCCCGGGGCAGGGCAAGGGGTAGGTCCAGGCCGGCGGTGGTCAGCCAATAGCCCTGCCCGGCCACTTCCAGGCGCACGTCCAGGGCGCGCCCGGCCTCCTGCCGCCACGTTACCGGAACGCCCGCTTCGGCCAGGCGGGCCGATACCCGCCGCAGCAAGAGGCGTTCGAAGGGCGCGGCGATGGCCGATTTTTCTCGGGATAAGCCATGGCTCGCGGAGTTCTGGTTGAAGGCCGCCACGAAAGCCCGTCGGTGTTCCGGGGGCAAGGCGGCGATGCCCGCCCCCAGGGCCCCCAGATGCTGGGTGAGTACCGTCACGTAGGCGTCGGCCCGGGGGCGCTGGACATAATGGCGGAAGATCACTCCGGCCATGAGTTGGCCCGCCAGGATGAGGGTCAGCAGCACCAGGAGATTGCGGCCCAGCAGGCTGGGGGGCCAGGGGCGGCTCATGGTTCGTCCCGGGTGCGCAGGACATAGCCCTTGCCCCGCACGGTGAGGATGAAGCGGGGGTTGGCCGGATCCGGCTCCACCAGGCGGCGCAGGCGCAGGATCTGCACGTCGATGGCCCGGTCGGTGAGGCCGGCTGTGCTGCCGTGAGCCAGCTCGATGAGCTTTTCCCGGGAGAGGGGCCGGTCGGCATTGGCCGCCAGGGTCCGCAGCAGGTCGAATTCCGCGGTGCTCAGGAGGATGTCCGCGCCGTCCCGGCGCAGGCGACGGGCCCCACCGTCCAGTTCAAAGGGGCCGAAGCGCTGGATCGGCTCGGGATGGGCGTGGAGATGGGCCCCCAGGATGCGCTGGCGGCGCAACAGGGCCTCGATCCTGGCTAGCAACTCCCGGGGCTCGAAGGGCTTGGGCAGGTAGTCGTCGGCGCCCATCTCGAGGCCGACGATCCGGTCGATGGGTTCGCTCCGGGCGGTGAGCATCAGGATCGGGATGGTCTCCCCGGCGCCGCGCAGGCGGCGGCAGATGGCCAGCCCATCCTCGCCGGGAAGCATCAGGTCCAGGACCAGGACGTCGAAGCTCTCCCGGGACAGGAGCCGCTCCAGTTCTCCGCCGTCGCCGGCCTGGCGCACCCGGTAGCCCCGGCTCCCCAGGTAGCGGGCCAGCAGGCCCCGCAGCTCGGCTTCGTCGTCCACCACCAGAATCCGGCCCTTGCCGTCGTCCGTGCCATTATGGGTTTCCATTGCGCCATGGTAGCGAGGGTCGGCGGCGGACGCAGCAGGCCGTTTCATTACGGGCGGTTACGGGGTGGGGTCTTTGCAACCGGTGGCAATTCTTCGAACAGGACTCGAAACCACCCGGGGTAGCGGGCTCCCTAGAGTGGAGTCACCGGGGCAACCGCCCCACGGACCCAGGAGTTCACCATGAAAACCATCGCTTCCCTGCTGACCCCCACCCTTGCCGCGACCCTTTTGCTGGGCGGCTTGAGCTTCAACGCCCAGGCCGACGGCGGCCGCCGCTTCATTCGCGATAACCCGGCCGGCGGGGTGAGCGCTGGCGCCGCTCGTCACCGCAGCGGCGAAAACGGACGGATGGCCGCTCGCCGGGTGGTCCGTACCGACGGTGAGGGCAATGGGGTGGCCACCAGCGGTCGGGCCTGGGAGACCACCGCCGGTGGCAGCGGCGCCCGGGGTGGGGTGACTGCCCGTTCCGCCGATGGCTCGATCCAGCACAACAGCGGCATCGCCTCCAGTGGCCCCAAGGGTAGCTTGAACAGCCAGGGCAGTTTGAATCGGGATGCCGATGGCAACGTGACCCAGAGCCGAACCACTTCAGCCACCAATGCCGCCACGGGGAATAGCTATCAAGGCAACACCAGCTACAGTCAGGAGACGGGCCTTAGCCATTCGGGCACCTGCTTTGATGCCAGTGGCGCCACGATTCCTTGCCCCCGCCGGTGAGCTTGCCATGGCTGCCCACAGATTGAGCCGGTTCCCGGTCGCCGTGGCCCTGGGGCTCGTCGTTTTGATCCTGGCGCTCAGCCCGCTTGCCCAGGCGGGGGATGGTCGGGGCGCCCAGGCTGCCGAAAAACTGAAAGCCCGCTTCCTGGCAGCGGATGCCAACGGGGACGGACGCCTCACCAAGGCCGAAGCGGAGGGGCGGATGCCCTTCGTCCATCGCAATTTCGAGAAGATCGATACGGCTGGCCAAGGTGCCGTCAGCCTGGCCGACCTGGAGGGATTCGCTGCCCGGGCGTTGGCGGAGCGGAAGGGGGGTACGCCCTAGGGCGTGGCGTTCCCGCCGGGTTCGGCGTAGAGGTCGCGGATCTTCAGGATTTGGTCCAAGGCCTCCAGGAAGAGGTCCACCAGGCGCCCTTCAAAATGACGATCCCGCTGTTCCTTGAGCAAATCCAGGGCCTTTTCCACGGGCCAGGGGGCCTTGTAGGGCCGGGCGCTGGTGAGGGCGTCGAAGACGTCCGCCACCGCCACCACCCGCCCCACCAGGGGAATGGCTTCCCCCGCCAGTCCGTTGGGATAGCCGCTGCCGTCCCATTTTTCATGGTGGGTCAGGGCGATGTCCCGGGCCATGCGCAGGAGGGGGGCGGGGTTGCCGTCCAGCAGATCGGCGCCGATGCGGGCATGGGTCTGCATGACGGCCCACTCCTGGGGGTCCAGCTTGCCGGGCTTGAGGAGGATGTGATCGGGGATCCCGATCTTGCCGATGTCATGCATGGGGCTGGCCTGGAGGAGCAGTTCTGCTTCGTCCGCCGCCATGCCGGCCTTGAGCCCCAGGATCTGGGAGTATTTGCTCATGCGGATGATGTGCAGGCCGGTTTCGTTGTCCCGGAATTCCGCCGCCCGGCCGAGCCGGCGGATGATGTCCAGGCGGCTGTCGTGGAGTTCCCGGGTGCGCTCGGAGACCTGGGCCTCCAGGCTGGCGTTTTTCTGGCGCAGATAGCGTTGCAGCAGGTGGGCTTCAACCAGGTTGCGGACCCGGGCCAGCAGTTCCGGGATTTCGATGGGCTTGGAGAGGAAATCCCGGGCGCCTTCTTCCAGGGCCCGCAGGCGATGCTCCAGGGCGGTTTGGGCGGTGAGCACCAGCACGCTGGGGGGCGAACCGAGTTCCTGGCGGAGCTGGGCCATCACCTGGAAGCCGTTCATGGCGGGCATGTTGATGTCCAGCAGAAGCAGGTCGGTGCCCTGGGCCCGGGCCAGTTCCAGGGTCTGGCGGGGGTCGGTGGTGGCCCGGACGTCGCGGTAGCCGGCGGTGGCGAGGATTTTTTCCAGCAAGAGGACGTTGGCCGGTTCGTCGTCCACCACCAGGATGGCGACGGTGCTGGGGTCGAAACGGTCTAGGGTGGGCTGCAAGCTTATCGCTCCGCGAGAGGGTCCCGACCCTGCAGGATGGCTTCGAGGGTCGACAGGAACTGGGGAATGTGGATGGGCTTGCTCAGGAAAGCCTGGAAGCGGGCCTGGCGGGCTCGCCGGAGGTCTTCGTGCATGGCGCTGGCGCTGATGGCGATGACCGGAATCCCGGCGGTGGAGGGATGGGCGAGGAGTCGTTCCCGGATCCGGTAACCGTCCATCCCGGGCAGATTGATGTCCAGCAGGATCACGTCCGGGCGCAGCTGCCGGGCCAGATCCAGGCCGCCCCGGGGGGTCTGGGCGCTGGTCAGGGCCAGGCCCGGCTGACCGGCAACGATCTGTTCCATCAGGCGCAGGTTGGCCGGATTGTCCTCGATGTAGAGCAGGGCTCCCGCCAAGGGGCCGGGGGGCGGGATTTCGGCTGGGGGGGCCAGCGCCGGGGCGGCGGCCAGGGGTGGATCGATCACCGGCAGTTCCAGCCAGAAGGTGCTGCCGGCCCCCGGCTGGCTGTCTACGCCGATCTGGCCCCCCATGGCTTCTACCAGGCGTTTGCTGATGACCAGCCCGATGCCGGTGCCTTCGATGTCTTGGGTGCCATCCAGGCGCTGAAAGGGTTGGAACAGGGCTTGTTGCGCTTCCGGGGAAAGGCCCGGCCCGGTGTCGGCCACTTCAATCCGCAAGGGGCCGCCGTCGATCTGGGCCAGGCGCAAGGTGGCGCTGCCGCCGGGGTGGTTGTACTTGATGGCGTTGGACAGGAGGTTGACGATGACCTGCTTGGTCCGCAAGCGGTCGGCGCGGAACCACACGGGGTCGTCCCCGGGGGGCTCCAGGCGGAGGCTGACGTCCCGCTGGCTTGCCAGGGGGCGCAGCAGGTTGATGGTGCTCTGGGCCAGTTCATCGAAGGATACGGGCTCCAGGGAGAGCTCCACCTTGCCGGATTCGACCTTGGCCAGATCCAGCACCTCGTTGACCAGGTCCAGCAGATGGCGGCCGGCCTTGAGGATCTCTTCCAGGTTGCCCCGCTGGTCGGGGGGGAGTTCCCGGTTCAGGCCCATGAGCTGAGCAAAGCCCAGGATGGCGTTGAGGGGGGTGCGCAACTCGTGGCTCATGCCGGACAGGAAGGCGGATTTGGCCTGGTTGGCCCGTTCGGCCTCGGCCTTGGCGGCTTCCAGCTCCTGTTCGCGCTCCATCCGTTTTGTGACATCCCGGTCCACGCCCCGATAACCGATGAATTCGCCTTGGGCATTGAAGGCGGGAACGCCACTGGATTCAATGATAACGATGCGGCCATCCCGATGGCGGCAGCGGCGGATGTTGTTGATAAAGGGGATGCGCTCGGTCATGACATGGCGGCGATAGGCATCCAGGCGTTCCGCTTCGCCGGCCATCAAGAGACTGACCGGTGAGCGGCCGATCACCTCTTCCTGCGGGTAACCCAGCAGATCCATGATGCGGGGGCTGGCGTAGGTGTAGTAGCCCAGGGCGTCGGTCTCCCAGATCCAGTCAGCGCTGGTTTCCACCAGATCCCGGAAGCGCTCGCTGACCTTGCGGGCAAAGGCTTCGGCCTCCTTGAGTTCGGTGATGTCCTGGACCGTGCCCGTCAGGGTGGTGGGGGTGCCGCGGGGGTTGAGGGTCAGCTCGGCCATGGTCTGGACGTAGCGCAGGCCGCCGTCGGGGCGGCGGATGCGGGCCACCAGGGGTGCCAGGCCGCTGCGGGGGGCCTGGGTGGTGAGGGCCTTGACCTTGGCCTGGTCCTCCGGGTGGACCGTCTGGAGGAAGGAGTGGGCGGTGGGAATGAAGGTCTTGCGGTCCCGTCCGAAAATCCGGAACACCTCCTCGGTCCACGCCAGCTCGCCGGTGGCCAGATCCAGGGTCCAGCTGCCCAGGTGGGCGATGCGCTGGGCGTGGGTGAGGGTGGTCTGGCTGGCGGCGAGCTTTTCCTGGGTGCGCTTGCGCTCGGTGATGTCCTGCACCAGCCCCAGCATGTGCAGCGGCTTGCCCTGGGCATCCCGGCTGACGTCGCCCCGCTCCAGCAGCCAGCGCACGGTGCCATCGGGCCAGACCACCCGGTGTTCGATGTCGTATTTTTTCCCGCCCTCCAGGCACGTCCGTATGGCCTCTTCCACCAAGGGGCGGTCCTCGGGGTGGATGGCGGCGAGGAAGTTCCCATAGGTGGTTTCAACCATCGGGCCATAGCCAAACAGGGGGGCGATGCTTTCCGACCAGTACAGCTCCCCGGTGGCGATGTTCCAGTCCCAGGTGCCGATTTCGGCGTAGGTCTGGCTGCGCCTGAGCCGCTCCTCGCTCTGGCGCAGCCGCTCTTCCATCTCGATGCGGTCGGTCTGGTCCTGGGCGCTGCCCACGTAATGGGTGAGCCGGCCACTGTCGTCCCGCACCGGGGCGAAGGAGAAGTCGGTCCATATCGGGCTGCCGTCCTTGCGACGGAGCCGCAGCAGGGTCCGGATGGGGCGGCATTGGTCAAGGGCCCGGGAAAGTTCGGCAATGGCGGGCTGCTGGGTTTCGGTGTCCAGCAGCATTTTGCCGTTGCGGCCCAGCAGCGCCTCCCGGGGGTAGCTGCTCATGCGCTCGAAGGCTGAGTTGACATAGGCAAGCGGCGTGTCGGGCTGGAGGGTGTCGGCAATGATGATGCCGTCGCCGCTGGCTTCCAGCGCCTGGGCCAGCAGACGTATCCGGGCTTCGCTGGCCTTGATGGCGGTGACGTCGGTGCGAATGGAGATGTAGCGGTAGGGCAGGCCGTCACCGTCGGTAAAGGGGACGATGGTGCTTCGCACCCAGTAGAGGCTCCCGTCCTTGCGGCGATTGCAGATTTCGCCATGCCAGGTATCCCCCCGGGAAATGACGGCCCACAGATTCTGGTAGAGGCCGTCGGGGTGTTCGCCGGACTTGAGGATGCGGTGGTTGCGGCCGAGGATTTCTTCAGGGCGGTAGCCGCTGACTTGGCAGAACTGGGGGTTCACCTCCAGGATGGTGCCGGCGGCATCGGTCACGCTGACGATAGCGTGGGCATCCAGGGTGGCCTTCAGGCGGAGCAGTTCGGCGTTGGCGCGGGCCAGGGCGGCCCGCTTGCCTTCCATCCGCCGGATCTGATGGCCCAGGGGCCTGGCGAGGCTCAGACACGCCCCCAGGGCTGCGGGCGGCAGATCCCACGGGTCCAGGGTGGCCGCCGCCCCCAGCGCGCGCGCGCGGTCCTGGATTCCGGGAGCGGAGGCTGGGGCCAGGAGGACCAGGGGCATCCGCCATCCTTGCGCCCGGGCCTGCTGCAGGGCGAGCAGGCAAGCCCCCGGATCGAGCTGGCCATCCAGCAGGCAGAGGTCATGGTGGTTGCTTGCCAGGGACGCCACGGCTGCCGACAAGTCGCCTTCCGTCGCCAGCCGGCAGGCCACCCCCGAGCGCTTCAGCGCCTGCTCCAGGCGTTGCAGGCGCGGTTCGTCCGTGCATAGGGCAAGCAGCGCCAGGGGGTGTTCAACAGGCTCTTGGGTCATGGGGTCTGGGCAGCCATCCGGGACGGGCGAAGCGTTGGTAGGTTGGTTCGAGGGGCCGTTCCCATGAGCCCATCACAACCATGTTGCTGAATATATTATTGAAACGTGTGGGTATAGGTCCATGGCTTGCTTCACGCCTGGGCCCCCTTGCTTGCAACGTGCCGGCGTTGGCGCTCCTTGCGCATGTAGGTCCTGGATGGGTAGAATTAATGACTGGATAGTCAGTCAGCGAATGGACGGGATGTTCGCCCTCAGGATCAAGGGAGATGGGCCATGACGGATGAGGGCAGCGGAACCGCCTTGCCCGCCGGAAAGCGGGCGCGGCGCAAGGAAGCCCGCCCGGCGGAGTTGCTGGCGGCGGCCCTGGTCCTGTTTACCGAGAAGGGTTTCGCCGCCACCCGGCTGGACGAAGTGGCCGCCCGGGCCGGGGTTTCCAAGGGCACCCTGTATCTCTATTTCGACAGCAAGGAGGCCCTCTTCAATGCTGTGGTGCGGGGCATCGTGCTGCCCAGCGTGGACAAGGCCGAGGCCATGCTGGCGAGCCATGCCGGCTCCGCCGCCCAGCAGCTGAAGGACATCCTGATCTACTGGTGGCACTGCAACAGTGACCTGAGGCTGGGGGCCCTGCACAAGCTCATTATCGCCGAGGCCGGCAATTTTCCCGAAGTGGCCAGCTACTTCTCCGAAAACATCGTCCTGCGGGGCCGCCAGATGATCCGCAGGGTGCTGGAGGGCGGCATCGCCCGGGGTGAGTTCCGGCCGGTGGCGGTGGAGGCCGCCATCGAAGTGATCATGGCGCCCATGCTGATGCTGGTCGTCTGGAACAACGCACCCCTGCGGGCCTGCGGCAGCCACTGCCCGCCGGAGCAATACATTTCCATCCATCTGGACATGCTGCTCAACGGCCTGCTCCAAACCGGAACCACCCTGTCATGAACCCCCGCTTGCTCGCCTGCTGCTTACTCCTGCCTCTCCTCCATGCCTGCGGCGCGCCCCCCCCCCCGCCCCCCCAGCCGGCGCGGACGGTGCGGGTCTTCACGGTGGGGGCCGACCCGTCCCGTGGGGCGCGGGATTACAGCGGCGAGGTACGCGCTCGCCATGAAACGGTACTGGCCTTCCGCCTGGCCGGCCGGATTTCCCAGCGCCTGGTGGATGCGGGCGCTCCGGTGGGGGCCGGCCAGGTGTTGGCCCGCCTGGATCCCGCCGATGTCACCCTGCTGGCTGCCGATGCCGAGGCGCGGCGTGCCCAGGCCGAGGCGGAACTCCAGCGCCACCGGGAACTGCGGACCCGTAATTTCATCAGCCAGTCGGCCCTGGAATCCCGGGAAACCGCCTATCAGGCGGCCCTGGCCCAGGCCGGCCTGGCCCGCAATCAGGTGTCCTATGCCACCCTGACGGCGGAGCGGGCGGGCACCGTGGCCGCCGTGCTGGCGGAGGCCGGGCAGGTGGTGGCGGCGGGCCAGCCGGTGATCCGCCTGGCCCCCGATGGGGATCGGGAGGTGGCCCTGGCCCTGCCCGAGGCGGATGCGGCCGAACTCAAGGTGGGGGACACGGCGGAGGTGACCCTGTGGGCCCAGGAGGGCCGGCGCCTGGTGGGGCGCCTGAGGGAGATCGCCGCCGCCGCGGATCCGGCAAGCCGCACCTACGCCGCGCGGGTCGCCTTGCCCGAGGCTGAGCCGCGCCTGCCGGTGGGCCTGAGCGCCAGCGTGCGCTTCCCGCGCCCGGCAGCCCCGGACCAGTTGGTGGTGCCCACCACGGCCTTGTTCCAGAAGGACCAGGGATTCGCGGTGTGGAAGCTGGATGAGGAGGGCGTCCTGACCCTCGTGCCGGTGAGCGTGCTGCGCTATGCCGACCTGGGGGCGGTGATCGGCGGGGGGCTGGCGGCGGGCGATCGCATCGTGGCCGCCGGCGGGCACCGGCTGGCGGAGGGCGAAAAGGTCAAGGTGGCCCCGACGGCCCCAGGCGCGGTGGATGGCCAGCGGCCATGAACAATTCCTTCAATCTGTCCGGCTGGGCCCTGAGTCATCCCCGGTTGGTGCGGTTTTTCATGGTGCTGGTGCTGATTGCCGGGGTGCAGGCCTATTTTGGCCTGGGCCGTGCCGAGGATCCGGATTTCACTTTCAAGGTGATGGTGGTGCGCACCCTCTGGCCGGGGGCCGGCGCCGGCGAAGTGGAGCGGGAGCTGACCGATCGGGTGGAAAAGAAACTCTACGACACTCCCTGGGTGGATTTCGTTTCCTCCGTATCCCGTCCCGGCGAGTCCCTGGTCTTCGTCACCCTGCTGGATTACACCCCCAAGGCGGAGGTGCCGGAGTCCTGGCGCCAGGTGCGCCGAAGGCTGGAGGACATTCGCCAGACCCTGCCTGCCGGGGTGCAGGGCCCCTTTCCCAATGAGGAATTTGGCGACGTGATGGTCAATATCGTGGCCCTTACCGCCGACGGCCACGACCTGGCGGAACTGCGCCGCCAGGCCGAGGACATGGCCCGGGAGCTGCGCCGGGTGCCGGATGTGCGGCGGGTCGAGTTGCTGGGGGTCCAGGAAGAAAAGATCTTCGTGGAGATCTCACCCCGGCGGCTGGCCACCCTGGGCCTGACGCCCCGGGATCTGGCCGATGCCCTGGACAAGCAGAACGGGGTGGCCGACGGCGGTTTCGTGGAAACCGACGACCACCGCCTGCGCCTGCGGGTAGGGGGCGCCTTCGATTCGCTGGACAGCGTCCGGGAGGCCCTGGTCACCGTCAACGGCCGCCAGATCCGGGTGGCCGACATCGCCCAGGTGAGCCGTGGCCATGCCGATCCTCCAACCCCCCGGATGCGGGTGGACGGCAAGCCCGCCATCGGCATCGGGGTGGTGATGAACAAGGGCGGCGACGTGATCCACCTGGGGGAGAACCTGGCGCGGGAAATCCGGCGCCTGGGCGAGCTGTTGCCGGTGGGCATCGATATCCACACCGTGGCCGACCAGCCCCACAAGGTGGAACAGTCGATCCGCCTGTTCGTCACCTCCCTGGGGGAGGCCATCGCCATCATCCTGGTGGTTTCCTTCCTCAGCCTGGGTTGGCGCACCGGCACCGTGGTGGCCCTGTCCATTCCGGTGGTGCTGGCCATTACCTTCATCGTGATGAAGATCACCGGCACCGACCTGCAGCGCATCTCCCTGGGGGCCCTGGTGATCGCCCTGGGGCTGCTGGTGGACGACGCCATCATTGCCGCGGAAATGATGGTGGTGAAGCTGGAGCAGGGCTGGGACCGCTACAAGGCGGCCACCTACGCCTATACCTCCACGGCCTGGCCGATGCTCACCGGTACCCTGATCACCGTGGCGGGTTTCGCCCCCATCGGTTTTGCCCATTCGGTGGTGGGGGAGTACATCTTTTCCCTGTTCTCGGTGATCGGCATCGCCCTGGTGAGTTCCTGGTTCGTGGCGGTGATCTTCACCCCCTATCTGGGCTACCGGCTGCTGGATCCGCCAAGCCTGATGGCCAAGGCCGCCAGCCATGGCGGCGACATCTACAACACCTTTTTTTATCGTCGCTTTCGCGCCCTGGTGACCTGGTGCGTGCGCCACCGCTGGCGCGTGATCATGGCGACCCTGGCGGCCTTCGCCATCGCCCTGGCGGCCTTCGTTTTCGGCGTGGAAAAGCAGTTTTTTCCGCCGGCGGATCGCTTTGAGGTGATGGTGCAGGTCACCCTCCCCGAAGGGGCGTCCCCCCGGGCGGTGGAGGCCGAGGTGCAGCGCATCGAGGAAAGCCTGCGGGGCGATCCGGCGGTGTTGAACGTGTCGTCCTATCTGGGCAACGGCGCCCCCCGCTTTTACCTGACCATGGATCAGCAACTCTTCGCCGACAACTTCGCCGAAATAGTCATCAACACCCCCAGCATCGAGGCCCGGGAGGCGGTCAAGGGCCGCCTGGAGACCCGCTTTGGGGCCGCCAATGGGGCACTGAGCGCGGCGCGGGTGCGGATCTTCCGTCTGGAAAACGGCCCGCCGGTGGGTTTTCCGGTGCAGTTCCGGGTGCTGGGGGAGGACATTTCCACGCTGCGGGCCATCGCCGGCCAGGTCAGGGCGGTCATGGATCGCCACCCCAGGCTGGTGGACGTGAACCTGAACTGGAATGAGAAGATCAAGAGCATCCGGGTGGAGATCGACCAGGCCCGCGCCCGCCACCTGGGGGTGAGTACCCGGGAGGTGGCCCAGGCCCTCAAGGGCTGGCAGCAGGGCACCACCTTGACCCGCTACCGGGAGGATGATCAGCTGATCGAGGTGCTGCTGCGGGCCCCGGACCCGGACCGAGGTCACCTCGACCGCCTGCCCGACCTGCAGGTGGTCACCGCCGATGGCCGCCATCTGCCCGTGGCCCAGGTGGCCAGGCTGGTGCCGGTGCTGGAGGAGGGGGCGATCTGGCGGCGGGAGCGCCTGCCCGCCATCACGGTGCGGGCGGACATGACCGACGGGGCCCTGCCCACGGAGGTGACCGCCGAGGTGAACAAGGCCCTGGCGGATGTCCGGCAGGCCCTGCCATCTGGTTACCGGATCGAGCTGGGGGGGAGCGTCGAGGGCTCCCAGACGGCGGAAAAGTCCATCGCCGCGGTGGTGCCTTTTGTGGTTCTGGCCATTTTGACCCTGCTGATGGCCCAGTTGAAAAGCCTGAGCCGTTCGCTGCTGGTGCTCCTGACGGCCCCCTTGGGCATGGTGGGGGTGTCCCTGGCCTTGCTGGTGTTCCAGGTCCCCTTCGGCTTCGTTGCCAACCTGGGGGTGATCGCCCTGGCAGGCATGATCATGCGCAATTCGGTGATCCTGGTGGATCAGATCGAGCAGGATGAAGCCGCCGGCAAGAGCCGCTGGGAAGCCATCATCGGCTCCACCGTGCGCCGCTTCCGCCCCATCGTGCTCACCGCCACAGCGGCGGTGCTGGCCATGATTCCCCTGACCCGCCAGGTTTTCTGGGGCCCCATGGCGGTGGCCATCATGGGGGGGCTGGTGGTGGC
>JAVEWG010000018.1:0-16836 GCA_034004685.1 Rhodocyclaceae bacterium | reverse complement strand
GTGGCCGCCTTCTGCCGCGCCTACGGGGCGCCGGATGGAGGGGGGCCATGAAGCCGCTACTGCCCGGGCTCGCCCGCACCGCCCGGCCCGAAGAGATCCACGCCCGGCGCTATCTCATCGCCATCACCGTGACCCTGGCCACGGTGCTGCTGACCCTGGACGTGACCATCGTCAGCGTGGCGGTGCCCAGCATGATGGGTAACCTGGGGGCCACCCTGGACGAAATCGCCTGGGTCACCACCGGCTTCATCCTGGCCAGCGTGATCGTCCTGCCCATCTCCAGCTGGCTGGGAGACTGGTTCGGCCGCCGCAACTACTTTTCCCTGTCGGTGCTGGCCTTCACCATCGCCTCGGTGATGTGCGGCATGTCGTCCTCACTGGAGGGGCTGGTGTTCTGGCGGGTGGTGCAGGGCATGGCCGGCGGGGGTCTGGTGTCGTCGGCCCAGGTGGCCTTGATCGATTCCTTCCCACCCCGGGAGGTCGGCATCGGCATGGCCATCTGGGGCACGGGGCTGATGTTGGGGCCCGCCATTGGCCCGCCCCTGGGGGGCTGGCTGACGGAGACCCTGTCCTGGCCGTGGATCTTCTATGTGAACCTGCCCGTTGGCGGTCTCGCCCTGGTGCTGGCCCTGATGTACGTGCCGGATTCTCCGACCGCCAAGAAGCCCCCCCGGGTGGACTTCGCCGGACTGCTGTTGCTGGCGGCGGGGGTCGGGTGCCTCCAGGCCCTGTTGGAACGGGGGGAACACCTGGACTGGCTGGCTTCCCGGGAAATCGTTGCCTATTGCATGGTCTGCCCCCTGGCCCTGGCCCTGTTGGCCTGGCACGAGCTGCGCTGCCCTCATCCGGTGGTCAACGTACGGGTCTTCGCCAACCGGCAATTCACGGTGTCCATGCTGCTCATGGCCATGGTGGGTCTGGCTGGCACCACCTATATCTTCGCCTTCCCGGTGCTGCTCCAGACCATCCATGGCTACAACGCCGCCCAGGCCGGGATGGCGATCATGCCCTTCATGCTGGGCAGCATCCTGGGTTTCATCGTGGCCGGCAAGCTGTCTTCCATGCCCGGGCTGGACCTGCGCTGGCTGGTGACCGCCGGGGCGCTGCTGGCAGGGCTTGGCTATTGGGAGCATTCCTATCTGACCGGCGATTCAAGCGCCGCCGATTTCATCGTCCCCCAGCTGTGCCTGGGTCTGGGTCAGCCGTTGGGCCTGCTGGCCATGACCGCCCTGAGCACCGCAACCCTGCGCCATGATCAGGTGCCGGGGGGCAACGGCTTGATCAATTTCGCCCGCCAGCTGGGGGGCAGCCTGGGGGTCGCCCTGTTTGCCACTTCGGTGGCTCACTTTCACGGTACCAGCCGGGGCGAACTGATTCGCCATGTCAGCCTGTTCGCCGACGCGGCCTCGGCTCGCCTGGCCATGTTTCGGGAGTTGCTCCTCAGCCAGGGCACGCCCTTGGCCGTGGCGCCCCGCAAGGCCCTGATGCTGCTGGACATGCAGGTGAATCTCCAGGCCCAGATCGTGGCCTTCAATCAGACCATGGCAGTGTTTGCTCTCGCAGTAGCGGGCGTCGTCCTGGCCATACCGTTCTTGACCACCGGCCACGCCAGCTCGGGCGCCGGGCCGAACCATTAATCGTTCAACTCATTGCGGAAAACGGCCATGTCCGAACATCAGGAAGAACCCAGCGGCAAGTCATCCAGGCACAGGGTCAAGCTTGTCATGTTGGCGGGGGCCCTGGGGATTGCGGCCCTGGTCGGCTACAAATGGTGGTGGAGTCAGGGGCATGTCACCACCGACAATGCTCAGGTGGAGGGGCGCATCGTTCCGGTCCTGCCCAAGGTGGGTGGGTTCATTGCCGAGGTGAGCGTGGCGGACCATCAAGCGGTCAAGGCCGGCGACCTGCTGGCCCGGATCGACGATCGGGACTACCGCGCCCGCCTGGCGCAGGCCGAGGCAGAGTTGCAGCTGGCCATCGCCAACGCCGGGCGGGAGGGCCAGTCGGGGCTGGCCTCGGCCCAGCTGGCCGCCGCCCGGGCCAGCGCCGCCGCCGCCCGGTCCACCGTGGAACAGGCCCTGGCCAACGCCGACCGGGCCCAGAAAGACCTGGAGCGGACCCGCGGCCTGGTAGAAAAAAAGATGGTCTCCCCCCAGCAACTCGATGCCGCCGAGAGCGCCGCCCGGGCGGCCCTGGCTCAGGTCCAGGCCAGCCGTCAGAGCGCGGCTTCCGCCGGCGAGCAAGTGACCGCCACCAATGCCGCCCTGAGGGCGGCCCTGGCCAAGGTGGATGCTGCCCGGGCTACCCGGGACCTGGCCGCCCAGCAACTGGCTGATACCCGCATCCTGGCGCCCGCCGATGGCGTGGCCAGCAGCAAGAACATGGAGCCGGGCCAGTTGGTGCAGGCGGGCCAGCCCCTAGTGAGCGTGGTTCCCCTGGATGATGTGTGGGTGATCGCCAACCTGAAGGAAACCGACGTGCGGGACGTGAAGCCGGGTGTCCGGGCCGAGATCAAGGTGGATGCCTATCCCGGGGCCAAGCTTGCCGGCCAGGTGGCCTCCGTCAGCCCCGCCACCGGCGCCCGCTTCACCCTGCTGCCGCCGGACAACGCCACGGGCAACTTCACCAAGGTGGTCCAGCGCATCCCGGTGAAAATTCTGGTCAAGCAGGGCGATGATCCCTTGCGGCCCCTGCGTCCGGGGATGAGCGTGGAAGTGACGCTCGCCACCCGCTGAGGTGGCGCTTGCTCAATGACGAGACCCTCCCGTCGGGCGAATTTCAGTCCGCCAAGGCGGGCTAAAGCCCACCCTACAACAGATCAACCATGTCAGAAGCCCACCACTAACGGCTTTGCCAGGGGTGAGCCTCTGAGCTTGGGTTACAATCCTTCGTTAGTCGAGGAAGTATATTGCCATTTCCTAATGTATAGTTTGGTCGTGGAGTCGAAATGAACCTGGAGCAAGCCCGTTTCAATATGGTCGAGCAGCAGATCCGCCCTTGGGAGGTGCTCGATACGGATGTGCTGGACCTTCTCATGACCGTGCGCCGGGAGGAGTTCGTGCCCGAGGCCTATCGGTCCCTGGCCTTGTCCGAGGCGGAAATCCCTCTCCCCGCAGGCCAGTTGATGCTGCGCCCGGTGATCGAAGGCAAGATCCTCCAGGCCCTGCAGGTCAAGAAGGAAGACCAGGTGCTGGAGATCGGCGCTGGCTCGGGTTATTTCGCGGCCCTGCTGGCGGCGCGGGCGGCCTGGGTGCGAACCATCGAGATCGAGCCGGAGCTGGTACGCTTGGCCCACGCCAATCTGGAGCGCTACGGCGTTCAGAACGTGATCGTGGAAGAAGGCGACGGCGCCCAGGGCTGGGCCAAGAACGCGCCCTATGACGTGATCGTGGTGTCCGGCGGCCTGCCGGTGGTGCCCCAGGCCCTGCTGGATCAGCTCAAGGTAGGCGGTCGGCTGTTCGCTTTCGTGGGGGAGGCGCCGGTGATGGAGGCGCGCCTCGTCACCCGGGTGGCGGAAGACCAGTTCCAGACCATCAATCTTTTCGAAACCGTGGAACCGATCCTGCGCAACGCGGTGCGTCCCGCGACCTTCTCCTTCTGAGGGGCGGCCGTGCGGCAGATCCGTCCCTCCGAGCTTCATGCCTGGCTGGCTGATGCAAGCCGGGAGCAACCCCTTCTGCTGGACGTGCGGGAGCCTGCGGAGCTGGCCGTTTGCCGGATCGAGGGCTCGATCCCGATGCCCATGCACACCGTTCCGGCGCGGATCGGGGAACTCGATGCATCCCGGGAAATCGTGGTGATCTGCCATCACGGCGGGCGGAGCATGCAGGTGGCCATGTTCCTGGCCGGGCAGGGGCTGGAAAAGGTCATCAACCTCGCTGGCGGGGTGGATGGGTGGGCGGTGGATGTGGACCCGACGATGTCGCGTTACTGATGGGTGGTGACTGGAGATGAAGATGCGCAGGCTTGTGGCGGTGTTGGTGGCAGGGGCCTGGTCGGCCGGTGCTTGGTCGGCGGACCTGATGCAGACCTATCGGGAGGCCCTCGCCAACGATGCCCAGTTCGCCGGCGCCCGGGCCCAGCGGGAGGCCGACCAGGAGAAGCTGCCTCAGGGCCGGGCCGGACTGCTGCCCACCATCGGGCTGGCGGCCAATAGTACCTTCAATGATTTCGACGTCTCGACCCAGGGGGTGGATCTGACCCGCCGAGGCAACACCAACGCCCAGACCTTGCAGCTTTCCCAACCTTTGTTCCGTTGGCAGAACTGGGTCCAGTTCAAGCAGGGGGAGCTCCAGGCCCTGCTGGGCGACGTACGCCTTGGGCAGGCCCGTCAGGACCTGATCCTGCGGGTGGCCCAGGCCTATTTCGACGTACTCAACGGCCAGGACGCCCTGGCGGCCGTGTCCACCCTGCGGGAAGCCGCCGGCCAGCAACTGGAGCTGGCCAAGAAGAGTTTCGAGGTGGGCACCGTCACCATCACCGATGTGCACGAGGCCCAGTCCCGCTTCGATCTGGCCTCCGCCCAGGAAATTGCAGCCGGTAGCGACCTGGACGTCAAACGCCAGGTTCTGGCCCAGATCGTGGGCAAGCCGCCGGAAGCGCTGGCCGGCCTGCGCAAGGGCCTGGAACTCCCCCGGCCCCAGCCTGAGCGCCTCGGGGATTGGGTCCAGGCCGCCGAGGCGGGGAACTTCGGCGTGCAGGCCCAGCAGCTTGCCCTGGAAATTGCCGATCGGGAGGTGGAGCGCAATCGGGCGGGTCATTACCCCACGGTGGATCTGGTGGCCTCCTACGGCCACAACAACAGCCTGTCCTCGTCCCTGACCCCGGGCAGCATGAAATCGGACGGTTCCACCCTGGGCGTGCAGCTCAATGTGCCCTTGTTCGCCGGTGGCGCCACCAGTTCCCGCCAGCGGGAGGCGGTGGCCCTCAAGCAGCGATCCCTGTCGGATCTGGACAACGCCCGCCGCTCCGCCGCCCTGGCTGCCCGCCAGTCCTATCTGGGGGTGACCAGCGGCCTGGCCCAGGTGAAAGCCCTGGAGGCGGCGGAAATCTCTTCCACCTCTGCCCTGGAATCCAACAAGCTGGGCTATGAAGTGGGGGTGCGGATCAACATCGACGTGCTCAATGCCCAGAGCCAGCTGGCCGACGCCCGCCGGCAACTGGCCAAAGCCCGCTATGACACCCTGGTGGCCCAGCTTCGCCTCAAGGCTGCCGCCGGTACCCTGGCCGAGGAAGACGTGCTGGCCATCAATGCGCTGCTGACCCAGTAATTCGGGCTGGTCGCCCGTGGCTTAGCCGTCGATGGGGCGGCCAGGTCTGGGCGCGTGCCCCTGGTCCGGCGCCAGCAGGCCTTCAAGAATGTCCAGGGTGCGTTGGGTGGCGCCCTGGTGAGCCGTAACGAAGGCAATGCCCGCCTGGCCCATGGCCCGGCGCCGGGCCGGTTCCTTCAACAGGGCCAGGGCGGTGGTCATGCCGGCTTCCGCATTCGCGCACCCTAGGGCTGCGCCCCGGGCTTCGGCTTCTTCCGCCACCGCCGCGAAGTTGAAGGTGTGGGGCCCCACCACCACCGGGCAGCCCACCGCGCAAGCCTCGATCAGGTTCTGTCCGCCGAAGGGCAGCCAGCTGCCGCCGATCAGGGCCACCTCGGCCATCTGGTAGTACGCGAACATCTCGCCCATGGAGTCCCCCAGCCAGACCCGGGTTTCCGGGGCTATCCGCTGGTTATCGGAACGGCGCTGGAGCTTCAGTCCCCGGTCACTGGCGAGCCGGGCGACTTCATCAAAGCGCTGGGGATGCCGGGGCACCAGGAGCAGGAGCACATCCTCGTCACCGAGGCGGGCAAAGGCATCCAGGATCAGGGCCTCCTCCCCTTCCCGGGTGCTGGCCGCCAGCAATACCGGACGGCCCCCGACCTGCGCCCGGAAGGCCTTGCCCAGAGCTTGTTGCGCCGGCGGGGGCGCAGCGTCGAACTTGATGTTGCCGGTGACTTGCACCGACCCGGCCCCCAGGGCCGTCAGTCGCGCGCCGTCCTGGGGTGTCTGTGCGCCCACCACGCTCAGGGCCTCCAGCGCCTCCCGCGCCAGGGCGCCGATTTTCCGGTAGCCCCTGGCGGAGCGTTCCGACAGGCGGGCATTGGCCAGCACCAGCGGCACCCCACGGCGCTTGCAGGCGGTGAAGAGGTTTGGCCAGATTTCGGTTTCCATGATCACCCCCAGCCGGGGGCGGGCCCGCTCAAGGAAGGCCGCCACCGCCCAGGGCAGGTCGTAGGGCAGGTAGGCGCTGCTGACCCGAGGGTCATCGCCGAACAGCTCCCCGGCCGTGGCGCGCCCGGTGGGGGTCATGTGGGTCAACAGGATGTGGTGGTCCGGATGGCGGGCCAGCAAGGCCCTGACCAGGGGCGCGGCGGCCCGGGTCTCGCCAACCGAAACGGCGTGGATCCAGAGGGTAGGTTCCCGTGATTCAGAGTGGGCGCCCCAGCGCTCTGAAATGTGCTGCAGGTATTCCGGCTGCCGGCGGGCTCGCCAAAGCAAGCGCAGCACCAGCGCCGGAATCAGCGCGAGCCAGCATAGGGAATAACCAAGACGGAGCACGGTGGGCGATCCGGGAAAAAGTCCAGTATACCGGCCCGTCGCCCTTGATTAAGTTTGCTTAATCCCTCAGCCATGGGGCCTGGAGCGCCTATTCTGATAAACTGCCGCCCTTTATCTCGGCACTACTGCGGCCCATGAAGAAGCTCCTGACCAAGAAGTCTGAGTTGCTGGAAGCCCTGCTGACCTTCCGAAAAATATTTGTTTCAGTAGGGGTGTTCAGCTTTTTCATCAACTTGTTGATGCTGGCCCCCTCGATCTACATGCTCCAGGTGTACGACCGGGTGCTTTCCGCCCGTAACGACATGACCCTGTTGATGCTCACCTTGCTGGTCCTTGGCCTCTACGTGCTGATGAGCGGCC
Source organism: Rhodocyclaceae bacterium (assembly GCA_034004685.1). GTDB lineage: Bacteria > Pseudomonadota > Gammaproteobacteria > Burkholderiales > Rhodocyclaceae > JAEUNX01. The sequence continues at coordinate 9,886 of JAVEWG010000018.1, read as the reverse complement.
TGGAGTTCGTGCGGTCCATGGTACTGGTCAGGCTCAGCGCCAAGCTTGACATGCTGCTTAACAAGCGGGTGTTCACCGCTATGTTCGAAGCCAATCTGCGTAATCCCGGCACCGGCGCCTCCCAGTCCCTGAGTGATCTGACCAATGTTCGTCAGTTCCTGACCGGAAATGGCTTGTTCGCGTTTTTCGATGCGCCCTGGATGCCCATCTACCTGGTGGTGATCTTCCTGTTCCACCCCTGGCTTGGGCTCATTGCCTTGTTGGGGGCGCTAAGCCTGTTTGGACTGGCCTACCTCAATGAGCGCTCCACCCGTATGTTGCTTTCCGGCGCCAGTGGCGAAGCCTCGGCGTCCAACAGCATCGCCTCCAACAACCTGCGCAATGCAGAGGTTATCGAGGCCATGGGGATGCTGCCGGCCATTACCCGACGCTGGTTCGGCCGCCAGGAAAAATTCCTGGCCATGCAGGGTGAAGCCAGCCGTCGGGCGGGCACGATCGGTGCGGTGACTCGTTTCGTCAGAATTTCCCTTCAGTCGCTGATTCTTGGAGCGGGCGCGTTGCTGGTCATTGATGGCTACGCAACGGGGGGCATCATGATTGCCTCTTCGGTCTTGCTTGGTCGTTGCCTTGGGCCTGTGGAATTGGCCATTGGATCCTGGAAACAGCTGATTTCTGCACGTACCTCCTATGAGCGGCTCGAAAGCCTGCTGGAGCAATACCCTCAACGTGAGTCCGGCATGTCTTTGCCCAAGCCGGTAGGCCGGATCAACGTCGAAGGGCTTTTCGCGGGCCCCCCCGGGGTCCAGATTTCCACCATCAAGAACGTTAATTTCGCCCTGGAGCCCGGGAACGTGCTTGTGGTCATTGGCCCGTCTGCCTCGGGCAAGTCCACCCTGGCGCGGTTATTGGTAGGCGTCTGGCATCCCCAGGCTGGCAAGGTGCGTCTTGATGGCGCGGATATCAGCCGCTGGAACAAGGATGAGCTGGGGCCCCATATTGGCTACCTGCCCCAGGACATTGAGTTGTTCGAGGGCACCATCGCCGAGAACATTGCCCGTTTTGGCGAACTGGACTCCAATCAAGTGATTGCCGCGGCAAAGATGGCAGGTGTTCATGAAATGATCCTGCGCTTTCCCATGGGGTACGACACGCCCATTGGGGTCGGCGGCAACATTCTCTCAGGCGGCCAGAAGCAGCGTATCGGCTTGGCTCGGGCGCTCTATGGTGACCCGACCCTGGTGGTTCTTGACGAGCCGAATTCCAACCTGGATGACGTGGGCGAAGCCGCTCTGGTCAGCGCGGTGGTGGCCCTCAAGGGGGCGGGCAAGACGGTGGTGTTGATCACGCACCGGACGAGCATTATTGGCGTGGCGGACAAACTGCTGCTGCTGGTGGATGGGGCCGCCCAGATGTTTGGGCCGCGGGACGCTGTCCTGGCCCAGATGCAGAGCAAGTCAGGCCGGCCGGTGGCGTCCCTGGCTGGTCGTGGCACCGCAAGTGGAGCCGGGGCAAGCACTGAGAACGGGAGTAATGCATGAAGTTGTTGGGGCGGAATCAGGTTGATGCCGGTACAGGCGCAGCGCCAGTTGCGCTTTCTTTGGAAACGGATGACCAGGGTTTTCGGCGTCTGGGCCGTTGGCTTATTTTTGGCGGTTTTGGCGGCTTTTTTCTATGGGCGGCGCTGGCGCCCCTGGATCAAGGGGTGGCTACTCAAGGCGTTGTGATCACCGACAGCAAGCGCAAGACCATCCAGCACCAGACGGGTGGAGTGGTTGAAGAAATCCGGGTTCGGGAGGGGGATACCGTCAAAGCTGGGCAAGTATTGTTACGGCTGAATCCAAAGCCGGCCCAGGCTCAGTTTGCTTCAGTCTATGCCCAAATATTGACAGCCCGGGCTTTGGAGTCCCGCCTGTTGGCTGAGCGGCGCGGTGAGGCGAGCGTGACTTTTCCTGCCGAGATTCAAAAGGAGCGGGGGGATCCCTCGGTGGCTGAAGCCATGGAGATTCAATCCCGGGTGTTTTTAAAGCGCAAGGCCGCCCTGGAGGGGCAGGTGGCGATTTTGGGGGAGAACATTGCCCAGCGCGAGGCATACCTCACAGGGCTGGAAAGCCAGCGCCAGGCGAAGCGTTCCCAGTTGGAGATCCTGAAGTCCCAAGCCGAGTCCCTGAGAGCCCTGGCCGCGGAAGGCTACTATCCCCGCAATCGGCTCCAGGACCTCGAGCGAGCCTTGTCTGAAATCTCCGGATCCCATGAAGAGACTGTTGCTACGATCGCCAGAACCCAGCGGGAGATCTCCGAATATCGTTTGCGCATCACCCAGGTGCGGCAGGAGTTTGCGCGGGATGTGGAAAGCCAGTTGCAGGAAGTGCAGCGGGATGTGAATGGCTTGACCGAACGCCTGGTGGCTGCGCAGGATGAATTGGATCGGGTGGAGATCAAGGCGCCGGTGGACGGCATGGTCATGGGCTTGCAGACCCACACGATAGGTGGAGTCATCGCCGCGGGCGGGCGGATCATGGATCTGGCCCCCGCTGGGGAGTCCCTTGCGGTCGAGGCCAAGGTACCACCCCATCTGATCGATGGCGTCCGGAAGGGCTTGCGGGCCGACGTGCGATTTGTTGCGTTCAACCAGAGCACCACGCCGGTGGTTCATGGCACCATCGCCAGCATCTCGGCTGACTTGGTCCCGGACGCCAACCCCCAATCTCCCCCCAGCTACTTGGCTCGAGTGGAAGTGACGCCCGAGGGTTTGCGGGATCTGGGGACCAACGAGATACGGACCGGCATGCCCGTGGATGTGATCATCAAGACGGGGGAGCGGACCTTCCTCGGTTATCTGGCCAAACCTTTCCTGAATCGGGTCGCAGCGGCCCTGAACGAGCGGTGACAATGAGGCTTACAGTTTCCCGATGGGTTGGTGCGGGGCTTCTATTTTCGGCGTTTGCCGCTTACGGTGCCGACAGTCGGCAGGCGCCCAGTGCGGGCCCTCTGGGGTTCATGGAAGCGTATCGTCTGGCCTTGCAGAACGACGCCAGCCTCCTGGTGGCCCGCAGCGCAAGGGATGCCAGCAGGGAATACGTGCCTCAGGCGCTGGCCGGGCTGCTTCCGTCGGTGGCCCTGTCCGGAGGCCGCAACCGCAACGATGCCCACAATGAGACCCTGAATTCCCAGGGAAAGCCGGTCACTTCTGACTTGGCTTACTTCAGTGATATCAAGTCCCTGACCTTGCGGCAGCCGATGTTCCGCATGGGCAGTTGGGCCCAGTTGGGCTTTGCCCAGGCCCAGGAGCAGTACGGAGAGGCCTCATACGATAAAGAGCACCAGGCCCTGGCGGGCAAGCTGGCTGCCGCTTATTCTCAAGCGTTGCTGGGAGAGGAGCTGGTGGCCTTGTCCAGGGTCCACCGCGAGGCGCTTGTTCAGCAGCTTGACCAGGCCCAGCGCATGTTCCAGGCTGGCGAAGGTACTCGCACCGAGGTGGACGAAGCTCAGGCGAACCATGATTTGGTTGTGGCCGAGGAAATTGAAGCGATCAACGGGCGGGACGTGGCTTTCCGTTCCCTGGAAGAAATCATCGGGGTTCGTCCCGGTCGCCTGCTGGCATTGGCGCCGGATCGGCTCCCTGTCGCGGCGCCCCTGTCGGATAGCCTGGATGTCCTGCTAGAAGTCGCGCGGGAAAACAATCCAGATCTGGTGGCCGCGCGAGCCAATTTGGAAGCGGCCGGCCAGGACGTAAGGAAAGCCCGCGCCGGACACTTTCCGACGCTGGATCTCGTGGTGGCACGGCGCTTGTCCACGAGTGAAAGCAACAACACCGTGAATTCCCGTTACGACACCAACTATGTCGGGATCGAATACAACATTCCCATTTTTTCCGGGGGCGGTGTCCAGGCTGGAGTGCGGCAGGCCCTGGCCAACAAGGAGAAAAGCGGTTATCAGGTGGATGCGGCAGAGCGCAAGACCGAGACCAGTCTGCGCAAGAGCTACCTGGATGTGCAGACCAGTTCAGCCAAGATCCGGGCCCTGCGCCTTGCGGTAAAATCCAGCGAAACCGCGCTGACCTCATCCCGCAAGGGGCTGCAAGCGGGGATCAGTACGCAATTGGATGTACTGAACGCAATCCATCGGCTCTATAGCGCACGCCGGGATTTGGTGCGGGCAAACTTCGACTTCGTCATCGCCTGGGTTAACGTGCGGACCTTGACCGGACAGATCAATGAGTCCGACGTGAAGAAGATTGCTGACTGGTTCGGTGCATTCCCCTCATCGGGTGGCAATGGAAGCTGAAAGCGCCCCTCAAAAGCTCAGTCCGGCCCTGCTCCGGCGGATACCCCTGTTCGCCGGCCTGGACGAATCCCGCCTTGCGTCCCTGGCGGAAATCATGTGGGTGAAGACCTTTGCCCGGCGTGACGTGGTTGTCACCAAGGGGTCGTCTGGAGAAGCGTTGATGATCCTGCTCTTCGGGCGCCTGCAAGCGATGGACATCACCGAGGAAGGGCGGGAGGTTGGTCTTAATCTCATTCCCCCGGGGGCATTCTTTGGGGAGCTGGCGGTCATCGACGGGCTTCCCCGCTCTGCATTCGTCGTAGCCCTCGCCTCTTCCGGGGTTGCTTTTCTGCCCCGCGCCGTGGCTTTGGACTTGTTTTATCACGAGCCCACGGTGGCTGCCGGAATGTACCGTCACCTGGCCCGCAGCATCCGCCAGTTGTCCAACATGCGTCTGATGCTTGGTAAGCAGAACGCCTTTCAGCGGGTGTTCGCGCTGTTGGCGTCCCTCATGCGGGAGGCCCCCGGTGGCGTCCACGTCATCGAGGGCCTCCCCACCCATCAGGAAATCTCCATCATGATCAACACGAGCCGAGAGACCGTTTCCAGGGCCTTGGCCGAGCTCCAGCAGCAGGGGGTGCTGGAGAAGGACGTTTCCCGGATGATCGTGCGCGAGCCCGCCAAGTTGCAGCGCCTGGCCGGGCTGTTGGCCCCCGCTAAAGCGGCCCCCTGACAAATCCTTGGTGTCGTGTTGTACGCAACAAGGCCGATAGGGCCAGAAGCGGGCAAACATGGCGGAGGATGGCGGGAAACCCCCATACGCCCAATCCGGCATGCCGGACGAATGTCCGCGCCGCTGGCTCGGTTTGTAGGGCGGGATTCATCCCGCCAACACTGCTAGGGCGTGTTCTCATTAACCCCGGGGGTCGCGCTCGCGCCCCTTGGCGTCCAGTGCAAGGCGCGGCGCCGCTGCTTGGGTGGATCCCAAGCGAGAAGCCGCAACGCGGCAATGGGGGCCAAGGGGCACGAGCCCTCCGGGTTGAGCCCTAACGCCCCCGCTGCGGCGTTGCGCTCCTCGCAAAGGACACCCATCCTTTGCCGCGTCGCACGCCTTGCATCGGAAGCGTTTGGGCTCAACGCGATCCCCCGCGGTTAATGAGAACACGCCCTAGCGCCAGGTCCAGGTCCAGGTTAGATCCGTGGCGACACTCTCGTAACGGAACAGGGGGATCGAGTCGCGGCCGAGCAGGTAGCGCACCTGAAGGCGTAGCTCCTGATCCTCGCCGGATGGTATGGTCCAGGCTGCGCCGGCCTGCCGGGAGACACTGGTTCTGCGCCGATCGATCAAACCCGGGGAGTAGATCGCGGTGCTTCTCAAAGTCTGCTCTCGCATCATGATCTCCCAGCGTTGGCCGCTTGGGGTGGGCCATTGCGCCTGCCATTGCAGCATCCATCCGTAGCGATCCCCGCCGGGGCGAGCGCCTTCGGCGATGTCGCTAATAAATCCGATGGAAAGATCTTGCAGTCCGGGCCCGAAGAGCGCTGGCAGGTGACCTTGAGCGGTCCATACTTGAGAGTCAAAAATTGGGTTGAGTTTGAATTGGTAGTTGATGTAGCTGCCTTCCAGACCAAAGCCTGGCATATCCCCCCGCGGTGCCAGGAGGGGGAGGTTGGCCCGGAGTGCAGCGTTGCGATGAAATGCATCGCCTCCTAGGGTTGCCTGGGTGAGGGCCCCGGACAGCTCAAGGCGTAAATCCTCGGAGATGACTTGGCTGTGGACCAAGCCAACCGACCACACGGAGGTGTTTACGTCCGGTGTCATACCATAGTCCCAGCGCTGGAAGTGCCCGAAAATTTCGGTTGCCACGCCGAGTGGATAACTGACTTCGCCCTGGAAGCTCGCCAAGGGCGATGCCTTGGCCCGCTGGGATCGAGCCAGGGTCACCTCGAACGGATTGTCAGCCCCTCCCAAGGAGATTTCCTTGAGCGCGGATCCCAGCCTGGCGTTGCTGTCATAGCCGCCACCCAGACTCAGCCGCAAGCGGGGAAGGGGTTGATGGACCTGGCAGCCACTGGCCCGGTAGCGGGCGATGATCTCCCGGATTGCCGGGGGTGGGGCGAAACGTTCTTCGATGTGGGCGAACAAGGCCTGGGCCCGATCCTGCGCGCTGCTCTGGCAGAACAGAATCGCCAGATCCAGCCAGGCGCCTGCATGGTCGGGAGTTTCCAGAACCAGCATCTCGAGCTGGGCCGCGGCCTGCTCGTTATGCCCCGCCGCCAAGGCCTCCAGGGCGGCCTGGTACAAGGCATCCCGGGGAATGGTGGTGGGCTGGGCGTGGGCTGCAGCCCCGAACATCAGCGTCAGACTGACGATTTGAATGATGGATCGAAACGGCAGGGCCATATCCGCTGGAGTGTGTGCCTCGGAGCAGCTCCGGAGAGGCTCAAGCTCAAGCCAGGCGGTAGCTCGTGACGGTTTGACGAAGACCGCGAATTCTAATGGTATCGGCCTGTACGAGGGAATGCCTGTCTGCAGCAAGGGCCGTTGCTTCGCCGATCAGTACGTCCCAAGGATAGCCCTTGGCAGCCTCTTGCAAGCGGGAGGCAATGTTGATGCAATCCCCAACCGCCGTATACGTGCTGCGAAAGGCGGTTCCCAAGTCCCCCACCAGCGCCCGGCCACTTGCCAGTCCGATCCGCGCCCGCAGCGGAGGGGCCGACACCTGGGCGCGTTGGGCGTTCATCTCCCGGACCGCAGCAAGAATGCGTTGAGCGGCGTCCAGCGCATGATTCGCATGGTCCTGGTCATCCAAGGGGGCGCCCCAGAATGCCACGAGGCCATCGCCGGTGTATTTGTCCAGAGTTCCACCGGTCTCCATGACCGGCAGCGTCAGGCACGTCAGGAAATCCCGCGTGAGAGCGCCCGCCTCTTCAAGGGTTGAACGCTCGGTATGGCCTGAGTAATCCTCCATGTCGGCCACCATGACGGTAATGTCCCGATAAACAGGTTCGAGGGAAATCGCACTGGGCTGCCGCAACAATTCGTCCAGGACAGATGGCGCCACATAATGGGCGAAGACCTGCCGAAGGCGGCGGGCGGCCCGACGCTCCCGGCTCCATTCCTGGGGTAGTTGAACAACGAGCAAGATTCCGTAGCCGGCCAGTCCCGCCAGAGGTGAGACCTCGAACTGCCAATGGAGTCCCGCCAAGGCAATGGCGATCCACGCCGCCATCGCGCCCATGGTGGCGGCCAGGCTACCCCTAACCCCGAGGCGCGGCACGCCCAGCGCCAAGAGGCCGATGCTTACACCCAACCAAGCCAGGGTCCAGTTTTTCAGTCCGGGGATGGGGCGGGCGCGGCCTTCCTGATCATCGAGCAGGCTGGTCAGGATCTCGGCGTGCACGATCACCCCGGTAAGGGCTGGATGGATGGGGGTTGCGACCCTGTCCGTCAGCCCAAGAGCCGAAGCGCCCACCAATACCCAGCGGCCTTCAATCAACGAGCGGGGCGCGCTTTGTTCCAGAATGCGATAGGCCGGCACTACGGTATAAGCGCTGACATTGCGGCGGTAGGGAATACGCCAGGCACCAAGGGGAATATCCGTTGCCAGGGGCCGGAGTCTAGGGCCGCACTCCAGCATTGCCAGGCTCAGGCTTGCATAGCCGCGCTCTCCGGCCTGGGCAAGCAGGGGGACTCGCCGCAGCGAACCGTCCCCATCCGGTACAAAACCGATATTGCCGACGCAGCGAGCCCCCGCCAACCCTTCGTGATTGGCAACCCAGCCCGTTGCGGCCATGCCTCCCCGTGATTCCGTGGGGGTTCGCGCCAATACCCCTTGACGCACCGGCGCGGGCCTGGGCACAAAATCCAGGGCGTGGGCCAGCACGACGATGCCATTTTCACCCAAGGCGGCCAGTCGCACGTCCCCCCCAGGCTCCCCCGCTTCGGGCAGGACCATGTCAACGCCGATGCCCCGGGCCCCGTAATCCATCCGCAGGGATTCCAGCAGGCTCGCAAGCCGCTCCCTGGGCCATGGCCAACGGCCCAGGCGGCGCAAGCTCTCCTCGTCGATGTCCACCACGGTCAGGCGCACTTCGGGCTGGCTGCTGGCTAGCGCCCTAACCCCGGCGTCCCGCAGGGCTTCGTCCAGGGCCGTCACGAACCCCGCATTGCTTTGGAGCAGGGGCAAGCCCAGGGCCACCAGCAGGGCAAAAAGGGGCGCCAGGAGGGCATCGACCCCACGTCGTCCTTGTGGTCTGTAGGGGGCTTTACCCTTCGGTTGGGCTGACATTGGGGGCAGAAGGGGCAAGCTGGGTGGAGGGGCGCTACGCCCGTGCCCTGAAGGCCTGGCCCGGGCCTTCCATCGATGGTCTGGACACGGTCAGGTATTGGGAACGCAGCTGGGGCAGGCGTCCGCCCTTCGGCCGGCAGAGTTCAGCGGCTCCAGAATGTGGCTCCTATCGCCTTCAGGCTGCCGCTAACCGTGCGCTGGTAGAGGTAACCCGCCTGCTTGCCATTCTCGCCAGTCAGGGTGCCCCGGATATAACTGTTGGACCCAATCAGATTGCTGGCCAAGCGGCCGTCCGTATCAACTGAGCCCGTCGCGACGATATCGGTACGGTAGTTCGTTCCGATGAGATCCATCCGGGTCTCGAAGCTGCGGGTCCCGAAATCCACCGTTAACCTGGCGTTTTCCGCCCGGGCGGATTCCAGCATGCGATCGCCGGCCACAAAATAACCTTCGTGGTCCCGCAAGGTAAATTCGCCGCGGCCCTCCCGGGGTAGGGTGCCGGTGAGGGGCGCGTCTTGCCACAGGCCGAAGGTGGGGAATTTGACGATGGTCTCGAGTCCAGCGGGGAGTGCTTCCACGTCCACGTTGGCCGGCAGGCCGACCAAGGGCGTCCACCGTCCCCACTGAATGTGGCGGGGCTCCTCAATCACAGGGGGCGGGGCGGTGACCGCATTGCTGATCAATGCGGATTCCGAGCGTACCGTGCCGGTGTTTGACGGACTGGCTGAAGCCGCCCCGGTTCCAGGTTCCTGGCCGTTGGGCGGGACCACGCTGTCCGGCGCCAAGTGCAAATAACGAGCGTCCAGCCGCTGAGGGCGGGGATCGCCCCGCTGAAGCTGCAGGAGGGCGACATCCTTTTGAGTGGCATACAGCTCTTCAGCACCTTCGCCACTGCAGGGCCCTCCACCCCCCATGGGGCACGACGGCCCGAAGCCTGCCATCACGATACCTCCGCTGCGAACGCTTGCCCGGCTCACCTCCGAGGACGTGAAAACCGAAAAATCCGTCCCCCTTACACCGATGGCGGCGACCGGCGTGTTGAACCGGAATTGCTCTCGTGCGGCCTTCACCCCCAGGCCGCTGATGCCCCGCATCACCCCCTGACTGAGCACGACCTTAACCTGGGTGCCCTCCGGGCGGCTCGGGTCGTAGGCATATCGCTCAATGGTGGCCCGGCTGTTGGGCCGCAGGATGAAAACCCCTTGATCGGCGGTACGCAGGTAAAGATAGCCATCTGCTCCAGTCAGCAGTTCCTGGCCTTCGCCAACCCGGGCGCCGAGGGCAATGGGGTGGCCCGCTGCGGTAACCCGCCCTGTCACGAACACGACTTC
>JAVEWG010000017.1:9001-70518 GCA_034004685.1 Rhodocyclaceae bacterium | reverse complement strand
CTAGCCGCGGGGGGCTCCGGCCCCGGAGCCCCGGGTTTCAGCTGCTGGGCAGGGCGCTGGGAGCGTCCAGGTGGGTGAGGGAGCTCTTGATGGATGAGAGCATCCGGATCAGTTCCCGGCGATCGTCTTCCGAGAGTTCCTTCAGGATTTCCCGATTGAAGGTGGCCTCCATTTCCGCCAGCTGTTCCAGGACCTGGAGGGCGGGGGGAGCCAGGAAAATCCGTTTGACCCGGCGATCGGAAGGGTCTGGCCGCCGCTCGATGAAGGCCGTGGCCTCCAGTCGATCCAGCAGGGAGCCCAGGCTGGCCTTGCCCACATCCAGCTTGTCGGCCAGCTCGGTCTGGGCCATGCCGTCGTGCCGCGACAAGTAGGCAATCACCCACCATTGGGCGCGGGTGATGCCCAGAGGCTTCATCAACTGGTCGAAGGCCGTGCGCCTCATGCGGGAGACGTCATGGAGGAGGTAGCCCAGCTTGATGTCCCTGCGGTGGCTGGCGATGGGGTCGACGCCGGGCATGATGGCCTGTGCGCTGCTCGTCCCTTCCTCTGTGGTCACGGCGTCCTTCCCTGTTTCTAGTTTTCTCATTGATGCCATTGTGATTTGCGCTCAAATTCAAAGAATTCCGACCAAACCCGCTGGTAAGTAGCTTGATGCCGAGCGGGTACGGCCCGTCGGGGCGGATTGGCCATCCTTGCCCCGAGCGGTTCGGGCCGTCCGCGCCATTGATCGCGGGTGCGGCCCAAGGCCTTCTCAACTTGGAACAACGCGCATTTTCGCCGAGGTAGCGGCAGATTAGCTAGCCCCGGCCCTGGGCACAATCAGAAATGCTGACTTTTCAAGACCTGGCGGACCGAAAAGTGAGCAGGGTAGGCGGCAACCTGGATGTTCGTCCTGGGCATCCGGGCGGAGAAAACGGCAGCCCCTGGGTCCTGATCGGGAGGGGCTGAAGGGGCAGGCTTATTTGAACTTGGAAAAGACGTTACCGGAATCCACTGTCTGCCCACCGTCGGCCACGTAGGCGGCGCCGGTGACGAAAGAGGCGAGGTCGGAGGCGAGGAACAGCACGACGTTGGCCATTTCCTGGGGGGTGCCCAGGCGGCCCAGGGGGACCTGGGCGATGGCGGCGTCGCGCATGCCCGGCACCAGATTGAAGGCGCCGCCGGTCATGGGGGTGTCGATGACGCCGGGGCACACACAGTTGGCGCGGATGCCGTCGGCGCCGTATTCGCAGGCCAGGGTACGGGTGAAATTGATGAGGCCGGCCTTCACCGCGTTGTAGCAGGCGCTGCCCGGATCGGCGAACAGGCCGGAGATGGAGGCGGTGTTGACGATGGAGCCGCCACCCTGGCGCTGCATGATGGGAATGGCGGCGCGGGCGGCACGGAAGCAGGAGGTGAGGCCGACGTTCAGGCCGTATTCCCAGAACATGTCCGTCATCTCGGCGATCCTGGCCGGGGCGCCGACCTTGGGCGGGAAGCCGTAGGCGTTGTTGTGCAGGAAGTCGAGCCGGCCGAAGGTGTCCGTGGCGATGGCGATCATGCGCTCGATGTCTTCCAGCTTGGTCACGTCCGCCTTGACCGCCACGGCCCTGCCGCCACGGTCGACGATACCGGCGGCGATTTTTTGCGCATTGCGCTCGTTGAAGTCGGCCACCACCACGGCGCCGCCGCGCTGGGCGTAGCCCTGGGCCACAGCCGCGCCGATGCCGGAACCGCTGCCGGTGACCAAGCCTGCCTTGCCGGAAAAATTCATGGTTTCTTCCTGCTGTGAAAAGGGCAAGACTTGATCCGGCCCCCGAGGGGCCGGGGTGGCTTGCCCGTGGCGATACGTTCGCTTCCGCCCGCGCGGGCGGGCGGAAGCGAAGGCCCGATTTACGCCATGGCCTCGTACAGGGGCAGGGTGAGGAACTCGGGGTACTCCGGGGTGAGGGACATCGTGTCGAAGATGACTGCGGCCTGGTCGTAGGTGGCGGTGTCTTCGCCGGCAGCGCTGACGCTGGCCTTCACCTTGGCCAGCTCTTCGGCGATCATGCCGCGCACCATGTCGGCGGTGACCTTGCGGCCATCGTCCAGCACGCCCTTGGGCGACACGACCCACTGCCATACCTGGGAGCGGGAGATTTCGGCGGTGGCGGCGTCTTCCATCAGGTTGTGGATGGGCACGCAGCCGTTGCCGGCCAGCCAGCTACCCAGGTAGTGGATGCCGACGTTGATGTTGTTGCGCAGGCCGGTTTCTGTGATGGGCTGCTCGGGCACGAAGTTGAGCCAGTCCTTGGGACCGAAGGAACCGGACACCTGCTTTTCCCATTGGTTGGGATGTTCGCCGAGCACCTTCTGGAACTCTTCGGCGGCGATGGAAACCAGACCGGGGTGGGCCACCCAGCCGCCGTCGAAGCCGTCGTTGGCGTCCCGGGTCTTGTCGTGACGGATGCCGGCCAGGGCCTTTTCATTGGCGACGGGGTCGTTCTTGATCGGGATCAGGGCCGACATGCCGCCCATGGCGGGGGCACCGCGCTTGTGGCAGGCCTGCACCAGGGCCAGGGCGTAGCTGCGCATGAAGGGCACTTCCATGGTGATCGCGCCGCGCTGGGCGAGGCAGAAGTCCTGGTTCTTCTTGAACTTCTTGATGCACGAGAAGATGTAGTCCCAGCGACCGGCATTCAGCCCGGCGGAGTGGTTGCGCAGCTCGTAGAGGATTTCTTCCATCTCGAAGGTGGCGAGGATGGTCTCGACCAGCACCGTCGCCTTGATCGTGCCCTGCGGGATGCCGCAGTGGTCCTGGGCCATGACGAAGATGTCGTTCCACAGGCGGGCTTCGAGGTGCGATTCCATCTTCGGCAGGTAGTAGAAGGGGCCGGCGCCCCGGGCGATCTGTTCCTTGGCGTTGTGGAAGAAGACCAGGCCGAAGTCGAAGATGCCGCCGGAGACGCGTTGACCGTCAACGAGGACGTGCTTCTCGTCGAGGTGCCAGCCGCGGGGGCGGATCTGCAGGGTGGCGATCTTGTCGTTGAGCTTGTATTCCTTGCCGGCTTCGTTCTTGAAGCTGAGTTCGCGGCGGATGGCCTTGAACAGGTTCACCTGGCCCTGGATCTGGTTTTCCCACTTCGGGCTGTTGGAGTCCTCGAAGTCGGTCATGTAAGAATCAGCGCCGGAGTTGAAGGCGTTGATGATCATCTTGGCTTCCACCGGGCCGGTGATTTCCACGCGGCGGCGTTCCAAGGCCTTGGGTAGCGGAGCGATCTTCCAGTCGCCTTCGCGGATGTGCTTGGTCTCGGCCAGGAAGTCGGGCATTTCGCCGGCGTCGATGCGGGCCTGGCGGGCAACACGGGCCTTCAGCAGTTCCTGGCGGCGCGGTTCGAAGGCGCGGTGCAGCTTGGCGACGAACTCCAGGGCGGCGGGGCTGAGGATGGATTCCCATTCGGGCTGGAGCGGCGCATTGATCTGCATGCCGGCGGGGAGGGTGAGGGCCATGGAAGCTACTCCTTGTGCATCGGTTTGATTGATTGGTAATTGACTCTAGAAAGATAGCTGGCGGGCCCGGCGGCTGCCCACCGTTTCACGCCCTGGGCTCCTTTGGGCCGGCGCTGCGGTTTTCCCAGGGTTCGCTGGTGGGCTGGGGAATTCCACTACCTCCACTACCTTCATAATCCGGATTCATGGTGGCGCCTTATGTTCGACGACGCTCCGCCGATGCCGCGCCTTGGCTTTGGGTTGGTCTCCTGCCCCAAGTTGCGGCGAAGTCTATTGCATCAAGGCAAGAGATAGAAGATAAGATCAAATCAATTTATCTTTGCTTTTAAGTACAAGATGGACAGCTTCAAGCAAATTCAAAGTTTCGTGGAGGTGGTGACGCGCGGTAGCTTGTCGGCGGCGGCCCGGGCCGAAGGGGTGACCCCGGCGATCATCGGCCGCCGCATGGATGCCTTGGAGCAGCGCCTGGGCGTGCGCCTGATGGTCCGGACGACCCGCCGGATCAACCTGACATTCGAAGGGGCTGCGTTCCTGGAGGACTGCCAGCGCATTCTCAATGACCTGGCCAACGCGGAAGCCGCGGTGAGCCTGGGGGGCGTCAAGGCCAGCGGCCATATCAAGGTGTCAGCGCCGGCGGGATTCGGGCGGCGCCATGTGGCGCCGGTGGTGCAACGCTTTTTGGGGGAGCATCCAGAGGTCAGTTGTACCCTGGATCTGGCGGATCGAGTCGTGGATCTGATCAACGAGGGTTTCGATTGCGCGGTGCGGATCGGGGAAATGACCGATTCCAGCCTGGCCTCCCTGCGCCTGGCGGAGATGCGGCGGGTGGTGGTGGCCAGTCCCGTCTACATCGCCCGTTGCGGCAGGCCCGGAGTGCCCGAAGACCTGGCCGGCCATGATTGCCTGTCCCTATCCCAGCAGCGGGGCTGGCTCCTGCGGGATCCGGAGCAGCCTGATGTGGTCCAGACGTACAAATTATCAGGCCGTTTTGAATGCAACGATGGCGCGGTCCTCCATGATTGGGTGCTGGCCGGATTGGGACTGGCCTGGCGTTCCATGTGGGAGGTGGGCGAGGATCTGGCCGCCGGCCGCCTGGTCAGCGTGCTGGACGAATACGCCGCGCCCAAGGTCGGAATCTATGTGGTCTTCCCCGAGCGCCGTCGCCTCCCCCTGAGGGTGCGCCTGCTGCTGGACGCCCTGAAGCAAGCGTTTGCCGAGCCCGGTCTTTGGTCCTGATGCCACGCGGCGTTGCTAGGGCCGGATACGGGGTGGTAGACTCCGCTCCCTCGCTGCTGTAGCTCAGTCGGTAGAGCAACTGATTCGTAATCAGTAGGTCACCAGTTCGATTCCGGTCAGCAGCACCAAACCCAAGGGCCCGCGTTTTCGCGGGCCCTTTTGCATTCGGTCAGGGCCGCGCAGAGGGGCCGTTCGGTTGATGGTGATTCGGGTCTAGGCTTTCCAGTAGGTTCTGGTCTGGCTGGCGTCGATCCAGCAGGGACTATCGGAAGAGTCGTCGAATTGCGGGAACTTGTTGTCGTGTTCTTGCAGGAGCCGGAATACGGTCAGGGCATCCTGGGCGGGGAAGCCCTTGCGCTGGCCATTGCGGGTATCGTTCATCAAACCCATCAGAACACGGCGGCATGCCAGGGTGCCCCAGGATGCCAGGCAGGTTGAAAGATGGGGGTAGCGCTCGAGGAAGCCGGTAACGTCCGTTTCGGGCCGACTGTTGGCATCGCTCATGATGGACTCCTTTTCTGGTATGTCCTGGGTGCATCTTGGGACAAGTTTGACGCCTTGTCTGCCAACTGTGCCGCGAAACGCGGGGCCGCCTTGATGCGTTGGTCTTGATGCGGGCATGACGTTCACGCGTGTTGAGCCTGGTTAGGTTGGCCGGCCGCCTTTATGGTACAACCCGCCGGTCCTGGCGTGGCCGGGGCTGGCCACTTAACGACTTGCTGAGGTTTTCCCTTGACCGCATCCACTCCCGAGCCGGTGGCAGACGACGGCTCTTGCTATCACTGCGGGTTGCCGATTCCCGCTGAAACGCGACATTACGTGGCGGTTGCCGGAGCTCAGCGGCGGATGTGCTGTACCGGCTGCGAGGCGGTGGCCCGTTCCATTGTGGATAGCGGACTCACCGAGTATTACCGCCATCGGGATGCCCTGCCGGAGTCCCGTCGGGAGGCATTGCCCCAGGAACTCCAGGAGCTGGGCCTCTTCGACCATCCGGATTTCCAGAAGAGTTTTGTCCGTCCGGTGGGCGAATATGAGCGTGAAGCCGCTCTGATCCTGGAGGGCATTACCTGCGCGGCTTGCGTCTGGCTCAACGAGCAGCACGTGGCGCGCCAGCCCGGGGTCTCGGCCATCGAGATCAATTACGCCACCCGTCGCGCCCGAGTACGCTGGGACGAGCGGGTGGCCCGCCTGTCGGACATTCTCGCGGCAATTCAGGCCATCGGCTATCGGGCCTACCCCTACGACGTGGAGCGTTCCGAGCAGGTTGCCGCCCGGGAGCGGCGTTCCGCCCTGTGGCGCTTGTTCGTGGCCGGTTTCGGAATGATGCAGGTCATGATGTATGCCATCCCCGCCTACCTGGCCGGGGAGGGCGACATGACGCCGGATATCGCCCAGTTGCTGCGCTGGGCCAGCCTGATCCTGACCCTTCCGGTGGTGCTTTACTCCGCGGCGCCGTTCTTCGCCCGGGCCTGGCGGGACGTGCGCCTGCGGCGACTGGGCATGGATGTGCCGGTGGCCCTGGGGGTGGGGGCGGCATTCCTGGCCAGCTGCTGGGCCACGGTAAAGGGGGCGGGAGAGGTCTACTTTGATTCCGTCGCCATGTTTGTGTTTTTCCTGCTGTGCGGCCGTTATCTTGAGATGCTCGCCCGGCAGCGGGCGGTGCGGGGGGTGGAGGAAATGGGGAAGGTCATCCCGGCCTTCGCCGAGCGTTTGCCTCACTGGCCAGATCCGGCGCCCCAGCGGGTGGCGGTCTCCGAACTGGTTTCCGGGGATGTTCTGCGCGTAAGGCCCGGAGAGGTGATTCCAGCTGACGGCGTGGTGCTGGATGGCCAGAGTGAAGCCAATGAAGCGTTGCTGACCGGGGAAAGCGCGCCGGTAGCCAAGCGCCAGGGCTCCCCGGTGACCGGGGGCAGCATCAATACGGCCAGTCCCCTGGTGATTCGCGTGGAACAGGTGGGGGACGCCACCCGCCTGGCTGCGATCCAGCGGCTCATGGAGCGGGCGGCCATGGAGAAGCCCCGGGTCGTCGAGCTGGCGGACCGCGTGGCGGGCGGTTTCATCGTGGCCTTGCTCATCCTGGCAGTGGTCACCGGGGTGGGGTGGTACCTGATCGAGCCATCCCGGGCCTTGTGGGTATTCGTTTCGGTGTTGGTGGTGAGCTGTCCTTGCGCCTTGTCTCTGGCGACCCCCGCTGCCCTGACGGTGGCCACCGATTCCATGGCGCGGCTAGGTGTCCTGGTCACCCGCGGGCATGCCATCGAAACCCTGGCCAAGGCGAATCGATTCGTTTTTGATAAAACCGGCACGCTGACCCACGGGCGCATGGTGGTGGATGAGATCGTCGCCATCGACCGAGCTGAGCCGGAGTTGCTGGCGGTGGCAGCCGGTCTGGAGGCAGCATCCGAGCATGCCATCGCCGGCGGGGTACGCCGTGCGGCCGGCGCGGCGGTAGCGGCCGTGACGGATTTGCGCGCGGTGACCGGGCAAGGCGTTGAGGGGCGGTTGGGGGGGCTGCCGGTGCGGCTGGGCCGACCGGAATTCGTTGCCGAGCTGGTGGGGATGCCCTTGCCTGATTCCTTGCAGCGCTTGAACAGGGCGATGGGGAGCGTGGTGGTGCTTGGCGGGCCGGGCCAGTGGTGGGGGGGTTTTCTTCTGGCGGATAGTCTCCGGGAAGAGGCCGCCTTCCTGATGGCGGCCTTGGCCCAACGAAAACGGGGCTTGTCCATTTTGAGTGGCGACAGTGTGCCCGCCGTGGCGGCGGTGGCGGGCACACTGGGCATCGGGGATTTTCGCGGCGGGCTGAGTCCTCAGGCCAAACACCAGGCCTTGCTGGCCTACCAGAGCCAGGGGGACGTGGTGGCGATGGTGGGGGACGGTGTCAATGACGCACCGGTCCTTGCCCAGGCTCAGGTGTCGGTGGCGATGGGGGGGGGGACCGACCTGGCGCGCAATCAGGCGGACTTGGTCCTGCTGACCGAAAACCTTGGCGCCCTGGTGGCCGCGCTGGATCTGGCGGACCGAAGTCTGCGGGTCATCCGGCAGAACCTGTGGTGGGCCTTCGCCTACAATTTCACCGCCATTCCCCTGGCTATGCTGGGTCTGGTCACCCCCTGGATGGCGGGGATCGGCATGTCCGTCAGTTCGCTGCTGGTGGTCCTCAACGCCATGCGCTTGCGGGTTCGCCACCCTTAGCCGGCATCCTTCTGGTCTTGGATGAATCGATGGAAATTCTTTACTTGCTGATCCCCTTGTCGGTGGTGTTGGTGTTCCTCATCGGGCTGGTGTTCTGGTGGTCCCTGCGTAGCGGGCAGTTCGAGGATATGGAGGGCCCCGCCTATCGACTACTGATGGATGACGACAAGCCCCGTCCGTCCGACGCTGAGGGTAAGACCTGTTCCGGGAAGGCCGGTCAGGGCACGGAAAGTGGCACCATAGATGCGGGCGATTGATATAGGTCAAGGAGAGCGGAAGTTCTTATAGCCATACTTGAGAAATGGTTTTTCGGCGGCACGCGTGGCGCGCTCGGAAAGCGGCGCAGGCCGCAGGAATTTTTGTCTCTCTGTTGGGGTTGGGGGTGCGTCGATGACGCACCCTTTTTTTTGCTCAAAACCCCCGAAAACCCCGTCAATATTGGTTTTGCGGCAGGTCTTGCAGTGCACTACAATGTTGATCTGTATCAAAAGTTGTGCCCGATGGCAGCGTATCCTTGGCCGAAATATCCCGGCTATCCGCTGTGGGTCGGGGAGGCTTTAAATGGGGTTTTTAATCAAAGGGGTGACTCACATGCAATCGCAAGCGACTTACAACTACAAAGTCGTGCGCCAGTTCGCCATCATGACGGTGGTGTGGGGCATAGTGGGCATGCTCGTCGGCGTCATTGCCGCGGCGCAGCTCGTATGGCCTGAACTGAACGTTCACGAATTCCTGCATTTCGGGCGGTTGCGTCCGCTCCATACCAACGCGGTGATCTTCGCGTTCGGGGGCTGTGCCCTGTTCGCCACGTCCTACTACGTGGTGCAGCGTACCAACCATACCCGGCTGTTCGCGCCTTGGCTGGCTTCCTTCACCTTTTGGGGGTGGCAGCTGATCATCGTCCTGGCCGCCGTGACCCTGCCGCTGGGTTTTACCTCCGGCAAGGAATATGCGGAACTGGAATGGCCCATCGACATCCTGATCACCCTGGTGTGGGTCGCCTACGCCGTGGTGTTCTTCGGCACCGTGGCGATTCGCAAGACCTCCCACATTTATGTGGCCAACTGGTTCTACGGCGCCTTCATTATCGCCGTAGCCCTGCTGCACATCGTCAATAGCTGTGAGATCCCGGTTTCGCTGACCAAGTCCTATTCCTGCTACGCAGGTGTGCAGGACGCGATGATCCAGTGGTGGTATGGCCATAACGCGGTGGGCTTCTTCCTGACCGCCGGCTTCCTGGGGATGATGTATTACTTCGTGCCCAAGCAGGCCGAGCGCCCCGTGTATTCCTACCGGTTGTCGGTGGTGCACTTCTGGGCTTTGATCTTCACCTACATGTGGGCCGGCCCCCACCACCTGCATTACACCGCCCTGCCGGACTGGACCCAGTCCGTCGGCATGCTGTTCTCCCTGATTCTGCTGGCGCCTTCCTGGGGTGGCATGATCAACGGGATCATGACCCTTTCCGGCGCCTGGCATAAGCTGCGCACTGATCCGATCCTGAAGTTCTTGATCACCTCCCTGTCCTTCTACGGCATGTCCACCTTCGAAGGCCCGATGATGTCGGTGAAGACCGTCAATGCCTTGTCCCACTACACCGACTGGACGGTGGGCCATGTGCATTCCGGCGCGCTGGGCTGGGTGGCCATGATTTCCATCGGTTCCGTTTATTACCTGCTGCCCCGTATGTACGGTAAGACCGAGATGTACTCCACCAAGCTGATCAACACCCACTTCTGGATCGCCACCATTGGCGTGGTGCTCTACATCGCTTCCATGTGGATTGCAGGTGTGATGCAAGGCTTGATGTGGCGTGCCACCAACGTGGACGGCACCCTGACCTATTCCTTCGCGGAATCCGTCAAGGCCAGCTATCCCTTCTGGACCATCCGTCTGGTAGGCGGTGTGCTCTTCCTCAGCGGGATGCTCATCATGTTCTACAACATGGTGAAGACCATCGCGGGCGAAAAGGCGTATGACGCGCCGGTTCTTGCCCCTCAAGCCGCTCACGCCTAATTCGGGAGACCCATTCATCATGGCAAAGTCGAAACACGACGTTATCGAACGCAGCGTCGGTTTGATGATCGTTCTCACCCTGCTGGTGGTCAGCGTGGGTGGTCTGGTCGAAATCGTTCCGCTGTTCTTTCAAAAGTCCACCACTACGCCGGTGCCGGGCCTGAAGCCCTATGAGCCCCTGCGCCTGGCGGGGCGGGATGTGTACATCCGGGAAGGCTGCTATAACTGCCACTCCCAGATGATTCGCCCCTTCCGCGCCGAAACCGAGCGCTATGGCCATTACTCCGTGGCGGGCGAGTTCGTGTATGACCATCCCTTCCAGTGGGGATCCAAGCGAACTGGGCCGGACCTGGCCCGGGTGGGCGGGCGTTATTCCGACCAGTGGCATCAGATCCACCTGAATAATCCCCGGGATGTGGTGCCCGAGTCCAATATGCCAGCTTTCCCCTGGCTTGAGCGGCCGGTGAAGTCCGCTGACATCGATACCAAGATGAAGGCTCTGCGGACGGTGGGCGTGCCCTATACGGACGAAGAGATCTCTGGCGCCAAGGCCCAGTTGGAGGGCAAGACCGAAATGGAGGCGGTGATCGCCTACCTGCAGGGTCTGGGCACCGCCCTCAAGGACGTGAAGTAAAGGTGGAGATGCGCCGTGGATATCAATGACCTGAGGACCATCATTACCCTGATGGGTTTCCTGTGCTTCCTGGCAATCTGTGCCTGGGCTTACAGCAGGCACGCGAAGGCGGGTTTTGAGGAGGCGGCGCTCCTGCCCTTCACCGATGACGATGAGCCCACTGGCCGTGCCGGTGGGCTGGCAAAAGAAGGAAAAACAAATGGCTGACTTTGTTAGCGGTTTCTGGAACGCCTACGTGATGGTGCTGGTGGGCCTGAGTCTGGCGTATTGCCTCTTTGTGTTGATCTCGAACAATAAGGTCGACCGCGCCCATGAGATGAACCAGCTTCATGGTCATGTGTGGGACGAGACCCTCGCCGAGTACAACAACCCGCTGCCCCGGTGGTGGATGTATCTGTTCTGGATCACGGTGATCTTCGCGATCGTGTATCTGGTGCTCTACCCGGGCTTTGGCAACCAGCAGGGGATGTACGGTTGGAGCTCCGCTGCCGGCGAGAACAGCCAGTATCAGCAGGAAATGCGCAAGGCCACTGAAAAGTACGCGCCGATCTTCGACAAGTACAAGGGCATGGATCTCAAGGCCGTTGCGGCCGATCCGGAAGCCAAGGCCATGGGTCAGCGTCTGTTTCTGACCTATTGCGCTCAGTGCCATGGCTCTGACGCCAAGGGAGCCAAGGGCTTCCCCAACCTGACGGACCATGACTGGCTGTACGGTGGTGAGCCCGAGACCATCAAGACGACGATCTCCGGTGGCCGCCAGGGCATGATGCCGCCCTTCGGTCCGGCGCTCGGCGCGGATGGAACCAAGGACGTGGCTAACTACGTGCGTTCCCTTTCCGGTCTGGCTCACGATTCCCTGCGGGCTCAGCAAGGCAAGGAGCTGTTCGCGCAGAACTGCGCGGCCTGCCATGGTCCGGATGGGAAGGGTAACCAGGGTCTCGGTGCTCCGAATCTGACGGACAAGACCTGGTTGTATGGCTCTTCCGAGGCCACCATCATCGAGACGGTGACCAAGGGGCGTACCAACCGGATGCCCGCATTCCAGGAATTCCTGGGCGATGCGAAGGTCCATCTGCTGGCCGCTTATATTTCTGGCGTGTCCGGGGGCGCCGAAGCCGCAAAGTAAGTGGTAGGTGTCGATACGACGCATTTCCCCGGGCTAAACCCCGGGGAAATTTTGATCCAAAAAATTAGTGTTTCAGAATATAGCGATGATTCACAAGCCAGCCCCGACACCCGAAGCCAAGGTCATCCAGATTCAGCCTGTGGAGCTGGATGGTGGCAACGATGAGCTCTACGCGGTGCGCAAGAAAGTCTATGTCCGTTCGGTGAGCGGACTCTTTGCCACCTGGCGCTGGGCTTTGGTGTGGCTTACCCAGATCCTGTTCTATGGTCTGCCCTGGCTGGAGTGGAACGGTCGACAAGCCTTTTTGCTGCATCTTACCGAACGGAAGTTCTATATCTTTGGCTGGGTGTTCTGGCCCCAGGATGTGTTTTTCCTGGCCATCCTGCTGATCATTTCTGCCTATTCCCTGTTCTTCTTCACGGCGATTGCGGGTCGTCTGTGGTGTGGATACGCCTGTCCCCAGACGGTCTACACCGAGATATTCATGTGGATCGAGCAAAAGATCGAAGGCGATCACAAAAAGCGCATGAAGCTCGACCAAGCGCCCATGGGACCGCGCAAGCTGGCTATCAAGGGTGCCAAGTATGGTGTATGGCTGGCCCTGGCCCTATGGACCGGCTTTACCTTCGTTGCCTATTTTTCTCCCCTGTCCGAACTGCTTCAAGAAGCGAAGCATTTCAGCTTTGGCCCTTGGGAGTTGTTCTGGATCCTGTTTTACGGGGGCTTCACTTACCTGATGGCCGGGATCATGCGGGAGCAGGTGTGCAAATACATGTGCCCCTATGCTCGCTTCCAGGGGGTGATGTTCGACCCTGATACCCTGGTGATTACCTATGACCAAGAGCGGGGTGAGCCACGCGGCCCCCGCAAGAAGGGGGGCGACCCGCGTGCAGTAGGCAAGGGTGACTGCGTGGATTGCGAAATCTGTGTCCAGGTCTGTCCGACGGGAATCGATATTCGCAAGGGCCTCCAGTATGAATGTATCGGTTGCTCGGCCTGTATCGACGCCTGCGATCAGGTGATGGACAAGATGAATTACCCCCGGGGCTTGATCCGCTACTCCACCGAGAATGCCATTCGGCGGCATTGGGGGCGCAAGGACATCCTGCTTCATGTGCTGCGGCCCCGAACCCTGATCTATGGCGCGATCCTTGGACTGATCTGCATCGCCTTCGTCTGGGGATTGGCGACCCGTTCGCCCTTGCGGGTGGATGTGATCAGGGACCGCACGACCCTGGCCAGGGAAGTGGAGGGGGGATTGATCGAGAACATCTATCGGTTGCAGGTCATGAACATGACCGAGCAACCTCAAACCTTCCAGATCCAGGTCGTCGGCCTTGAAGGCGCTGCCATGGCCGGCGATCAGTCACGGATTGACGTGGCGCCCGCCACGACCCAGGCCGTAACGGTGCAGGTCCAGGTGCCGCCTGAATCCGCCAGACCCGGCTCTTCCAGCCCCCTGTATTTCGTGGTGAAGTCGCTGGACGACGAGGCGGTTTCCGTGAAAGAGAAAACCACCTTCCTGATGCCCAATTGACGACTCCGATGCGCTTGAACGATAACAACACTGAATTGCCGTGGTTCCGCCAGGGTTGGCCCTGGTTTCTGATCGCCCTGCCTCTTGCCGCGGTCGTTGCGGGAGGGATCACCTTGTGGCTGGCGGTCAAGACCAGCGATGGCCTGGTGGTGGATGACTATTACAAACAGGGCTTGGCCATCAAGCAGACCATGGAGCGCTCCGATCGTGCCGGGGTGCTGGGTCTTGAGGCAGAAGTGGTCCTGGGGGCGGATGGCGTCACCGTGAAGCTGGACGCCCTGGACCTGGCTACCCTGCCGGACCGTCTGCGCCTGATCATGTCCCACCCGACCCGTGTCGGTCTGGATCAGGTGGTGGTCATGGAGAAGGCCGATGGGAAGTATCGCGGGGCCCTGACAGCCCTCTCCAGTGGCCGCTGGAATATTCAATTAGAAGACGAGTCCCGAGCCTGGCGGTTAAACGGGGCCGTGACCATCCCGACAGAGACAAACGTGAGGATCGTGGCAAGCGATACCAAACCTGTTGACTGAAAGGAGAGGCAAGATGGCCTGGCGTGAGTTGTTCAGTACCGATATTGGTCTGTTAAGTCTGTTTACCATCGGGTTCATCCTGGTGATGGCGGTCTATATCGGCCGGTTCGTGAAACGACATATGGCCGAGGATGAGAAAGCCCACGGGCGGAGCGCCTGATTTCGTCCGGCAAACCAGAAAGGGAGGGTGAGGGTGTCGAAATGGATTCAGGTCTTGTGGCCATCATTCCTGGTGGCGGGACTGGCTGAGATGGCCTTCTTCACCATGATCAATCCCCGGGAGCTGTATTTGCTGGGGGAGCCAGTCGAGTACTCGCCGATCGCCACCTATTCGATCGGCTTTTTCGCGTTCTGGTTGATCTGCGCGGCATCCAGTCTGGCCACGCTCTTCTTCCAGCGAACTGCGGATGAGATCAATCATCCGGAGGACACCTGAACCGCTGGCGGGCAATTTGACCCAAAAAAAACGGCCCGGGAGGGCCGTATTCTTTTGCTGCTCGAGTATGCCCGTTCTGGAGGTAGGCGCCTCCGTGGGGTCAGCGATAAACCAGAACCGGAATCGTGCTGTGGGACAGGACTTTTTGAGTTTCGCTGCCTAGCAGCAGGCTTGCTATGCCGCGTCTGCCATGGGACGCCATGAAAATCAGATCGCATCCCTTGCGTCTGGCCGACTCGATAATGGATTCATAGGGTACCTCGCTCACTACGGTGTCCCGATCCGCCGGGACGCCCAGGCTTTCGGCGCTCTGGCAGGCTTTGGAGAGGATCTGGTCGGCCTCCTGAGCCGCCGCCCGGGCGAACTGTTCGGGCGTTGTCGGGTCAATCAAGGCCCCCTCCCCATAGATGGGCATTGGAAAATCCGGCTGGGCATAGAAGAAGGTGATGCGAGCGCCGGCATCCTTGGCAAAGGCCACGGCGCGTTGAACCGCACTTTGTGACAGTTCGGAGCCATCAGTGGGAACCAGCAGGTGCTTGAACATGGTGAATCTCCACGGCGGAAAGGGGATGCACCATTATAGGGTGGACTCGGAACAGCGCCCGCTTGACTAGTGTCAACCCGATCGGCTTCAGGCGGGGCAGGATGGGATTGGTGGTTGACTCGCCTTGGGGTGGGTGCCCACGTTGGGTTAGGAGAATGAGTATGGAGTTAGTGTTCCATGGCGCAGCAGGGGAGGTTACCGGCTCCTGCTGCCGTGTCAGCCATGACGGTGGCACGTTTCTGGTGGATTGCGGGATGTTCCAGGGGGGGCGGGATGCAGATCGGAAAAACTGGGCTGCCCTCGATTTTGATCTGCGGACCCTGGATTTCGTGTTGTTGACCCATGCCCATCTGGATCATTCTGGCCTGCTGCCGCGCTTGGTGGCCTTGGGTTACAAAGGTCCGATCTATGCAACTCCGGCCACGGTGGATCTCTTGGCGGTGATGCTCCTGGATTCGGCGCATATCCAGGAAAAGGAGATGGAGTGGCTGAATCGGCAAAGCCACCGGGTTAGGATCAGGCACCGCCAGAACGTGGCACCGCTCTATACGGTGGAGCAGGCGCGCAAGAGTCTCAAGCAGTTACGCAGGGTCGCCTACGGCGAGGCGCTCCAGTTGCCGGGGGGCGTTTCCTGCCAATTTCTGGATGCCGGCCACATCCTGGGGTCTTCTATCCTGGAACTTGATGTCCCCACCCCCGGTGGGCACCGACGCCTGGTGTTTTCCGGCGATCTGGGGCAGCCAGAGCGGCCGGTGCTGCGGGATCCGGAGCGCGTGCTGGGTGCCGATGTGCTTTGCATCGAATCCACCTATGGGGATCGTGCCCACCGTTGCCTGCACGACACCGAAGACGAATTGGTGGAAGCCATCAACGATGCCCTGGTTCGCCGCCGGGGCAACGCGATAATCCCGGCCTTCGCGGTGGGCCGTACCCAGGAGATTCTGTTCATGCTGGCCAGCCTGGCGCGGGAGGGGCGGCTGGGTTCCCTGGATGTGGTGGTGGATTCCCCCATGGCTTCGGCCGCCACCGAGGTCACCCTGCGACATCAGGATCTTTGGGATGAGCCCTCCAGGGAATTGCTGGCCTGGCAGGCTGCCCATCCCGAGAAAATCCGCGTCAGGTTCACCGAGGACGTGGAGGAGTCCATGGCCCTGAATGCCTGCAAGGGGGGCCTGGTCATTGTGTCTGCCAGCGGAATGTGCGAGGCCGGTCGCATCAAGCACCACTTGCGCCATAACCTGGGACGCCCGGAGTGCGCCATCATCATCGCCGGATTCCAGGCGGCTGGGACCTTGGGGCGCCGGCTGGTGGACGGTGCGCGCCAGGTCACCCTGTTCGGGGATCGGGTGCCGGTCAAGGCGACCATCCATACCATCGGTGGCCTCTCGGCCCATGCTGACCGTCCGGCCTTGTTGGGCTGGCTGGGCCATTTCCAGAAAGCGCCGGGGCGTACCTTCGTGGTGCATGGTGAGCGCCAGGCCTCGGCCAGTTTTGCCGAAGCGGTGAGCTCGGAGTTGGGCTGGCCCAACGTTACCTTGCCAGAGCCGGGTTTGCGTTATCGCCTGGCCTGATCAGTTGTAGCTTGGCCCGGTTCTAATTGCTGGGTTGCGTGTCATGGAGAGTGCCTTGCCAAAACGTATTCCCAATATCAGTGACGCATGGTCCGCTGGTCCGGCGGCCACTGAGCGGGTCATCAAGGGCCTGCATGAGTCCGTGGAGGGCGCCGTGGACCCCCTGGGTGTCGCCGCCCCCATCGTCCATGCCCAGCTTGCTTGGTTGGCCCATCCCCAGGAACTCGCCGAGCGGGCAAGTCGGCTGTATTCGGATCTGTGCATGCTCCATTGGCACGCTTGGCGTCGGGCCATGGGATTGAAGGATCCCGATCCGGTGACGCCCCACGAGGATGACACCCGCTTCAGTGACCCGGTGTGGACCGAGTCTGCCACCTGGGACATCGTCAAGGAGTTCTACCTGGCCTTCACCCGCCACACCCAGGACATGCTTTATGCCACCCCAGCCTTGTCCAGCAAGGAGCGGCGGCGAGCGGCCTTCTGGTGGCGCAAATGGCTCAATGCCGTGGCCCCCACCAATTTTTTCTGGACCAATCCGGAAGCGATACGGCGGGCCGTGGAGAGTCGGGGAGAAAGCCTGGTGAAGGGCCTGCACAACCTGATGGACGACATGCAGTCGGGCGACATCCGGATGACAGATCCCGGTGCCTTCAAGGTCGGGGTGAATTTGGCCACCACCGCCGGCGAAGTGGTGTTCCGCAACCCGCTGCTGGAGGTGATCCACTATGCACCCACCCAGGTTCGGGTCCATGCCTGCCCGGTCGTCATCATCACGCCCTGGATCAACAAGTTCTACATCCTGGACCTCAATCCGAAGAAGAGTTTGATCCGTTATCTGCTGGATCAGGGCTTCGACGTCTTCATCACCAGCTGGAAGAACCCGGGTGCCGAGATGGCAGGCGTCAGCTTCGACGACTACCTCACCGAGGGGGTGGCGACCATCGTCGATGTGGCCCGGCGCTTTACCGGCAGCCCCAAGGTCCATGGGGCGGGGTATTGCATCGGCGGCACCGCCCTCACCATGTACATGGCCTGGGCCAATCGCAAGTTCGGTCCCGAGGCGGTGCCGGTAGAGGACTGGACCTTGTTTACCACCCTGGTGGACTTTCGCCGGCCGGGGGACATCGAGGTTTTCGTGGATGAAGGCAGCGTCAGCTTCCTCACCGCCAACATGGCCCGCAAGGGCTATCTGGACGGTAAGGAGATGGCTGCGGCCTTCCGTCTGCTGCGCTCCAACAGCTTGATCTGGCATTACGTGGTTCATGGGTGGCTGTATGGGGAGTCGCCGCCACCCTTTGACGTTCTGTTCTGGAACATGGATACCACCCGGATGCCCTACCGCATGCATTCCTGGTATTTGCGGGAGCTTTACCTGTACAACCGGCTCATTGTGGCGGATGCACTGAAAGTGGCCGGTCAGCCCCTGGATCTGTCCCGGATCAGCCAACCCCTGTACTCCGTTGCCGCCCAGGACGACCACATCGCCCCGGCCCAGCAGACCTTCTATGTCCACAACCACGTCACCGGCCCCAAGCGCTTTGTCTTGTCCAGCTCCGGCCATATCCTGGGTGTCGTCAATCCGCCGGTAGATCCTCCCAAGCGCCACTTCTGGAGCGGCGAGGCCCATCGTTCCGATTCCTTCGAGGCCTGGCGTGGGCGCGCCCAGGAGCATGTCGGAAGCTGGTGGCCGGATTGGGTCGATTGGCTCCGATCCCGCAGCGGCGAGCTGGTGGAGGCTCGTCCGGCGGTTACCGCAGCCTTCCCGTCCCTGGGGTCCGCGCCGGGTTCCTACGTCCTGGAGCAGTAGCAAGGCGACCGCCGGGATCAAGTCGGCGCATTTCTGGCCGTTAATCCAGCCATGTCTTGATGGGGGCAGGGCGGCGCCGGGCCCCCTCCCGGATCAATCTTGGCCGTCGGCCCGCTTTCGATTTTGCGCCCTAGGATGTGCGTCATGCATGCTTTCCGTATCCCCGCCCTGATGCCCGCCGGGTTTTCCATAAAGTGGCCAACCTCGTCGGCAGGACTGGAGGATGGATGTGAGTACATTTGAAGGCGTGGGGGCACCCAGCGCTCAGGAGTCTCTGTTGGCGCGTATCGTCCGGGTCAACGAAGAGATCAAGGCCATTGTCGCCACGGCCTTCAAGATCAACCTGATGGCGCTCAATGCCATTTTCCTGGCCAAACGGGCGGGGACGGCCGCCTTGGGCTTCGGGGTCTTGTCCAACGAACTGCGCCGTTTCGCCGAGGACCTTACTCGGGAAATGGCTGCGTTACGGGTCATGACCGCCGGATCGGTGAGTACCGTATCAAGCTTGATGCAGCAGCGGCGCCTCAACAGCATCCTGGCGGCCACCGTCAAGGAATGCGCCGACGCGCAGATTCCCGCCCTGACGCCCGTGGTGGAGCGTGGTGAGTGGAGCATGGACGAACAGCTGACTCGCTTGCGGGCTCTGGATAAGAGCCTCCACGGTGCCCTGGCCGATACGAACCGTTTGGCGGAGCTCGGAGGGGTGCTGGCCCGTTCGGCCAAGATCGAGGCCGCTTACGGTGGCCGCTACAGCACCGCCCTGATGCAGGTATCCACTGATTTCGCCGAGGTGATTGAGCTGATCAAGCTCTCCCTCGAAAAGCTCACCAAAGAGCGTCTAGCCAAGGACCGTTGATGAAGACCTCCCATTCCATTTACCAGGATGGTAACCACCGCTGGCTGGCCATCGTTCGGGACCCCGAGCGGGCAGGGCACCTCATTGATACCAATGAATTTCTGGTGGAGTCCGGCGGGGACTCCCTGTTGTGCGATCCGGGGGGCATCGAGATTTTTCCGGCGGTCTTCTCGGCCCTATGTGCCGAGGCCGATCCCACGGCCATCCGGGGCATATTTGCTTCCCACCAGGATCCAGACATCATTTCCTCCCTGGCCCTGTGGCTGGACTTCAATCCGGCGTTGAAGTGCTACACCAGCTGGCTGTGGGCGACCTTCCTGCCACACTTCGGGGGGACCGCCGACACCTTTGTCAGCATTCCCGACGAGGGCATGCCCATTCCCTTGGGCGCCCTGGATCTGCGTGCCATCCCCGCCCATTATCTGCACTCTTCGGGTAACCATCACCTCTATGATCCCAAGGCCAGGATCCTGTTTTCTGGCGATGTGGGGGCGGCACTCCTGCCGCCGGAGCGAAACGGGCTGTTTGTGGAAGACTTCGACAGCCATATCCGCTTCGCCGAGGGTTTCCATCGTCGCTGGATGGGGTCCAATGCCGCCAAGATGGCTTGGTGCGAGCGGGTGGCGGCCCTGGAAATTGACATGCTCTGCCCCCAGCATGGCGCGATCTATCAAGGGGCTGATGTAGGGCGCTTCATCCAGTGGTTCGCTGATTTGGATGTTGGCCGCTTGAGGGAGTGATCCCTTGATAGGGGTCAATGCTGTCAGGGGGCTTGGCTTTCCAAAATGCCCTACAACTACAGCGACTAAAGGATTGACCCGTGACCTCCCTGTCCGGCCTGATGGGCCGCAACCATACCGATTGCGATGATGCCTTCGCCGCAGCCGAAGCCGCGGCCATGGCAGGGGATTGGTCCGCCTGCCGAACAGCCATGTCGCGTTTTGAGCGCATGCTGCTCGCCCACTTCCTGGCAGAGGAAGAGTTGCTCTTCCCCGCCTTCGAGGCAGCCACCGGCATGGCTTCCGGCCCTACCGTGGTCATGCGCCAGGAACATCAGCAGATGCGCGACCTGTGTGCCGACATGAGTGCCGCCGCGCAAGCTTGCGACCCGTCTACGCTGGCTGGGGCGGCGGATACGCTGCTGGTGTTGATGCAGCAGCACAACATGAAAGAAGAAAACATCCTTTATCCCATGTGCGACCAGGCCGTGGGTTCCGAGCGCGGTCTGGCGTCCGCCCTGGCCGATCGCCTGGAGGGCGCGAATCATGTCTGACGCACCCGCTCCCAGAATCCTGGATGCCCGTGGCTTGATGCCTCCCGAGCCGATGGAACTCACCTTGGCGGCCCTTGACGACCTGCTGCCCGGGGGGGAAATCGTGCTGCTCCTCTACCGCGAACCGACCCCCTTGTATGGGATCCTGCGGGGCAATGGCTACGCCCACCGGACCGAGGTTCAGGCTGACGGAACCTTCGCCATTCACATCTACCACGCCGGGTCCGGATGATGCAGGCCCTGTCTTTCGAACAGGCGCCCCCCCTCCACGTTCCCCTGCGTTTTTTCCTGACCGCACCTCTTTTTGGGGTCGCGGCCGGGGTGGTGTTGATCCTTCAGCCGGATCTGGCCTTGGCCACCCGGTGGACCGCGGCGACTCTGGCCATGGTGCATCTGGTGGCGGTCGGTTTCCTGCTGAACATCATGGCGGGGGCTTTGTTCCAACTCATGCCGGTGGCGGTTGGGGCCAACCTGCGGGGCGTAGTCCCGGTGGCGACACTTACCCATGGCGCCTTGGTGGTACTTCCTGTTGCCCTGGCGGCAGCCTTCCTCTGGCAATGGAATGGGGCGGTTATCCTGGCCATGGGGCTGGCGGCGCTCCTGGTGGTGGTTTTCATCCCCGTGGTCTTGCTCAGTCTGCTCCGGACGCCTGCCGGGGGGCCGACCGTCAAGGTCTTGCCCTGGGCCGTGCTGGGTCTGGGGGGAACCCTGGTGCTGGGCGCCAGCTTGTTGGCCGCCCGCCAGGGCTGGCTGGTGGCGGGCTGGTTCAGCGTGACCCCGGTTCATGTGGGGTGGGGGCTGGGAGTGTGGGCCTTGGGGCTGCTGGCGGGTGTGGCTTATCTGGTCGTGCCCATGTTTCAACTGACCCCCCCCTATCCGCCGCGTTTCGCTGCATCCCTGGGGTGGGGGTTGGCGGTCGTCAGCCTTGGCGGGGGGGTGAGTCCTTGGCGGGAGCCGCTGCTGGGGGTGGCCCTCGCAATTCTTGCCGGCGTTTTTGCTGCCCTGACCCTGAATCTGCAACGCCGCCGCCGCAGGGCCCGATTGGATATGACGTTCCGGATGTGGCGCCTGGCCATGGTGGCCATGCTGGGTGGAGCCGTGTTGACGATTGCGGCCTTGCTTGTCGATGAGCCACGATGGGCTGTGACGGCCGGGTTGGTGATCTTTGCCGGCGTGCTACTTTCGGCCACCGTGGGCATGCTCTACAAGATTGTTCCCTTCATGATCTGGCTCAATCTTCAGCAGCGACTCGGGCGCGGGCCAAACATGATGCAGATCATTCCCGAGGCCGGGCAACTTCGGCACTATCGCCTGCACTGTTTAATGCTGGCGCTGCTCCTGCTGGCGCCCTGGGTGGAGGCATTCAGGATTCCCGCAGGCGGGCTGGTGGTGGCGTGGAGCCTGATGCTGTTGCTCCATCTGGCGCGGGCGGTCAGATGGTACAGGCAGGCCTGCCGCGCCAGCCAGGAGCGAGGGGCTCAGGCGCCGTAGTTGGCGAGCTTTTGAATGTCGTGCAGCACGATATGCTTCCCCTGCACGGTGATGAGCCCCGCCTCGGAGAGTTCGTGGAAGATCCTGGACAGGGTTTCCGGGGTCAGGTTGAGGCGGGAAGCGATCACCTGTTTGCTGGTGGGCAGATCCACGCTGCGCTGGGAAGCGGAGGAGCAGGGTTCCGCTGCAGCTTCCTGGAGGAGGTAGCCCACCACACGCTGGGCGCTGGAGCGCAGGGAGTAAGACTCCACATCCCGCACCATGCTGTGAAGGCGGATGGATAGACCCGCCAGGAGCTTGCGGGCAAAACCGGAGTCCTGCTCCAGCTGGTCAAAGACCGCGCTGCTGGCCACATGGAGCAGCAGCGTGTCTGACAGGGCTTCGGCGAAGACCGGGTAGGGGCGATCCATGAACATGACCGCTTCGCCAAAGCTTTGCAGGGGGCCGAGGATTTCCACCACTTTCTCGTTGCCCTGGGGCGAGGAGAAGGCCAGCTTCACCTGGCCCCAAACGGTCAGGTAGAAACCCTTGGGGTGGTCTCCCCGCTGGAAAAGGAGTTCGCCTTTATGCAAACGCTTTTCCCGGGTGGCACTGGCGATCAGGGACAGGTGTTCCGGCGTCAGTTCGCTGAACAGGGGCAGACGGGCAAGCAGCCCGGGGATATCGATTTTTTCTTGGGTCATGAGCGTTCCACGCGTTCTCCTAAGCGGGGATGATTGTAACCCGAGCTTGCATGAGTACCAGGGGGCGCGGCCCCGGCAGGAAAGGTGAAGCAGATGATCAAGCGGCAAGAGGGTGTGGCCCGGGGGGCGGTTCTGTTCGCGGCACCCCATCGGGGGATGTTCCTCCTGGGGGCAGTGCAGATGCTGGTGGTGTTTTCCCTGTGGGCCTGGGAGTTGGCCGGCCGGGTAGGCTGGGGGCCGGGTTTGGCGTGGCCGTGGCCGGCGGCTTGGGGTCATGGATTCATCACGGTCTTTGGCGTGTTCCCCGCCTTTATGTTTGGTTTTCTACTGACCGCCATGCCCCGTTGGCAGTCTCTCGCCGATACGCCCGGGCAGCGGGCGCGGGGGCCGTGGTGGGCGCTTGTGCTGGGATGGCTGGCCTTTTACGTTGGCTGGTTGGTGCAGGCGTCGGCCCTGCGCTGGGGCGGACTGGTCTTGGTGATACTGGGCTGGGGGTGGGTTTGCCGCATCCTGCTGCCGGTCGCCTTTGCCCCCAGGGAGGGTGGGCTGACGCCTGAGCGTCTGCATCCGATGCTGACTTGGTTGGGCTTGGCCCTCGGTTTGCTTGGCGTGGTGGCCTGGCTGGGTTTCGAAGTGCTGGGGAATGGGCGTCTCGGGTATGGGGCCTTGAAGATAGGCGTATGGTGGATGCTGCTGCCGGTTTTCTTCACGGTAGCCCACCGGATGGTGCCTTTCTTTACCGGATCGGTGGTACCCAACTATCCGGTGGTGCGACCCTTGTGGGCCTTGGTCCTGGTGGTGGCAGCCAGCTTTACTCATGGCCTGCTGGAGCTGGGGGGGCTGGTGAGGTGGGCATGGTTGGCGGATCTGCCCATGGCCTTGGTCACCACTTGGTTGGCGTGGAGTTGGCAGCCTTGGCGCAGCCGCGTCAATCGCTTGCTGGCGATGCTCCATCTAGCATTCGTCTGGCTGCCGGCGGCCCTCTGGCTGGGGGTGCTGCAGGGCTGCGCCGCATTGCTGGGGTATGTCGCAGGGGGGCTCGCGCCGCTCCATGCCCTCACGGTGGGATTTTTCGCCTCCTTGGTGATGGCCATGGTTTCTCGGGTGACCCTGGGTCACTCGGGGCGCCCTCTGGCGGCGGATTCCCGTACCTGGGGGTTGATGCTGGCCCTCAACGGAGTGGCGCTGCTGCGGGTGCTGGCGGACCTCGTACCGAAGGGGCAGGGGGTCGTCCTGGCTGCAGCGGCCTTGGGCATGCTGGTGGTGGTGGCAGTTTGGGCGTTACGCTACGTGCCTGTTTACCTTAAACCCCGGGCGGATGGCCGGCCGGGCTAGAAGACCATGTACCTCGCCGTCAAGCACTTGCACCTGACCTTCGTGGTTCTTTCCCTGGCGGGCTTTGTCCTGCGGGGGATCTGGATGTTGATCGATTCGCCTTGGCTTGGTCGTCGTGGGACACGGATCCTGCCCCATCTGGTGGATACCGGTTTGCTGGCCAGTGCCATCGCGTTGGCGATCATGGCGGCCCAATATCCCTTAGTGCATGCCTGGTTGACCGCCAAGGTGGTGGCGCTCCTAATCTACATCGGGCTTGGCATGGTGGCGTTGCGTCCGGGGCGCTCCAAGGGTGTGCGGGTGATGGCCTGGGGCGCGGCGCTGGTGGTTTTTGGGTACATCCTGACGGTGGCGATCACCAAGGATCCGGCCGGATTCCTGGCTTGGCAAGGAGGGCGAGCATGAGTGACGTGTTGATTACCCCGGCACCCAGTTTCGACGAACCGGTGGAGATGATCTCCGCCTGCCACGGCCGTCTCGACGCGCAGCTGGATACCTTGCGGCGCCTGGCAGCCTGGTTGCCGGAACATGGCGCGGATGAAGCCGCCCGGCAGGCCGCAACGGCGATCCTTCGCTATTTTCGAGTTGCGGGGATCAAGCACAAGCAGGACGAGGAAGAAGACATTTTTCCGCGCTTGCTGGAGCGGGTGGGGGCGGATGAGCGGCGCGGCGCGGAGGGTCTGGTCCGTAGCTTGTTGGCCGATCACCGGGAACTGGACGCGAGCTGGGCTGAACTGGAGAGCAGGCTTGCGAAAATCCAGCTTGGGCAGGCGGCGGATTTACCCGGGGAGGCCGCGGCCTACTTCATCCAGCAGTATCGCAACCACATCCAGTGTGAGGAAGGCATGCTCCTTCCCTTGGTGAAGCGAGTGTTCTCCGAGGAAGACCTGATGGAAATCGGTGGGCGGATGTCTCAGCGCCGCAGGGGCGGCGTTACCGATTGGAGTGGGGCTGGAGCAGGACCTTGAGGCCGGGGATGTCGAGGATGCGGATGTGCTTCTGCTGAACCGACACCAGGCCCTCTTCTTGAAACTTGGAAAAGGCCCGCGATACGGTTTCCAGCTTGAGCCCCAGGTAGGAGCCGATTTCATCCCGGGTCATGCGTAGATGAAACTCCGCCGGGGAGAAGCCGCGGGCCGTGAAGCGCTGGGAGAGGTTCAGCAGGAAGGCGGCCAGGCGTTCCTCGGCGCGCATGGAGCCCAGCAGCATCATGACCCCGTGGTCCCGCACAATTTCCCGGCTCATGACCTTGTGGAACTGGTGCTGCAGCGCACCCACCTCCCGGGAGAGTTCCTCCAGCTTGGCGAAGGGGATCACGCAAACCTCACTGTCCTCCAGGGCCACCGCGTTACAGGAGTGGGATTCGGTGCTGATGCCGTCCAGGCCCAGGATCTCACCGCTCATCTGGAACCCGGTCACCTGATCCCGCCCATCCTCCAGCAGCACGTCGGTCTTGAAAGAGCCAGTCCGGACCGCGAAGATGGCCTCGAAGGGATCTCCGGCCCGGTAGAGATTCTGCTGGCGCTTGACCTTCCGGCGGGTGCCCACCAGTTCGTCAAGGCGGTCGATTTCCGAGTTGTCCAGGCCGAAGGGAAGGCACATTTCTTGCAAATTACATTGGGAGCAGGCGGTTTTCAAACCAGCAACCGTGATGGGAATCGTCGCCAGAGCCTTCATCTGCATGCAGTCCTCACTGGAGTTTTGTCAGGGAATTCGAGGTCATCCGACCCCCTTTGATCCACGTCAACCACACCGGGGCCAGGTTTTGAGATCGTTCTGGGCAACTGCTAGAAGAGCCACCATGATCTCCCAAAAAGACGTTGTTTTCGATCCGCAACTGATCCGCCGCTTCGATATCAGCGGACCGCGATACACGTCCTATCCAACGGCAGATCGCTTCGTTGAGGCCTTTGACGAACAGGCCTACAGGCATTGGCTGGGACAACGCACTATTGGGGGAATGAGCAAACCGCTCTCATTATACTTCCATATCCCCTTCTGCAATACGATCTGCTACTACTGCGGCTGCAACAAGATCATCACCAAGGACCATGGCCGCAGCGCCAAATATCTGAAGTACTTAGCCAAGGAAGTCGCCATGCAGGCTGCCGCCCTGGACGGTGGCCGGCAGGTGCTGCAGCTCCATCTTGGTGGCGGCACGCCCACCTTCCTCACTCACGACGAGATGCGGGAGTTGATGGCGGCGGTCAATGAGCATTTCACCCTCCTGCCCAACGGCGAATACTCGATCGAGGTGGATCCCCGCAAGGTGGATTACGCCACGGTCGCGCTCCTGGCGGAGCTGGGATTCAACCGCATGAGCGTGGGTGTGCAGGATTTCAACCACGATGTGCAAGTGGCGGTGAACCGGGTGCAGAGTCTGGAGGAAACCCGCTCCGTGATGGAGGCTGCCCGGGCTACCGGTTTCAAGTCGGTGAGCATGGATCTCATCTACGGACTGCCCAAGCAGAACGTGATCAGTTTCAACCGCACGCTGGAAGAGGTGCTGAAGCTGTCGCCGGACCGTATTTCCCTATACAGCTACGCCCATCTGCCGGGGCTCTTCAAGCCCCAGCGGCGCATCAATTCCGAGGACCTGCCCTCGGCCGACACGAAGCTACAGATCCTGCAACTGACCATTCGCCGGCTGACCGAGGCGGGTTATATCTACATCGGGATGGACCATTTCGCCAAGCCTGATGACGAACTGGCCGTCGCCCAGCGCCAGGGCCGGCTGCATCGCAACTTCCAGGGGTATTCCACTTACGCCGAGTGCGATCTGCTGGCCTTCGGGGTGTCCGCCATAGGTAAGGTGGGGCCCTGCTACGCCCAGAACGTCAAGACCTTAGACGAGTACTACGACATCCTGGATCAGGATAAGCTGCCGGTTTTCCGGGGTATCGAGCTGACCGCCGATGATCTCCTGCGGCGCTCCATCATCCAGGCGCTGATGTGCCACTTCGAGCTGTCCATCGAATCCATCGAAATTGCTCATCTCATTGACTTCAAGAGCTATTTTGCCGCTGAACTGGCGGATCTGCAGGAGATGGAGGAGGCCGGATTGCTGCGGGTCACCGACAAGTGGATCAGCGTTCTGCCCCCGGGCCGGCTCCTGGTGCGGGGAATCGCCATGGCCTTCGACCGCTATCTCCGATCCGATCGGGAGCGTACGCGCTACTCCAAGGTGATCTGAACCCTGCGGTAGGCGGGTTAGAATCGCCCTTCTGTTTTCAGCTGTAGCGCCATGCCTGAGACCGGCTACATCGCCATCTTCCTCGTGGGTTTGCTGGGTGGGACCCATTGCGTGGGAATGTGTGGCGGCATCGTGGGGGCCCTCACCGTCCAGATTCCGGGCCCGGCCCGGCGCCCCTGGGCGATCCTCCTTGCCTACAATCTGGGCCGCATTGCCACCTATGGTGGCCTGGGCGCCCTGATGGGGGCTATCGGAAGCGCCGGCCTGCTCCTCAATGGCATGTTGCCGGTGCAACTCACCCTTTATGTATTGGCCAACCTGATGCTGGTGGCCCTGGGGCTCTATCTCACCGGGTTTACCCGGGTCTTGGCTCCGGTGGAGCGGATCGGCCAGCGCATCTGGCGGCGGGTGCAGCCCCTGACCCGGCGTTTTCTACCCGCCAGTTCCCCTGCCAGAGCCCTGCCCCTGGGGATGCTGTGGGGTCTTCTTCCCTGCGGTCTGGTCTACAGTGTGCTGGCGACCGCCTTGGTCACCGGTTCGGCGGGCCGGGGGGCGGGGCTCATGCTGGCTTTCGGTCTGGGAACCCTGCCCAATCTGTTGCTGGCGGGCATGCTCTTCAAGCGCCTGCGGGACATCACCCGCAATCGCAAGATCCGCCTGGCCTCGGGACTGCTGGTGCTGGCCTTCGGGGTGTTCGGGCTGGTGATGGCGCCGGAACTGGGGGGCAAACTGTGGAACGGAGTGGTTTGCCACGTCTGATCGCTCAGGTGGGATGGGTTTTTCCGGCCAGGGCCCGCAGGATGGGGCAAGAGGCGCTCCCCGGTGCGTTTTCGCAGCAACTCACCAGACTGGCCAAAGCTCCCCGCATGGCCCCCATCAGGCGGATCCGGTCGTCGATCTGGGTCAGCTTTGATTGGGCCAGGGCGCAGGCGGCCTGCCGGTCCTGCATGTAATCCAGGGCCAGCAGCTCGGCGACTTCCTCAAGACTGAAGCCCAGCCCTTGGGCATGGCGGATGAAATGCAGGCGATCCAGATCGTCCTGGCCATAGCAGCGGATGCCGCCAGGGCGTTGGGGGATGGGCTGCAACCCCCGGCGCAGGTAGTTGCGGATGGGTTTCCACGCCGTCGGCGGCGGCCCCCAGGCTGCCGATGGTTAGGGTGTTCACGAGGGTTGACGCCGTACCTGAGTGCGGAGATTAGACTGCAATCCCGGGCACCCTGCACGCCCTGTTCGAGGAGAACCCCCGTGAATGATGTCCCTCCTGCCCGTTCCGCGGAACTCGATCTTTCCATCGCGGGCATGAGTTGCGCGGCTTGCGCGACCCGCATCGAAAAGGTGCTCAATCGACTGCCCGGGGTCACCGCCCAGGTGAACTTTGCCGCTGAGCGGGCACGGGTGAGCTTGGGGACCATGGGGGCTACGCCCAATGCTGTGGTGGAGACGATCCGCCAGGCGGGCTTCGATGTGCCACCGGCCGATCTGGAACTGGCCATCGCCGGGATGACCTGCGGGGCTTGCGCGACGCGGCTGGAGAAGGTGCTCAACCGCTTGCCCGGGGTCGAGGCGACCGTCAATTTTGCCAGCGAGCGGGCGGCGGTGCGCTACCAGCCCGGCTTGGCCAGCGCAGCCGCCATCCATGATGCCGTGGAGCGGGCCGGTTTTACCGCTACGGAATCGGGGCCGGCTACCCGGGAGCGGGAAAAGGCCCGCCGGGAAACCGTCTGGCGGGCCGAGTTGCGGCGTTTCTGGATTGCGGCGCTGCTGACCTTGCCCCTGGTGGTCCAGATGCCAGCCATGTTCGGACTGGGGGCGGGAGATGGTCATCATGATCTCATCCCCCGCTGGATCCAGCTGCTCCTGGCCACCCCGGTGCAATTCTGGGTGGGCGGCCGTTTCTACCGGGGCGCCTGGTCATCCCTGCTGGGGGGCGGCGCCAACATGGACGTGCTGGTGGCCCTGGGCACCTCCATGGCCTATTTCTACAGCCTGGTGGTGACCCTGGCCGGCTTACCCAACCGCCATGTCTATTTCGAGGCTTCTGCCGCCATCATCACCCTGATTTTGCTGGGCAAGCTGTTGGAGGCACGGGCCAAGGCCCGCACCTCCGCCGCCATCGAGGCCCTGCTCCGCCTGGCGCCCCGGATGGCCCGGGTGGAGCGGGACGGGGGGGTGCTGGAAGTGCCGGTGGAAAGCCTGTGCCGGGGAGATCGCTTCCTGCTGCGGCCTGGCGACAGCGTACCGGTGGATGGGGTGGTGGAGTCCGGTGAATCCAGCCTCACGGAGGCCATGCTGACCGGCGAGAGCCTGCCGGTGGCCAAGGGCCCGGGGGACAAGGTCTTTGCCGCCACGGTAAATGGGGCCGGGGTTCTGCGCTGCCAGGCAACCGGGGTGGGCAGCCAGACCCTGCTGGCAGGTATCGTGCGGATGGTGGAGAGTGCCCAGGGCTCCAAGGCGCCGGTGCAGCGCCTGGCGGACCGGATTTCTGCGGTGTTCGTGCCAGCGGTGGTGGCGGTGGCGCTGGTTACCTTTCTGGGCTGGTGGCTGATGGCCGGTGATTTTCCCCTGGCCTTGGTGAATGCCGTGGCGGTGCTGGTGATCGCCTGCCCCTGTGCGCTTGGCCTGGCCACCCCTACGGCGGTGATGGTGGGCACCGGGCAGGGGGCCCGGGCCGGGGTGCTGGTGAAGAATGCGGAGGCCCTGGAGCTGGCCGAAAAGCTTACTGTGTTGGCGGTAGACAAGACCGGCACCCTCACCGAGGGCAAGCCCAGGGTCCAGGCGGTCCATGTCTTGGCGGCGTTCCCTGCGGACCAGGTGTTACGGCTGGCTGCCGGACTGGAGGCCACCAGCGCCCATCCGGTAGCGGCGGCAGTGGTGGCGGCAATGGTTGAACGGGAGGCCGGCCCGCTGCCCCCATCTTCCAAGGTGGATGCGTTGGCGGGAAAAGGCGTGCGGGGCGAGGTGGACGGACATCGGGTGGTACTGGGTTCCCCGGACTTCCTGGCGGAGGAGGGCATGGCTCTGCCGGAGGCCCTGGTGGCGGAGGAGGCCGACCAGGGCCGCAGCCTGGTGGCGGTGGGGGTGGATGGCCGGGCAGCCGGGCTGATCGCCGTGGCGGACGCCCTGCGGGCCGATTCCCGCCAGGTGGTGGCCCGACTGGCGGCGGCGGGGGTGCGGGTGGTGATGCTTACTGGTGACCACCCCGCCACGGCCCAGGCCGTTGCCCGGGAGGTGGGGATTGCCGATTACCGGGCTGGCGTGCTGCCGGGGGACAAGGTGGCG
Organism: Rhodocyclaceae bacterium; assembly: GCA_034004685.1. Classification (GTDB taxonomy): domain Bacteria; phylum Pseudomonadota; class Gammaproteobacteria; order Burkholderiales; family Rhodocyclaceae; genus JAEUNX01. The sequence continues at coordinate 40,307 of JAVEWG010000017.1, read as the reverse complement.
GCGGTAACGGCCCTCAAGGCTGGTGGGGTGTGGGTTGGGATGGCGGGCGACGGCATCAACGATGCCCCAGCCCTGGCGGCGGCGGATGTGTCCTTCGCCATGGGCAGCGGGACCGACGTGGCGATGGCGGCAGCCGACATCACCCTGGTGCGGGGCAGCCTGGCGGGGGTAGTGGATGCCATCGATCTTTCCCGGGCGACCCTCTCCAAGATCCGCCAGAATCTGTTCTTCGCCTTCATCTACAACGTGCTGGGGATTCCCCTGGCGGCCTTCGGTTACCTCAATCCGGTGATTGCCGGAGCGGCCATGGCCATGAGTTCGGTGTCGGTGGTGTCCAATTCCCTGCTGCTCAAGTACTGGCGGCCGGGTCGATGAATTCCCTGGAGAGGAAAGAGATGGCAAACGTGGTGATCAAGGTGGGTGGCATGAGCTGCGGCGGCTGCGCGAAGAGCGTGATCGGGGTGCTGACCGCCCTGCCCGGGGTGGAGCGGGCGGAGGTTTCCCTGGAGGCGGGGGAGGCCCGGGTGGACTTCGACCCCGCCCGGGTGGCTCTGGAGCGCCTGCGCCACGCCATTGAGGAGGCAGGGTTCGACGCGGAATGAGGCCGGGCTGTGTAAGTGGTCAGTCAGCCCACTTCCCTTATAATCCGCTCCTTTCTCGGAGGAAGTATGGGCATCGACCAAATTAAGTCCGGCAAGGATGTGCCGAACGACATCAACGTCATCATCGAGATTCCGGCGCATGCCGATCCGATCAAGTTCGAGGTAGACAAGGACAGCGGCGCGATTTTCGTGGACCGCTTCATGGGTACTTCCATGTGCTACCCCTGCAACTACGGTTATGTGCCCCACACCATCGCCGGGGATGGTGACCCGGTGGACGTGCTGGTGGTGACCCCTTTCCCCCTGCTGCCGGGGGTGGTGATCCGCTGCCGCCCGGTGGGCATGCTCAAGATGGAAGACGAAGGCGGCCAGGATGCCAAGGTGCTGGCGGTGCCGGTGAGCAAGCTGACCACCCTGTATGACCGGATCGATACCTTCCGGGACCTGGACGACCTGCTGCTGCGTCAGATCGTGCACTTCTTCGAGCATTACAAGGATCTGGAGCAGGGCAAGTGGGTCAAGGTGGTGGGCTGGTGCGACAAGGACGCAGCCAAGGGGGAAATCCTGGCGGGCATCGAGGCCTACAACAATGCCAAGGACAAGCCGAACTTCTGAGTCCCCGCGCCCCTGGTAGCGCAAGCAAAAGGCCCCGTTGAACGGGGCCTTTGTCCATGGGGAAGGCGGAGATCCCGTCTTCCCCGGGTGCTGCATCCGTCTTTAGCCGGCGATCAGGGGCACAATCAGCAGGGCCACCAGGTTGATGATCTTGATCAGCGGATTGACGGCGGGGCCGGCGGTGTCCTTGTAGGGGTCGCCCACGGTGTCGCCGGTGACCGCGGCCTTGTGGGCTTCGGAGCCTTTGCCGCCGAAATGGCCGTCCTCGATGTACTTCTTGGCGTTATCCCAGGCGCCGCCGCCGGTGGTCATGGAGATGGCGACGAACAGGCCGGTGACGATGGTACCCATCAGCACGCCCCCCAGGGCCTGGGGCCCGAGGATCAGACCCACCAGAATGGGCACGCCCACGGGCAGCAGGGACGGAATCATCATTTCCTTGATGGCTGCCTTGGTCAGCATATCCACCGCCCGGGAGTAATCCGGCTTGGCTGTGCCGGCCATGATGCCGGGGATCTCCTTGAACTGGCGGCGCACTTCCACCACCACCGACCCCGCAGCCCGGCCCACCGCTTCCATGGCCATGGCGCCGAAGAGGTAGGGGATCAGGCCGCCGATGAACAGGCCGACGATCACCATGTGGTTGGAGAGATCGAAGGTCAGGTGGTGTCCCGAGCTTTCCAGGGCGTGGGTGTAGTCGGCGAACAGCACCAGGGCGGCCAGGCCCGCCGAGCCGATGGCGTAACCCTTGGTCACCGCCTTGGTAGTGTTGCCCACGGCGTCCAGCGGATCGGTCACCGCCCGCACCGAATCCGGCAGTTCGGCCATTTCGGCGATGCCCCCGGCGTTGTCGGTGATGGGGCCGTAGGCGTCCAGGGCCACGATGATGCCGGCCATGGACAGCATGGAGGTGGCGGCGATGGCGATGCCGTAGAGGCCCGCCAGCTGGTAGGACGACAGGATGGCGGCGCACACCGCCAGCACCGGCCAAGCGGTGGCCTTCATGGAAACCCCCAGGCCGGCGATGATGTTGGTGCCGTGGCCGGTGGTGGATGCTTCGGCGATATGGCGCACCGGTTTGAAGTCGGTGCCAGTGTAGTACTCGGTGATGAATACCATCAGGCCGGTCAGGATCAGGCCGATCACCGCCGTCCCATAAATGGCGCCCGCGCTGATCAGGTTACCGTCGGCGGTGGTGAGTCCGTCCCCCAGGATCCAGGTGGTCAGGGGATAGAAGGCGATCAGCGCCAACACGCCGGCCACGATCAGGCCCCGATAGAGGGCATTCATGATCTTGCCGTTGGGGGAGGCCTTGACGAACATGCAGCCGACGATTGAGGCGATGATGGAAAAGCCGCCGAGCACCAGGGGATAGGTCACCGTTGCCGCCGCCTGGGCCGTGAAACTCAGGGCGCCCAGCAGCATCGTGGCGACGATGGTCACCACATAGGTTTCAAAGAGGTCCGCCGCCATCCCGGCGCAGTCCCCCACGTTATCCCCCACGTTATCGGCGATCACCGCCGGATTGCGCGGGTCGTCCTCGGGGATGCCCGCTTCCACCTTGCCCACCAGGTCGGCGCCCACGTCGGCACCCTTGGTGAAGATGCCACCCCCCAGCCGGGCGAAGATGGAGATCAAGGAGGAACCGAAGGCCAGGCCGACCAGGGGATGAAGCACGTCCACCATGGACAGGTCCGGCGCCGCGCCGGATTTCAGGAATGCGTAGTAGCCGGCCACCCCCAGCAGGCCCAGCCCGGCGACCAGCATGCCGGTGATGGCGCCGCCCCGGAAGGCCACCGTGAGGGCTTCGTTGACGCCTTGGCGGGCGGCTTCGGCGGTGCGCACGTTGGCCCGCACCGAAACATTCATGCCGATGTAGCCGGCCGCTCCGGAGAGTACCGCGCCAAGCACGAAGCCGATGGCGGTGGGCCAGCCCAGGGCAAAGCCGATCACCACGGCCAATACCACTCCGACGATGCCGATGGTGCCGTACTGGCGGTTAAGGTAAGCCGATGCGCCGGTCTGGACCGCACGGGCGATCTCCTGCATGCGCTCGTTGCCAGCGGGCAAAGACAAAATCCACTTGCTGAAGAATGCCCCGTACAGAATCGCAATCACCGAGCAAACCAGAGCAAACCATAATGCTACAGGCATGTTTCAACCTCCTCGTTTCTGCGTGAATACATACTGACGGACGGTGGGCCTCCTGGTGCGGGCAGGCTTCTCATGTCCACGGATATGACGACTTCAGCTGACGCTCCGTTGGGTTGTAACGAAATGAGGTTACCACTGTTCGATCGGCCTCTGGCGCTCGTCTTGCGGGGGGTGGCAGGATCCCGGCATTTTGGCGAGGGGTGCTGGGCGGCCGCTCCGGGCTGATTCAACCTGGAAAACGCTGTTGAACCACGGCGGCATGGAGAACACAGAAAAACCGTGGTCTCGTCGCGCAAACTATGGCCGTAACCCTGAAGGTGAGCACGTAATTCGGGGCAGGCGATGGATTTCTCGTCTTGCTCTGCGCCGCTGTGTCTCCGCGGAGAGGTTTTTAGGTTCAAGCCTGGCGGAAGGGACTGCGCTGCTCAAGCTCCCCCAACCAGGCCTCCACGCCTTCGGTCTCCCGTTCCAGGTAGCGGGCCACCGCATCGGCAAAGGCCGGTTCCCGCAGCCAGTGGGCCGACCAGGTGCGCACCGGGGTGAGCCCCCGGGCCAGCTTGTGCTCCCCCTGGGCGCCCCCTTCCAGGCGGGCCAGGCCCTGGGCGATGGCGTATTCGATGGCGGCGTAATAGCACACTTCAAAATGCAGACGGGGCACGAACTCGGTGGCGCCCCAGTAGCGGCCGTAGAGCGCTTCCGGTCCCTGGAGGAAGAAGGCCGCGGCCAGGGGCCGGTCGCCCCGGTCTACCCGCAGCAGGCGCACCGATTCTGGCATGGCTCGGGCCAGGCCCTGGAAGAAGGCCGGACTCAGGTAGGGGGTGGAGCGGTGGGCGGCGTAGGTGAGGGCGTAGCAGTGGTGGAAGAAGCGCCAGTCTTGCGCCGAAGCCTCCCGCCCATCCAGCCAGGTGAAGGTCAGGCCCGCTTGGGCACGGCGGCGCTCCTGGCGGATTTTTTTGCGCTTGTCGTGGTTGAGCCGGGAAAGGAAATCGTCGAAATCCCGGTAGCCGGCGTTGTGCCAGTGGAACTGGATCCCCTGGCGCAACAGCATGCCAGCCTCGGCCATGGGGGAGGCCTGGTCCTCCGGCGGGAAGAGGATGTGGAGGGACGATACCCGCGCCTCCCGGGCGGCGTGCAGGACTGCCCGCAGCAGCTTGTCCCGCGCGGCCTGGTCCCGGGCCAGCAGGCGCGGGCCGGGCAGGGGGGAAAACGGGATCGCCGCCAGCCACTTGGGGTAGTAGGCCAGCCCGTGGCGGGCATAGGCTTCGGCCCAGGCCCAGTCGAACACATATTCCCCGTAGGAGTGGGCTTTCTCATAGAGGGGCAGGGCCGCCACCAGGCGGTGGTCTTGCCACAGGGTGGCGTGGCGGGGCGTCCAGCCCGTCCCCGGACCCACGCAGCCGGTGTCTTCCAGGGTGGCCAGGTAGGCATGGGCCAGGGCCGGGTGGCCATCGGTCAGGGCGTCCCACGTTGCCGCTGGGATCTCACGCAGGGAAAAATGGGTGCGGAAAGGCTGGTCGGGCATGGGCTGGGGCCGGGTTGGAGCCAGATGCCAAATTATGGTGCAGCGCGATGGAAGTAAAGCGCTTCAAGGCAATGGGTGCCTTGTCCACGGGTTGTCCACAGCTTTCTCAACGGTGGATGTGGATAGTCCCGGGCTGGCTGGAGGTATAGTTACGGCCCTATGGAAAAAGCTATCAAAGTCGCGGTTGCCCAGATCAATGCGGTGGTGGGTGACCTGGAGGGCAATGTCGCCCTGATCCGGGAGGCCTTGGCGGGCGCCCGCGCCGCCGGTGCCCAACTCCTCGTGACCCCTGAATTGGCCCTGTGCGGTTATCCGCCGGAAGACCTCTTGCTGAGGCCCGATTTCTACCGGGCCTGCGCCGCCGCCGTGGATGCCCTGGGGGCCGAGACCCAGGGCATCACCCTGGTGCTGGGTTGCCCCGAAGAGATGGCGGGGGCGCGCTACAACGCCGCCCTGGTGCTGCGGGATGGCCAGGTGATCGCCCGATATCACAAGCAGCGCCTGCCCAACTACGAGGTCTTCGATGAGGAGCGCTACTTCCAGGAAGGCCGGGCGCCCTGCGTGTTCGAGCTAAATGGGCTGCGGGTGGGCCTCAATATCTGCGAGGACCTGTGGCAACCCGGTCCCGCCGAGGCAGCCCGGGCGGCCGGGGCCGAGGTGCTGCTGGCCCTGAATGCCTCTCCCTTCCACATGAACAAGCAGGCTCGCCGCTGGGAAGTGCTGCGCTCCCGGGTGGCTGAGACCGGCATGCCGGTGCTCTACATCAACATGGTGGGGGGGCAGGACGAACTGGTGTTCGACGGCGCCTCCTTCGCCCTGGAGCGGGATGGCTCCCTGGCCTACCAGGCGCCTTCCTTCCTGGCCCGCCTGGATGTGCTGGAATTCGCTGGCGGGCGCTGGCGCGGCGGCGCTATCACGCCGAGCCTGTCCCCCGAGGCCGAGGTGTATGAGGCCATGCGGGTGGGGGTGCGGGATTACCTGGGCAAGAACGGCTTTCCCGGCGCCATCATCGGCTTGTCTGGCGGCATCGACTCGGCCTTGACCCTGGCGGTGGCGGTGGATGCCCTGGGCCCCGAGCGGGTACGGGCAGTGATGATGGCCTCTCCCTATACCGCCCAGATGAGCCTGGACGACTCCCGCGAGATGGTCCGCCGCTTGGGCGTCCGCTACGACGAGATTCCCATCGCTACCGCCATGGAGACCTTTGCTTCCCTGCTGGCCGGCCAGTTTGCTGGCCTGCCGGCGGATACCACCGAGGAAAACATCCAGTCCCGCATCCGGGGCCTGATCCTGATGGCCTTGTCCAACAAGACCGGCTCCCTGGTGCTCACCACCGGCAACAAGAGCGAGATGGCCACTGGCTACGCCACCCTCTACGGCGACATGGCCGGCGGCTTCGCGGTGTTGAAGGACATCTACAAGACCTTCGTGTATCGCCTCTCCCTCTGGCGCAACGCCCAGCCCGGCGGCGAGGTGATCCCCCGCAACATCATCGAGCGGCCGCCTTCCGCCGAGCTCAAGCCCGATCAGAAGGACCAGGATTCCCTGCCCCCTTATGAGGTGCTGGACGCCATCATCGAGGCCTACATGGAGCGGGACGAATCCCCCCGCCAGATCATTGCCCAGGGCTATTCCGAGGTGGATGTGCGGCGCGCCGTGGGGATGTTGAAGCGCAATGAATACAAGCGCCGCCAGGCTCCGGTGGGTATCCGGGTTACCCAGCGGGGATTCGGCAAGGACTGGCGTTATCCGATAACATCCCGCTACCGGGACGAATACTGAAACGGTCCAGCCCCCGGGGCTGGGGCCGCCACCCCTAGGAGATTTGCATGAAGAAGATCGAAGCCGTCATCAAGCCCTTCAAGCTCGACGAGGTACGGGAAGCCCTGTCGGAAGTGGGCATCACCGGCCTGACCGTTTCCGAGGTGAAGGGTTTCGGGCGTCAGAAGGGCCACACCGAGTTGTACCGGGGCGCCGAGTACGTGGTGGACTTCCTCCCCAAGATCAAGGTGGAGGTGGTGGTGGGGGACAGCATGGTGGACCAGGCCATCGAGGCCGTCATCAAGGCCGCCCGCACAGGCAAGATCGGCGACGGCAAGATTTTCGTCATGCCGGTGGAGCAGGTGGTGCGGATCCGCACCGGCGAAACGGACGAAAGCGCGATCTGACGCAGCCCTCGGTGAACATGCGAAAGGCCCGGCTTGCCGGGCCTTTTTTGTTGATGGGCCTTCAGGATGGCCGGTTGCCGCCCCCGGCCCGCAGCAGCACCAGCAGGGCGCCGCTGCCGCCGTCATGGGGGCGGGCCTGGCAGAAGGCGAGAATCTCGTCCCGCTGGGCTAGCCAGCCCTGGGAGAGCTGCTTGAGCAGCCCAACGCCTCCCGGGGAGCCCAGGCCCTTGCCATGGATGATCCGCAGGCAACGCAGGCCCCGGCTCAGGCTGCTGGCCAGGAAGGCCGCCAGGGTGGCGCGGGCTTCGTCCCGGGTTAGGCCGTGGAGATCCAGCTCCCCCTGGACCACCCAGCGGCCCCGTCGTAAATCGGTGAGGATCCGGCGAGGCAGGCCAACGCGCAGGAAGGCGGCCTCCTCGCCGCTATCCAGACGATCTTCGAAGCTCAGGGGCGTAGACAGGGCTTCCTTGAGTACCGACTCCTCGTCCTCGACCCGTTTCACAGGCCGGGGCGCGGGGCCAGGGCGCTCCAGATGGAGCCGGCCCTGGTCGGGCAGGGGGGTGGTGCCTTGGGTCGCGTGGCGGAACAGCTGAATGGGGTCGTGGAGATCCGGCAGGGGGGGCGCGGGCTCGGGGTCTTGGTGGCTGCCTGGGGCGCCGGGGCCGCTGAGATCCACCCGGCCACTGTCCTTGAGGGGGGTGACATCCGCCATGGCCGCCGCGAAGGGATCCTGGGGGCGGCGGCGAGCAGCGCCGTTCTCCCGGAGATCGGGCTCGACTTCCTGAGGGGGCTTGGGGCGGGGCCGGGGTGGAGGTTTGGGGCGCTCTACCTCGGCCCGGCCGTCGGCGGGCATGGGCTGAACGAGGCCCAGGCTGGTTCGTAACAGGGCCGCCAAGTCCTCGGTGGGGGCGAGGGGCTCTGCGGTGGCTGCCTGGGCTGGTTTGGCAGGGGGCGCGGGCGGCCTGGCGCGGAGCTGGCTGCGCAGCTTGTCCAGGCCGGCCAGGGGGCGTGACTTGGGCTCGGGCGCTGGCTTGCCCGAGGGGGTCTTGGGGCGGCGGGGCTGGCTCACGTCCCGGGAGACTTGGGTGTCTGGAAAGGGCCTGGTGGCGGAACCCGGGGCTGCGGCTCAGCGTAGCCGAAGGGGGCGCTGAGTATCGCGGCGTTCAGGCCGGGGTTTCCAGAAGGCCCTTAGCCAGCCAGGCCCAGGCTGTCCAGGTAACGCTCGGCGTCCAGGGCAGCCATGCAACCGGTGCCGGCGCTGGTGACGGCCTGGCGGTAGATGTGGTCCTGCACGTCGCCGGCGGCGAAGACTCCCGCAATGCTGGTGGCGGTGGCGTTGCCGGTGCGTCCTCCCTGGGTGACGATGTAGCCGCCCTCCATCTCCAGCTGCCCTTCGAAAATGTCGGTGTTGGGCTTGTGGCCAATGGCGATGAACACGCCCTTCAGTTCGATGTCCCGGGTGGCGCCGGTCTTCACGTTCTTGACCCGCATGCCGGTGACCCCGGTCTGGTCGCCCAGAACCTCGTCCAGGTTGGAATCCAGTTCCAGCACAATCTTGCCGGCGTCCACCTTTTCATGGAGCTTGTCGATCAGGATCTTCTCGGCCTTGAACTTTTCCCGGCGGTGCACCAGGGTGACCTTGCTGGCGATATTGGCCAGATAGAGGGCCTCTTCCACGGCGGTATTGCCGCCACCGATCACTGCCACTTCTTGGTTGCGGTAGAAAAAACCATCGCAGGTGGCGCAGGCGGACACCCCCCGGCCGGCAAAGGCCTCCTCGGAGGGCAGACCCAGGTACTTGGCGGTGGCGCCAGTGGCGATGATCAGGGCGTCGCAGGTGTATTCGCCGGCATCTCCCACCAGCCGGATCGGTTTTTCCGTCAGATGGGTGGTGTGGATGTGGTCAAAGACCATCTCGGTATTGAAGCGGGCGGCGTGCTTTTCGAAGCGGGCCATGAGCTCCGGGCCCATGACTCCATCGGCGTCCGCCGGCCAGTTGTCCACGTCGGTGGTGGTCATGAGCTGGCCGCCCTGGGCCATGCCGGTGATCAGCACTGGTTTGAGATTGGCGCGGGCGGCATAGACGGCGGCGGTATAGCCGGCGGGGCCGGAGCCCAGGATGAGGAGGCGTGCGTGACGGGTGGTCATGGTGGGGTCGTCAAGGGGTTGTGGACGATGGCGGGATTATAGCGGAGGGGTCTGGCGCCTTCCCTTATGGCCATCATTAGCCAAGCCTATGGCATGGGTGGCAAAGGCGGCTTGCATGCCATGGAAGAGATGGGTTCCCTGACGGGATTTTGCCTATACTGTGGCGAATTGCCCTTGACAAGGGCGCGCGCCAAAGAATAGCCAAGAATGCGGATTCGGGAGACCTCATGAACCAGACCAATGCCGTTTCGACCATTGCCCTTCGGACTTTCCCCCTTTTTCAAGGCCTCCCGGATGATCGGCTGGTGGCCATCGCCCGCTGCGCCATGATGCGGCGGATTCCCCGGGGGCATGCGGTGGTGCATGCCGGCGACCGTACGGATTTTGTCTATTTCATTCTGACCGGCAGCCTCAAGGTGGTGGTGAGCGACGAGGATGGCCGGGAGGTGATCCTGTCCATCCTGGGCCAGGGGGAGCTCTTTGGCGAGATGGGCATGTTCGGCGAACAGCCCCGTTCGGCCACCGTGGTGGCGGTGGTGCCGGTGGATCTGGTGCAGATTTCCAAGCAGGACTTTCGTCGCCTGATGGAGGAAAACTTCGAGATCGCCTGGCAGATCATGACGAACCTGGCCGAACGCCTGAGGAATGCGGACCGCAAGATCGAAAGCCTGGCCCTGATGGATGTCTATGGCCGGGTGGCCCGCTTGCTGCTGGACATGTCGGAGGACGTGGCGGGGGAGGCCGTCGTCACCCGTAAGATTTCCAAGCAGGACATCGCCAAAATGATCGGCGCCTCCCGGGAAATGGTCAGCCGGGTGATGAAGGATCTGAGCCTGCAGGGCCTCATCGAGGAAACCGACCGGGGCATCATCCTGCGGGAGCGCCTCAGCGAAGTTTGACCGGCCCGCCGGCGCGGCCCCCCGCGCCGGCTCACACCCGCTTACCCGCTGAGTGGCCCGGGCTGACCTATAATCGGGACCATTCCAGAATCACGCCGGCTTTCCGGCCTCCGCGATGCTCGCCCGTTCCAGCCGTCCCCAGCCCCTCCCTGACAAGATCGCCGGCCTTCTCCAGGAAACCCGCTGGCTGGTGCTTGGGGTGCTGTCCATCTACATGGCCCTGATCCTGGCCGGCTACAACAAGGCCGATCCCGGTTGGTCCCATGCCACCCGGGCGGCGTCGGTGAGCAATCCAGGCGGACGCTTCGGCGCCTGGCTGGCGGATCTGCTGCTCTATCTCTTCGGGGTCTCCGCTTGGTGGTGGGTGATCTTCTGTGGTTTTGGCCTGGTTTGGGGTTTCCACCGGGTTGCCCGGGATTTTCGGGCGGATCGGCGTTCCCTGGTGGTGGCGGCGGCGGGGCTCCTGGTGGTGCTGGTGGCCAGCGCCACCCTGGAAGCCCTGCGCTTCCATTCTTCGGCGGCCATGCTGCCCCTGGCGCCGGGGGGGCTGGTGGGCATGGAGCTGGGCCTGCTGATTTCCCGCTATCTGGGCTTCACCGGGGGCACCTTGCTGTTGCTGGCCTTGCTGGCCTCGGGCTTGAGCCTGGCCTCGGGAATTTCCTGGCTGGCCGCTGCCGAGCGGGTGGGCTATGGCCTGGAGCGCCTGTGGCTGGGGCTGGAGGGGGCCTTCCATACCTGGCGGGATCGCCAGGTGGGCAAGGAAATCGCCCAGCAACGGGAGGCCGTGGTGGAAACCAAGCGCCGCAAGGCGGAGGTGGCCCCGCCGGCGCCGGTGCGGATCGAGCCGGCGGTGGTGGAGGTGGCCAAGTCCGAGCGGGTGGAGAAGGAGCGCCAGCAGGCCCTCTTCGCTGCCGAGGCCGGCGAGGGCCTGCTGCCGCCCCTGGCCCTGCTGGATGCCCCCAGCCATGACGTGGAGCCGCCCTCGGCGGAATCCCTGGAGTTCACCTCTCGCCTGATCGAACGCAAGCTGGCCGACTTCGGCGTGGAGGTGCGGGTGCTGGCGGCCTATCCCGGCCCGGTGGTGACCCGCTACGAGATCGAGCCGGCCGTCGGGGTGAAGGGCAGCCAGGTGGTGAATCTGGCCAAGGATCTGGCCCGGGCCCTGTCCCTGGTGTCGGTACGGGTGGTGGAAACGGTGCCGGGAAAATCCTGCATGGCCCTGGAGCTGCCCAACGCCAAGCGTCAGGCGGTGCGCCTGTCGGAAATCCTCGGCTCCAAGGCCTACCACGACATGGCCTCGCCCCTCACGGTGGCCCTGGGCAAGGATATCGGCGGCCTGCCCATGGTGGCGGACCTGGCCAAGATGCCTCACCTGTTGGTGGCGGGCACCACCGGTTCGGGCAAGTCGGTGGGTATCAACGCCATGATCCTGTCCCTGCTCTATAAGAGCGAGCCGGACAAGGTGCGCCTCATCATGGTGGACCCCAAGATGCTGGAGCTTTCCATCTACGAGGGCATCCCCCATCTACTGGCGCCGGTGGTCACCGACATGAAGCATGCCGCCAACGCGCTCAACTGGTGCGTGGCGGAGATGGAGAAGCGCTACAAGCTGATGGCGGCGGTGGGGGTGCGCAACCTGGCGGGCTTCAACAAGCAGGTCACGGATCACAAGAAGGCGGGCACCTCCCTGAAGAATCCCTTCGCCATCAATCCGGACGACCCGGAGCCCCTGGAGACCCTGCCCCACATCGTGGTGGTGGTGGATGAGCTGGCGGACATGATGATGGTGGTGGGCAAGAAGGTGGAGGAGCTTATCGCCCGCCTGGCCCAGAAGGCCCGGGCCGCCGGCATCCATCTGATCCTGGCCACCCAGCGGCCCAGCGTGGACGTGATCACCGGCCTCATCAAGGCCAACATTCCCACCCGGATCGCCTTCCAGGTGTCCAGCAAGATCGATTCGCGCACCATCCTCGACCAGATGGGGGCCGAAGCCCTGCTGGGGATGGGGGACATGCTCTACCTGGCCCCCGGCACCGGCCTGCCGATCCGGGTTCATGGCGCCTTCGTGGCCGACCAGGAAGTGCACCAGGTGGTGGATTACCTCAAGCAGCAGGGTGCGCCGGAATACGTGGAGGGCATCCTGTCCGGCACCGACGAGGGGGGCGAGGGCGCCGTGGGCGAAGACGGGGATAGCGGCGAGGCCGACCCCCTGTATGACCAGGCGGTGGAGGTGGTCCTCAAGACCCGGCGGCCTTCCATCTCCCTGGTGCAGCGCCATCTGCGCATCGGCTACAACCGCTCGGCCCGGCTCATCGAGCAGATGGAGCGCTCCGGCGTGGTGTCGGCCATGGGGGGCAATGGCAACCGGGAAGTGCTCATTCCCGCCCGGGAGGGGGATTGACATGAACACGCGGAGGGCGGGCCTGGCGGGCCTGCTGATATCGGTGCTGTTGGCGGTCCAGCCTGCCTGGGCGGATGGCGTGGAGGCCTTGCGAAACTTCGTCCAGGCGACCCGGGGCGCCCAGGGCAGCTTCACCCAGACGGTGCTGGCCCGCTCCGGGCGCAAGCCCCAGGTTTCCGAAGGGACCTTCGCCTTCCAGCGGCCCGGCAAGTTCCGCTGGGATTACCGTACCCCCTATCCCCAGTTACTGGTGGGGGATGGCCAGAAGCTGTGGGCCTGGGACCGGGATCTCAACCAAGTGACGGTCAAGCGCTTGGGGGATGCGCTGGGGGCCTCGCCGGCAGCCATCCTGGCGGGGGACGACGCCATCGAGAAGAACTTCGAACTGGCCGACGGGGGCATGGCAGACGGCCTGACCTGGGTGGTTGCCCGGCCCCGGAGCGCCGAAGGCAGCTTCCAGGCCATGCGCCTGGGTTTTGCCGGGGGTCAGTTGCGGCAGATGGAACTGAAGGACAACTTCGGCCAGACCACCTTGCTGGTGTTCACCCGCTTCGAGTCCAATCCGTCCCTCGATCCGGCCCTGTTCCGCTTCGAGCCCCCCAAGGGGGCCGACGTGGTGGGTGAATAAGGCCCCTAGCGGAACCGCCGTGGCCGATCTGTTCGATTCCATCGCGCCGCGCCAGGTGCCCCTGGCCGAGCGCCTGCGGCCGGCCCAAATCGAGGCGGTGGTGGGCCAGCGCCACCTCCTGGGGCCGGGCAAGCCCCTGGCCCTGGCTTTTGCCTCCGGCAAGCCCCATTCCATGATCCTGTGGGGCCCGCCGGGGGTGGGCAAGACCACCCTGGCCCGGCTCACCGCTGCCGCCTTCGACGCGGAATTCATCGCCCTGTCGGCGGTGTTCTCGGGGGTCAAGGACATCCGGGAGGCCATCGCCCGGGCTGAGGAGGCCCGCACCCGGGGCCGCCACACCATCCTGTTCGTGGATGAGGTGCATCGCTTCAACAAGTCCCAGCAGGACGCTTTCCTGCCCTATGTGGAGCAGGGCCTGGTGACCTTCATCGGCGCCACCACCGAGAATCCCTCCTTCGAGGTGAATTCCGCCCTTCTGTCCCGGGCGGCGGTGTACACCCTGGAGCCCCTGGAGCTGGCGGCCCTGGGGCTGCTCTTCGAGCGGGCCTTCCAGGAAGTGGGGCAGGGCCTAGAGGTGGAGCCGGCGGCCCGGGAGCGGATCGTCGGCCTGGCGGACGGGGACGCCCGCCGGCTCCTCAATCTGGTGGAGCAGGTGTGCGCCGCCGCCACCACGGCGGGGGTCGCCGTCCTCTCCGGGGATTTCGTGGCCGAGGCCCTGGCCCGCAACCTGCGCCGCTTCGACAAGGGGGGCGAGGCCTTCTACGATCAGATCTCGGCGCTTCACAAGTCCGTGCGGGGTTCCAGTCCGGATGGGGCCCTGTACTGGCTGTGCCGGATGCTCGATGGCGGTGCCGAACCCCTCTATCTGGGGCGGCGGCTGGTGCGGATGGCCGTGGAGGACATCGGCCTGGCGGACCCGCGGGCCCTGGAGATCGCCCTCAATGCCTGCGCCACCTATGAGCGCCTGGGCTCCCCCGAGGGGGAGCTGGCCCTGGCCCAGGCTACAGTGTTTCTGGCCTGCGCGGCCAAGTCCAATGCGGTGTACATGGCCTACAACGCTGCCCGCAAATTCGTGGCGGAGGACGGCTCCCGCCCGGTGCCCCTGCACCTGCGCAACGCACCCACCAAGCTCATGAAGGAATTGGGCTACGGCAAGACCTACCGCTACGCCCACGATGAACCCGGCGCCTACGCTGCTGGGGAAAGCTACCTGCCGGACGGGATGGCCGAACCCCGCTGGTACCAGCCCACCGACCGGGGCCTGGAGGGACAGATCGGCGAAAAGCTGGCGCGCCTCAGGGCCCTGGATCAGGCCGCCGGCCCCCGGAAACCCTTCAATGGGGACAAGGGTGATCCTTCATGAAGCGGGCGCGGACTGCTTCCATGGCGGCGGCCCGCTCCAGCTGACCCTGGCTGCGGGCCTGCTCCACCAGGTCTTCCATGCACTGAGTGATCACCTGCACCCCCTCCGGGGTCTGGACCAGGCCGCAGGCGATCTGGGCGGCGGCCACATCAGGGATGTCCTGATGTTCGGCGATGAGGGCGACTTCGTCATCGGTGAGGTCGCAGTAGTCGAGGCAGTCTCGTAGGGACAGCATGGCGGCTCCTCCAAGCTTGGTGGCGGCGCCCTCTGCCGGGGCGCCTGTGGGTTCCCCTGAAATCTATCCAATCTTCCTGCAGACGCAAGAAATCTTTCCCCGGCTTGTGGGCGCGGCTTGATTGCCCTGGTCTATCGGAGCGCAATCGCCGGCTGGCCCGGGTAAAATGCCGGGCTAGCCCATCAACGGAATTCACCATGCTTGACGTTCAGCTTCTCCGTAGCCAGATCGACACCGTGGCCCAGCGCCTCGCCAGCCGGGGGGTGACCCTGGATGTCGCCGCCTTCCAGGCCCTGGAAGACGAGCGCAAGGGTCTTCAGACCCGCACCCAGGACCTCCAGGCCCGCCGCAACGCCCTGTCCAAGCAGATCGGCATGCTGAAGGGCAAGGGGGAGGACGCCAGCGGGGTGATGGCGGATGTGGCCGGTATCGGTGATGAGCTCAAGGCCAACGAACATGCCCTGGCTGCCCTGCTGGAGCGGCTCAATGCCTTCACGGCCAGCATCCCCAATCTGCCCCACGAAAGCGTGCCGGCGGGTCGGGACGAGAGCGCCAACCTGGAGGTGAGCCGCTGGGGGACGCCCCGGGCCTTCGATTTTCCGGTGAAGGATCATGTGGACCTGGGCAGCGGCCTGGGGGGGCTGGACTTCGAGACCGCCGTGAAGATCTCCGCCTCCCGTTTCACCCTGATGAAGGGCGGGGTGGCCCGCCTGCACCGGGCCCTGGCCCAGTTCATGCTGGATGTGCACACCCGGGAGCACGGCTACACCGAGGTCTATGTACCCTACCTGGTCAATGCGGAAAGCATGTTCGGCACCGGCCAGCTGCCCAAGTTCGAGGAAGACCTGTTTGCCGTGCCCCGGGCCGACGGCGGGCGCTTCTTCCTGATTCCCACCGCCGAGGTGCCGGTGACCAACATGGTGCGGGACGCGGTGGTGAGTCTGGCCGAACTGCCGCTGAAATTCGTCAGCCACACCCCCTGCTTCCGCTCCGAGGCGGGCAGTTATGGCAAGGACACCCGGGGGATGATTCGCCAGCACCAGTTCGACAAGGTGGAGCTGGTGCGCATCGAGCATCCCGATAACGCCTGGGCGGCCCTGGAAGAACTCACCGGCCACGCCGAGGCTATCCTCCAGAAACTCGAGCTGCCCTACCGCAAGATCGTTTTGTGCACCGGGGATATGGGCTTTTCCGCCGCCAAGACCTACGATCTGGAAGTCTGGCTGCCAGCCCAGAATACCTACCGGGAGATCTCGTCCTGCTCCTGCTTCGAGGCCTTCCAGTCCCGCCGCATGCAGGCCCGCTTCAAGAACGCCCAGGGCAAGAACGAACTGGTGCACACCCTCAATGGCTCTGGCTTGGCGGTGGGCCGCACCCTGGTGGCGGTGCTGGAGAACTACCAGCAGGCGGATGGTTCGGTGGTGGTGCCCAAGGTCCTGGCCCCCTATATGGGCGGCCTGGAAGTGCTGACGGCCTAGGTGTTGACCTTGGATTCGCGATTCCCCGAATCCAAGGTCAACAGACCCTAGTCTTCGGCTTCCCCCCGCACGCGCAGCCCCTGGCCGGCTTCGGCCATTTCGGGGGCAACCTCCGAGGGGGGCGGGGTGGGCTTGGGGCGAGGCCCCAGGCGCAGGGCGGGGAGCTTGAATTTCGGAGGCTCCAGCGGGGGCACGTAAGGTGCCTCGAAGCGGCTCAGGATCTCGAAGTAGCTGCGCACGTTCTCGGCGGTGATCACCGCCTCGCCGCCCCGGGCCGGGCCGGACTTCAAGCGGCTGGCGTAGGCGGGCTTGGACAGGAGGGGGAGCACTTCCTTGATGTCCAGCCAGGCCGAGATATCCTTGCCCAGGCCCCGGGCGACCTGGCGGGCGCTGTTGAAATGGCCCATCCCCAGGTTATAGGCGGCAAGGGCCATCCAGCTGCGATCCGGCTCCGCCACCTCATCGGGCAGCTGCTCCCGCAGCAGGGCGAAGTAGCGGGCCCCGCCGATGATGCTGGCGCGGGGGTTGAGGCGGTCGTCCACCCCCATCCGGTCGGCGGTGTCCTCAGTGAGCATCATCATGCCCCGGACCCCGGTGCGGGAGGTCGCCAGGGGGTCCCACTGGGATTCCTGGTAAGCCAGGGCCGCCAGCATGCGCCAGTCGATGCCGGTGACGGCCTGGGCGTCGTGGAAGTGACGGCGGAAGGCGGGCAGGCGCTCCCGGATACGGGACAGGAAAGCGCTGACGTCCTCCTGCTCCAGGCGCCGGATGTGGCCGAAATATCGGTCCCCCATGCGGGCCAGCAAGCCGTTGTTGCGGGCATCGGCCAGGAAGGACTCGACCTCCTCAGCCAGGCCGTCGCTGCCCTGGGCTGGCAGCGCCCAGGCGATGGAGGACTTGATGGGCAGCTTCCTGGCCAGGGCAAGATTGGGGAAGAACCTGGCGGCTAGGGCGAAGTGCAGCCGGTCGGTCGCGGCAAGCTCCAATTCTCCTTTGGCGACCATTTCCAGCAATTGCTGATCGTCGGACCTGACCGGGTGACGAACCTTGATCCCCGGTACCCGGCGGCGGATATCTTCCAGGGCCTCGGCCGCCAAGGAGCCGCGGCGAACCCCAATGGCGTGCCCGGCCAGATCGTTCTCCTCGTCCAGGGCCGGCGCGTCATCCCGGGCCGCCACCACGTATTCCACTTCCCGCAGGGCGCTGCTCCAGCGCAGGGGCAGGCGCTCATTGCGCCCCAGGCCCGCCGCCGCCAGATGGGTTTCGCCCTGGAGAACCGCGTCCAGGGCCTTGCGGGCATCCGGGTAGACGATGAAGCGCACGGGCACCCCCAGCCGGTTGCCCAGGGCCTGCAGCAGATCGTGCTCGAAGCCCGTGGTCTCGCCGTTGGCCTCGGTCCGGTAGGAAATGGCATCCGGGCGGGTGGCCACCAGCAATTCCCCCACCGCACGGTAGTCGCCGCTCAGACGGGGCGGACCGCTGGGGGTGCAGCCGTGGAGGAGAGTAGCCCCAAGGAGGGCCAGGAGCCAGTTTCGCAAGGGTGTCTCGGTGGTGGGCGCGGGGGGATTCTGCCGGGCTCAACCCGGCGAGGCAATCTACCGACGGTAGCAAGTTGTTATGGTAGCAAACGCTTTAGCATTGATTTTGGCCGGAGGCACTGAGGAAATCCTTTCCAGACCACCTGACGACAGGCGCGAGTTCCCGGCAAGCCGGGGGAAATGTCCACCCTTCACCGCGCCGGCCCGGCGCACATTGGCCGAGGCGCGGGAAGCACGTATAATCCGCCCCTCGCACCGGGCAGCCCGGCGCAGCGGAGAGGTACCGAAGCGGTCATAACGGCGCCGACTCGAAATCGGATGGTCAGGGTAACCTGGCACAAGGGTTCGAATCCCTTCCTCTCCGCCAGCGCATCAATAAAATCAGGCCGTTATGGCCTGTTTTTATTTCAACCCACAAATCAACCATCAAACGAGCAATGAGTTTGGAAGCTTTGCGTGCGGGTGTTGTAACTTGTATTGACAAGTCCGGTTTTTTATAGAAAAGTTAATCGCCTGCCGCAATGGTGGGTACACAATTTGTTGGCGCGCAAGAGGTGCGCCCTAAACGACCAGTCCTTACCAAGAGGGGAACGGCTGGCGCGCAGGGATGCACCTCATGAACGAAGAATGCGTCAGTCTCAATAAGCTTTTAGCTTACCTTCCGTTTGTATATTTCAACGCAGCTGAAGTCACCCGTGCCACTGGGATAAGTCGCGCGATGATGTACGCGCTCATCCGTGCTGGCGAGTTTCCGGAGGGCGATCTGATTGCGGCGCAAAGCCGACGTTGGAAGAGCACCGAAATCGCCGAATGGCTTAAGACGAGGGCTAAAAACCTCGCGACACGCCAACTTGCCGAGGCTTTGAAGGTTAAAGCTCAGAGGGCGAGTGATGCGAAGGAAAAAAATCGCCGTGTCGCGGAGGCTTGATCATGAGCCTCGAAAAACAAACGCCCCGGGCTGGCGGGCCTCGGGGCGTCTTTGGAAACACGGCTGACACCAAGAATTCTACCAGGGCAGCCAGCAAGCTTGGCCATTGGATTGAGCAACCGTGCACCTGCCGGGGACGTGGATCGTGTCTTGCCTGCCGGCGATTGTCCAAATTCTGCACCGATTTAGCTGCGAGAATTTGTTTGATGCAGGCGGGTGGGTGACGGCATGAGCATCCACGTCATGACAAAGGTGTGGTCCTCATACCCTGGCGCCGGCTCCGAATTGCTCGCCTTGCTCGCTCTGGCGGACTGGGCAGACGATAACGGGCGGTGCTGGCCCTCTATGGCGACAATTGCCGGCAAAACTCGCCTATCCAGATCGCAGGCACAGCGGATCGTGCACGGTCTTATTGATGCGGGGTATGTCTCCGTCACCGGCAACGAGACGGGAGGCAAGCCAGGTACAACTCGGCAATATCAGATCAACCTCAATGCTTTGACGGGTAGCGCCGATGCAACCCCTACGGGCCGCACCCATGCGACGGGTAGCGTAGATGCGACGGGTCGCACCCATGCACAGGAGGGGCCGCACCCATGCGCAGAGACGGGCCGCACCCATGCGACCCAAACCGTCAAAGATCCCTCATTAACCACCAAGGGGCCGGAGCAAGCCCCGGCACCCCCGAAGGGAATCAGGGAAAAATCAGGGACAACCCTGAAAGCGTTCCTTGAGTCCTGCAAAGAATCCGGGGAGAAGCCGTTTGCTGAAGACGATACGATTTTCGACTATGCAGAGAAGGTCGGCATCGACAGCGAAATGATGGCGGTTGCCTGGTCTGAATTCAAAGCCCGCCTCTTGCCGACAACGAAGCGCCAGAAGGACTGGCGTGCGCACTTCCGCAATGCCGTTCGTCGTAACTGGTACAGCCTGTGGTTCCTGAAGGAGGGTGAGGCGGCGCGTTGGACTACTGCCGGCGAGCAGGCACGGAGGGCCGCAGCATGAACGCCCCAGACCTTCGCCTTCCCCCGCATTCCATTGAGGCCGAACAATCCGTCATCGGCGGCCTGCTACTGGATTCCAGCGCCTACGACCGCATTGCAGACCTGATTTCTGATGCTGACTTCTACCGCGACGATCACCGCCGGATTTATCGGCATATCGCCATGCTCTGCAACGCGGGCAAGGCGGTTGATGTCGTTACTCTGGCCGAATCCCTTGATGACTCGAACGAGGCAGAGATTTGCGGCGGCCTGGCGTACCTTGGTGAAATCGCCTGCAACACGCCATCGGCCGCCAACATTCGCAGCTATGCCAAGATCGTCCATGAACGGGCAATACTTCGCCAGTTGCAGGGTATTGCGAGCGATTTGCACACCGCATGCGCCACCCCTGGGCGCCGCTCACCTGACGATCTGGTTAGCGAAGCGGAGTCCGCATTTGCGCGAGCGATAGACGCCAGAACAAATGAACCGGCATCCCTTGGTGACGCTTTCGCTGAGGCGATGATTTATGCCGACAGCCGTGGCGATACCGGCGGACTGCCGACCGGGTTCCAAGGTTTTGACAACCTGACCGGAGGGCTTGAGCCTGGGCAACTTATGATCATTGCAGCCAGGCCAGCCGTAGGCAAAACCATTTTCGGCTGCAACGTGGCCGACTTTGCTGCGCACTCAGGGCGTGCCGTTCTGTTTTTCACCCTCGAAATGACGAAGCGTGAAATCGGCATGCGCATTCTGTCCGCCCGATCTGGGGTATCTGTCCATGCCATGCGATCCGGCGTCAAGAATGAATCGGCCTGGGGGGCGATGAGTGACCAGCTTGCGACGGCTGGCAAGCATCGCTTGTACATCGACGACACCCCCGCTGTAACCGTCCCATTCGTCCGATCCCGCGCCAGGCGCATGAAGCGCACTCACGGCCTCGATTTGTTGGTTATCGATTACTTGGGGCTGATGCGTGGCGACGGACAAAACCGCACGCAAGAAATAGGCAGCATCAGCCGTGGCCTGAAGGCACTGGCGAAGGAACTTGGCATTCACATAATTGCCTTGGCCCAACTCAACCGGGGCGTTGAGGCGCGCACGGACAAGCGCCCCCTGATGAGTGACCTGCGCGACTCGGGCGAGATCGAACAGGATGCCGACATCGTGGCGCTGCTGCATCGAGAGTCGCTTTACAGCGATTCACCAGAGTGGGTGGGTGTGGCTGAGCTATTGGTGCGCAAAAACAGGAATGGCCCTGTTGGCGATGTGATGTTGAGCTACCTGCCCGAGCAGATGCGCTTTGAGCGCTATTGCGGCTCGAACCCGCGCCAACCTGCGACAGCGAACGCCTACCGGGCGAAAAGTCGAGGATTCGATGACTGACCCTGCTGCAGGCCCAACGCGGACGGACATCACCGAAGCAGCTCGGCGGCTCGGGCGGCTTGGTGGGCGGCCCCGGGGCTCGTATTCGTCACCATTAGCACGATGGCTGCGCCAGGAGGTGCTGGAGAAGCAGCGCGAAGGCTGGACCCGGCGAGAAGCCTTTGACATCGCGGCCGAGACCCACCACCGAGACGGCCGCGACGCTTTCATCATCGACGAGCAGCTGGCCGACGAGCTGGGCATCGACACCCTTGATGCGGCCGGCGGCGAACGGCCCGTCAGGGTGACCTGGGGCTATTGGAGAAAAATTTGGCTCGAAACGAGGAACGGAAACAGGTTTTAGTGGCCACCCACCAGTAAGATATCTCTGAAACGCGCGCAAGAGGTGCGCGGCCCCCTGAACCAAGAAGGAGGAGCCGCCATGGCCGCCGCACGCGCACCCCGCCGCACCGAGATCCCGACCCACCTGCCTCGCCGGTTCGCCGATGGTGGCGCCATTCGGGAAACCACCGAAGCGCTCACGTCCCGCATCGCGGCCAAGTACGGCTTGCCCGTGCCGGCGGTGACCCAGCCGGCCCCCGCACATCCGGTGCAGAAGCAGGCGCAGCCGGCCCCGCAGCAGCAGGCGCCCGCCGGTGTCGCCGGCACCCTTCGCGGGCGGGCCGGGCAGATTGACCAAGCGGTGAATAGGGCCCTGGGGTATGCCGACGGCGGCAAGATCAAAGGCCCCGGCACCCCGAAGTCGGACTCCATCCCCGCCAAGGTTAAGGAGACGGGCGAGCACATCCGGGTATCGACCGGCGAGCGGATCCTTTCCTCGGAGCAGGATGCCTTCCTTGGCCAGGTGGCGAAGTCCGCCGGCTATGACAGCCTGGACGCCATGCTGGAGGATGGCACGGGCCAGCCGGTCGGTCCCACGATCAAGGCCGGACAGCGGGCCGCCGCCTCTGGCATGGCGCCGGAGGACGATTCCATCAAGCGGCAGTTCGGGCCGCCACCTCCGACTCTTGGATCGGGCCTCTACGGCGCGTCCTGGGGGGTTGCCGCGCCGGAGGTTCTGGGGCCCAAAGCCTCCCAGGCGACACCGGTGCCGGGCGCGCCGGGCATTACCAGGGAGGTTTCCCCCCAAGGCGGCGTGACCTACACCGGGACCGGGAATCCGGCCGCGTCCGCCGGGCGAAGCGCCATGGACATTTACCGCAACGAGGCGGTTGTGAAGGGTCTGGACCCCAACACCTTCAGTGCGCAAAGCGCTCCGAAAGCGGCGGCCATCGGGGACTCGTCCCGCATGTCGGACAAGGGGTGGTCCAGCATTGAGATGCCGGCCGGGCTGTCCGCCCGGCAGCAGGCGAACTTCATGACCGCGCAAGATCAGAACCAGACCGCCCGGCGTGGGCAAGACATCGCCGCCAGAGGGCAGGATCTCAACCACGGGGTGGCCCTTTCCGGGCAAGACATCACCGCCCGGGGGCAGGATCTTGCCGCTCAAACCGAAGCGGCAAAGCTCGCCGGCAACCCGCTCGACAACCGACTAAAGCGCGAGCGAATCGCCCAGCAGGCCCTGCGCACCGATCTCGAAACCCGCATCGCAAACGAGATCGACGAGAACGTGCGGGACGGTCTTGTAGCCCAGCTGCAGGCCCTGGATGGCCGGCGCGTGTCGACCGATCGCCGGGCGACGCTTGGGCAGGAGCGCCAGAACTTCGAGATTGACGCCGCTCGGGAGCGGGTTGCCGGCCTCTCGCCGGATGATATCAAGCGCAAGACACAGCAATTCTCCGCGACCGGCCGCGAAAATCCGGACTTCGATCCGGGATTGGCCAAAGCCGTAGGTCTCGCCGGCCGCCGCAAGATTGGAGACGATCCGATCTTCGACGCTCGGCAGCAGGACGGGCAACCTCCGGTGGCCGGCGACCTCCCCAAGCGGTTCCAGGCTGACACCGCCATGAAGGGCCACTCGCTGGGCAGGCAGACCGACCAGGGAACAGAGGTCTTCGACAGCAACGGCCGGCTGATCGGGCACTACCGCTGATGCCGCCCTTCGTCCCACTGGCCGAGGGTGAGCCCAAGCGCGGTTTCACGCCCCTGGCAGCCGCTGAAGACCGGGGCCCAAGCACCCTCAAGACCGTTGCCCTCAACAACCCTTTGAGCGCTGCCCTGGAGGCCGGGGCGAACCTCGCGTCCCAGGCCGTCGCCCTACCCGTCGCCGGCATTGCCGGGCTGGCTGCCGAGGCCGGCCGCGCCTTGGGGCTGACCGATCAACGCGGCGCCGACGTGGTGGGCACCGTCGGCGAAGGCCTGACGTACCAACCGCGGGGCGAGATGGGCAAGCAGGCCGCTGGGCTGGTGGCCTACCCCTTCGAGAAGCTGGCCGAGGCGGGACGGTGGGCCGGCGGCAAGACCCTGGAGGCGACTGACAGCCCCTTGGCCGCCACCGCAGTGGATACGGGCATCAATGCCATTCCGATGCTCATTGGCCCCGCCAAAAAAGGCGTGGCGGCCGTCCGCGAACGCCCCGGCATCACGCCAGAATCCACCATTCAGGAGGTTACCGATGCAACGAGCATTCAAGAAAGAGCACCAAGCGTGGCGGGATATGATTCGCCGATGTCACGATCCGAGAAATTCGGGATTCAGGAACTGCGGAGGGAAGGGGGTCCAGGTTTGCCCGCAATGGCGGGCGAGCTTCAGCCGGTTCCTGGCCGATATGGGCCCGGCCCCGTGCCCGCAATCGTGGATGGGGCGCCGGGACGTCGCGAAGGACTTCAGTCCGGAGAATTGCATTTGGACCGACCGCTTGGCGCAGGCGAACCGGCGGTCGGATTGCCGGAAGGTGCAAATCGGTGGCCTGGAAATGACCGTGGCGCAGGCGGCGAGATTGCCGGGGCAGCCAACCCGCAATGGCGTGATCAAACGGTTAGCGAGCGGAACGTTCTGCGAGAACCCGCCGTCCCGGCTTCTGCTGAAGAACTCAATCTGGATCGAGCACGAGGGAATGAGGCTGCCGATCTACGAATGGGCGCGGCGCCGGGGGATCGGCCTGGAAACTCTCCGGGGACGAATCAAACGGGGATGGCCTATCGAGCGAGCCCTGAACCCGCAACATCGCCCACCCCCGTCCTTGACCCCAACGCCGGGCCCCTGAGCCGGGCCGCGCTCAAGGCGCTGCAGGCGGAGGCCGGCGAAATGCCACGGCCGGCCGCTGAGATGCCAACGGCTTCGCCCGCTACGCCGGCCCCGGCATCCGCGCCGGAATGGACCGCGTTTAGCCCCGACACCGGCACCCTCGGCATCCCCCGCGACCAGATGCCCCAGATCCAAGCCGAGCATCGGGGCGCCCTGACCCACTTCCTCAATGCCAGGGGGGTGGAGCACATCAGGGAGACCGTTTCCCCGGACACCTTGAAGCCGACACAAGCCGAGTTCTCCACCGAGAAGGTCAAGAAGGCGATGGGCTTCGAGGGGGGCGACCGCTCCATTCTGGTGTCCTCCGATGGCTACGTGCTCGACGGCCATCACCAATGGCTGGCCAAGGTCGCCAAGGGCGAGCCGGTCGGCATTCTCCGGCTCAATGCGCCCATCGATCAGCTCGTGCAGCTCGCGCACGATTTCCCGAGTTCTCGCACAGCAGAGGGCGCGGCGGCAGGCACGGTCCGCGGCTTCACACCCCTGCGCGAAACCGAAGCCATCCAGGCCGCCCGCACCCAGCAGATGGCCCCAGGGGCGTCCTACACCGGCTTCATCCAGGACAACCGCTTGCCGGCGGCCGACGCCACCACCGTGGGCCGCGCAGCCCCTCTCCGCCGGGAAGACATCCTGGTGGACTTCGCCAAGGATCTGGGGGCGAGCCTATATACCGGGAGGATCAAAGGCAAAAACACCCTGGGTTTCTTCCGCCGGGGCAATGAGGAAGTGCGGATCCGCAAGCACGCGGACCTGGAGACCACCGCCCATGAAATGGCCCACCTGATCGATGCCCGTGTTCCCGAGCTTTCCCGGCAGTGGCGCAGCAACGCCACCCTGCGGGAAGAGTTGAAGTCCATCAGTTACGACCAGACCAAGGTCAGCGAGGGCTTTGCCGAGGGCGTCCGGCTTTGGATGACGCAACCGGAGGAACTCCAGCAGCGGGCACCCTTGGTGCACGCCTGGCTTGAGAACTTCGCCACCACGGACAAGCGCTACGGCCCCACCATGCTCAAGGCCCGGGAGGGCATGCTTTCTTGGTTCGGCCAGGATGCCCTCGACCGGGCCCGCTCCAAGATCGGCGACCACCGGCCCCTGTCCGAGGCCATGAACGGCATCCTCGACCGCTTCCGCCAGGCCACCGTCGATGATCTGCACGGCGCATATCGGATGGAGCGCGACCTGACCGGCAAGATTGAGCCAGTCGGGGCCTACGAAACCGCTCGTCTGAGCCGCGCCAGCGCCTCGATTGCCGATGGCGCGGTGCGCTACGGCTACCCGGTGAAGAACGCCGACGGCTCCTTCACCTACCGCGGCAAAGGCCTGCAGGACATCCTGAAGCCCGTAGCCGAGCGCCTGGACGATGCCCTGCTGTACTTCGTCGGCCGCTCGGCCCAGGAACTGCGGATCCAGGGCCGGGAGCACCTGTTCACCCCGGGCGAGATCCGGGGAATGCTGGGTCTGGCCACGCCGGAATTCCGCAAGGCCTTCGCCGAATACCAGGCCTTCAATCGTGGGGTTCTCGATTTCGCCGAAGCGCATGGCGTGCTCAACCCCCGGACTCGCGCCCTATGGAAGCGCACCGAGTATTTGCCCTTCCACCGCGTGTCCCAGCCCGGCGGCATGAAGGGCAAGCCCGGAGACTGGGCCGGGATTCAAGCCCTGACCGGCGGCACGGAAAACATTCGTGACGTGCTCGGAAACATGCTTGGCAACGCCGCCATGCTGATCGACCGGGCCGTAAAAAACGAAGCCCGCCTCAAGATCGCCCAGCTCGCCAGCCGTCCCGGCGGCGGCAAGTTCATGACGAAGATTCCGCCAGGCGCACGTCCGGTGAAAATCGGCGGTGATCAAGTTCTTCAGGCCATGTTCGAGCGCTACGGCATCAAGGCCGACGGCGACGCCGCGTCGTTTGAGTTCCTCCTGACCAATCAGCCGCCGGCCGGGGGAAACGTGGTGGCGGTGCTCAAGGGCGGGGAACCCGTCTGGTACGAGGTGGCCGATCCCATCCTCTACCGGGCCCTGTCCGCCATCGATCGGCCGCCGATGGACTGGCTCACCAAGTGGCTGGGGCTCCCGAAGCGCATCGGACAAGCGGCCATCACCCTGACCCCGGACTTCATGATTGCCAACATCGCCCGGGACACTCTCATGGGCGCCATCATGAGCCGCTCAGGCTTCCGTCCGGTGCTGGATTCGATCCGGGGCATGCAGTCACGCATCACCCAAGACCAAACCTACCGCGACTTCCTGGCCAACGGCGGGGGTCTTTCCAGCCTCTACCTCGACGAAGGCCACCTGCGGGCGAAGCTGGAGAAGTTCTACAACAAGCAGGGGATCGATTACCGCACGGTGCTGGATGCGCCAGACAAATTGATGGGCTTCATCGAAACGCTTGGCGATGCTTTCGAAGCTTCCACCCGCCTGGGCGAGTACCGGCAGGCTATCGCCCGCGGCGAGCATCCACGGCATGCGGCCTATCAGGGCCGGGAGGTATCCACCGACTTCGCCATGCGCGGGGACTCCAAGGCCTTGGGCTTTCTCTATGATACGGTGATGTTTCTGCGGCCGGCGGTGGTGTCCTTCGATCGCCTCGCCCGGGGCCTGGCCCACGACCCCAACCGGGCCGCCATCGGCGCCAAGGCGGCCATGCTGGCGCTGACGTCCGTGGGGCTCTACCTGCTGAACCGGAATGACCCCCGATATGCCGATCTCCCCGACTGGGATCGGGACGCGAACTGGCATTTCTTCGTCGGCGACCAGCACTTCCGTTACCCGAAGATCTGGGAGATTGGGGCCCTGGCCAGCGTGGCGGAGCGCACTACCGAGAAGCTGATGGATGCCGACCCCTTGGGCCTGGGCAAGGACTTCGCACGCATCATCGGCAACACCTTCAGCCTCAACCTGATGCCCCAGATCGCCGCGCCCCTGGTGGAGCAAGCCACCAATCGCAACAGCTTTACCGGGGCGCCGATCGAGACCCCGGGCATGGAGAACGTGCAGCCTTTCCTGCGCGCCAAGTCGGGCACCTCTGAAACCATGAAGGCCCTCGGGATGGCCACCCGGGACATGCCCGAATCCCTGCAGGTGAACCCGGCTCGGGCGGAAGCCCTGTTGCGGGGCTACCTCAGCACCTGGGCCATGTACGGCCTGATGCTGACCGACCGGGCCTTCTTCAACGACCGCCTGCCCTCGCCTCGCACCGATCAGCTGCCGGTGGTGCGCCGCTTCTACGCCCAGGAGCCGGCCCAGCACACCCGGTTCGAGGATCAGTTCTACGACATGCTGGGCGAGGCGGACCGCCTGCAGGGGACGCTGCGGGCTCTGGATCGCATGGGCCGGCCGGAGATCGCCGATCAGAAGGAGCTGAGCCCCCTGGCCGGGGAAGCCAAGCCCCTGGGGCGGGCCGCCAAGAGCCTCCAGGGGATCAACGGGGACATGCTGGCTACCCGCCGCGACCAGACCCTTACGCCCGCGGAGAAGCGCCAGCGCCTGGACGCGCTAACAGTGGAACGCAACCAGCTTTTGAAAGACGCCGTCATGGCCGCCAAAGCGGCCCAGCACGATCGGTAACTACCATCCACCCACCAGAAAGGAATCACGATGGCTTCCTACAACACCCGCGCATACGCCCTCAACAGCCTCGCCACCACCGGCCTGGCGATCATGAACCCTCGCATCGCCTACGAGCTTCGCCCCGACCTATGGGCCAGCCTCCAGGATTGCGCGATCGACTTCAGTCGCAAGTTCGAGGCGGCCAACGTCCACCGCTTGGTGGCGACCTTCGAGGGCTACGGCCCGGTCAAGGTGCTGGCCCGCTCCGCCGACAACCTGGCCAAACGCCTGGAGTGGATCGTTGGGCAGAAGGTGTTGGAGCTGGGGCCGGCCGAACCGGAAGCCACGCCGGTGCTGAAGCACGACCCGATGCGCCACGCCGCAGAGGCGAAGGCAGCCGAGCGGATGGCTTATCTTCGCAAGCTGGCGGCCCAGGAGCCACCCGGCCACGAATGCGAATTGCAACGAGAAATCCTGGCGGCCCGCAAAGAACTTGGGCTTGAGTCAGCGGCCTGATTCCATGCTTGCAGCTCTCCCCCGCGACGTAATCATGGCCCGCCGAGCCCTGATGAAGATGAAGCCCTTCACACAGTGGATTGAGCACCGGAATCCCACCCTCGAAGATGCGTTCATGTGGCTGGGTGTCGCTGGCGAGTTCATCCAGTCCGCCCAGCTAGACGCGGCCACCGAGAAGAAGGTCAAGGATGCTCTGGAGTTTGACGTTGCACGAATGCTGCCCCCAACGGTCCTGACCAGCCCCTTCTTTGCCCTCCAAAGTAGATCGAAATAGATGGCAGAGGGGCGCAAAACCGGGGGGCGCAAGAAGGGCACACCCAACAAGGCAACCGCTTCCGTCAAGCAGGCCCTCGCCGAAGCCTTCCAGGGTATCGGCGGGGTGCCCAGCCTCATAAAATGGGCCCAGGAAGAGCCCACCGAGTTTTACAAGCTCTGGTCAAAGACCTTGCCCCAGGAGATCAAGCAGGAAGTCACCGGAAAGAGTGGGGGGGCCATCGAACACGAAGTGACCACCAAGATCTTGATCGTTCCAGCGAAGATCCCCGCGACGGTCGAGCAGCGTCCGCTGATGCGCCACGATGGAGAAGACTGAAGTCCTGTGGGAACCGACGCAGCTGCTGAAATGCTGGCTCCCCTCCCTAAACTCGCGGCACCTTCTAGCACCAGGGTGCTTGCCAGTGACGCCAGACGACTCCTCAGCCCCGCCAGTGACCACCGAGACCGTCATGCTGGCCATCCTGGATCTCACCCACCAGGACCCAGAGGCGCGCTTTACGACCCGCGAAGTGGCCGAGCAGATGGGCGCCGACGAATACCCGGTGCGCGCCGCCTTCAGTTGGCTGGTGCGCTGCAAGAAGATCGAAGTTGTACTGGGCGAGATCCGGGAGCGGGTCACCCGCACGGCCGGTGAGAAGTACCCCGTGGCGGTGTATCGGTTCAAGCCCAAATCAGAGTCGGGCGACTTTGCCGCGCTCTACCAGGTGTTCGGCCTTGCGCCGACGGGGGCTGGCAGCCGGGATGCCGCCGGGCTTTGCAATTTCCCTGTCCGGCCGCGGTAAGGCCAGGGCCGCGGCCCGGTACCGGAAATGAAAACCCCGCCTCGGGGGCGGGGGCGGCGCTATGTGCTGGTCGATGACGTGACCACGATGGGCAGCACGTTGGCCGATCTGGCGAGCTACATCCGTAGCCAGGGTGGGGAGGTTGCTGGGTCTGTTACCTTGGTCAATGCAGCGCGCGGTGGTACGATGACGCCTGTATCAAAGACCATTCTCGAACTGGAGACGCGCCATGGTGACGAAATCCGCAAGCTCTTCGGCGTCGAGCCAGGCGCCCTCACAGCCAGCGAGGCCCAATACCTCCTCGGGTTCAGAACGACTGACGAACTCCGAAATCGAGTCGCTAAGGCAGGACAAGAAAGACTCGCTCGCCTCCGCGCAAAAGGCCTTTTTCCCGAGCGCCAGGATTCACAAGGCGGCGTAACACCGCGCCTGTCGCGCGCCGCTGCCCCGGCAAGCTCACCGATCCGGGCCGCCCCGCGCTCGTTGTAGCGGAACGGTGAATCCCGGTGTTGGCGATGGTGGCCAGGGGCGGTAGCGGCGGACTCACTTCACAGGGCCTGGGAACTGGAGGATCTGGGCATTTTCCTTTTGGGTCGTCGCTTGTCCTGAAAGCACCCCTTCAACGATACCAAGAATTCGTTGTTTTCCAAGGTCGTCGGTTGATTCCATCAACTTGACGACCTCGGCAATCGCGGGGTCTTGCTTCCGACGAAGCTTTACCACAGCCGCACGCTTCCTTTTCGGGGCCTGCTTGGGCGAGGTCTCGGTTGTCATGCTGCTTCCCCTGAAGAGGTTTCGATGGTGCGGGCGAACGAAGGCCGCGCCTCCCGCGGGTTTGGCGTCCACGCCCGGCCGTGGTCCGAAAACTTACCGTGCTGCATGAGCAGGTGCCAGTAGGGCATGTGGCCTTGGTGGGCGTACAGCTCCGGCGGGGCCGCCACCAGCCAACGGCGGATGATCTCCCGGCCGATGTCCTCCGCCAGATCGGCGGCTTCCTGGTCCGTCGAGGGCGCCGGGTTGGCCTGGGCGACGTGCCAGAGCTGGGCCAGGTAGCGGTCTTCCAGGGAGCACGGGCCCGCGGTGTCGATCTCGATGGTGACGGTCGCTTTCATCGGTTCAGCCCCTTCCGTTTGCGATCTGCTGCTGTGCAGCCCGCATGGCGTCATGGCGGCGCCCCGAAGCCTTACGGTCGGCATCATTCGTGTAGTCGCCTCTCACGCCCTCGGCCGTGCAGTTGATGCTGTTGCAGGTGTCCTGGGCCAGATAGACGATGGTTTTCAGCGTTTCGGCCAAGCTTCTCGGGTCAAGATAGGTTGAGGGCGACTCCAAGGACACCAAGGCCAACTTGGCCAAACCTTCGATCTTGTTGAGGGCGTCTTGGGAATAGAGGTCCATGGTCCGCACGGCCTCAAGCAGCTCTTCATAGGGAGGGGCATCGGCGGGACGGCGGGAAATGTGGGTTGCCATGGTCAGATCCTCACTTCGGTGGTTGTCGGCGATGATTGGTTGCTGCCCTTGCGTGGCCGGCCGCGCTTCTTCTTCTCCGCGAGGCGGGGGAGGGTGGCGGCCTTGAAGGCTTGGCTCTGGCTTGCGGGTGGTGCCGGTCATGGTGGTGCTCCTCGTGTAGCGGTTGAATTCCTGTCCCCCACTGCTAAACGGGGGTGGCAGGCCAAGGCGGGGTTAGCAGACCGGACACGAGGAACCGGCAGGGGTTTCCCCCTCCCCACCCGGCCCGCCAGAAACTGAGCGCACCACGGGTGTTGCGGACGTGAAAAAACCGCCAGGCGGCGGTTGTCCGCCTCGTGTGATTCGGGCTGCTAAACCCGGCCGCTTCTGTGTCAGCGACGCATTCAGGCTAGTTGATCGGGGTGGGGAGTGTCAAGGGGGCGATGTGGATCGCTGGCAAAGGCCCACGATTGCCCGTTCCGTAATCCATGGATTACAAT
>JAVEWG010000017.1:0-8901 GCA_034004685.1 Rhodocyclaceae bacterium | reverse complement strand
AAACCCGGCCGCTTCTGTGTCAGCGACGCATTCAGGCTAGTTGATCGGGGTGGGGAGTGTCAAGGGGGCGATGTGGATCGCTGGCAAAGGCCCACGATTGCCCGTTCCGTAATCCATGGATTACAATTAGCCTATGATCGACATCCGCCAAAGTGCCCCCTTCGCTGCCTGGCTACGGAAGCTGAAGGATCGGCAGGGGGTGGCCCGCATCAATGCTAGGCTGCGGCGCCTGGCAGACAGTGGCCATTTTGGCGACATCAAGCCTTTGCGGGACGGCGTGTCCGAAATGCGGATCGACACCGGGCCGGGCTATCGCCTCTACTTCATGCGACGTGGGACCGTGCTGGTGGTGTTGCTGGCCGGTGGCGATAAGAGCACACAGGCGGCGGACATCGAGCGGGCAATCCAGGTTTCGAAGGAATGGAAGGACTGACCATGGCTGAGAATTTCACCCGCTGGGATCCGGCGGACAACCTGCAAACCGACGAAGACATGGTGCTGTACCTGGACGCTTGCCTGGAGGAAGACCCGGGTGACGGAAGCTTGGTTCGATCCGCCCTGAACGACATCGCCAGGGCACGGGGCATGGCCCAGCTCGCCCGGGATACTGGCCTGACCCGGGAAGGGCTCTACAAGGCCTTGTCCCCGGGGGGTAACCCTGAGTTCTCCACCGTTCTGAAGGTCATCAAGGCGCTGAAAATTCAGTTGCATGCGGTAGCGCCAGCTGCGTGACCGGCTCAAGACGCATTCCCCGGAAAGCGCTTGAGGGTCGATAGCCTCTCGGTCGTGCCCTAAGACTTCCGTCTAGATACATTGGCCTGTCCTTTGAATCGGCACCACGTTAGCCGGAGCTGGCGGCAATTCACAGAACCGCGCCCAGTCTTCCATCAGCCGCTGGCGCTTCGTGAAGAGCGAGCCACGCTGATAAGCGGCCTCGGCCTTGTCCTTCAACTGGTGGGCCAGGGCGTGCTCGATCACTTCTCGCGGGTGCCCGGTCATTTCACCTGCCCAGTCGCGGAAGGAAGAACGGAATCCATGAACCGTGATGCCTGACCGTCCCATGCGTTTCAATAAGGCCAACATCGCCATGTTGGAAAGTGCGCCACCCTTGGGGCCGGGAAACACAGGGCTACCGCCTCCGGTACTGAGGGGCGCAAATTCCTGAACAAGGGCAAGAGCACGTTCACACAGGGGTACGCGGTGCTCCTTGCCGGCCTTCATGCGCTCTGCTGGGATGGTCCAAACGCCGGCCTGCAAGTCCAGTTCCTGCCAGGTGGCGCCGATGACTTCGTTCGTACGGGTCGCCGTCAGGATGGTGAATTCCAAGGCTCTGGCGGCAACCCCCGCCTGGATCCGGAGTTCCTGTAAAAACGCCCCGACCTGGGCAAACGGAAGGGCTGGGTGGTTCTTCGCCTTGGCGACGGCTGGGCGGGCCGCAAGCACCTGGTCAAGGTGGTTCTTCCACTGTGCCGGATTGTCCCCGCTGCGGTACTTGCGCACCGTGGCGAAGGCCAGGATTGCTTCAATCCTGCCCCGCAGTCGGCTTGCCGTCTCGGGCTTCTTCGTCCAGATCGGTTCAAGGACTTTGAGCACCAACGTGGTATCGATGGCGTCGACGGGCAGTTTCCCGATGATTGGGTTCGCGTAGGTATCGAGTGTGGTTTCCCACTGGGCCGCGTGCTTGGCGTTCTTCCAACCGGGCCGGTTGGCTTCAATGTAGGCCCTGGCGCATTGATCGAAGGTCAGCGACTTTAGGCGGGCGAGCCGTTCGGTCGTGCGCTCCGTGTTCCGCGTATCGATGGGATCCTTGCCCTCCCGAACCAAGTTCCGGCATTCCGTGGCTTTTTTCCGGGCTTGTTCCAGGGATACGTCTGGATAACGGCCCAAGCCCATCATCCTTGCTTTGCCATCCAGCATGAACCGATAGACCCAGGACTTGCCGCCATCAGGGCCGATCTGGAGCCATAAGCCGAGTCCGTCTCCGTAACGCCCAACGTCTTTGAGCGAGCGAACTGTCCTGTCCGTCAGCTTGTTCGAGCCTCGACCCATAAACCCACCCACAAATCTCAACCATCAAACCAACCATCAAATTTACACTTCATTTTTGTGGACGATTGTGCACTTGTCAAGACAGGTCCAATGATACTTCCAATAATTTCAATTGGTTGTAGATAACATGTTGAAACTTGTATGGAAACGAGTTTGGCGGACTTCCTCTCCGCCAAACCCTTTTAAATCAAAGATGTGGGTGGTTCCCGTCCAAGTCTTTTTGATCTCGCATCTACCGTGGATGTAGCCTTTGTCACTCGTTCGCTGTGACAGGGTTGGGACAGGCAAACCCGCACAGTCTTGTCACAGTGACGGCACGCGAAATGCCGCCCCGTCATGGTCACAATAAATGCGGCTGGTCACGATGGATTCTGCAAGCACCTCGGCTGCATATTCATTCATGGCATAAATGCTGCGGCGCACTGTCATGTTATGGGTGACGTAGTATGTTTGTGGTGTGCCGCATCATGACGTTGGCGCCCACTGCTGCTCGCCACGTGACGGGGTTTTTGAAACTTTTTGGTTCAGGCTTCAGGGCCCCCCAGCGAGTGCACCAAGCGGTTCAGTGAAGCCAACCACCGCTGGAGGGCCACCACGGACCCCGATCGGGCGCCGTGTTGCATGCCCCCCGCTGGGTACTGCTGCGCTTCCCGTCCGGTGTCCTGGGCTCGGTCTGGTGGCCCCGGCAGCGTTCCCACTGGCGCCGGGCACGGGTCGCCCAATTCACCAATCCCGGCCTCCGCCCCCATCCCCTCCCGATGAACCCATAGCACGGCCTGGCGCACCAGCCGGTTTCACTCGGGGAAACCGGCATCGCCCCGCCCCACGGCAGGGGCACCCGCTGCAAAGAATCCCGACACCACCTGCACCGCGCGGGCCACCACCAGCCGTTCCGTCAAGGCTCGCTCCACCGGGCAAAAGCGGAACTCCAAGGACTGGGGTAACTCTACGCCGTGGTCGATCCGAATCCGGATAAAACGCCGGGCCAGGTCCCGGCTGAAGCTGGCATTGTTACTGGTCAGCAGGACCGTATTCCGTACTGTCCCTTCGAAGGATTGGCTGGCGCCCAGAACCCGGCTACGGAGCGCCCCTGCCGTGATGAGTCCTTCTAGTCCCGTACTCGAAAGGTGCCCGTGCAGGTTGGACTACATCTGGAGCCGGCCGGAGGGTCAATTCCTGGGATGCGGCCTAAGCCGACTTTTTGCGATGCGGCTGACTAAGACCGCTTTATAAAAAATTTCGGACACTCTCCCCTTTGGGGAATCGGCGCTCGTCAGGGTTGCATTGCAACGAGGATACCTTCGCCGATTGGCTCAGAGTGTGCTGCACTCTTAGCATGGTGAGTGACGACGTCATCTACCTTGGAGGGCTCAGCCTTCACCACGTCCCAGGACCAAGTACCGAAACCACCCCGTGCGTTGACCGCTCGCACCCAGGCATCCAGCGCCCGGCGTTTGGTGCGGTTCTGGTCCGAGTCCTCGCCCTTGATCTCCAGGGCCAAGTGCTTACCGTTGGCGAAGCGGATCAGGAAGTCGGGGACGTACTTGCGCCGGCTGCCACGCCACAGGTAGTGGAGCTGGAAGCCAAGGTGGTCGTTCTTGGCGTAGGCTGAAACATCGGTACGCTTCTCCAGTACTTGCGCGGTGTAGTGCTCCCAGCTGCTGTCGACCACCGCATGGCTGATCTGTGACTTCGTCGTTTCCAAGCAGGGTTTGGTCGAGTACCACGTCCGCATCATGCGGGTGGAGCCGATCGGGAACTCGGAGTCGAACACCGGCTCCAGGCGCTCGGCGTTTTCCTGATGCACCTGCTCGATCACGTGCTGAACGATGTTGTCGATCGAGAGCGCGATCAGAATCC
This sequence comes from Rhodocyclaceae bacterium, assembly GCA_034004685.1. Classification (GTDB taxonomy): domain Bacteria; phylum Pseudomonadota; class Gammaproteobacteria; order Burkholderiales; family Rhodocyclaceae; genus JAEUNX01. The sequence continues at coordinate 4,992 of JAVEWG010000017.1, read as the reverse complement.
GCTTGCGCAGTGGGTCTTGGTGGAAGAGTGACGGGATGTCCAGCTTGTCGGAGTTGAAGAACTGCTCGACCAAGCGGATCAGTTGCTGGATCAGCGACTCCCGGCCGCCTGTGAAGCCGTGCTGCAAGGTCTCGAAGGCCTTACGGGCGGCGACGAACAGCAGGCGCTGTAGGCGGAATTCTTCGGGCAACTTCTCCAGGTCGATCGACACTGCCTTGGCGAGGTCGGCAGCACCGCCTAGGGCGGGTGCCATGTCGGCGCTGACGTGAATCTGGGCTGGGTCGATCTTGAGCGGTGGCACCTTCGACCAGTCGACCACGAGTTCCGGCCGGACAACGAAGTCGACGCGCAGCACGTTCGGCCAGGCAATCTCCAACTCGCTTCGGTCCTTGATGGATTCGATCTGGGTGCTGTGTTTCGGGGGCGGTGGCGGGTCGCCACCCTCGCCATCCTGGAAGATGGACAGCGGCACGCCGAAGACATTAACGAATTCCGGCAGGAACAAGTTGCGCTCAACGCCGTCCGGGCAGACGACCGGCTCGGTGTCGTAGGACACGCGACGCAGGCCACGGCCGATCACCTGCTCGCAGAGGAGCTGGCTGGTGAAGGCACGCAGGCCCATGATGTGCGTGACGTTCTTGGCGTCCCAGCCCTCGGAGAGCATGGCGACGGAGATGACGTTCTGCAGGTCCTGGCCGGCGGTGTTGCGCTTGCCGACGTTGTCGATGATGGCGCGCAGCAGTTCTTCCTTCTTCATCGCCCGCAGCAGTTCCTTGCGGGCTTCCGGAATGTTGGCAGCTTCGACAATCGCTTGCAGGACGGCTTCGTACTCCTTGTCGCTGCTGGCGGTTTCGCCGATTTCGGCCTTGTCGAGCACCTTGGAATCGACACGCAGCGTCTTCTCCGGGGCCTTCAGTTCAGGCCAGTAGGCATCACCGTGACGGAAGTAGTGCTCGATGCGGGCCGCGGTCTCGGTCCGGTTGCAGACGGTCAGCATCACCGGGGGCGAAGCATGGCCGTTGGCTTGCCACGACTTGAGCGTTTCGCGCCAGTCGGCACCGAGCAGCGTGTAGGCCTCCTGGACAATCTGGGGCAGCGCTTCATGCGGTTCGGCGCCGCGCCGATTCAAATCCTCGCCAACCTCCGGTTCGCGGTAGAGGTGGTACAGCTTGCTGCGGTAGGTTTGGGCATTGGGCAAGGCATTGTCACGGATGACCACGCGGGGCGTCTTGACCAGGCCGGCCTCGATGGCGTCGTTCAGGCCGAAGTCGGAGATGACCCACTCGAACAGGGACGACTCAGTGCTGGTCTTGCCGGTGGGGGCGAACGGGGTAGCCGACAGGTCGAAGCAGCGGATGATCCGGCGCATCTTGTGGATGCGGTCCAGCCCCTCGATCCAGCGGGTGGCCTCTTCCAGGTCGATGCCGAGTTCTTCTGCATCCTTCTTGCTGACCTTCACCTCGGCCGGCTTGCGGTAGGCGTGGTGCGCCTCGTCGTTGATGATCAGAATGTCCTTGTGGCCGGACAGCTTGCCGAGCACGCGGCGGACGTAGGCCTCGTCGCTCTCGGCGCCTTTCTTGACCACGGAGCGATCCTGCTCCTTCAGGGGCATCAGGCTGTGCCAGTTCTCGATGCCGAGTTCGACCTGGTTCAGCTTCTGGCGCAGCCCCTCGTTCGGGCAGAGGCCGAAGGTGTCGTAGTAGTTCTCCGGGTGGCCGGGGCGTAGCACCTGGAGGCGCTCCTTGACGGTAAGGCCAGGGGCAACGATGAACACCGTGCGCGAGAAGTCCTTGTGGCGCTTCGGGTAGGTCAGCGCGTTCAACACCTGCCAGGTGATGATCATCGCCATCACGGTGGTCTTGCCGCTGCCGGTCGCCATCTTGCTGCACAGACGTTCCCAGACGCCACCGTCGCCCGGTATGGCAATTCCTTGCTGGTAGTCGGGCGGAGCCTCGACGTGCCAGATCAATGTCTCAATGGCCTCGATCTGGCAGAAGTAGAAAGCGTTTTGGCGGTTGGCGTCCGGGTCTTGCCAGTGTTCCAGCAACTGGCGGGTGACAGTCGTCACGCCGGGGTAGCCGGCTTCTCGCCAAGCATCGAGCCGTTCGCGGATACGATTGACGAGATCAAGCTCGACGGTGCGGACGGTGTTGTTCCGCGTGTCGAAAATCTCGTAACCCGCTGGTCGTCGCCCGGTCTGGAGCTCCAGCTTGTTGTCGCTCTGGCGCAGCCAGTGGTGTGTCGGGCGCTCGAAGGGCGAGTTGATGATGAGGGACTTTGCGGTCATGGTGTGGAGGGCGTGTGGGCGGCTACTACCGTCCGATAGGCCTGCTGTTTGTGATTCGGGGTCTCGGGATAACGCATCGTCAACAAGTGCTCGGCGCACATCGGCCCCAGGAATTCATCCTGCACCCGCTTCTTGCTGCGTCCCAGGCGCGCTGCGATTTCCTCGGCAGGCAGGAAACCCTCGGCGCAGACCGCCAAAATGGCCTGCCGCACCGCCTCGGGTTTCGCGCGTCGACTTGCCCGAACCCGGTTGATGATTTCCTCGGCTCCACCGCTAACGGGGGGAGTTCCACCGCTAACGGGGGGAGTTCCACCGCTAACGGGGGGAGTTCCACCGCTAACGGGGGGAGTTCCACCGCTAACGGGGGGAGTCGCGTCGTCGGGGACGAAATAGCGCGTGCCTCGTCCGACGCCATCCGAGCTGAGGAATCCCTGCTGGACCAACCCCCCCAGCATGCGGGTGATATCCACGCGATGCATCGTCAGCATCCCCTGCAGCTGTTGATTGGTGACCGAGCCCTCGACCTGTGCCGTCACCACGGCCTGGACTTCGTCGCCGCTCAACCCGTCAAAGCCGTCGCCGAAACGCTGGCGCAGGTCGGCCAATACCTCTTCCGGCAGCAGGCTGACCATCGGTAACTCCAGCACCACGCGGTCGGGCCGCAACGATTCCCGCAGCACCGGAGATTGCCAATGTTCGGCGGCCCAGCTCGAACGAATCTTGTCGATTCCCGAGCCGGCCTTGTCGCCCACGCCGAGCATCTGGAACATCAGTTGCAGCGATTTGTTGCGGCATTCGCTGACGCCACCCCTGAGCAACTGCTCTCGCGAGATCAGCAGCGTACCGGGGTTGGAGAACTCCAGCCGGTCCGGCCAACGGTCAATCACGATGCCGCCTTGACCGGCGTAGTCGGCATGGATCAAGGCGTTGACCAAAGCCTCCTGCAGCGCGTCGGTGACCGGCGTGCCGCCACTGCGGAAGCCTTCGGCATCGGTCCGGAAGGGACGCTTGATACCGGGTCCGACCGACAGCTTGAGCATGGCCTGCAAGTAGAACTGGAACAGGTTGCCTTCCCAGGAGCCATCCAGCGTCAGACGGTCGGTCCAGCGCTCGTCGGGGTCTTCGCCGAAGCGCTCACGGTAGTCGAGCTGAAATCCTGGAACCGCGGAGGGATCGCGAATCGCTTGCTCGCGCCCGAACATCAGCAGACCCGCGAGCGTCAGCCCCTCCTTGCCCGTGCGCCGATCGCGCCGCCATCCGCCGAGCTTGCACATCAGCCCGACATCGTCCTCGGCCAGCCATGCATGGGCGCGGCGCGAACCGAACAGATTGCGGTATTGGCGCAAGGAATCGGTATGTAGATCGTCCAGCGAAAACCCCTCGAGGATGCGGCTGTCAGCCGGCTCGTCGGACTGGTCGGCAAACATCCGCCGAACCTCCGCCTCGTTGCACAGGTAGTCGCCCTCGAAATTTCGCCGATACGTTCCGCGCAGCGGGTCGCTGCCGATATAGACCGGCCGCTGGTGGCGATCTGCCCGCGGCACGTCGATCCGGATCATCGCCCGGTCCGGGTTGGCCAGCAGGACGATGCGGGCATCGTTGTTACCCAGGAGGTTGGCGCTGACTTTGCCGCGGTTGTTCACCGTGTTCCAGAAGTCCGACAGCATCTTTTCCCGCTCGGCCACGCCGTGCAGGTCAAGCCCGGCCGGGCGCTGTGTCACGCCCAGCCAGATCGTTCCGCCTTCGGTGTTGGCAAAGGCGCTGTAGGTTTCCCACAGGTCGCGGGGCAGGCCACCCTTGGCCGCCTTGTACTCCACATCGACGCCCTCGAAGAAGTCCAGGTTGTCGAAGAGGTTCGGTTGTCCGCTCATCACGCCCTCTTACATCAATGGCATGACTTTGAGCGATTCGATGCCCCGGTCGTCCACAATCTTCACCGCGATCTTGCGGTTGTCGCCCGCCTCGAAGGGCAGGCTGACGGTGCCGTGGAATTTGTCCAGCCTGGACTCGTCCAGTTCAGCGCGGATGTTCTTCTTCAGCTTCTCCCAGCCTTCGCCCTTGCCGGCCATCGGGAAGAAGACCTGGCGAGGGAAGACGCTGCGCTCGTCGTAGTCGGTGTCGAGCGACCACATGGCGATCTTGCTCTTGCCGCCGGAGACCAGTTCGCCCTTGGCCGTGTCGAAATAGTCGAAGCCATGCACCTCGACCGCGTAACGGCCATCCTTGAGGGTGTGGAGCTCGACCTCGGGCTGACCCATCAGCCAGAAACTCTGGTTGGACGACTTCGCCTTCTTCAAGTCCTCGGTCAGCAGGTCAGTGTTCATCTGGGCCTTCAAGGCGGTGATGCCCTTGAGGCCGTCGATATCCTTTGCTGCTTCCGGGTCGAAGGTGAAGGCGCAGAAGACGATCATCTTCGGCAGGGGGAACAGGCTGCCCGCCTCGTTCAGGGCGTTGGCGACCTGGCGCTGCTCCAGCGCCGCATGTTCGGGGCCGAAGCTGACGACCACGCGCTCGCCACTGTCCAGGTGGCCGACGGCATGGAGGTTGCGGATGTCGTTGTCGGAGGGGAGGGCTTCCAGGTCGGCGAACTTGAGCAACTGCCCGCCCTTCCCGCGAATCCCGGCTTTCAGAAGCTCATCACGCCATTGATGTTGACGGCCGGACTCGCCGGTACGAGCAATGCTGGTGTCGGCCTCGTCCGGGCC
>JAVEWG010000016.1:0-70737 GCA_034004685.1 Rhodocyclaceae bacterium | reverse complement strand
CGCCGGTTAGACCGTGGGACGTAGCACCGACCTCCATCCAACTGGCGCTGGCCAGGGGCCACCGCTGGCTGGCGATGCTGGAGTCAGGAGAGGCGAAGTCCTTGAAGGAGATCGCCACGCGGGAAGGAATCGACAACAGCTACGTCAGCCGGATGGTCAACCTGACCACGCTGGCACCCGACATCGTGGCGGCCATCCTGGACGACGCATTGCCGAACCACGTCACGCTGTTTGATCTGGCGGTTGATCCGCCAGCGCTGTGGGATGAGCAGCGGGCCAGGCTCGCTGCTCGATAGGCCTATCGCAGATGGGCTCCGACCGCCTCGGCAGATTGCTTGATCGCGTTTGCCACATCTTCCAGGAACCCATTCCGGTCAGGAGATGGTGTGACATCTGGAATCGGAGCTGCCCGGTCATAGACCCGTTCTGCAATCAAGTTGGCGCGCCGGTATGTAGAGCCGGCACCGGATTCGTCGAATGCCTGCCTCCATTCCGCCAGACGCTCGGTTCGCACGCGACGTGATGCCAGCTCAATCAGTCTGCGGCTAAGCTCCTCTGCAATGGTGTCGAATACGTGCTGCTTTTCATCGTCTGTCGGAATCGGTCCTGTCCATTCGACCGGATTTTGAAGGAGCACGTACATCCTCTGTTGCAGTTGCTGCTTCAGATCAGCGACTGGACGTAGGGTGTCGTATTCATCCGAGATCCCGGTGGCAAATCGGCGGCTCAAGGCTTTGACTCGTGTCCAATGCTCTTTGTCGATCCCCGGCTTCACGGCCAAGCCAAGGCGAGGCCACCAGCCGTTGTGGAAGCTCTCAGCAGCACGTTCAACAGCCAGCACGAGGTTCATTCGGTCATAGACGGGGCGAGACTCAACGGGGGCTGGCCTTTCAACGATGCCGTCGATTACCTCAAGAAGCTTCTCAAGCTGCTTTGCAGTGCGCGCACCATCCTGGGATTCCGCATCCAGCCTTTGGTCGAGGTTGGCGAGAAATACTCGTGATGTCCCCAGTCGCGCTCGCAAGGCACGTTCTGCAAATGGGCCAAGATCCTCTCCGATGGCGGCAAGCACATTCTCAGCCGATGCTAGGACGTGCTGAGCGCGCGCACTTGGAGACGGCAGATTGTCGCCGCCGACCCGATCAAAGTGCGTGAAGGCGAAAACGAGCTTGGCCGAGTTGCCAGATGACACGAGCTCTTTCATCGCAGCGACAGGAGCTGCCTGCATCGGCTGGGTGGCGTTGTCGACAAGAATGACGGCGTCAGCCATATCAACTCGTCTTGTCAGAGTGGTGGACAGCGTCGACATCGATCGCGGAGTGTGTCCAAGCCCTTCACCATCCAGCAGGACTAGCTTCGGTGTGCTATTGGCCCATGTCGGGACAAAGGGTCCTGCGACACGCACGCCGTTGACCAGTGGTGTGAGGAGCGTGCCGAACAATGGTGCGTAGTTGGACGAGAACTTCGAGATCGTCCTGATGAACTGATCCCGATCGGAGGATTCCCATGTCCATGCGAGAGGCCAGCCAACCTTGGTTTTCTGAAGGCGACCTTCCGTCAGCAGCGAGAAGCGGTCTTCGATCTCATCCATTACGGCATCAACCACTTCCTGGAAGGCATCATCGTCACGCGTGCGGTTGTCCAGTTCCTCCTCGAAGAGTTCGTCAACGACGCGCTGATCCTTCTCATCGGATGCGTTCAATTCGGTGCGTAGCGCTTCACCGTGCCGATGCGCGATTCCCTTGACAGAGGCAAGGGCATTGGCCAACACGACGTTCGTACGTTTCAGTTGCTCGGCCATTTCCTCATCGGCAATCACTTCGCCATCGTCGTCGAAGTCGCTGACCTCTTTGACCGGCCCGTTGCCGAGTACATAACTAAACCGGAAGCGCTGATTCACATGCGTCAAGAGGCGACGCATGACTTCGGCATCGGATTCCTTTCGGTACGCCGCTAGAACGGCTGCAGAAACACACTCTTTGAGATGTTCCCGGACATCCTCCATTGGGAAAAACGTCACGGCGGCGCGATACAAGCCATCCTCGATGACAACCTCTGTTTCGTGCACGGTTGTCTTCGCCGTGGACGTCGATGGGAATCGTTCCTTGGTGGGGTCGGTACCAATGATCTGGCGCAGCAAGGTGGTCTTGCCGGCTCCGGTAGTGCCAAGGAACAGGGCTCGGCGGTACTCGGTGTTTCGGGAAGAAGGAAGTTCGATTGCGCCGTCACGAAGGGCAAGAAAGTCCGTCTCACCACCTTCCAGCTTGTAGAAGAAGATGTCGACGATGCGTTGGTCCAGCTTGGCAAGGGCCTGCTCGCGGGCACCGAGGTCCCAGAGATCGGGGCTGGCCAGGAGTGCGTTCATTTGGTCCCGCAGCTGTTCAGCATCCTTTTCGTTGTCCGTCTTGAGGCTCTGGCGAACCCGCAAGCCATCCTTGCCCGTAGCTGGGTCGGTCCTCTTGGGGTGCCGAAAGATGATGGCCCACGTATTGCGGCCTTGGGTCCTGCTCAGACTTGCAGTGTAGAAGCGCTCGCTCATATCTCCTCCGTTGTTCCGATGTTGTACCGCTCGCACTCTATCGCGGTCTAACTGGTCGGTCAAGCACTTCTAGAACAACACGGGAACAACGACTCTGAGATGGAGCGAGCGATTGAGCCATTGGGCTTGGCGATCGGTTCACAAGAAGATCTTGTGCTAATGCAGAGTGTGTAGTACATATTACACATGATGCAATTCGGCGAGCACATTCGACAGGCACGACAAGCCATCCAGGAAGGTGACCGGGCATTTTCGCTTCGCCAGGTGGCCGCTCGCGTTGGTATCGAGCCGGCCTACCTATCCAAGATCGAGAGAAGTGTATTCCCGCCACCGTCCGAGGACGTCATCGTGAAGCTGGCGGTGGTCCTGGGCGAGGACAAGGATGTCTTGCTCGCCTTGGCAGGGAAGCTCTCCACCGACTTGCAGCAAATCATCATGCAGCGCCCCAGGCTCTTTGCGGAACTTCTGCGGCAGCTGAGAGAAGTCCCCGATCACGCAATTCTTCGAGTGGTTCGGGAAGTCAAAGACGGGCAGTGGTAGCAACGCTTAGGAGCCATGATCATGATCGAGTTGAAGCACGACGAGCTAGTCTTTCAATTTCCCGAGGTGCACGAGGATGCGGTTTGCCGAGTGGACTTTCAGCGGACGCTGCGCATCCCTGACGACAACCGGGAGTACCCACTGCCGCCGGGATTAGGCCGTTTTCCAGTGGAGCATGTTGAAGATCATTCTTCACGATTGCCCGCTGCATGGATTGAGCGTGGCGGTGTCTTGCTCCCCATGTACCAATCTGAGGCGTTGTGGATTAATTTTTCCAGCGGGATCGGTTTCCGAAGGGGGACGAGTTATCCGTTCGCAGTAAAGATCGCGGCAGGAAAGATCAACGCGGTGACGGGGGACGAATGGAGCAACGGCCTCGTCAAAGATCCGCAGGACTATCTAGTGGTGCCTGATCAGCCTTGGCTCGACGGTTTCTGTGTGCAGAAGGGACTGATCAGGCAGTTTGTTGCGATGCCGCTTGGTCAGGGCTACACGGCGGAGGAGCAGATCTCTGGCGCCGCAGAACATGGCGGCATCCAGATCATCGTTTACCCGATGAAGCGAGATTGCTATGAAGAGATGTTGAAGCGGAGCGCCCGCGTTTTCGATGCGGACATCTGTTTCAGCCTTGCCGAACCATGCGCGTCGGCATCGATGGGGTTGGCGCCTGGTGGGCTAATGCGGCAGGAAATCTACGAAGACGAGTATGGATACGACGCATGGGACATGTCCCAGTCCAGCCGGTGCTTCGTTCACATCCTCAACAGCGCTCAGTGGACGACCGCTACCGGTAAGCCTGTGCCGGGGCAACAGCCTTCGGCGGCCGACTACACGAAAGCTGGTTTGCCGTGGTTCGAGTACTACGATGACAAGCTTGGTGCTCTGAGTGGCGCGAAAAAACTTGCAGGCATGGACAGCGTCGCCGCCAAAGGCGTGAAGCTCGGCGAGAAGCCGTTAGTTGAGAATGATGCGGTCAAGCCGCAGAAGATCGTGTCGCTCGGGTCAGGGTCCACGAAGGTGAATGAAGGGAAGTGGTGAGGAATTCACCCTGAGGTCAATTACATCCGGTAGCCAATGCTGCAATCCAACCGCTTGATTCGTCCGCGCGTAACCCTTTGATCTGTATGGGCCTGCGTTGCGGCCTTTGCGGACTTCGGGCCAGTTCCAGGGAGCGAGGTCGGAGCGAGGAATGGCCAGGAGAGAGTGCAATGTGGCCCGGAATGGCCGATTTGGGCGGCTGGCGAAGTCCGCAGGCTTCCGCAGGAACCCCCAACAACACGCGGGAACTGGCGCAAACAGACAAGAAAAAGCCCCAACTGATAACTTGGGGCTTCAGTATTGGTGGAGCCGGGGGGAATCGAACCCCCGTCCGCAAGTCCTCCACAGACAGATCTACATACTTAGCCAACCTATTTGGGTTTAACCCCAGACTTAGCCGGTCGGCAGGCCGGACTGGGGCGAGTTACCTAACCTTTAGCTGATGCGCCAAGTAACCCGGCACAACTTGCGATTCTCTGTAAATGACACTGCAGCGGCTCAGCTTGCGCTAAGACCACCCGGCCCAGAGACCTGCCGGTGCAGCGCTAACCGGGATTAAGCGGCTAGAGCGAAACGCTCGTCGTTGGCGTTTGTATTTTTCCAGATGGATTTACGAGGTCACTGGCCCTCGGTATGCACTGCACTGCTTTGCAACCCACGTCGAAGCCAGGTCGGCCCCCATCGCAGGTTGCGATACTAACAGGTTTGGCCGGGTCAAGCCTGGATACATTGTTGCCAATCTTAAGCCCGTATGAAGTTTGAAGTCTTACCCGGATTCAGGAGGTGGGGTTGCTGGTGCCAGGCAGTTATTCGCAGCCTTGAATAGTTGGCTCAGAACCCTTGTCCATTGATGGGACACGGCCCCGGTGGTTTATTGGTTCGGCCGCCGTGCATGGGCCAAGTAATTTACGTTGGTATTGGCGCCCAGAGCATAACTTCTGGATATGGGGTTGTATGTCATGCCAATAAACGTCATGACGTCGAGCCCGGCTTGGCGGCAATGCCGGGCCATCTCCGAGGGGCGGATAAACTTTGCGTAGTCGTGGGTTCCTTTGGGGAGCAGTTGCAACAAGTACTCCGCTCCGATGACTGCAAAGACGTAGGATTTCAGATTCCGGTTCAGGGTGGAAAAGAATAGGTGGCCGCCAGGTTTGACCAGCCGCGCACAGGCGGCAATGGTACTGGCCGGATCCGGGACATGTTCAAGCATTTCCATGCAGGTCACCACATCAAATGCGGCGGGGTGTTGTTCGGCAAAGGCTTCTGCGCTACTGGCCTGATAGGCGACTTGCAGGCCGCTTTCGAAGAGGTGCAGGCGTGCGACGCCCAAGGCTTTGTCGGATAGGTCGATTCCGGTCACCGAGGCGCCACGGCTGGCCATGCTTTCGGAAAGGATTCCCCCTCCGCAGCCCACGTCGAGAACTTGCTTGCCAGCTAGGGGGGTTGTGCTGTCGATCCAATCCAGTCGGAGCGGATTGATCTGATGCAAGGGTTTGAACTCGGATTCTGGATCCCACCAGCGATGGGCTAGGTCATTGAATTTTTTGACTTCGACGGGATCTGCATTCATGGTCGAGCGCTCGGATGCTTGGGGACGCTGAAGGGACCTCGAAAGGGGGTAATGGGTTCCCGTCAGGCTAGGTAGAAAAGAAAAGAGCCCTGCATGGCAGGGCTCCCTTAGGAAGGCTGGCTCAGTATTACTTGGTGCCAATCACTTCGATTTCTACGCGACGGTCAGGCTGGAGGCACTCCACCAGCTTCTTGTTCTTGCCGGTTTCCTTGCCCAGACCCTTGCACTTGTCACCGGTGACGGGCTGCTTCTCGCCCTTGCCTTCGGTGTAGACGCGGTTGGCTTCAATGCCTTTGCTCAGCAGGTATTGCTTGACCGCGGCGGCACGCTTGTCGGACAGTTTCTGGTTGTAGGCATCGCTACCGATGCGGTCGGTGTGGCCGACAGCCAGGATTACTTCCAGTTTGACTTGGCCAGCCTTGGAAGCGAGATCATCCAACTTGGCCTTGCCTTCGGGGCGGAGGGTGGCCTTGTCGAAGTCGAACAGGGCGTCGGCGGCCAGCTTGATCTTTTCGGCGGAGGGTTTCGGCCCGGTAGCGGCAGCAGGGGCGGCAGGAGCGGCAGCAGCAGCAGCGGGGGCGCACTTATCCTTCGGCACGATATCGGCGTCACATTCGCAACCCACCGGAAGCTGGCCGGCCATGGCCGTTGCGGCGGCAGCCGGGCTCCAGTAGCCAGTGCGCCAGCACAGACCAAAACCGCTGCGGGCAACAACGTTGCGACCGTCGATCACGTAGGGAATCTCGCCCTTGCCATCGACCACGATGTCCTTGGCGGATTGGGCGAAGCTAGCGGTGGCGGTCAGGCCGAGAGTGGCGATGGCAGCTGCCATGAGCGCCTGTTTTCTAATTTGTTTGATCATATTCTCCTCGTCGCAAGGCACGGGTTGGGAAACTGATGGTCCGATGGCCGCGCTTGATAAGCGCTATCAAGGATTCGGACCGTGTCCTTAGTTACATGTTTTATTCTGCCATAGGGCTGAAATCGCAACCAAATCGGTGTTGCATACACGCAACAGCTTCCCCTCCGAAATGCGAGGCTTTCCGCCAACCCAGACGTGGGTTACCAGTCTTCGGTCCGCGACATTGACCAGATGGGAAATAGGGTCGTGGCATGGGTTCATTTCGAATTCGGCGAAGGATACCGCGCACAGGTCAGCCAATTTGCCGGTTTCCAGGGTCCCGAGCCGATCCGCAAGCCCCAGGGCTGCCGCACCGGATAGGGTTGCCATGCGCAGAGCTTGGGCTGCCGGAATGCTGGTGGCGTCGTTTGTTGATGCCTTGGCTAGCAAACTGGCGATGTTCATCTCCCGAAAGAGGTCGAGGCGGTTGTTGCTGGCCGCTCCATCGGTACCCAGGCCAACGTTGAGGCCGGCGGCGTTGAGATCCCGACTCGGTGCAATTCCACTGGCCAATTTCATGTTGGATGTTGGGCAATGGGCGATTCCGCATTGGTGGCGGGCCAGCAGGCTGATCTCTTCCGAGGTGAGGTGCACGGCGTGGACCGCGATGAATGCCGGCCCCAGCAGGCCGAGTTTGGTGAGTCGCTCCAGGGGGCGCAGACCAAATCGGGCCAGGCTTTCCTCGATTTCCTGGCGGGTTTCATGCACATGCATGTGAATCGGGATTTGTAGTTCTTCGGCGAGGCTGAGGCAACGGCTCAGGTTTTCGTCGGAAACGGTGTAGGGTGCGTGGGGCGCGATGGCAAACAGGAGGTCGCCTTGGTCGTGCCAGGCTTCCATGGCGGCGAGGCCCTTGCGAAAGTATTCGTCGGCGCTGCTGGCGTAGGGCGTGGGGAAGTCGATCACCACCATGCCGACCACCGCCCGCATGCCGGCCAGGTCATAGGCTTCGGCTGCCGCCTGCGGATGGAAATACATGTCATTGCAGGTGGTAATGCCTCCGCGCAGCATTTCGGCGGCGGCCAGGAGGGTGCCGTCCCGGACGAAATCATGGGAAACCAGGCGGCCTTCCGCTGGCCAGATGGCTTCTTGCAGCCAGCGCATGAGGGGGAGATCGTCGGCGATGCCTCGCAGCAGGCTCATGGCGCTGTGGGCATGGAGATTGACCAGACCGGGGATGAGGGCGTGGTCGGGCAGATCCAGGGTCTGCCGGGGGGCGAAGCGTGCCAGGGCTTCCTCCCGGGGCAAAATTCCATGGATAAGCTCGCCCTTCACCGCCAGGCTGTGTCCCTCCAGGATCACGCCGGAGGGTTCTACCGGAATGATCCAGCGGGGGCTGATCAGCAGGTCGATATTTTCCATCGGGGGTCCTTGCTGTACGGGGTTTTGAGGCAGTCGCCGGTGGTTGAGTGTAAGCAAGGCGTTGGGTGTCGCCAAACGGGCTTGCTGTTGTTGGCCGGCCATGCCACTGGGGCGGGAAAGGGGTGGGGCCGCCGTGGTAATATCGTTCGTTTCGGATTCTCGCGGACTTCCGCTGCGCGCCAATGATCCAGTTCGCCAAAGAGACCCTGCCCATCAGCCTCGAAGAGGAGATGCGTCACTCCTATCTGGATTACGCCATGAGCGTGATCGTCGGGCGTGCCCTGCCCGATGCCCGGGACGGGCTCAAGCCGGTGCATCGGCGGGTGCTCTTCGCCATGCACGAACTCAATAACGACTGGAACCGGGCTTACAAGAAGTCGGCCCGTATTGTCGGGGACGTGATCGGTAAGTACCACCCCCACGGGGATTCGGCCGTCTATGACACCATCGTGCGGATGGCCCAGGATTTTTCCTTGCGCTACATGTTGGTGGACGGCCAGGGCAACTTTGGTTCGGTGGATGGGGACAACGCGGCGGCAATGCGTTACACCGAAATCCGCATGGCCCGGATCGGTCATGAGTTGCTGGCGGATATCGACAAGGAAACGGTGGACTTCGGGCCTAACTACGACGGCTCCGAAAAGGAACCTCAGATCCTGCCGGCCCGCATCCCCAATCTGCTGATCAACGGTTCGTCCGGGATCGCGGTGGGGATGGCTACCAACATTCCGCCCCACAACCTGAACGAAGTGGTGGATGCCTGCCTGGCCCTGTTGGCCAGCCCGGACACCGATATCGAGGATTTGATCCGTATTGTCCAGGCGCCGGATTTCCCCACCGCGGCCCTGATCTACGGGTTGCATGGCGTCCACGAGGGCTATCGCACCGGTCGGGGCCGGGTGGTGATGCGGGCGCGCACCCACTTCGAGGACATCGGCAAGGGCGACCGTCAGGCCATCATCGTCGATGAGCTGCCCTATCAGGTGAACAAGAAGACCCTGCTTGAGAAGATCGCCGAACTGGTCAACGAGAAGAAGATCGAGGGCATCAGCGAAATCCGGGACGAGTCCGACAAGTCCGGCATGCGGGTGGTGATCGAGTTGAAGCGCGGCGAAGTGGCCGAGGTGGTGCTCAACAACCTGTTCAAGCAGACCCAGCTCCAGGACACCTTCGGCATGAACATGGTGGCCCTGGTGGATGGCAAGCCGCGCCTCCTCAACCTCAAGCAGATGATCGAGTGCTTCCTGGCCCATCGCCGGGAGGTGGTGACCCGTCGCACCATTTTTGAGCTGAAGAAGGCCCGGGACCGGGGGCACGTCCTGGAAGGCCTGGCGGTAGCCCTGTCCAACGTGGATGAGATCATCGCCCTGATCAAGGCGGCGCCCACCCCGGCTGATGCCAAACGGGAACTGATGGCCCGCCAGTGGCGCTCCGCCCTAGTGGAAGAGATGTTGAGCCGTGCCGTCGCCGACAGCTATCGTCCGGAGGGCCTGGCACCGGAGTTCGGCCTGTCTGCCCAGGGCTATGTGCTTTCCGACGTCCAGGCCCAAGCGATCCTGGAGTTGCGCCTGCAACGGCTTACCGGCCTGGAGCAGGACAAGATCGTAGCGGAGTACCGGGAGGTCATGGATCTCATCGCCGACCTGCTGGACATCCTGGCCACCCCGGCCCGGATCACCACCATCATTGGCGAGGAACTCACCGCCATCAAGAACCAGTTCGGCGACCCGCGCCGCTCTGAGGTGGTGTTCAACACTGCCGAGATCAACATCGAGGACCTCATCGCCCCAGAAGACATGGTGGTGACCCTCTCCCACGGCGGCTACTTCAAGCGCCAGCCTCTGGCCGATTACCGGGCTCAGCGCCGGGGCGGGCGAGGCAAGCAGGCCACCTCCATGAAGGACGAGGACTTCATCGACCGCCTGTTCGTGGCCAACACCCACGACACCATCCTGTGCTTCTCCAGCCGGGGTCGGGCTTACTGGCTCAAGGTCTATGAAGTGCCGGAAGGCACCCGGGGCTCCCGGGGGAGGCCCATCGTGAACCTTTTCCCGTTGGTGGATGGGGAGAAGATCACCGCCGTCCTGCCGGTCCAGGCCTTCGACGAGAATCATTTCGTATTCATGGCTACCGCCGAAGGCACGGTGAAGAAGACGGCGCTGACCGCCTTCGCTAACCCTCGCAAGGCCGGCATCATCGCGGTGAATCTGGACGATGGTGACCACCTGATCGGGGTGGCCATCACCGACGGGCAATGCGACGTGATGCTGTTCTCCGATGCCGGCAAGGCGGTGCGCTTTGCCGAGGGCGACGTGCGGCCCATGGGCCGGGAGGCCCGGGGCGTGCGGGGCATGACCCTGGAGGAGGGGCAGCGGGTGATCGCCATGCTGGTGGCCAGCAGCGAGGAGCTGTCGGTGCTGACGGTGACCGAGAACGGTTACGGCAAGCGCACGCCAGTGGCGGAATACACCCGCCACGGCCGGGGCACCAAGGGCATGATCGCGATTCAGACCAGCGAGCGTAACGGCAGCCTGGTGGGGGCGGTGCTGGTGGAACCCAAGGACGAGATCATGCTGATCTCCACCGGTGGCGTGTTGATCCGCACCCGGGTGACGGATATCCGGGAGATGGGCCGTTCCACCCAGGGGGTGACCCTGATCAACCTGGATGAGGGCACCTGGCTGGCGGGCATCGAAAAGGTGGCCGAGTCCGAAGACGAGCCCGAGGATCTCGCCGAGGGCGAAGCCGATGAAGCCGGTGGCAAACCGGTTCAACCTGATGAGGGCGAAGGAGGCACGGCGTGACGCGGGTTTTCAATTTCAGCCCCGGTCCGGCCATGTTGCCCCAGGAGGTGCTGGAGCAGGCCGCGGCGGAAATGCTCGACTGGCGGGGTTCCGGCATGGGCGTGATGGAGATGAGCCATCGCGGCAAGGAATTCACCGCCATCTTCGAGCAAGCCGAGGCCGACCTGCGGGAACTCCTGGCAGTGCCGGCGAACTTCCGCATCCTCTTCATGCAGGGCGGGGCGATTGGCGAGAACGCCATCATTCCCCTCAATCTGCTGGGGGAAAAGACCTGCGCGGACTACGTGCTGACCGGTTCGTGGACCACCAAATCCCAAAAGGAAGCGGGCAAGTACTGCACGGCCCATGTGGCGGCCAGCAGTGAGGGGAGCGGCTTTACCACCGTGCCGCCTCAGGAAACCTGGCAACTTTCCAGGGATCCTGCCTACCTGTTCGTGTGCACCAACGAAACCATCGGTGGGGTGGAGTACCCCTTCGACCCGGATATGGCCGCCCTGGGCCGGCCGGAGATCCCGGTGGTGGCTGATGTGTCGTCCCACATCCTTTCCAGGCCCATCGACTTTTCCAAGTACGGTCTATTGTTCGGCGGCGCCCAAAAGAACATCGGGCCGGCAGGCCTCACCCTGGTCATCATCCGGGAAGATCTCCTTGGCCGGGCACGCCGGGAATGCCCCAGTGCCTTTGACTACCGAGTGGTGGCCGATAACGGCTCCATGTACAACACCCCGCCCACCTATTCCATCTATATCGCCGGGCTGGTGTTCCAGTGGCTCAAGCGCCAGGGCGGGGTGGCGGCCATCGAGGCCCGCAACATCGCCAAGGCCGGCCTGCTCTACGACTACCTGGACGGTAGCGGCTTTTATGAGAACCGGGTGGCCCAGGCCTGCCGCTCGCGGATGAACGTGCCTTTCTTCCTCAAGGACGAATCCCGCAACGAGGCCTTCCTGGCTGAGGCCAAGGCCGCCGGCCTGGTGCAGCTTAAGGGTCACAAGTCGGTGGGGGGCATGCGTGCCTCCATCTACAACGCCATGCCCCTGGAGGGAGTGGCGGCCCTGGTGGACTTCATGCGCGATTTCGCACGACGCAACGGCTGAGAACAACCCGATGAGTGACGAACTCCTGAATCTGCGCAAGCGCATCGATTGTCTCGACGAAGAAATCCTCGCCCGCATGTCGGAACGGGCTCATTGCGCCGAGCGTATCGGTGCTCTCAAGCAAGGGGCGATCTATCGGCCCGAGCGGGAGGCCCAGGTGCTGCGCCGGCTGGCCGAGCTTAACCCGGGCCCCTTGCCCGAGGCGGCGGTGCTGCGGATCTTTCGGGAGATCATGTCCGCCTGCCTGGCTGTCGAGAAACCCCTCCGCGTTACCTACCTGGGCCCGGCCGGCACTTTTTCGGAAGGCGCGGCCCGCAAGCAATTCGGCGCGGCCCCGGAGTTCCTGCCCAGCGGCGCCATCGATGACGTGTTCCGGGCGGTGGAGGCGGGCAACGCCGACTATGGCGTGGTGCCCGTGGAAAACAGCACCGAAGGGGCGGTGGGTCGCACGCTCGACCTGATGCTCTCCAGCCCGTTGCAGGTCTGCGGCGAGGTGACCCTGCGTATCCACCAGAATGCCCTGTCCCGTTGCGCCAGCCTGGGAGAGGTCAAGCGGGTCTATTCTCACGCCCAGTCCCTGGCCCAGTGCCACGAATGGCTCAATCGTCAATTGCCGGGGGTGCCCCGGATTCCGGTGGTCAGCAACGGGGAGGCTGCGCGGCTGGCGGCGGAGGAAGAGGGCGCTTGCGCCATTGCCGGGGAAGCTGCCGCCGAGGAATACGGGCTCGCCACCCTGGCTCAACATATCGAGGACGATCCCAACAACACCACCCGCTTCCTGGTGATTGCCAAGCACGACGCGGGGCCGTCGGGGCGGGACAAGACCTCCCTGGTGTGTTCCGCCGCGAATCGGCCGGGCGCCATGCACGCGCTGCTGGAGCCCCTGGCCCGCCACGGGGTGAGCATGACCAAGTTTCAGTCCCGGCCGGCCCGCTCGGGCCTTTGGGAATATGTCTTCTACATTGATGTGGAGGGCCACCAGTCCGATCCGGCCCTCGGGGCGGCCCTGGCCGAGTTGAAGGAGCGGGCCGCCTTCGTCAAGGTGCTGGGCTCCTACCCGGTCGCCGCGCTTTAAACCAGTCGCCCGAGGAGAGTTTCATGGCCTGTCCCATTCCAGCGCCGGAATACATCCGCAACATCGCCCCCTATCAGCCAGGCAAGCCGATTTCCGAGCTGGCCCGGGAGATGGGCCTGGCCGAGGCGGGGATCGTCAAGCTGGCTTCCAACGAAAATCCCCTGGGGATGAGCGGGCGCGCCCGGAATGCACTCCTGGCCGCGGTGGCGGAGGTGCCCCGTTACCCGGACGGCAACGGTTTCGAGCTCAAGTCTGCCCTGTGCCGGCGCTTTGGGGTGGATGTCAGCCAGATCGTGCTGGGCAATGGCTCCAATGACGTGCTTGACATGGCGGCCCGGGCGTTCCTGGCTCCGGGGTTGTCGGCGGTGTATGCCCAGTACGCCTTCGCCGTCTATCCCCTGGCAACCCAGACCGTCGGCGCCGCCGGCATCGAAGTGCCGGCCCGGAACTTCGGCCATGACCTGCCGGCCATGGCTCGGGCGATCCGGTCGGACACTCGGGTGGTGTTCATTGCTAATCCCAATAATCCCACCGGTACCTTCGTGCCGGGGGAGGAGGTCCTGGCCTTCCTGGAGTCCGTGCCCCGCCAAGTGTTGGTGGTGCTGGATGAAGCCTACACCGAATATCTGGCCGCCGATCAGGCCTACGATGCTGTGAGCTGGCTGCCCCGCTTTCCCAACCTGTTGATTTCCCGTACCTTCTCAAAGGCCTACGGCCTGGCCGGGCTGCGGGTGGGGTACGGACTGGGCAACCCCGAGGTAGTGGGTTTGCTCAATCGGGTGCGCCAGCCCTTTAATGTCAATAACCTGTCCCTGGCGGCGGCCGCAGCCGCTCTTGACGATCAGGAATTCCTTTCCCAGAGCGCGGAAGTCAACAGGCGGGGCATGCGCCAGCTCGTGGAGGCCTTCGCCAAGCTGGGTCTGGAATGGATCCCTTCCTCGGGCAATTTCGTCACCGTCCGGGTCGGGAACGGAGCTGCAGTCAATGCCAGCCTGCTCCGCCAGGGTGTGATCGTTCGCCCCATCGGCGGATACGGCATGCCCGAATGGCTGCGGATTTCCATCGGGCTGCCGGAAGAGAACCAGCGCTTCCTGGCGGCCCTGAAAATCGCCTTGGCGTAAGCAATGCCGCTCATCAAAAAACTGGTGGTGTGCGGGGTTGGCCTGATTGGCGGCTCCTTCGCCCTGGCCCTGCGGGCCGCTGGGGCCGTGGAGCGGGTTATCGGGGTGGGCCGCTCGGAGGCTTCCCTCCGGGCCGCCCTGGATCAGCAGGTGGTGGACGCTTATACCCTGGACTGGGCCGAAGCCCTGGACGGATGCGATATGGTGCTGCTGGCGGCCCCGGTGGGGCAGATGGACGCCATCATGGCCGCCATGGCACCCCATCTGCAACCTGGCACGGTGGTGACCGATGCGGGCAGCACCAAGCGGGACGTCATCGAGGCGGTATATCGCCACCTGGGGTCCCACCTGGCCTGGACGGTGCCCGCCCATCCCATCGCCGGTGCCGAAAAGAGCGGGGTTGGGGCGGCTTTCCCATCCCTTTATCAGGATCGCAAGGTGGTCATTACCGCCTTGCCGGAGAATCTTCCGGAGGCTGTGGAGCGGGTGCGGGCGGCCTGGGCCGCCTGCGGGGCGGTGATCTGTGAAATGAGCCCCCAGGAACACGACAGGGTCTTTGCCGCGGTAAGCCACCTGCCCCATTTGCTGGCCTTCGGCCTGGTTCATGATCTGGCCGGTCGGGCCAATTCCGAACTCCTCTTCAGCTACGCCGCTGGCGGCTTCCGGGATTTCACCCGCATCGCCGGCAGTCACCCGGAAATGTGGCGGGATATCTGTCTGGCCAATCGCCATGCCCTGTTGGGGGAGCTGGACGCCTACCTGGCGGAGCTTGCCTATCTGCGGGCCTTGTTGGTGGCTGGCAAAGGGGACGAGTTGGAACGCATCTTCAATGAAGCCCGCGAAGCCCGCAATGCGTGGGGCGCGCGGGTCCAGAATGGCTGAATCTTTCATGGAATACCTCGATCTGCCGCCCCTTCTGGGGGCCCGGGGTTCGGTGCGGCTGCCCGGCTCTAAAAGCATCTCCAACCGTAGCCTGCTGCTGGCGGCTTTGGCGGAAGGTGAAACCCACATCCGGGATCTGCTGGCGTCCGACGATGTGGAGCGGATGCTGGAGGCGCTCACTGCCCTGGGGATCCGGTGGGCCCGGGACCCGGGCACTGATGATTACCGGGTTGTGGGGGCCGGTGGTCCCTTCCCGGAGAAGAGTGGTGATCTCTTCCTGGGCAATGCCGGCACCGCCTTCAGGCCTTTGACGGCCGCCCTGGCCCTGTCCGGCGGCAGCTACCGGCTCGCCGGGGTGCCCCGCATGCACGAGCGGCCCATCGGTGATTTGGTGGAAGGCCTGCGTCAGCTCGGCGCCCGGGTGGATTACCTGGGGCAGCAAGGCTATCCGCCCCTGCAGATCCATCCCGCCCAGCTCGCCCCGGGTGGGGTGGTGCGGGTGCGGGGAGATGTTTCCAGCCAATTCCTCACGGCACTGCTGATGGCGCTGCCCCTGGCCGGGGTGGAGACCACCGTGGAGGTGGTGGGGGAGCTGATCTCCAAGCCCTACATCGGCATCACCCTGGATCTCATGGCCCGTTTTGGCGTGGTGGTGGAGCGGGAGGGTTGGAGCCGTTTCCGCATCCCGGGGGGCGTGCGTTATCGCAGTCCGGGGGTGTTGTTCGTGGAGGGGGATGCCTCCTCTGCATCCTATTTTCTGGCTGCTGGAGCCATCGGCGGCGGGCCGGTGCGGGTGGAAGGTGTAGGGCGGGACAGTATCCAGGGGGACGTGCGCTTCGCCGAAGCTTTGGCCCAACTCGGCGCCCGCATCGAGATGGGGGAGAACTGGATCGAGGCCCGGGGCCCCGAATCCGGTTCCTTGAAAGCGTTCGACCTGGATCTCAACCACATTCCCGATGCCGCCATGACCCTGGGGGTGGCCGCGTTGTTCGCCGATGGTTCCTGTCGTTTGAGGAATATCGCCAGCTGGCGGGTCAAGGAGACCGACCGGATCGCCGCCATGGCCACCGAGCTGCGTAAGGTGGGTGCCCGGGTGGAGGAGGGGGCTGACTTCCTGGTGGTGACCCCGCCGGCAGGAGGGCTGCGGCCAGACGCGGCCATCGCCACTTACGACGACCATCGCATGGCCATGTGTTTTTCCCTGGTGGCGTTGGGGGGCGTGGGAGTAAGGATTCTCGATCCCAAGTGCGTGAACAAGACCTTCCCGACCTACTTCGAGAGCTTTGCCAAGGTGGTTCAGGCTGTACCGGTGGTGGCCATCGATGGACCCTCGGCTTCGGGCAAGGGTACGGTGGCGGCCCGGGTAGCCCGGGCCTTGGGTTACCACTACCTGGATAGCGGTTCCCTCTATCGCCTGGTGGCCCTGGCGGCGATGCGCGCTGGCGTGGCCCTAGATGATGGTGCCGCCCTGGCGTCCTTGGCGGCTGAGCTGCCCGCGGTGTTTCGGGACGGGAGCATCGAACTCTCCGGCGAGGACGTGACCGAAGCGATCCGCAGCGAGGCCTGCTCCAGCGGGGCTTCCAAGGTGGCGGCCGTGGCTGCGGTGCGGGATGCCTTGTTGGCCCGTCAGCGGGCTTACCGCCGGGCACCGGGCTTGGTGGCCGAAGGGCGGGACATGGGCTCGGTAGTCTTTCCGGACGCCACCTGCAAGATCTTCCTCACCGCCAGCGTCGAGGCCCGGGCCGATCGCCGCTATAAGCAGTTGATAGAGAAGGGAATGGCTGCTAGCATGGAAAGCCTTTCGCAGGATCTGCGGGAGCGGGATGAGCGGGATGCTTCCCGCTCGGTCGCCCCCCTGCGGAAGTTGCCGGATGCGCATCTCCTCGATACGAGCGGGCTGGACGTGGATCAAGCCGTCACAGCCGCCCTCGGGTGGATACGGGGTTCGGCATGAAGGGTCGCCCGGATCTCCTCCGGGCGGTATTGCAACCAACTGTCTGACCGTCGTCCTGGCGGTCGTTTTGGGTCACTTTTAACTATGTCCACTACCTCCTCCGCTGTTCCCAGCATGGAGAGCTTTGCCGCTCTTTTCGAAGAAAGCCTCGCGCGTCAGGAAATGCGCGCGGGTGAAGTCATCACCGCCGAAGTGGTCCGCATCGACCAGAATTTCGTGGTGGTCAACGCCGGCCTGAAGTCCGAGAGCTACGTCAACATCGATGAGTTCCGCAACGATCGGGGCGAACTCGAGGTACAGCCGGGTGGTTACACCCAGGTGGCCATCGAGATGCTTGAGGATGGCTACGGCGAAACCCGTCTTTCCCGCGACAAGGCCAAGCGCATTGCCGCCTGGAACGATCTCGAAAAGGCTCTGAACGAAGGCATCCTGGTCAAGGGCTTGATCAGCGGCCGTGTCAAGGGCGGCCTGACCGTCATGACCAACAGCATTCGTGCCTTCCTGCCGGGCTCCCTGGTGGACATGCGTCCGGTCAAGGACACCACGCCCTACGAGAACAAGGAATTCGAGTTCAAGGTCATCAAGCTCGACCGCAAGCGCAACAACGTGGTGGTGTCCCGCCGCGCCGTGCTGGAAGAGACCATGGGTGAAGAGCGCCAGAAGCTGCTCGAAAACCTTAAGGAAGGCACCGTGGTCAAGGGTGTGGTCAAGAACATCACCGATTACGGCGCGTTCGTGGATCTGGGCGGCATCGATGGCTTGCTGCACATCACCGACCTGGCCTGGCGCCGTGTCCGTCACCCCTCCGAAGTGCTGGCGGTGGGCGACGAGATCGAAGCCAAGGTGCTCAAGTTCGACCAGGAAAAGAACCGCGTTTCCCTGGGCCTCAAGCAGCTGGGCGAAGATCCGTGGGTGGGCATCTCCCGCCGTTACCCCCAGGGCACCCGTATGTTCGGCAAGGTGACCAACATCACCGACTACGGCGCGTTCGTGGAAGTGGAGCAGGGCATCGAAGGTCTGGTGCATGTGTCCGAAATGGACTGGACCAACAAGAACATTCACCCCACCAAGGTCGTCCAGCTGGGCGACGAAGTGGAAGTGATGATCCTCGAGATCGACGAAGATCGCCGCCGCATCTCCCTAGGCATGAAGCAGTGCGCTTCCAACCCGTGGGATGATTTCGCCATCAACCACAAGAAGGGCGACAAGGTTCGCGGTCAGATCAAGTCCATCACTGACTTCGGCGTGTTCATTGGCCTGGAAGGCGGTATCGATGGCTTGGTGCATCTGTCCGATCTGTCCTGGAGCGAGACCGGCGAAGATGCCGTCCGGCGGTTCAAGAAGGGCGACGAAGTGGAAGCCATCGTGCTGGCCATCGATGTGGAGCGGGAGCGCATTTCCCTGGGCATCAAGCAGATGGAAGGGGACCCCTACACCAACTTCATCGCTACCCACGACAAGAACAGCCTGGTCCGTGGCACCGTGAAGTCCGTGGATGCCCGCGGTGCGGTGATCTCCTTGGGCGATGAGGTGGAAGGCTACCTGCGAGCTTCCGAAGCGGCTGCCCATCGGGTGGACGACCTCACCACCGTCCTGAAGGAAGGCGACGAAGTGGAGACCATGATTGTGAACGTGGATCGCAAGACCCGCTCAATCAACCTCTCCATCCGCGCCAAGGATCAGGCCGAGCAGTCCGAAGCCATGCACAAGCTGGCCTCCTCCGACGCTGTGAGCGGCACCACCAACCTGGGGGCGCTCCTCAAGGCCAAGCTGAACGAGCAGAAGTCCTGATCGTCCCCCGTCATGACCAAGTCGGAGCTCATTGTGCGACTGGCTGAGCGTTTTCCTCAGTTGGTTGCCAAGGATGCGGATTTCGCGGTCAAGATGATTCTCGATGCCATGACCGACACCCTTTCCCAAGGGGGTCGCATCGAGATCCGCGGGTTCGGCAGTTTCGCGCTGAATTACCGGCCGCCCCGGGTGGGACGCAATCCCAAATCGGGGGAAAAGGTGCGGGTGCCCGAGAAGCATGTACCCCACTTCAAGGCCGGCAAGGAGCTGCGGGAGCGGGTGGATGCCCTGGGCTGATTACGGCTGTGGTTGGTCGTGAAAACGGAAGGCGGCGAAAGCCGCCTTCTTTTTTGTACCGGCCTCGGCGATAATTCTGCCCCATGAAATGGATCATGTGGTTCCTGCGTGGGGTACTGTTTGTCTTTCTCTTCGGTTTTGCCGTGAAGAATGACCAGATCGTGACCCTGAATTTTTACTTCGGGGGGGAGTGGCGTCTGCCCCTGGTCTTCGTGATTCTGGTGTTCTTCTCTGCTGGTGCGGTCCTGGGGGTCACGGCCACCTTGGCTTCCATCCTGCGCCAACGCAGGGAGATCGGCCGTTTGCGTCGAGCTGGCGTTGATGATCGGGCGTCCAGCAAGCTCCCGGTTCCCCTGGTGGATGGCCAAGCGCCGGAAACCCTCTGATCCATGGAGATTCAGCTATGGTGGCTGCTGGCCCTGCCCTTGTTCTTTGCTCTGGGTTGGCTGGCTGCGCGCATTGATATTCGCCAGGTGGTCCATGAGTCACGGGCGTTGCCCCGCTCCTATCTGACCGGGCTTAACTTCCTTCTCAATGAGCAGCCCAACAAGGCCATCGATGCCTTCATCGAGGCGGTCAAGATTGATCCTCAGACGGTAGAGCTTCACTTTGCTCTGGGCAGTTTGTTCCGCCGCCGGGGCGAGACCGATCGGGCAATCCGGATGCACCAGAATCTGGTGGATCGGGATGACCTTTCCGAAGATCAGCGCCTCCAGGCACTGGCCGAACTGGGGCAGGATTTTCTCAAGGCCGGCTTGCTGGATCGGGCCGAGAGCGTATTCACGCGACTGCGCGGCACCCGACTGAACGAGGTGGCCCTCCAATACCTGCTGGAAATCTACCAACAGGAAAAAGACTGGCGGAAAGCCATCGACGCGGCGCAGGCTTTGCCGGATCACGAGAGCCTGCTATGGCGCAAGGAAGTCGCCAATTTCCATTGCGAGATCGCTGCCGGAGACTTGGCCAACTCCCGCTTTGACGCTGCCGGCCAGGCGCTGGCCCAGGCTCTTGAGGTCAATCCGAAGTGTGTGCGCGCCAGCATCATCCTTGGGGATCTGCGCCTGGCCGAGGGGCGCGAGGACGAGGCACTCGAGGTCTGGAAGCGGGTTGAGGTTCAGGATCCGGTGTACCTTGCCTTGGTGGCTGAGCGGATCATGGACGCCTATCGACGGATGGGGCGGGTGGAGCAGGGCATCGCCCTGTTGCGCTCCTACCTGGATCAGCATCCTTCCCTGGATCTCCTCGACGAGGTTTTCCATTGGGAACTGGAAAAGGCTGGCCCCGCCCCCGCCTACGAACTGGTGCGGGAGGAGTTGCGGCGCAATCCGACTCTTTTGGGCCTGGACAAGCTCCTGGAGGCTGCCCTGCTCACTGCCTCGGCCGACGCACGGGGAGACCTCGAGTTGATGAAGCAACTCATTCATGGTCACACCCGGCGGGTTGCCCGCTACCGCTGCAATACTTGCGGCTTCAAGGCTCGCCAGCTGTACTGGCGTTGCCCGGCCTGTGGGGGATGGGAAACCTATCCACCTCGGCGTACCGAGGAGTTCGATCTCGCTCCGTGATGGGCGAGCCGAACAGCCAACAGGGCGGGACCGTATCATCCCGGCCAGACCGAAATTAGTCAGAGAAAGGTTTTGTCATGAAGATCACGGTGATCGGCACCGGGTATGTGGGTTTGGTGTCTGGTGCCTGTCTGGCGGATGTGGGTAACGATGTACTGTGTCTGGATGTGGATCCCGCCAAGATCAAGATTCTTGAAGAGGGGGGCATCCCGATCCATGAGCCAGGTTTGCAGGAGGTGGTCCACCGCAACGTGGAGGCGGGTCGGCTCCAATTCACCACCGATGTGGAACGGGCGGCCAAGTTCGGCACCATCCAGTTCATCGCGGTGGGTACGCCTCCCGATGAGGATGGTTCGGCCGATCTCCAATATGTTTTGGCAGCGGCCCGCAATATCGGGCGCCACATGGATGGCTACCGGGTGGTAGTGGATAAGTCCACCGTACCGGTGGGAACCGGCGACAAGGTTCGGGCCGCGGTGGCCGAGGAGCTGGCCAAGCGGGGCAGCGAGTTGAGCTTCAGCGTGGTTTCCAATCCTGAGTTCCTCAAGGAAGGCGCTGCGGTGGAGGATTTCATGCGGCCGGACCGGATCATTGTCGGAGTCGCCGACGAACAGGCTCGCACCCTGATGCGCCAGCTCTATTCGCCCTTCCAGCGCAACCACGAAAAACTGGTTTTCATGGATGTGCGCAGCGCCGAACTCACCAAATACGCGGCCAACGCCATGCTGGCCACCCGCATCAGTTTCATGAACGAGCTGGCCAATCTGGCTGAAATCCTGGGGGCGGACATCGAGCTGGTGCGCCAGGGCATCGGTTCCGATCCCCGCATCGGTTGGCACTTTCTTTACGCCGGCTGTGGTTATGGGGGGTCCTGTTTCCCCAAGGACGTGAAGGCCTTGATCCAGGCCGCCAGGGAGCACGGCCAGGGCCTTAAGGTATTGACCGCCGTGGAGGATGCCAATGACGCCCAGAAGCACGTGCTCCTCAACAAGATCGTGGGCCGCTACGGGAAGGATCTTTCCGGCCGCCGTTTCGCCCTATGGGGCTTGGCCTTCAAGCCCAATACCGACGACATGCGGGAGGCGCCCAGCCGGGTGATCATCGGTGAGTTGCTGCGGCGCGGCGCCACGGTGATGGCTTACGACCCGGTGGCCATGCAGGAGGCCGAGCGGATTTTTGGCGACCTGCCGGGCCTATCCTATGCGGGGCGCCCCAACAGCGCCCTGGAGGGAGCCGATGCCTTGGTGATCGTCACAGAGTGGAAGGAATTCCGCAGTCCGGATTTCGATGTCATCAAGGGCCGTCTCAAGGAGCCGGTGATCTTTGACGGTCGCAACATGTACGACCCGGCTAGCTTGCGGCCCCTGGGCATCGACTATTACGGCATTGGTCGGGCCTGAATGGCAGCGGCGGGTCGCCCCTGAGGTAAGATGGGGTGGCCGCTAATTCCCCACAACATTCAGGCCATGGAATTCAAGACTCTCGAGGACTATGTGGGCAAGACCCCGCTGGTCCGCCTCAAGCGCATCAGCGCCGGCCGCAACAACGTCATCCTCGCCAAGCTGGAAGGCAACAATCCAGCGGGTTCAGTGAAGGACCGGCCGGCGCTGTCCATGATCATGCGGGCCGAGACCCGGGGTGAGATCCAGCCCGGAGACACCCTGATCGAAGCGACCAGCGGCAATACCGGTATTGCCCTGGCCATGGCGGCTGCCATCCGTGGTTACCGGATGATCTTGGTCATGCCGGAAAACCAGAGCGTGGAGCGGCGCCAGACCATGCGAGCCTTCGGCGCCGAACTGGTGCTTACCCCGAAGGCGGGGGGCATGGAGCTGGCCCGAGACGTGGCCGAACGCATGCGGGACGAAGGCAAGGGCCGGATCCTGGACCAGTTCGGTAACGGGGATAATCCTCTGGCTCATGTGGAAGGAACAGGTCCGGAAATCTGGGAGCAGACCGGAGGCAGTATTACCCACTTCGTGTCCAGCATGGGTACCACCGGCACCATCATGGGGGTGTCCCGCTATCTGAAATCGGTCAATCCGGCGATTCAGGTGATTGGCTGTCAGCCCGAGGATGGGGCCCAGATCCCGGGTATCCGCAAGTGGCCGGAGGCCTATCTGCCCAAGATTTTTGAACCAGGCCGCGTGGATCGGCTGGAGTATGTAAGCCAGGCCGATGCCGAGGAAATGACCCGTCGGCTGGCTCGGGAGGAGGGGCTCTTCGCCGGAATTTCCTCTGGTGGGGCGATGCATGTGGCGCAGCGGATCGCTGCCCAGGTGGAAAACGCGGTGATCGTTTCCATTGTCTGCGATCGGGGCGACCGATACCTCTCCACCGGCGTGTTCCCTGCCTGAGGCTTGAGTCCAGTGTCCGTACTCGTTTTCGACATCGAGACGATCCCAGATGTGGCGGGTATCCGGCGTCTCCAGGAGCTACCTGACGATCTCTCCGATTTCGAGGTGGCAGAACTGGCCTTTCAGCAGCGTCGGGCTACAGTCGGCAATGATTTCCTGCCTCATTACCTTCAGCGGGTAGTCACCATCTCCTGTGTATTGCGGGATGCCAGTCAGTTCAGGGTGTTTTCCCTATCGGAGCCCGAGGCCTCCGAAGCCCAGATCATCCAGCGCTTCTTCGACGGCATCGAAAGGTTTTCGCCTCAACTGGTGTCGTGGAACGGAGGGGGCTTCGACCTGCCGGTTCTCCACTACCGGGGTTTGATGCACGGGGTCAGCGCAGCCCGCTATTGGGACTTGGGCGACGGTGATTTCTCCGATTCCCGGGAGTTCAAATGGAACAATTACATCAGCCGCTATCACACCCGCCACGTGGATCTGATGGATCTGCTGGCCCTGTATCAGGCCCGGGCCAATGCGCCCATGGACAAGCTGGCCAAGCTGATGGGCCTGCCGGGCAAGGTGGGAATGGCAGGGGATCAGGTGTGGGATGCGTATCAAGCGGGTCGGATTGCTGAAATCCGGGATTACTGCGAGACGGACGTTGTCAATACCTATTTGGTCTTTCTGCGCTTTCAACTCATGCGGGGGGTGCTGGACCAGCCTGCCTATCAGACTGAGCTGGAGGCCGTCAGAGAGGCCTTGAACCATCTCCCTGCACCCCATTGGCAGGCTTTCCTTGCTGAATGGCCCGTTGGGTCTTAAGGTTAGAAAACGTTGTTCGATGCGTTCGAGACCCTGAAAATACGCCACGTCGCTTGTCTGAATGCCCGGAGTCCGGGTTTGAAAGCGTGGTGCGGCCTGATTCTTCTGAAGCCGTGGAGGTTGCGCTTAATTCCTTGTGGGGCTATAATGCGCAGCTCCTTAGGCGCGTAGCTCAGCTGGTTAGAGCACCACCTTGACATGGTGGGGGTCGTTGGTTCGAGTCCAATCGCGCCTACCAACATCCTAGGGGAAGACAGATGGCGTTTCGAACTTGCACCGGCGGTAACCGCTAACAAGATCGAGTCTGATTGTCTTTTTCGACAAAAAGTGCGGCTCGCCCGCACTTTTTTTTTGCCTGAGGCCAAGCTTCCATGCCTAACCTGACTTTGCCGGACGGTTCCATTCGTGTTTTCGAGGCGCCGGTGACGGTCGCCGATGTGGCGGCCTCCATCGGTCCTGGTCTGGCCAAGGCGGCCTTGGGTGGCCGCCTGGATGGTCAGCTGGTGGATCTGAGTGCCTTGATTGAGGTGGATGCTCACTTGTCCATCGTCACCGAAAAAGATCCGGATGGTCTGGAGATGCTGCGCCACTCCACCGCCCATCTACTGGCCTACGCGGTGAAGGAATTGTTCCCCGAAGCCCAGGTGACCATCGGCCCGGTTGTGGACAACGGCTTCTATTACGATTTCTCCTACAAGCGCCCCTTCACCCCGGAAGACCTGGAGGCCATCGAGAAGCGGATGGGTGAGCTGGCCAAGAAGGACTATCCGGTAGTTCGGGAAGTGTGGCCACGAGACAAGGCAGTGGAATTCTTCAAGTCCATTGGCGAGCATTACAAAGCTGAGATCATTGCCTCCATTCCTGCCGGGGAAGATGTTTCCCTCTACCGGGAAGGCAATTTCGTGGATCTTTGCCGGGGCCCCCACGTGCCATCCACCGGCAAGCTTAAAGTCTTCAAGCTCATGAAGGTGGCCGGTGCCTATTGGCGCGGCGACTCCAGGAACGAGATGCTCCAGCGCATCTACGGCACCGCTTGGGCTCGCAAGGAAGATCAGGATGCCTATCTTCATATGCTGGAGGAGGCGGAGAAGCGGGATCATCGACGCTTAGGCCGGCAGCTGGATTTGTTCCACCTCCAGGAAGAAGCCCCGGGCATGGTGTTCTGGCACCCGGCAGGCTGGACTTTGTGGCAGCAAGTCGAGCAATACATGCGGCGGGTGTTGACCGAGGCGGACTACCAGGAGGTCCGGACTCCCCTGGTGATGGACCGCCAGCTGTGGGAGCGCTCCGGGCACTGGGAAAACTACCGGGACAACATGTTCACCACCGAGTCCGAGAAACGGGACTATGCGGTGAAGCCCATGAACTGCCCGGGGCACGTGCAAATTTTCAACCATGGTCTGCGCTCCTACCGGGATCTTCCCCTGCGCTTGGCGGAATTCGGCTCCTGCCACCGCAATGAACCCTCTGGAGCCCTCCACGGTTTGATGCGGGTGCGAGGCTTTGTTCAGGACGATGCCCACATTTTCTGTACTGAAGCCCAGATTGTTGACGAGGTAAAGTCCTTTAACGACTTGTTAACCCGGGTTTATCAGGATTTTGGCTTCACCGATGTGGCGGTCAAGCTTTCCCTGCGTCCGGAAAAGCGCGCTGGCTCTGATGAGGTGTGGGATCGGGCCGAAGCCGGTCTGCGGGAGGCGCTGGCGGCCTCTGGTCACCAGTGGGAAGAGCTACCCGGAGAGGGTGCGTTCTACGGCCCAAAGATCGAATACCACATCAAGGATGCTCTTGGCCGTTCTTGGCAATGCGGCACCATGCAGCTGGATTTCGTTTTGCCGGAGCGCCTTGGGGCGGAGTACGTGGCCGAGGATAACAGTCGCCATCGGCCAGTGATGCTGCACCGGGCGATCCTGGGCTCCCTGGAACGTTTCATCGGGATCCTGATCGAGAACTTTGCTGGCGCCTTCCCTTTGTGGCTGGCACCGGTTCAGGCCGTGGTCATTAACATCTCGGAAGGCCAGGCCGAGTACGCCCAAAACGTGAGGAATCGCCTGGCGCAAGCGGGTTTCCGGGTTGAGGCGGATTTGCGGAACGAAAAAATTACTTATAAAATACGCGAACATAGCGTTCGCAAGCTGCCTTACCAGATCGTGGTGGGCGACAAGGAAAAAGCGTCCGACCTGGTGGCTGTTCGAGTCCGGGGTGGTCAGGACCTCGGTCAAATGTCCATAGATGCGTTGATCGAGCGCTGGGGTGGCGAGTTGGCATCGCGCTCCGGCCGGGCCTGATATTGTTTGCTAATCGTGGAGATCTGAACCATCGCTCAAGAAAAGAAGCAGCGTATTAACGGGGAAATTAATGCGCCGGAAGTCCGTCTCATTGACGCGGACGGAGAACAGGCCGGGATCGTTACGATTCAGGTAGCCATGAACATGGCGGAGGAGGCGGAGCTGGATCTGGTGGAGATCGCTCCCATGGCTGCCCCCCCGGTCTGCCGGATCATGGACTTCGGCAAGTTCAAGTATCAAGAAGCGAAGAAGGCCCACGAAGCTAAGCTCAAGCAAAAGCAGATCCAGGTCAAGGAGGTGAAGCTGCGGCCTGGTACTGATGAGAATGACTACCAGATCAAGTTGCGCAACCTGAAGCGTTTCCTGGAAGAAGGTGACAAGTGCAAGGTGACACTGCGCTTCCGGGGTCGGGAAATGGCTCATCAGGAATTTGGCTTGCGGCAGCTGGAGCGAGTCAAGGCTGACCTGGAAGAATTGGGTCAGGTGGAACAGATGCCCAAGATGGAAGGGCGTCAGATGGTGATGATCATTGCGCCGATCAAGAAGGTTGTGGCGAAGTGATGCGATTTTGATCCCGATAGGGATCGAACATGGGGCCTGAAGTTGGTCCCATGCAATAAGTGATGTCGGGTTTCGAAAGCGCTTGGTCGCGCTACCCGGCTTCATCCATAAACTCAGGAGCTATCATGCCCAAGATGAAGACCAAGAGCGGGGCCGCCAAGCGGTTCAAGATCCGCTCAAGCGGGAGCATCAAGCGTTCCCAGGCGTTCAAGCGCCACATCCTTACCAAGAAGACCACCAAGAGCAAGCGCCAGCTGCGGGGCATGACCGAAGTCCATGCCGCCGATGAGAAGTTGATCCGCGCCATGCTGCCTTACGCTTGATAGGAGAACGAGATGCCCCGAGTCAAACGTGGTGTAACCGCCCGCGCACGTCATAAGAAGGTCCTGGACCAGGCCAAGGGTTACCGTGGCCGTCGTAAAAACGTATATCGAATCGCCAAACAGGCGGTCATGAAGGCTGGGCAATATGCCTACCGCGACCGCCGTCAGCGCAAGCGTCAGTTCCGCGCCCTGTGGATCACCCGGATCAACGCGGCCGCCCGCGAGTTGGGCTTGACCTACAGCACGTTCATGAACGGCCTCAAGAAGGCTGCTGTGGAAGTGGACCGCAAGGTGCTGGCCGATCTCGCCGTGTTCGACAAGCCCGCTTTTGCGGCCCTTGCCGAGCAAGCGAAGGCCAAGCTGGCTGTCTGATAGGGCGGCACGCAAAAAAAGGAGGCCTGGCCTCCTTTTTTTTTCTGAATTTCCGGTAATCACAGATGGAAACTCTCGATCAAATCGTTGGCCAGGCCGGTGCCGATTTCTCTGCGGCTTCCGACGTCAATCAGTTGGAGCAGGCCAAGGCCCGCTACTTGGGTAAATCCGGTCTGCTTACCGAGCGACTCAAGGGCCTCGGTAAGCTGGATCCGGAGGCCAGGCGCGCCGCAGGAGCGCAGATCAACCGCGCCAAGGATGCCGTGGAAGGGGCGCTCGAAACTCGCCGTAACGCCCTGCGGGAGGCTGCCCTCAAGGCCCAGCTCGAAGCGGAAGCCCTGGATATCACCCTGCCCGGTCGGGGCATGGGCCGGGGAGGGTTGCATCCGGTGAGCCGAACCATCGAGCGGATTGAAGGGTTATTCCGCTCCATCGGCTTCGAGGTGGCGGATGGGCCGGAGATCGAGACCGATTTCCATAATTTCACCGCTCTCAATACGCCAGAGGATCACCCGGCCCGCTCGATGCACGACACCTTCTATCTCCAGGACGGAGAGCAGGTGTTGCTGCGTACCCATACCAGTCCGGTCCAGATCCGCACCATGCAGGCCCATGTGGCCCGTTATGGCCACCTGCCCGCGATGCCTGAGATTCGCGTTGTCATCCCCGGGCGGGTTTATCGGGTGGATTCCGACGCCACCCATTCGCCAATGTTTCACCAGGTCGAAGGCCTGTGGGTGGGGCAGGGTGTGAGCTTCGCGGGCCTCAAGGGCGTGATTACCGATTTCCTGCGCAAGTTTTTCGAGAGTGATGATCTGCAGGTGCGCTTCCGGCCCTCCTTTTTCCCGTTCACCGAACCTAGCGCCGAGATCGACGTGGCCTTCATGCATGGAGACATGAAGGGGCGCTGGCTGGAGATCGCTGGCTGTGGGATGGTCCATCCCAATGTGCTGCGCCATGGCGGGATTGACCCGGAACAATACACTGGCTTTGCTTTTGGCATGGGTCCTGACCGTCTCACCATGCTCCGTTACGGGGTGAATGATCTGCGTCTGTTCTTCGAAGGCGATCTTCGTTTTCTTGCCCAATTCAGGTAATCGTCATGCAGTTTTCCGAATACTGGCTGCGGGAGCTGGTTAACCCGTCTCTGTCCGCCGATCAACTAGGTCATCTGCTCACCATGGCGGGGCTCGAGGTGGAAGAGCAGAATCCGGTGGCCCCACCTTTTGAAAAAGTGGTGGTCGGCCATATTCTGACCGCCGAAAAGCATTCCGATGCCGACAAGCTGAAGGTTTGCAGCGTCGATGTGGGGGCGGGGGCACCCTTGCAGATCGTTTGCGGGGCACCCAATGCCGAGGCCGGGATGAAGGTGCCCTGTGCTCTGGTTGGTGCTCGCTTGCCTGGTTTCGAGATCAAGCCAGCCAAGCTCCGGGGTGTGGAATCCTTTGGAATGCTTTGTTCCGGTCGGGAACTTGGCTTGTCCGATGACCAGGGTGGATTGCTCCGCCTGGCGGTGGATGCGCCAGTAGGCCTGGACGTGCGGGCCCTATTGGGGCTGGACGACACCCTGTTTACCATCAAGCTGACACCCAACCGGGCTGATTGCTTAAGCTTGGTAGGCGTGGCCAGGGAAGTGGCGGCCATTACCGGCGCTCCCTTGACCCTGCCAGAGTGCATCCCGGTCGAGCCGACTATCGATGCCACCCGGGCGATCGTCCTGGATGCGCCGCAGGCGTGTCCGCGCTACTGCGGTCGAATCCTCCGGGGGGTGGATGCCAAGGCTCCTACTCCGGGCTGGATGGCCGATCGCCTGAGTCGCTGTGGCTTGCGTCCGATCAGCGCCTTGGTGGATGTGACCAACTACGTGATGCTGGAGTTGGGGCAACCCCTGCACGCCTTCGATAACGCCAAGCTGGAGGGAGCCATTCATGTCCGGCTGCCAGCGGAAGGCGAGCAGTTCGTCCTGCTGAATGGCCAAACCGTAGCGCCCGACCCCTCGACCCTGCTCATTGCAGACGAGCGCGGTGTTCTGGCCATGGCTGGTGTCATGGGGGGCGAATACAGCGGGATCTCCCTCGAGACTCGGGACGTCTTTTTGGAAAGTGCTTTTTTTACCCCTTCAGCCATCGCTGGGCGGGCTCGCCGTTACGGTTTCTCATCCGATGCATCCCATCGGTTCGAGCGGGGGGTGGATCCGGAACTGGCGCCTTGCGCTCTGGAGCGGGCAACGACGCTCATTCTCCAGATCTGTGGCGGTGCAGCGGGGCCGGTGGTTCGCGCGGAATCCACCAGCCATCTTCCTGTGATGCATCCCGTGCGGTTGCGCCCGGAACGGGTGCGCAAGCTCCTGGGGTTGGACTTGAATGACCAGGAAATCATCGCCCTGCTGGAGCGGGTGCATCTGCGGGTGGAGGAGCAGGGTGATGTCTGTCAGGTGATTGCCCCCTCCTATCGGTTCGATATCGAAATCGAAGAAGATCTGGTGGAGGAAGTCGCCCGCCTGCATGGCTACGATAATATGCCTGCGCCTGAACCCCGAGGTGTTCTGGCCATGTTGCCCCAGACAGAGGAAAGCCGTTCCCGCTGGACTGTGCGCCATCTGATGGCAGGGCGGGATTTCCAGGAGGTGGTGAACTTCGCCTTTGTCGATGACGCCTGGGAAGCGGATTTCTGCGGCAACGCTAAGCCGGTGCGGTTGGCCAATCCCATTGCCAGCCAGATGAGTGTAATGCGTTCCAGTCTGGTCGGTGGATTGATCGCCAACCTCGCCACGAATCGCAAGCGGCAAGTGGGCCGGGTGCGAGTGTTCGAAGTCGGCCGTTGTTTTGCCCATGATCCGGCGGGCACGCCGGTGGCCGGCTACTATCAACCGGTGCGGCTGGCGGCGTTGGCCGCCGGGCCGGTGATGGCCGAGCAATGGGGGAGTGCCACCCGAAACGCAGATTTCTTCGACCTGAAGGGTGATTTGGAGAGCATCTTTGCGCCCCGGCTTCTTGAATTCCGCAGGCTGACTCATCCCGCGCTTCATCCTGGGCGGAGCGCGGAAGTCTTGCTGTCGGGGGAATCCATCGGAATCCTTGGTGAACTGCATCCTCAATGGGTGCAGAAATACGATCTGGGGGTGACGCCGGTGGTCTTTGAAGTGGACATGGCCGCCGCAGAACTAGCGGGGTTGCCTACCTACGCAGGGGTTTCCAGGATGCCTGCGGTGAGCCGGGATCTTGCCTTCGTGCTGGATGGCAGCGTGGCGGCCGCTGATTTGCTCAAGGCTTTGCAAGGGGTCGCTGCCCCCATCGTGACCTCCATCGAGTTGTTCGACATGTACGATGGCAAGGGCATCGGTGAAGGGAAAAAGAGCCTTGCTTTCAGGGTGTTGATGCAAGATACTCAGCGAACTCTTGAGGAGTCGGAGGTCGAAGCGGCCATTACTGCCCTGGTCCGTCATGGGATGGAGTCTTTCGCTGCTCAGTTGCGGGGATAAGATGACAATGATGACCTTGACCAAGGCGGAGCTGGCGGAACTGCTCTTTGAGCGAGTTGGTTTGAATAAGCGTGAATCGAAGGACATGGTGGAAGGTTTCTTCGAGGAAATCCGTCTGGCGTTGGAGCGAGGCGAGTGCGTCAAACTGTCTGGCTTCGGGAATTTTCAGCTGCGGGACAAGCCTCAGCGTCCAGGGCGCAATCCTAAAACCGGCGAGGAAATTCCGATTACCGCACGCCGCGTAGTCACTTTCCATGCCAGTCAGAAGCTGAAAGCTGCCGTGGAGCAACTAAGCAATGCAGCAGAGCAACTTGCCTGAAGGGGAAGGGGGTGTTCTTCCCCCGATTCCAGCCAAACGTTACTTCACCATTGGGGAAGTAAGCGAACTGTGCGGTGTCAAAGCCCACGTTTTGCGCTATTGGGAACAGGAGTTTACTCAGCTTAAGCCCGTAAAACGCCGGGGTAACCGGCGTTACTATCAGCACCATGAAGTGCTACTGGTTCGGCGAATCCGGGATCTACTGTATGCCGATGGGTTTACCATTTCCGGTGCGCGGCACCAGCTAGAGGAGTCTGCTGTTCAACGCCACGAGGCCGAAGAGGAAGTGGACCGGCTAGGGAGTCAGATCAGCAGTATACGGGTTGGCTTGGTGGACCTATTAACATCCCTCAAAGCCTGATTTCCCTTGAAAAAATTGGATTCTGTGATATAATTTTTTTCTGTGTCGGGGCGTAGCGCAGCCTGGTAGCGCACTTGCATGGGGTGCAAGGGGTCGCGAGTTCGAATCCCGCCGCCCCGACCAATAGAAACAAGCACTTAGGCCAGTCGAAAGACTGGCCTTTTTGCTTTCTTCATCCGCGACAAGGTTTTGGTTGTCGTTTGCCAACCCTTCGTCCCAATTAGCTTGGGCCGGGCCGAATTATTCGACTAAGGCGCCGGACTCGCAACTGTCTCGAGAGGTATGCCGCAGAGCATCTCGGTGGACCCGTGGACGGTTTCGGTGCCGTATCCAGAGGGTGAAGCGCTGGTGCGGGACCGGACGGTGACGCGGAGATTCAAGCCATGCTGTCGGCTTTTGGCATCGGCCTGCCTGGCCTTTTGCTTTCTTTGGCAGTACCCCAACTGCTTCGTCCCGAGGGTTTTTGCTTCCCGGATTGCTGCCGCTGGTGCTGGCCAGATAAAAAACGGGACCCGTGAGGGTCCCGTCATGGGTTCCACCGAAGCAGATCGGTGGAAGTGGCTTAGCCCTGCTGCTTTTTGGAAGCGGCGGACTTGTAGTCCAGCTTTTCCTTGATTCGGGCGGACTTGCCGGAACGTTGGCGCAGGTAATAGAGTTTGGCGCGGCGCACATCGCCGCGACGCTTCACTTCCAGCGATGCCACTAGCGGGGAGTAAGTCTGGAAGGTCCGTTCCACGCCTTCGCCGGAAGAAATCTTGCGGACGATGAAGGAGGAGTTCAGGCCACGATTGCGCTTGGCAATCACCACGCCTTCGTAAGCCTGCAGACGTTCCCGGGTGCCTTCCTTAACCTTGACCTGGACCACCACGGTGTCGCCCGGGGCGAATTCAGGGAGGGTCTTGCCTTGGGTGAGGCGAGCGATTTCTTCCTGCTCGAGTTTTTCAATCAGATTCATGCGTCAGCTCCTGTTGCTAGTCATGGCCCGTTTCGGCCTTTCGCGCAGAGCAGGTCGCCACCTGGTGCGCGCCGTTTTCTTCGGGTCGGGATTCACTGCTTCCCTCGCCTCATTGCCGATCCTGCCGGATTTCCGCCAGCAGAACCACTTCTTCCCGGGTCAAGGTCCGGCCTGTGATGAGGTCCGGGCGTTTGACCTGGGTTGCCTCCAATGCCCTTTTGAGGCGCCAGCGGCGAATTCTTGCGTGATCCCCCGATAACAATTCGGCGGGAACCCCCATGCCCCGATATGTTTCGGGACGGGTGTAATGGGGGCAGTCCAGCAGCCCGGTGACGAAGGAATCCTCCACCGCCGAATCGCCGTCGTTCAGCGCTCCCGGCAACTGCCGGATGATTGCATCCAGTACTACCATTGCAGCCAGCTCGCCGCCGGAGAGGACAAAGTCTCCTAAGGAGATTTCCTCATCCACGCAGCGGTCTATGACCCGCTGATCCACCCCCTCGTAGCGGCCGCACAAGAGGGTGAGGGCGGGTGCTTCCTTCAACGCCATCACCCGGGCGTGGTCAAGCTTGCTGCCCTGGGGTGACAGGTAGATCACCTTTCCAACTACTCCCAGCTCGGTCAGCTGGGCTTCCCGGGCGGATTCGATGGCCGCTTCCAGAGGACCTGGCATCATCACCATTCCCGGCCCGCCTCCGTAGGGGCGATCATCCACCGTGCGATGGACGTTTTCCGCGAAATCCCGCGGATTCCAGTAATGCAAAGCATACAAACCCCGGTCCCGCGCCCGCCGGGTGATGCCCGACCCGGTGAGGGCCGCGAACATCTCCGGAAACAGGGTGACGACGTCGTAACGTCGAGATACCGCTTCGCTCACCCGGTCTACCAATCTTTTTGCCAGTCCACCCGAATGATGCGGGTGTTCTGGTTTACTTCCAACACATAGGCCGCCACGAAGGGGATCAGGCGTTCCGTCTCCCCATCCTGGATCTGCAGCACATCATGCACGCCAGTGGAAATCAGGTCGGTTACTTGCCCCAGGGCTTCGCCTTGTTGATTGACCACAGCAAGACCAATCAAGTCGGCCCAGTAATATTCGTTCTCTGCGGGCTCCGGCAGGGTTTCCCGAGGAGCCCCGATGTAGAAGCCTTCCAGGGCCTCCGCAGCGTTGCGATCCGGGGATTCCACGAAGGACGCCACCACGCTGCGCCCCTGCAGTTTGCAGGCCTTGAGCTGCAGGGGACGCCACTGGGCATCCTCCGCCTCGGACTCCCTGCAAATCCACCACCGCGGCATCTCGCGCCAAGAGAGGGGGTCATCCCCGAACGGATGAATCTTGACCCACCCCTGAATGCCAAAAGGGGCGACGATGCGCCCCAGAACAATCATCGGCCGGAAGCCGTGGTTCAGGCGGCCTTGGTGGACTGCTTCACCAGCCGGGCCACGGTGGGCGACAGCTGGGCGCCGTTTTGCTGCCAGTACGTCAGGCGCTCGGCGTTGAGCACCAAGCCGGTTTCGCTGGCGGCGGCCATCGGGTTGTAGTAACCAACGCGCTCGATGAAGCGGCCGTCGCGGCGGCTGCGGGAATCGGTGGCAACGATGTTGTAGAAGGGGCGCTTCTTGGCGCCGCTGCGGGCAAGGCGGATGACGACCATCTTGGTATCCTGTTCGACGGAAATCGAAAAACGAAAGATTTTAGTAGAATCTGCGCATGACGGCAATGTCGCTGTGGGACTTTGTAACCCCGGTTCAGGTCGCTGGGAAGAGGCCGGCAATGGTTTGCTGGATCGCCAGGGCTGCTTGGCGCGGATCGGCGGCCTGGCGGATGGGGCGACCCACCACGATGTAGTCGGCGCCATTAGCGAAGGCTTGGGCAACATCCACGGTGCGCTTTTGGTCATCCACCGGGCGGTTTTCCACCGGGCGAATGCCTGGGGTGACCACCAGCAGCCGGTCGCCCAATTCCCGCCGAATCATGGGGGCTTCCAGTCCGGAGGAGACGATCCCGTCGATCCCGGTTTCCAGGGCGCGGCGGGCGCGGGAAAGGACCAGTTGCTCCACGTCGCACTGGAAGCCAAGGTCCTTGAGATCGCCCTGATCAAGGCTGGTCAGAACCGTGACGGCCAGGACCTTGAGGGCGCCCTTGTCCTTGACCGCCGCCTCCATGATGGCCTGGTTGCCGTGAATCGTGGCCAAAGTCGCGCCGCTGTGGGCCAGGGCCCGGATGGCGGAGCGAACGGTTTCCGGCACATCGAAGAACTTGAGGTCCACAAAGACTTTTTTGTCCCGTGCCACCAGCCAGTCCAGTAGCTCGAAATAGCCGCCGGCCATGAAGAGTTCCAGGCCGATCTTGTAGAAGGAAACCGCGTCGCCCAAGGTTTCCACCAAAGCCCGGGCGCTATCGGCTTCAGCCACGTCGAGGGCGACGATGAGCCGGTCTTTCGGGGGAATGGGTTTGCTGGAGAGGTGGGAGGCGTGGTCGACCATGGAGCGCTCGCAAGAAAAAGCAGGATTATCCCGTCTCAAGCCCCTGGGGGAAACTCCTTTTGCCCGGGCAAGGAGATCAGCCGCGGCGATGTGAGCGCCAGGCTTTACAATCAAGACTTGGATTTTGACCAGATACGGGCAATGAGTGATTCAGCCGCTCCGACCTGCATGGATATCCTTGGCGATTGGCTGAGGAACGAACCGGGCGCCGATCCCATGGTGGAATTGGCGCAAGCGGAGGTGTTGTGTCGTGAATTGATGGGCGCAGGGTCGGCCGTTGCTCCGTCTCCTGGGGGAGGGGGATCTTTTTACGAGCGCCTGCTCGATTTGGCCGGTCGGTTTCGTCCCTTGCTCCAGACCGCCCCCCTGCCTTTGCCGGCGACCCTCCATTTTCCGATCCGGCGGCTGGTGGGGATCTTGGTGGAGAGCGCCGGCCTGGTGTTGCTACCCCGCCAGATTGGCGCAAGGGAGCACAAGTCTTCTGCGGGAGAGGATTTTGCCGCGGGGATGGAATTGCTGATCGAGGCCTGGACCTTGGCGGCCATGGCTCGAATGGCGGTTCCAAATGATTTGTGGCGCTTTGCCCACGCCTTGTTCCACTCGGCGAGCAACGAGCAGCGTTCGGCCCGGTTGATTCAGGCCTACAAGCGATTGCTGCTTGGCGCGGCGGTTCAGGCGGAGGCGCTATCGGCGCGAGAGATCGTTTGGGTTGGGGATTTCCTTGCAGACCATGCTGATCTGGTTGATTTGATCAGTTTGGCGGAGTCCGTCAGCGGCGGTTTCTGGGTGGATCCGGCCCAGGATATGGCGCCGGTAGCGGTGCTCCGGCGCCCTCCGCCAGCGGTGGACGGGCTGTTGCATCTGACCACCGGGGTGCTGGTCAAGCGGATCTCGGAGCGCATCGAATGGCTCGAAGCAATTCCGGGTGGGGCGCTTTCCGATAGCCCCGAGGATGGGCCTGCCATGGCGGATGAGGCTGATTTGCCTCTGGGTTTGTCGCGGCGAGAATTGCATGGCTTGCTGCTGCGTCTGCGGGAGTTCTGGTCCATGCCGCCCCAGAGGGATCAGCCGCGCCGCAGCAAGCACTACGAGGTGGAGGTGTGTGTTGGACTCAAGGCCATCTGGGATGTGCTCCAGCGGGGTGAGCAAAGGGCGCCCGTCCAGCGATGTTCGGTTTTTAATGAAAGCCCTGGGGGGGTCGCCATCCTGAGTGCCGGCCCGGTCGGCGAAGGTGTCGAGGCAGGAATGGCTGTGGCCTTGCGCGCCAACCCAGGGGAGGTCTGGACCCTCTGCATCGTGCGCTGGATCCGGGGGGATCGCCTCAGTCACCTGGAACTCGGTTTGCAGGTGGTGGCCGAGGGCCCTGTGCCGATCCGGCTAGGGTTCCGGGGTACCGACTGGGGGGAGTTGGTGCATGCCTTGCTCCTGCGCCCCATGGGGGCTGTGCGGCGCAATCAGGCTGTTCTGGCGCCGGCGGGGTCCTGCCTGTCACGGCGCTTTATCTTTGTCCAGGAGGGCAAGGGGCTCTATGTAGCCCAGGGGCGGCTGCTGAGCCTGGACATGCAGACCACCGGCGTGGAGCTATTCCAGTTCGAGGTGGATCCCTATCCCATCTGATCCACCGAAGGCGTGGGCGCAGGCTCTGGCGCTACGGGTATCTGGGCGGTGAGAAGGCAGGCTTCCAGGGCTTCGGCCAGGTGTGTGACCAAGGGAGTGGGGTCAAGCTCCGCCGCTCGCCGGGGCGCTAGGGAAAACAAGCGCACCACGTCCGCCAGGGCGATAGTCTGTGCGGGTCGGGTCAGCAACCAGGCACCTTCCTCGGTACGGGCGATCCAGCCGGCTTCCCGCATTTGGCCCAGGATCTGTTCGCCGATGTCGGGGGTGCAGCGCGCGGCCAGATGCAAGGCCGCGGAGGACGCGCTGCCGCCCTTCTGCTGGACGGCTGCCAGGCTGGACAGCATGCGCGCGGCGGAGAAGCTGCGGTCGCCGGGGTAGTCCGGGAGGACGGCGTGGCGATCCTTGAAATCCGGCAGGATGGCTGCCACCAGGGCACCCAGCAGGATTGCCACCCACGAAAAATAGAGCCACAGCAAGAATATCGGCAGGGCGGCGAAGGTGCCGTAGATCAGGGTGTAGGTCTGGAAGTTGCCCAGGAACAGACCGAGCAGGCGCTGTACCAGCCCGGTCAGGAGCGCGGCGGTCACGCCTCCGGCAAGGGCGTGGGTGAGACGAACCGGGTGATTGGGAACCGTCCGGTACAAAAATGAAAACATGGCGATGAAGAGCGCCGCGGGAACGGCACGCAAGGCCGCGATGCGGACCCAGGCGGGTTCATCCACCAAGCCAAGGGAAGCGGACATAACGTAGCTGCTGGCGGCGATCCCGCCGGCCAGGGCGATGGGCCCCAGGGTCAGGGCCGCCCAATAGACGGGCAGGCGCAAGGCCCAGGAGCGGGGGCGTTGGACCCCCCAAATCTGGTTGAACACCCGATCGATGGTGAGCAGCAGCGTCAGGGCTCCTACCACCAGCATGACGCTCCCAAGAACGGTGAGGTTGGCCGCTTTTTGGGAAAACTGGAAGGCGTAGGTGGCGATGATCTTCCCTGCCTTGTCGGGCAGCAGGTTTTGCAAAAGAAAGGTGCGCAGTTCGTTGCCCAGGGTGGCGAATACCGGAAACTGGCTGAAGGTGACCAGGGCCACCGTGACCAGGGGTACCAGGGAAAGCAGGGTGGTGAAGGTCAGACTGCCCGCCACTTGGGGGCAGCGATTGTCCTGGAAGCGCCGGGCCAGCAGGCGGAGGAAATCGAGGGCGTCGGTCAGGCGCATGGAGTCCGGAGGGCCGGTGGTGGGGGGCTATAATCGCCGAATTCTATCAATTGACGCTTCCATGAAAGAAATTCTGGTTCTCTATTACAGCCACCGTGGTTCGGTGCGCGCCCTGGCCGAGCAGATTGCCTGGGGGATTCAGTCAGTGCCCGGGATGGTGCCGCGACTGCGTACCGTACCCAAGGTATCCACGGTCTGCGAGGCCAGCGAACCCGACATTCCCCAAGCCGGCCCGCCTTATGTGGAAGCGCGGGATCTGGAAGAATGCGTTGGTCTTGCCCTGGGGAGCCCGACCCGCTTCGGTAACATGGCGGCGCCCATGAAATATTTTCTGGATGGCACGGTGGGGCCCTGGTTCAATGGCTCCCTGGTGGGTAAGCCAGCCTGTGTATTCACCTCCAGCGGATCCATGCATGGTGGTCAGGAGTCTACCCTGCTGTCCATGATGCTGCCCCTCATGCATCACGGTATGTTGCTCCTGGGGCTGCCCTACAGCGAGCCCGCCCTCAACCGTACCAAGAGTGGCGGGACACCCTATGGGGCGAGTCACGTGGCGGGCAGCGAAGGGGATCCCCTG
Organism: Rhodocyclaceae bacterium; assembly: GCA_034004685.1. Lineage (GTDB taxonomy): Bacteria > Pseudomonadota > Gammaproteobacteria > Burkholderiales > Rhodocyclaceae > JAEUNX01. The sequence continues at coordinate 32,494 of JAVEWG010000016.1, read as the reverse complement.
CTCACGGCAGACGAGAAAGAGCTGGCCCTGGCCCTCGGGCGGCGTCTCGCCGAAGTTGCTGGCCGCCTGGCGGGTGCGCGATGAAACCGGCCCATCTGGTGACCGCCGCCAGCGCCAGCCTGCTGGGTTTGATCTTGTTGTGCCTGGCCTGGGAGGGTTGGCTCGCCCCCCTGCGGCCGGGGGGCTCATGGATGATTCTGAAGGTGTTGCCCCTCATGCCGGCCCTCTTCGGTGTCCTCAAGGGGCGGCGCTACACCTACCAGTGGAGCTCGATGCTGATCCTGCTGTATTTCATCGAAGGGGTGCTGCGAATCGCTGACCCCATGCCGGTGGCGGCCCTGGCGGGGGCGGAGGTGGTGTTGTCCGTGGTGTTCTATATGGTGGCGATCCTGTATGCCCGCCAGACGGCGCCTTCCCGGAATGGGGAAAGTTAGGGCGTCTGTCGGACTTGGGAGTGATCTACTGCGCCGGTGTCAGCGCGGTCCATATCTGCCCGATTTTCGTTGCATGGCGCCACTGTGCGCCTCAAGATCGGGCAAATCCGTCCTTACTCTCTCCCGCAGCTCGCTACGATCTCCCAAGTCCGACAGGCTCCTGGCGGCGGCCTGCCCCCTGGCGCCTACTCGGGTTGAACGGGGGGTTTAGCGGAGGGCTTGCCCCGCCGCCATTGCCAGGCCAGGCGAACATAGCCGGAGGCGGCGTAGCACAGGAACAGGGTAAACAGCACCAGAGCCGGGTCGATGGAGACCAGGGCAAAGGCCAGCATCATCACCAGTACCACGAAGAAGGGCACGCTGCGGCGCAGGTTGATGTGCTTGCCACTGAAGTAGAAAACATTGCTGACCATGGTAAGGCCGGCAAAGATGGTCAGAAAGCAGGCATACCAGCGCAGGTCGTCGCCGCTGAAGCCGTTGTCGATGGATACCCACACCAAGCCGGCGATCAGGGCCGCCGCCGCCGGGCTGGGCAAGCCCTGAAAGAAGCGCTTATCCACCACGTCGATGTTGGTGTTGAAACGGGCCAGCCGCAGGGCCGCCCCGGCACAATAGATGAAGGCTGCGATCCACCCCAGCTTGCCCATGCCCTTGAGGGCCCATTCGTAGGCCACCAGGGCTGGGGCCGCGCCGAAGCAGACCATGTCCGAGAGGGAGTCGTATTCGGCGCCAAAGGCGCTCTGGGTGCGGGTCATGCGGGCAACCCGGCCATCCAGGCCGTCGAACACCATGGCCACCAGGATGGCCACTGCCGATTGTTCGAAATTCAGATTCATGGCCTGGACAATGGCGTAGAAGCCAGCGAACAGGGCTGCAGTGGTGAGCAGGTTGGGCAGGATGTAGATGCCCCGCCGGCGCTTTTCAGCCAGGGGTAGGGGATTGCGGGTCGGGAGTTCGGCCATCGCGTCAAAGTCCGTAAAGGTGCGCCTGATTGTAACCGAGGGGCGGCTGGCTCTGGGGGCGGGCTTGGGGTTTTCCCGGACGGGTGGTGAACGAAAAGGGCCGGATGCGCCCGGCAGGGCGGCATCCGGCCCGATCGGCAGGAGACGATCAGTTCTTGGACTGGTCCACCAGCTTGTTCTTGGCGATCCAGGGCATCATGGCGCGCAGCTGGGCACCCACCTGCTCGATGGGGTGAGCGGCGTTCAGGCGGCGGCGGGCGGTCATGCTGGGGTAGTTGGTGCGGCCTTCCAGAATGAACATCTTGGCGTATTCGCCGGTCTGGATGCGCTTGAGGGCTTCGCGCATGGCGTAGCGGGATTCTTCGTTGATGACTTCGGGGCCGGTCACGTACTCGCCATACTCCGCGTTGTTGGAGATGGAGTAGTTCATGTTGGCGATGCCGCCTTCGTACATCAGATCCACGATCAGTTTCAGTTCGTGCAGGCACTCGAAGTAGGCCATTTCGGGCGCGTAGCCGGCTTCCACCAGAGTCTCGAAGCCCATCTTCACCAGTTCCACGGCACCGCCACAGAGCACGGCCTGTTCGCCGAAGAGGTCGGTCTCGGTCTCTTCGCGGAAGTTGGTTTCGATCACGCCGCCCTTGGTGCCGCCGTTGGCAGCCGCGTAGGACAGGGCGATGTCACGAGCCTTGCCGGACTTGTCCTGGTATACCGCGATCAGGGACGGCACGCCGCCGCCCTTGAGGTACTCGGAGCGCACGGTATGGCCGGGGCCCTTGGGGGCCACCATGATCACGTCCACGTCGTCCCGGGGGATCACCTGGTTGTAATGCACGTTGAATCCGTGGGCGAAGGCCAGGGCGGCGCCCTTCTTCAGGTTGGGCTCCACCTCTTCCTTGTACACCTGGGGAATGTTCTCGTCGGGCAGCAGGATCATGACCACGTCAGCACCCTTGACGGCCTTGGCGATCTCTTCGACCTTCAGTCCGGCGGCTTCGGCCTTCTTCCAGGAGCCGCCTTCCTTACGCAGCCCGACGGTCACCTTGCAGCCGGAGTCCTTCAGGTTCTGGGCGTGGGCGTGGCCCTGGGAGCCATAGCCGACGATGGTGACCTTCTTGCCCTTGATGAGGGAGAGGTCGGCGTCCTTGTCGTAATAAACCTTCATCTTGTTTTCCTTTCAGCGATCAGGGGCGAAGGGTCGTGGCGGCGGGCATCATACCCGGGGTATCCGCCGGACCCAAAACGGATTCGGTCAAACTTTCAGCACCCGGTCTCCGCGGCCGATGCCGCTGACCCCGGAACGCACGGTCTCAAGGATGAGACCGGTGTCCAGCGCGCCCAGGAAGGAATCCAGCTTGGCCTGGGTGCCGGTGAGTTCGATGACGTAGGTGGTTTCGGTTACGTCGATGATGTGTCCACGGAAGATATCCGAGGTGCGCTTGATTTCCTCCCGGTCCTTGCCGACGGCGCGCATCTTCACCAGCATCAGCTCGCGCTCAATGTGGGCCGACTCGGAAATGTCCACCACCTTGACCACGTCCACCAGCTTGTTGAGCTGCTTGGTGATCTGCTCGACGATCTCGTCGGAGCCGGAGGTGACGATGGTCATGCGGGACAGGGAGGCGTCCTCGGTGGGGGCCACCGTGAGGGATTCGATGTTGTAGCCGCGGGCGGAAAACAGGCCGGAGACCCGGGAAAGGGCGCCGGATTCGTTCTCGATGAGCAGGGAGATCACGTGTCTCATGGGGTGCGCTCGTTGGGAGTTGGAGGTGGGCAAAGGCTGCGTGAAGATGGGGCCGGATGCCGGTACCCGGGTGGCCGGAGCCCCAAGGCCCGTGCCGCCGTGGCGCGGCGGGTGCCGCGCCCAGTATGGGATCCGGGTTAGAGGTCCTCGGCGGAAAGGATCATCTCGGTGAGGCCCTTGCCCCCCTGGACCATGGGGTAAACGTTTTCGGTGGGATCGATCTGGAAGTCCAGGAACACCAGTTCGTTCTTGTGGGTGGTGAAGGCTTCCCGCAGGGCGCCCTCCACGTCGCCGGGCTTGTCCACCCGGATCCCCACGTGACCGTAGGCATCGGCCAGTTTGGCGAAGTCTGGCAGAGAGTCCATGTAGGACTCGGAGTAGCGGCCGCCGTGGAAGAGCTGCTGCCACTGGCGCACCATGCCCAGGTAGCGGTTGTTCAGATTGCAGATCTTGATGGGCAGGCGGAACTGCTTGCAGGTAGACAACTCCTGGATGTTCATCTGGATCGAAGCCTCGCCGGTGACACAGGCCACCGGGTGGCCAGGATGGGCCAGCTGGGCGCCCATGGCGTAGGGCATGCCGACGCCCATGGTTCCCAAGCCGCCGGAATTGAGCCAGCGACGGGGCTTGTCGAACTTGTAGTACTGAGAGGCCCACATCTGGTGCTGGCCCACGTCGGAGGTGATGAAGGCATCACCACCGGTGACTTCCCACAATTTCTGGATCACGAACTGGGGCTTGATGATCTGGGCGTCGTTCTTGTACTGCATGCAATCCCGGGCGCGCCATTCGTCCACCTGCTTCCACCAGGCTGCCAGGGCTTCCTGGTCAGGACGCTGGGGGCCGGAATCGACGATGCGGAGCATGTCTTCCAGAACTTCCTTCACATCCCCCACGATGGGCACATCCACCTTCACCCGCTTGGAGATGGAAGATGGGTCGATGTCGATGTGGATGATCTTGCGGGGTTCCTCGGCGAAGTGCTCCGGGTTGCCGATCACCCGGTCGTCGAAGCGGGCGCCCACCGCCAGCAGCACGTCGCAAAAATGCATGGACATGTTGGCTTCATAGGTGCCGTGCATCCCGGGCATGCCCAGGTACTGGCGGTCGCTGGCGGGATAGCCGCCGAGGCCCATCAGGGTGTTGGTGATGGGCACGCCCAGGAGGCGGGTGAGCTGGGTGAGGGGTTCGGCGGCATTGCCGAGAACCACGCCGCCGCCGGCGTAGATCATGGGGCGCTTGGCTTCCAGCAGGAGCTGGACGGCCTTCTTGATCTGCCCCTGATGACCCTTGACCACCGGGTTGTAAGAGCGCATGGCGATGCTCTTGGGGTATTCGTATTCGCCCTTGGTGTTGGTGATGTCCTTGGGGATATCCACCAGCACCGGGCCGGGTCGGCCGGTCCTGGCCAGGTAGAAGGCCTTCTTGATGGTGGGGGCGATGTCCTCGACGCGCTTGACCAGGAAGTTGTGCTTCACGCAGGGGCGGGTGATGCCCACCGTGTCCACTTCCTGGAAGGCGTCCTGACCGATAGCGGCGGTGGGAACCTGGCCGCTGATGATCACCAAGGGAATAGAGTCGCAATAGGCGGTGGCGATGCCGGTGACCGCATTGGTGGCACCAGGGCCGGAGGTCACCAGGGCGACCCCGACCTTCTCGGTGGAACGGGCGTAGCCGTCGGCGGCATGGACCGCAGCCTGCTCGTGGCGGACCAGTACGTGGCGGACCTGGTCCTGCTTGAAGAGTTCGTCGTAAAGGAAGAGCACCGCGCCACCGGGATAGCCGAAGACGTACTCAACCTTTTCTTCCTGCAGGCACCTGACTACAATTTCCGCACCGCTCAACATCATTGGGTCTCGCTCAGTGGTCGCAACCGAAACGAGCAACCTTACCGGGAGCGCCTGTTTTGGTCAAGGTTGAGCGCCGCCGGTTTTCCCCGTCTTTCCGTGTAGTTGGCCCCATTGGTGGGGTTTCTCCCGGCCCTCTCTGGCGCCCTTTCCATGACCCCCAATCCCCCATCCGCCCCGTCCCAACGCCAACAGGTGGAACTGGCCACCCTGCGCCGCCGCCTGGCCGCCATGCTCTATGAAAGCCTGCTGCTGCTGGGGGTGCTGGCCCTCACTTTTCTAGTGCCCAATCTGCTGGCCGGCATGGCGTGGCAGGTGGCCGAACCGGGCTGGCTGGGCTGGCTGCATATCTATCTGGTGCTGGGGGCTTACTTCCTGTGGTATTGGCGGCGAGGCGGGCAGACCCTGGCGATGCAGACCTGGAAGCTCAAACTGGTGGAGGCGGGCAGCGGCCGCTGCGTGAGTCTGGGGCGGGGCTGGTTGCGCTATACCCTGGCCTGGCCGTCGGTGCTGTCCGGGGTGGGGATCCTGTGGGCGATCTTCGATCCGGACCGCCAGTTCCTCCATGATCGCCTGGCGGGCACCCGGCTGGTCCTGCTGTTCCCGGAAAAGCGGTAGGGCGAAGCCCTAACTGGCGGTGAGCTGGGCGTAAAGGAGCGGTAGTCTGGCGGGCAGTTCCGAAGGTTGGCGGATCACCGTGTAGCCGGCGGGGCCAAAGAGGTGGGGCAGGTAGCCGGCCCCTTCCTGGTCGATGGTCACGCAGAAGGGTTTGAGGCCCTGGCGGCGGGCCTCCACCAGGCTCATCCGGGTATCTTCGATGGCGAAGCGGCCCTCGTAGTGGTCAAAGTCGTTGGGCTTGCCGTCGGACAGGATCAGCAGCAGGCGCAGGGCGCTGGGTTGCTCCGCCAGCAGGCGGGTGGCCTGGCGGATGGCAGCGCCCATGCGGGTGTAGTAGCCGGGCTTGAGGGCCGCGATCCGGCCCCGGGTCATGGCGCCGTGCTTTTCCGAAAAATCCTTGATGCGGTGGAAGCGGATGTTGCCGCGGCGCAGGGATGAGAAGCCGTAGATCCCCACCCGGTCGCCGGTGGCGGACAGGGCCTCGGAGAACAGCAGCAGGCTGTCCCGGATTACGTCGATCACCCGGTGGTCGTTGCCGACCCAGGCATCGGTGGACAGGGACAGGTCCGCCAGCAGCAGGCAGGCCATGTCCCGTTCATGGCGTTCCAGGCGCAAGTAATGGCCGCTGTCCGCATCCCGGTGGCCGGCCTGGCGATCCGCCCAGGCCCGCACGCAGGCTTCCATGTCCAGTTCGCTGCCGTCGGGCTGGTTGCGGATCCAGCGCCGGGAGGGGGTCAGGGCCTCGAACTGGTGGCGGACCCGCCGTACCTGCCGGCAAAGATGGGGCGGAACCGGGCTAGGCTGGGCCTCTCGCGGCTCCAGAATGGTGAGGCTGCACTGATCCTTTACCAGCTTCCGGGTCTTCCAGTTCCACTCCGGCAGGAGGATGCCGGTCTGGAGGGGAATGTCATCCACGGATTCCGAGGGTAGATCCAGATCAAAGCGGACCTTGGAGGCGGAGGTCTGTCCGTCTCGGGTGACGGACAGCACGTCCATGTCGGCGGCGGCCTTGGCGGCGTCCGGACTGGGGTCGTCGTCCAGCTTGCGGTCCACCTTCACGTATTCGGCAAAGGACAGCAGGCTCTCTGCCCGGAAGGGAAGGATGAAGGCATTGCGGTCATCCGGGGTGTCTTCCCGCTGGCCCTGGCGGCGGCGGTCGTCGCCGGCCTGGCTGTCGCCTTCCTGGGGGGGCGCGGCTTGATCCGCCGGGGCGGGTTTCTGTCGGCGGTCCAGGGCTGGGGGCGCGGGGGCCAGCCACAGGGGCACCGGCTGGGGCGGACGGCGGGCGGCGGGTAGCTTGGCCACGCTGCCGGGCGCTTGCAGGGCCTGGCGGATCGCCATTTCGGCGGCGGCTTCTTCCTTGGGCAGTTTCTCCGGGGGGATGCGCAGGGCCAGGCTCGCTTCCACCAGACGCCGGTAGCGGGGCGCCAGGCCGGGAAAGCGCTCCAGGGTCAGCAAGGTGGCGTGCTGGTTGGCGGTGATCCAGTCTGCGTCCGTGTCCGGTTCGCAGGCGGCGGCCTGGGCAATCAGCCACAGGTAGAGATCCCGGTTGAGGGCCCGCTCCGGGAAGAGGGCCAGGCTGGCGGGCAGGCGCAGGGTTTCCGCGTCCCGGCTGGCGCTTGCCACCCGGTCTTCGATATGGGCCAGGCGCGCCAGCCAGCGGCGGCGGGCGCCATGGGTCTGTTCCGCTGCCGGCGCCACCCGCAGGCCCGAATCCCCTCCCAGGGCGCGAAACAGGATGCCGGCGGTGCGCTCCATCTCCTCCAGGGTCACGGCGGCCGCCGGGTGATCGCGCCGGGCCGCGCCGGTGATGAAGCGGTGCCACAGACCGCCGACGAATTCTTCCATGGGCTATTTTCTCGGGAGACCGCCGGCCCGCAGACCGGCTTCGTTGTGGCGTGCCGCTTCCCCAGATACCCATTGCAGAAGGGGCCCCGAGGGGTTGTCCTGCTGGGTGGTTTCGCAGGCGGACACGCATTGGGCGCACTGGGTGCAGGTGAACATGGTTCGCTTGATGCTGCGGGGCTTGAGGCGCATGGGGCAGACGTGATCGCAGGCAGACCCGCAGTCGGCGCAACTGGCGGCCCGGGCCCGGTCGAAGCCTACCACCATGGCTTCCCGGTGACCCATCCAGGCCACGCTCTGGAAGATGCCCACGGCGCAGGCGTAGCGGCAGAAAAGATGACGGGCGAACAGAAATTCCAGGCTCAGCACGATGGTGCCGGCGGAGAGGAAGATGGTCTGGTTGCGGGTTGGCGTGCCGTGGAAGAGATTGCCGTACACCTCGAAGGGGGGCAGCAGGTAGGTGAGCAAGACCACCGCCCATAAAAAGGCGAAGGCCACCGCCGCCGGCAGGGTGACCAGCCACCAGCGGCGGTCCACCGAAAAAGGGGTGCCGTCCGGCTCCCGGCGGGGCAAGGGGCGGCGCTCCCACAGGCTGGGGCTGCCGGTGGCGTGGCGCATCAGGCGGTTGATGGTTTCCACCACCGAAAAATGGGGGCACAGCCAGCCGCAGTAGAGGCGGCCCCATTTCCAGGACACCCAGATCAGGGCCGCGCCGGTCCCCAGAATAGGGAGGAAGATCCTGAGGCCGATGTTGGACCATACTTCCCCCAGCCCAATCCGGCCTGCGGTGTAGTCATCCAGACCCACCCGCCACTCCATGCCCAGGAACCAGGCGTGGCCCGCCAGCAGATCGTAGCGAAGCAGATCGAAGACCGGGGCCAGCACGAACAGCACGAAAAACCCCATCTGGGCGAAAAGGCGCAGGCGTTGGCGGCCCCCGTCGGGGCGGGCAAGGGCGCCGGCCTCAGTCCTTGCTGGGGCGACCGATGAGAGGATAGACATAAGCTTGTCCCGCCAGGGCCCGGGCCAGGCCCAGAGCGCCGAAGCAGATGAGGGTGGAGTGGCAGGTGGTGAAGTAAAGGATCACCACCACCCAGGTGTGAGCGGCCTGGTAGCCCCCCAGCAGGATGATGAGGCCGTTGGCCAGCACCAGCAGCACGCCCGCCCACAGGCTGCCGGCCATGGTTTGGGCCAGGTGGCTGCGGGCCAGGGGCGGGGCGCCATGGCGCCGGGTGAGCCACAGCCAGCCCAGGATCAGGAAGGCCAGGCCCGGGGCCGCCATCAGGTTTACGAGATACAACGCCTCGGCGGCCACCGCGAGCCCCATCCCCGGCGTACCCGGAGGCTCGCCGGGAGGAGCGGTGCTGGGAGAGGGGGGGCGGGGGCGGTCCATGTTCAAAGCCTAGACCATCGGACAGGGGCTGTAATTGACTCGTGGCAAGCCGGTTCGGGCTGGCGCCGCGTGGCTCAAGGAACTGTTTTTGCTGACGTTATGGAACCCGTTGATGGCGTCGTTCGACTGGCATGGTGGGGTGGTCGGTCAAGAGGCACGGCGCTGGTCATGGGGCAAATGGGGGGCGAGGGCGATGAAGCGATCATCTTGGGCAGGGCGAAACCGGGATTGCCGTCGGGACGGTGGTCCTCCAGGGGGCTTCCTCCGGGGACTGGGGGGTGAGCCTACCGCTGGCCGGCACTGCAGGCGGGGGCCCTGATGGCCGGGCCTGCCGGCGCCTCCCGACGGGAGGTTGTCCATATCGTCCTGACCTACGGGCTGGTTTCGGTGGTGTGGATCCTGTTGTCGGACAAGGCCGTGGAATGGATGTTCGCGGACCCCGACCGGCGAACCCTGGTGAGCGTGCTCAAGGGCTGGCTGTTCGTGGCGGTGACCGGCGGACTGCTCTATGGTTTGGTGTGGCGGCTGCTTTCCCGGGTGGAGCGGGCCCACGAGGAGCAGTTGCGGGCCCTGAATCTGCTGGCGGCGGTGGCCGACAGTTCCGACGATGCCATTTATGCCAAGGATCGGGAGGGGCGCTACCTCCTGTTCAATCGGGCCGCCTGCCGGATGGTGGGCAAAGCGGTTGAAGACGTGCTGGGGCGGGACGACCGGGCCATCTTTCCGGCCGACCAGGCTGAGGCGCTGATGATGCTGGGGGCCCGGGTGATGGAAGCAGGGCAGCTGGAAACTCACGAAAAAATCCTCGATACGGTGGAGGGTCCGCGCATCTTTCTGGCCACCAAGGGGCCCCTGCGCAACCCCCAGGGGACGATCTACGGGATGTTCGGGATTTCCCGGGACATCACCGCCCGCAAGCGGATCGAGGAGGCCTTGCAGGAACGGGATCTGATGTTCTCCGCCGTGACCGGTTATTCCCCCTCCGCCTTGTCCCTCAAATATCCGGATGGCCGCTACGCCCTGGCCAATCCCAATGTCCAGAAGATCCACCGTCGGCGGGAGGATGAAATCCTCGGAAGGACCGATTTCGATCTCTTTCCGGAAGAAAATGCCCGGATTTTCCGGGCCAACGATGAGTTGGTCATGCAGACCCGCGGCTGCCATTCCATCGAGGAACTGGTGCCGGTGGATGGCCAGCCTCGCATTTATATGTCCTACATTTTCCCGGTGCTGGCCAAGGATGGGACGCTCCGCTATGTCTGCCGCATTTCCCTGGATATCACCGACCGGAAGACGGCTGAATCCGCCCTGCAGGCCCGCAACGAGGAGTTGGAACGCTTCAACCGTGCCATGGTGGGCCGGGAACTGGACATGATCGAGCTCAAACGCCAGATCAACGTCCTTTCCCTGGAGCTGGGACGGGAGCCACCCTTTCAGCTGATACCCCTGGAAAGCGGGGCGGCAAGGGACGCGGAGGCGCCCGTTCCATGAGGCGCAGACTGGGGCTGGTCTCGCCACTGCTGCCGCCGCTGCTGGCGCTGGCCATCCAGTGGGTGCTATGGCCTTGGTTGGCTCCTTTTGCGTGGCTGTTGTTCTATCCGGCGGTATTTTTCAGTGCCCGCCTGGGGGGCTTCCCGGGGGGCGTGGCCAGCACCCTTCTGAGCACCGTTCTGGTGGGGTTCTTCTTTTTGCCGCCCGGGAGCTGGACCCTGGACACCCCGGCGGACGGGCTGTCCTTGGGGATCTTCCTGCTGACGGGGGTGCTCTTCAGCAGTGCCCAGGCACGCATGGGCACTGCTCGGCGTTCGGCCGAGACGCGCTTTCAAGCGACTTTTCACCAGGCCGGGGTGGGCATCGCCCTGGTGGCGCCGGATGGCCGCTTTCTGCGGGTCAACCGCAAATTCTGCGAGATCGCTGGATTCCGGGAAGACGAATTGCTTGCCCGGCGTTTTCAGGACATCACCCATCCGGATGATCTGGCTGCCGATCAGGACCAGGTGGCGCACATGCTGGCCCGCCAGATCGACAGCTATTCCATGGAAAAGCGCTATATCCGCAAGGATGGCGCCCCGGTCTGGATCAGGCTGACGGTTTCCTTGGTCAGTGGTCAGGATGGTTCGCCGGACCATTTCATTGCCGTGGCGGAGGACATCCAGGTCCGCAAGGCGGCGGAGGCCGCCCTGGCGGAAAGCGAATCAGTCCTCAGGCAGGCCCAGGGGCTGGCCCGGTTGGGTAGCTGGACCTGGGATCTACGCAGCAATGTACGGATCTGGTCCGAGGGGATGTACCGGATCTTCGGGCGGGATCCGGCCATGCCCATCGTCGGGGTGGAGGAGATCCTGGCCCAATTTTCTCCGGAGAGCAGGGAACGCCTCACGGCCGCGGTGGAAAAGGCGCGGCAGGAGGGGGTGTCCTACGAGGAGGATGGGGAGATCCATTTGCCGGACGGGAGATGCCGCTGGGTGGTTTCCCGGGGGGAAGCCCTCCGGGATGCCAGCGGCGCCGTGGTCCTGTTGCGGGGCATGACCCAAGACATCACCGAGCGCAAGCGGGTGGAAGCTGCCCTCAGGGAAAGCGAGGAGCGGCTGCGGGTGTTCATCGAGCACGCGCCGGCGGCCCTGGCCATGTTCGACCGGGAGATGCGTTACCTGGCGGTGAGCCGCCGCTGGCTGGCCGATTACGGCCTGGGTGAGCCGGAGATGCTGATCGGCCGCTCCCACTATGAGGCGTTCCCTAGCGTGCCGGAAGGCTGGAAGGCCGCCCACGATCGGGGGATGGCCGGCGAAGTGGTGAGGCTGGACGAGGACCCCTTCGAGCGTTTGGATGGACAGGTGCAGTGGCTGCGCTGGGAGGTGCGGCCCTGGCGTTCCGCCGATGGCGCGGTGGGGGGCATCGTAGTGTTCACCGAGGATATCACCGAGCGCAAGCAGACCGCCCTGGCCCTGCAGCGCCATCAGTCGGCCACCCTGGAAGAGCAGCATCAGGCCTGGCTGGCTGCCCTCAATCTGATGGAAGACGCGGAGGCCGCCCGCACCCGGGCGGAGTCCGCCAATGCCGCCCTGCGGGCCAGCGAGGCCCGCCTGGCGGAGGTTCAGCAGATTGCCCACATCGGTGGCTGGGAACTGGACGAGCGCACCAAGGACCTCTGGCTGTCGGAGGAAAGCTACCGCATCTTCGAACTCGACCCGGATGTGGCCAAGCCCTACGAGGTGCTCATGGATCGGATCCACCCGGACGATCGGGAATGGGTGGTCCGCGCCTATCGCCAATCCTTGATCGCTGGCACCGCCCTTGATTTCACCTTCCGGCTGGTGACTCAGGGGCGCGTCAAGTTCGTCCATTCCCGGCTGGAGCCGCGAGATGCTAGCGGGGAGGAGAGCAAGCATCTGGTGGGCACGGTCCAGGATGTCACCGACAAGATGGCGGTGGAGCATCAGCTCAAGAAGCTCGCGCAGGTGGTGGAACAGAGCCCGGAGAGCGTGGTCATCACCGACCGGGAAGGCAGGATCGAGTACGTCAATGAAGCCTTCGTGACCAGCTCGGGCTATCGCCGCGAGGAAGTGATCGGCCACAATCCCCGCATCCTGGCTTCGGGCAGAACGCCCCCCAGGGTTTATGCAAACTTGCGCAAGACCCTCGGCCGGGGCGAGAGCTGGAAGGGGGAATTCTTCAACCGGCGCAAGGACGGCAGCGAGTTCATCGCTTTTGCCATCATCAATCCCCTGCGCCAGGCCGATGGCGCGATCAGTCATTACGTGGGGGTGCAGGAAGATGTCACCGAGAAAAAACATCTGGGTGAGGAGCTCGACCAGTATCGCCACCATCTGGAGGAGCTGGTAGCGGCCCGCACCACCGAATTGCAGCAGGCCCAGATTGCCGCCGAATCCGCCAACCGGGCCAAGAGTACTTTCCTGGCCAACATGAGCCACGAGATCCGCACCCCCATGAACGCCATCCTCGGGCTCACCCACCTCCTACGGCGGGACGGGGCGGCCACCCCCTTGCAGAGTGAGCGCCTGGACAAGATCGAGGGGGCAGCCCGCCATCTGCTGTCCATCATCAACGACGTTCTGGATCTCTCCAAGATCGAGGCGGACAAGGTGGTCCTGGAAAGCCAGGATTTTTCCCTGGCCAGCGTGCTCGATCATGTCCACTCCCTGATCGGCGAGGCCGCCCGGGCCAAGGGTCTGGAGGTCGAGGTGGACGGCGACCACGTGCCCGTCTGGCTGCGGGGCGATCCCACCCGCCTGCGCCAGGCCCTGCTGAATTATGGGGGCAACGCGGTGAAATTCACTGAACGGGGCCGCATCACCCTGCGGGCCAACCTGCTGGAGGATCAGGGGGAGCGTTTGAAGGTGCGGTTTGAAGTCAGGGACACGGGCATCGGCATCGACCCGGACACTCTTTCCGGCCTGTTCCAGGCCTTCGAACAGGCTGATCGTTCCACCACCCGCAAGTACGGCGGCACCGGTCTGGGGCTGGCCATCACCCGGCGCCTGGCCGGTCTGATGGGGGGCGAAGCCGGAGCCGAGAGCGTGGTGGGCCAGGGTAGTACCTTCTGGTTCACCGCCTGGCTGGGCCGGGGGGCGCCACAACAGGCCGCACAGGCTCCGGCCAGCGCCACGGAAGCGCTCCTGCGGGTGCGCTGTAGCGGCGCCCGCCTGTTGCTGGTGGAAGATAACGCCATCAACCGGGAGGTAGCCCTGGAAATGCTGAGCGGCCTCGGGCTCCGGGTGGAAACCGCCGAGAACGGCCGGGAGGCGGTGGACAAGATCCAGGCCTCGAGCTACGACCTGGTGCTGATGGACATGCAGATGCCGGTGCTCGACGGCCTGGCCGCCACCCGTGAGGTCCGTGCCTTGCCCGGCCGGCAGGGGCTCCCCATCCTGGCCATGACCGCCAATGCTTTCGGCGAGGACCGGGCGGCCTGCCTGGCGGCGGGGATGAACGACTTCGTTCCCAAGCCCACGGAAGCCGAAGTCCTCTATGCCACCCTGTGCAAGTGGCTACCCGAACGGGAGGTTTCGCGCCCAGGCCGCAGCGAGCCCCCGCCCCCAGGCGGAGGCGGGGCGGCCGGGGTGGGCGTCGAGGCGGCGTTGGCCCGCCTGGCCCGTCTGCCTGGCATGGATGTGGACCGGGGCCTGCGTGTGCTGCGGGGCAAGAAGGAGCGCTACGTGGCGCTGCTGCGCCAGTTCGCCCTGGGGCATCGGGATGACATGACGCGGCTGGCGGAGTGTCTGGCGGCTGGCGACAGCAAGGGGGCCTTGCTGATCGCCCATACCATCAAGGGCGCGGCGGGCAATGCCGGCATGGCCAGTTTGACCGAGGGCGCCCAGGCCCTGGAGCATGCCCTGCGGGAGGTTGCCGGAGGGCAAGAACCGGGATGCCTGACACCCCTGATGGATAGGGTTGCCGGGTCCCTGGCGGCCTTGCTGGCGGCCCTGGAGGAGGAGGCGCCGCCGCCCCGGCCGGCTTTGCCCCTCCAGGATCCAGCTCGCCAGCGGGTGGTGCTGGCGGAGCTGGGACAGTTGGTGGAGCAGTGCGATCTGCGGGCCGAGGCCCTGTGCCGGGATGAGGCCCCCCTCCTCAGAGCCGCCCTGGGGGAGCGCTTCGACGCCTTGCGCGGGGCCCTTCAGCGCTTTGATTTCGACAGCGCACAAGCCATTGTGTTGACACTCGCTCCGGTCGAGTCCGCCAGTCCCGAACCGCTTCGGCCCGGCGGGGAGATCGACTCCTGAGCTTCAGCGCCCGAAGGTGGCGCTGACCACTTCCATCAAGGCCTCGGCCACTTCCGGGTCATCAGTCAGGCTTTCCACCACCCCGGCGCGGCAGGCTTCCACCGGATCCATGCCATCCAGGATCAGGAGGGCCCCATAGACCAGCAGGCGGGTAGACACCACTTCTTCCAGATCCACGTCCTTCAGGGCCCGCAGGCTGCGGGCGATGGAAACCAGCTGGCGGGCGGTCATGGGCTCGCAGCCGGTTTCTCCCCGGAGCACCGCCTCTTCCCGGGCGGCGGAGGGGAAGTCGAAGCGCAGGCTGACGAAACGCTGGCGGGTGGAGGGCTTCATGCCCTTGAGGAAATTCTGGTAACCCGGGTTGTAGGACACCACCAGCATGAAGCCGGGGGGCGCCTGGAGGACCTCGCCGGTGCGGTCTATGGGCAGCACCCGGCGGTCGTCCGCCAGGGGGTGGAGGACCACCGTGGTGTCCTTGCGGGCTTCCACCACCTCGTCCAGATAGCAGATACCCCCTTCCCGCACTGCCCGGGTGAGGGGCCCGTCGCACCACAGGGTCTGGCCGTCGCCGATCAGATGGCGTCCCACCAGGTCGGCGGCGGTGAGGTCGTCATGGCAGGCCACGGTATGGAGGGGCAAGCCCAGGCGGGCAGCCATATGGGCCACGAAGCGGGTCTTGCCCACCCCGGTGGGGCCTTTGATGAGGAGAGGCAGGCGGTTCTTCCAGGCATGGAGGAAGACCTCCACTTCATTGCCGGCGGGTTCGTAATAGGGCAGTTCGGCCTTGGTGACGGGGGCAGTGTTCACGCGGGTGTCCATGGGAGGGGTCCTTACAAGCTCAGCCAGTAGGTCAGGGTGACCAGGCCGAGCACCAATGCGACCCAGCCTAGCACCAGTCCGCGCCAGAACAGCTTGACGCGCCGCAAAGCCATGAAATCCAGGGCCACCAGGCGGCACTTGATGGCGGTGAAGGCGAGCACGGCGGCCATGGCCGGCACGGTGGCTTCCGGGTGGAGTTGCCACACGTCGCCGATCATCCAGGTGGCGGTGGTGGCCAGGACCAGGATCAGCCAGGCGAGATCGATACGGCGGGCGGAGTTCATCGCATCACATAGACCAAGGGAAAGAGAATGATCCAGACCAGATCCACCATGTGCCAGTAGGCTCCACCGCTTTCCAGGCCGTTGGCCCGGCCCGGGCCATAGAGACCCTGGCGGGTCTGCCAGGCCAGCACCGTCAGGATCACCATGCCGAGGATCACGTGCATGAAGTGAAAGAAGGTCAGGGACAGGTAGAACATATAGAAGGTGTTGGTGGACAGGCTGATGCCGGCCGCGAACTTTTCGGCGTATTCCATCACCTTCACCGTCAGGAAGCCCCCGCCACAGGCCAGCCCCCCCAGCAGCCAGAGGCTGCCAGCGTGGCCGTCATCCCGATG
This sequence comes from Rhodocyclaceae bacterium, assembly GCA_034004685.1. GTDB lineage: Bacteria > Pseudomonadota > Gammaproteobacteria > Burkholderiales > Rhodocyclaceae > JAEUNX01. Next base: position 16,475 of record JAVEWG010000016.1, on the reverse strand, counting down.
GGTGACCGCATCCACCGCCCGGGCCACGCACCAGCTGCTGGTGATCAGGAACAGGGTGTTCAAGGCACCGGCGTTGCGATCCAGGGTGGGTTGCAGGCTATCGAAGAGCTCCCGGTTCGCCCCCCGGGCAAAGCCATAGGCGGTGAAAAAGACGCCAAAGGCCAGCAGCTCGGCCAGGATGAAGACCCAGATGGCCAGGTCGCCGGGGGGGTGATGGGAGGCAGGGTGGGGGGCAGTGGTGGCGTGTTCCATGGCTTGCAGGATAGTCCGAAGCGGGACCGGCGCCCCTTGATCCGTGTGAATAATACGCCGGCGTGGCCGGGCCGGGCGGCGCTGGGTAAACTCCGCCCTTCAACTTCCTCACGATTCGAGAGCTGCATGCCCGACCAAGACGCCTCCAAGACTATCCAACGTGCCGACTACTGCCCCCTGGCGTGGACCGTGGAGCGGGTGGACCTCCGTTTTCACCTGGATCCCGCCGCCACCCAGGTGACCAGCCGGCTGTCCTGTCGGCGCAACCCCCAGGCCCGGCCCGGCCCCCTGATGCTTTTGGGTGAGGATCTGGAACTGACGAGCCTGGCGGTGGACGGTCAGCCCGTCCAGCCCCGCGCCACGGTCGAGGGCCTGGAAGTGGATCTGGCGGGGGATACCGCCACCCTGGAGATCGTTACCCGCATCGCCCCCGAGCAGAACACCGCCCTCTCCGGCCTGTATGTTTCCAAGGGGGGCTTCTACACCCAGTGCGAGGCCCAGGGCTTCCGCCGGATCACTTATTTCCCCGACCGGCCCGACGTGATGGCCCGGTTCACCGTCACCCTGGAGGCGGACAAGGCCGCCTGTCCGGTGCTGCTCTCCAATGGCAACCTGCTGGAAACCGGCGACCTGCCCGACGGCCGCCACTACGCTAGGTGGGAAGACCCCTTCCCCAAGCCCTCCTACCTCTTTGCCCTGGTGGCCGCCGACCTGGTGGCCCTGGAGCGCACGGTGCAAACCCGTTCCGGCCGGGACGTGCTGCTCCAGGTGTGGGTGGAGAAGGGCAACCTGGACCGCGCCCAGCACGCCATGGAATCCCTCATCCACGCCCTGCGCTGGGATGAAGACAGCTTCGGCCTGGAACTGGACCTGGACCGCTACATGATCGTGGCGGTGTCCGACTTCAACATGGGAGCCATGGAGAACAAGGGCCTCAACATCTTCAACGCCAAGTACGTGCTGGCCAGCGCCCGCACCGCCAGCGACGTGGATTTCGACAACATTGAATCCGTGGTGGCCCACGAGTATTTCCACAACTGGACCGGCAACCGGGTCACCTGCCGGGACTGGTTCCAGCTCACCCTCAAGGAAGGCCTCACGGTATTCCGGGACCAGCAGTTCTCCGCCGACATGATGGCCCGGGCCGCCGGCCCCGCTGGCGCCGCCTCCGCCCGGGCGGTGGTGCGCATCGACAACGTGCGGGTGCTGCGCTCGGCCCAGTTCCCGGAAGACGCCGGCCCCATGGCCCACCCCATCCGGCCGGACAGCTACGAGGAAATCAACAACTTCTACACCGCCACGGTGTATGAAAAGGGCTCCGAGGTCATCCGCATGCTCCATACCCTGCTGGGGCCCGAGGGCTTCCGTAACGGCATGGACCTCTACTTCAGCTACCACGACGGCCAGGCGGTCACCTGCGACGACTTCGTCAACGCCATGGCCGAGGCCAACGGGGTGGATCTGGATCAGTTCATGAACTGGTACAGTCAGGCCGGCACCCCCCGGGTGACCGCCCGGGGCGAGTGGGACGCCGCCAGGGGCCGCTACACCCTGACTCTGTCCCAGCGCACCCCCCCCACCCCCGGCCAGCCCGCAAAGCTGCCCCTGCCCATCCCGGTGGCGGTGGGCCTGCTGGGTCCGGACGGGCAGGATCTGCCCCTGCGCCTGGAAGGCGAAGCCGCCTCCGGGGCCACTACCCGGGTGCTGGAACTCACCCAGGCCGAAGCCCGCTTCACCTTCACCGATCTGCCCGCCGAGCCGGTGCCCTCCCTCCTGCGGGGTTTCTCCGCTCCGGTGATCCTGGAACTGGACGAAGCCGACTCGCGCTTGGCCTTCCGCATGGCCCATGATGCCGACCCCTTCAACCGCTGGGACGCCGGCCAGCGCTACCTGGAACGGGTGATCCTGGCCCTGGCCCGGGAAGCCGCCGCCGGCCGCCCCCTCCAGGTGCCGGGGGCCCTGGTGGACGCCTGTCGCAAGCTCCTGGCAGACGATGCCTTGGAGCCCGCCTTCCGCGCCCAGGCCCTGGCCCTGCCCGGCGAAGCCTATCTGCTGGAGCGCATGGAATCGGCCGATCCCCAGCCCCTGCGGGCCGCCCTCATCCACCTCCACCGCGCCCTGGGCCAGGCCCTGCAAGCCGACTGGCTGGCCACCGTCCAGGCCATGGAAGTTCCCGGCCCCTACCGCTACCACCCGGCGGATGCCGGCCGCCGGGCGCTGGCCAATCTGTGCCTCAAATACCTGGCCGCCGCTGGGGTGGAACAGGGCCTGGACCTGGCCAAGGCCCGCTTCGAAGCCGCCCGCAATATGACCGAACGCTTCGGAGCGCTAGCCGCCCTGGTGGGGAGCAGCGACCCCGCTCGGGAGCAGGCCCTGGCCATGTTTCATACAGATTTCGAAGACGACCCCCTGGTGCTGGACAAGTGGTTCGCCCTCCAGGCCGGCGCCTGGCGCTGGGATGAAGTCGCCCCCCCAACTTTGGACCGGGTGGCCGCCCTGGTGGACCACCCCGCCTTCAGCCTGGCCAACCCCAACAAGGTGTACGCCCTCCTGGGCACCTTCTTCCGCGCCAACCCGGCGGAATTCCACCGCCCGGATGGCGCTGGCTACGCCTTCTGGGCCGACCAGGTGATCCAGCTCGCTGCCGGCAACCCCCAGGTCGCCGCCCGCATGGCCCGCGCCCTGGAAAACTGGCGCCGCTACACCCCGGCCCTCCAGGCCGCCATCCGCCCCGAGCTGGAGCGGGTGGCCGCCACGCCGGCGTTGTGCCGGGACGTGGCGGAGATCCTCCACAAGGCCTTGCAGGATTGAAGGGGGTGCAGGGGTGAAACCCGAGAAGGCTGGGAACGCTTGAGGAAGCCCCGGCGACGGCTGGGTGCGGCTCAAACACCTGCGCCGCTCGTTCTCTGATGGCCAGGTGTTGCACGATCTTCGTGTCCTGGGTTTTCTTGTTGGCCTCTTCCACGGTACGGGCGCCGCCGGATGCGATTTCAAGCTTGTCCGGGTCGCGGGCCTGCGGTGGTTTCTTCCTTCGCACCCTTGATGACGCGGGCAGGGCATCCTTGATTGGTGATCGAAGACGCGAAGCTTGGTCTGGCGGTGAACGATAGGGTGGTGGCGGAAGTCCATGGCGGCCAGCTGGTCCTGGGGGATGGCCTGTCCCGGGCCGACGGCGGGGTGGGGCTGGAGGTGGCGTTGCCGGGGACATGAAGGCCCGCCGGGCGGCTGAGCCTCAGGCCGGAGCTGCCACCGCCCTGAGGAAGACCGGAGATGGGGCGGATGGCAGCGCTCTTCGGCGGCTCGTGCCGTGTAGCACGCAACGGGGAGCGTAGGGCCCGAGACGGGCGTGTTGGCGCAGCGGCGTTGCCCTGCCCGGGAGAGGCTGCCGATGTGCTCATCAATTCAAGCAGGCCGGATGAATCCGGCCCTACGGCGGATCGAAGGATCTCCCGCCGGGTTGGTAGGGCGGGATTCATCCCGCCAGCATGTCATGGATCCCTTGCAGACATCCGCTCCGGCAAGATTGCAACTCAACATCTAGGTCGCCACCAGGAGGATCGCCAGCAGGCCCAGCCCCATGCCCAGACCCTGCCTGAGGTTCATGCTTTCCCCCAGCATCAGGACCCCCAGTGCCACGGTGATCACCGGGTAGAGGGCAGTGACCACCACCAGCTGGGAGACGTGCCCCCGCTGGGCGGCCAGCAGGTAGGCGTAGACCCCCAGGCCGCCCAGCATGCCGCCGGCCAGGGCGTAGCTGGCGCCCCGCGGATCGAAATTGGGTTTGAAGCCCAGGGAGGCCAGCACCGCCAGGGCCACCAGAACTTCACCCATGACCTCGAAGAGGAGGGCGCTGTGGGGGTCCAGGTGGCGGGTGGCGAGCTTGGGGAGGAAGCGGCTCACCCCCCAGAAGGCGAGGCAGGCCAGGGCGGGGAGAATCCAGGTGCTCATGAACGGGGGGGCTCGGGTTTCCAGTCCAGGGTGGCGGTGAGGGGGTAGTGGTCGGAGGGGAAAAGGGGGCCTTCGTGCCAGCGGTCGATGGTGGCATCCACCACCGTGAAGTGCTTGGAGGCCAGAATCCAGTCCAGGGGCCCGGCATCCGGCGCCTGGCCGTAGCCGTGGTAGGTGATTTCGTCGCAGTCGGGATGGATCCGGCGGTGGGTGTCCACCAGCCCGGCTTCCGTGGTGAGGGCCCGGTGGACCGGGGAATCCTTGCCCGCGTTGAAGTCGCCGGTGATCACCAGGGGGTGGGTCGCGCCTGTCTGGCGGGCCCAGCCGCTTAGCATCCGGGCGGATTCTTGCAGGGCCCGGGGTTGGTAGTCCAGGTGGGTGTTGAGAATAACCAGGGGCCGCGCCGAGGGCAGGTGGACCAGGGTGGCCCAGGTGGCGGTGCGCGGAAAGTCCCCGTCCCAGCCCCGGCTGCCGGGGGTTCCGGGGGCGTCGCTCAGCCAGAAGCAGCCATGGCGGACCAGCTTGAAGCGGGCAGCGCGAAACAGCAGGGGGGCCATCTCGATGGCGCTTTCCCCCTCGCCGCCCCGCTGGATGCCGAGGAACTGGTAGTCCGGCAGTCCGGTGGTGATGAACTCGGCCTGGTCGTTGTCCAGGCACTCCTGCAGGCCCAGCAGGTCCGGATCGAAGGTGCGGATCCTGGCCAGGGCCAGGGCCCGGCGATGGCTCCAGGCATTTTCCCGATCATCGGCCAGGCCGTAGCGGAGGTTGAAGCTCATCACCTTGAGCATGGCGGTTGGCCTGGCTGGGCGCCCCTATTTCCTGGCTTCGGCGGTCCAGTTGGTGACTCCGCCTTGGGCGTACTGGAGCTTGGCCCAGGGGGGCAGGTGTTTGGGCATGGGCAGGGGCACCATGGTGGCCCCCCGGGCTGTCAGCAAGGCCTGGAAGACCGCCGGATCGCCGGAGAAGGGACTCCCTTCGCCGGCGATGAAGCCATACAGTTCGCAGCCTTCAGGGCCCGCTTCCCAGGGGCCGAACAGATCGCCCCACTCCAGCATGATGTGGGTGCCGGCCTTGCACACCATGTCGCCACAACGGATCTCCCCCTTCAGGACGAAGTTGCTGTGGTCCCCGGTGTGGCCGTGGAGGGGCGACATGGCTCCCGGATCCCAGCGGTTCCAGAAGGCCACGTAGCGGGGGGACATTTCGATCCACTTCTCCCAGATGGAGGCGGTGCGCCCATCGGCGAACTGGAAACGCAACATCTCCTCGGTGGGGATGTCGTCGAGATGCTTGATGCTGGGGCCACCCTTCATGCTGTCTGCTCCTTTGGTGAAATGCCGCGGTTGTTTTTGTTGCCGGGGATCGCTGCCCCCGGTCAGGGTACGTCGTTGACGTTCCGAAGGAGATCTTCGGGGCGGTCGGCGAAGTCCAGGCGGGCCGCTTGGATGAAACGGGCTAGCTTTCGCTGTTCCGGCTGGTATGTGAAGCATACCGGACCCATTCCAGTATGCTCGGCGGTCTCCACCTTTTCCATGCTGATCAGGCGTCCGGACCCCACCAGGATGGCGCGGCGCAGGATGGTGGCGTATTCCGCCTCTTCCAGGGGCATGGCCTCCGTCCATTCCCGGAAGCCTTCCTGCAGGGAGTGGCCCGCGTAGGCGTCCGGGCCCACGATGGCTTGCCCGTCGATGTTCCAGGCCATCAAAACGGTGCCCTCCGAGGACAGGGTCGCGGTGGTGGGGCCGAAACCCTTGAGCTTGCCCTGGTCGTCCCAGAGGACCGCCCGGTCCGGGATCAGGATTTCATAGCGGCGGTGATCGTGGCCATTGGCCGCGTGGGCCAGGGTCAGGCCCGCCAGGTCGAAGAGGTGGGTGCACTGGCGGCGCATGTCCGCCAGCTGGCCGATGTCGGACGCCCGGGCCACCAGGGGCTTGCCCTCCAGCACGCGGATGGCCTCCAGGGCGCCCGGACAGGTGGTCCAGGGGTAGCGGGGCGAGGAGGCATGGACCTTCTGGATGGTGGTGCCGTCGTGGGTGATGGTCACGCCAAAATGATGGAAGTCGTCCTCCATCCATCCGATCGCCGTTGTCGGGTCCGGAGCCCGCAGGTCGATCAGGCGTCGATAGCAGCCCTTTTTTTGTTTGCTGCCATCGCTAAAGCCTGCCGCCGCTGGCTGGCCTGGCCCAGGGCTTGGGGTGTTGGGATTTTCCGACATGGCTGTTTGGCTCCTTGGGGGACAGGGTGTTGTTGTCCTTGTGGGGGCATTATCCCTCAGGGGCTGGACGGGTTCCATGCGGGGAGCTCGCCGTCCAGAAAGCCCTGCTTGCCTGGGTGGCGTGACCGGCCGGGGTGCTCAGGCGTGGCGCCAGAGCAGGGCGAAGGCGGGTTCTTCCAGGGCCGCCGCGGCCCGGGTCAGCGCCCGTTGCCTGGCCGCCGGGGAGCGCTGGCCGGCCTTCAGGTTGGCCAGCTCCAGCCGGAGCTGCTCGATTTCATCCCAGGCACCCCCCGCCATCAGGCCCTGCTCCTCCGCCGAACCGTGGCGGGCGAGGCCGTCGGGGTCGCCGTCGTAGCGGAGGAAGAGACTCACCTGGAGGTGGCTGATGGGCATGGGGTTGTTGGGGTGGCGGCATGGGGCCCACCGGGCCCGGTGGGGGCGGTGAGCGCGTTCCGCAAAAACAAAACGGACCCCGCAGGGTCCGCTTCGGTCTGGCTGGCGGGCTGGTTCAAAGGTAGATCACCGCCGGAAACACCGTCACCGCCACCACGTAGAGCAGCCACTCGATATTGTGGCGGGCCAGGAAACCGGTGAAGTGGAGCATCAGGATCAGCAAGGCGGCGAGGTAGTAAATGGCGAAGAGCATAGGGTCAGGCTCCAGGGCGGGCGAGGGCCGCCAGGGTGCTGGGGTTATACCGCGTCATGCCGGGGCCGGCAAGCGGGCTCACTCTTCCACGTGGCGCAGGGAAAGGTCGATGGCCCGCACGTCCTTGGTGAGGCTGCCGATGGAGATCCGGTCCACCCCGGTTTCGGCGATGGCCCGTACCCGCTCCAGACTCACCCCGCCTGAAGCTTCCAGCTCGGCACGGCCGGCGGTGAGGCTCACCGCCTGGCGCATCTGCTCCAGCTCCATGTTGTCCAGCAGGATCATCCTGGCGCCGGCCTGGAGGGCTTCTTCCAGTTCCGCCAGGGATTCCACTTCCACCTGGATGAACACGTTGGAAGGGGCGATCTCCCGGGCCTGGGCCAGGGCGGCGGGAATGCCGCCGGCGGCGATGATGTGGTTTTCCTTGATCAGCACCCCGTCGTAGAGGCCGATCCGGTGGTTGGTGCCGCCCCCCACCTTGACCGCGTATTTCTGGGCCAGGCGCAGGCCGGGCAGGGTCTTGCGGGTATCCACGATGCGGGCCCCGGTGCCGGCTACCGCATCCACGAAGCGGCGGGTCGCGGTGGCTGCGCTGGAGAGGAGCTGGAGGAAGTTCAGGGCGGTGCGCTCGGCGGTGAGGAGTGCCCGGGCGCTGGCCACCACGTCGCACAGGGTGTCGCCGGGGGCCACCTGGGCGCCATCGTGCACATGCCAGATCACCGTGGCGGCGGGGTCCAGGGCGGCGAAGGCGGCGTCGAACCAGGCGGTGCCGCAGATCACTGCGGCCTCCCGGGTGATCACCCGGCCCCGGGCATTGGCATCGGCGGGGATGAGGCGGGCGGTGAGGTCGCCGGTGCCGATGTCTTCGGCCAGGGCGGTGGCCACGGAACGCTGAATTTCAACGCGGAGCTGTTCAAGCTGGATCATGGGCGAGCTTCGGGATTAAATGGGAGCCATTCTATCACCCGGGGCGGCCGGGCCAGGGGAGGGGCGAAGCATGATGACGGTGGTTTCAGTCAGCGCCGGGGTGCTGATCGTGGTGGTGCTGGTGGTGGCCTTGATCTATTGGTATTTGCGGGACATCACCCAGAAGAAGCACGCCATCCTGCGCAATTTTCCGGTGGTGGGGCACCTGCGCTACTTCCTGGAGCAGCTGGGGGAGTATTTCCGCCAGTACTTTTTCCTGGGGGACCGGGAAGAAATGCCCTTCAACCGCGCCACCCGGGCCTGGATCTACCGCCTGGCCAAGAATGAGGGGGGCATCGTGGGCTTTGGCTCCACCTACGACCTGCACCAGCCCGGCGCCCTGGTGTTCGTCAATGCGGGCTTCCCGATCCTGGAGTCGGAGCAGCAGCCCACCCCGGCCCTGGTGATCGGCGAGGGTTACTGCGACAAGCCGTTTGCCGCCCGCTCCATCGTCAATGTGAGCGGGATGAGCTTCGGCGCCATCTCCCGGCCGGCGGTGGAGGCCCTGTCCCGGGGAGCGGCGGAGGCCGGCTGCTGGATCAATACCGGGGAGGGGGGGCTTTCCCCCTACCACCTGTCGGGCGGCTGCGACGTGATCATGCAGATCGGCACGGCCAAGTACGGGGTGCGGGACGGGGAGGGCAATCTGTCCGAATCCCGCCTGCGGGAGCTGGCCGCCATCGAACAGGTGCGGGCCTTCGAGATCAAGCTGTCCCAGGGGGCCAAGCCGGGTAAGGGCGGGGTGCTGCTGGCGGCCAAGGTGACTCCGGAAATCGCCGCCATCCGGGGCATTGCGGCGGGCCAGGATTCCATGAGCCCCAACCGCCATCTGGATATCCCCGACATGAAGGCCCTCCTGGACATGGTGGAGCGGGTGCGGGCCATCACCGGCAAGCCGGTGGGGATCAAGACCGCCCTGGGGGGCTGGTACTTCATCGCCGAACTGTGCGAGGCCATCCACCTGCGGGGCTTGCAGGCCGCGCCGGACTACATCGCCGTGGATGGGGGCGAGGGGGGCTCGGGCGCCGCGCCCCAGGCCCTGGCGGACCACATGGCCCTGTCCATCGACGAAGCCCTGCCCCGGGTGGTGGATACCCTCCTGGAGTATGGCCTGCGGGAGCGCATCCGGGTGGTGGCCGCCGGCAAGCTGGTGACTTCCGCCCGGGCCGCCTGGGCTCTGGCCGCCGGGGCGGATTTCGTGAATACCGCCCGGGGTTTCATGTTTTCCCTGGGCTGCATCCAGGCCCTGCGCTGCCACACCAACACCTGTCCGGCCGGGGTGACCAGCCACGATCCGCGCCTGCAGCGGGGTCTGGTGGTGGAAGAGAAGTACCTGCGGGTGGCCCACTACTGCCGCAACATGAACAAGGAAATCGACATGATCGCCCACTCCTGCGGCCTGCGGCAGGCCCGGGAATTTCGCCGGGAGCACGTGCGCATCGCCCAGGCCGACGGCCGCACGGTGGCCCTCAACATGCTGTTTCCCTATCCCTCCCGCCGGGAACAAGGGCTGCACCTGGCAGGGGAGCGCGGTTGAACCTGGGTTGAAGCCCGGGCTGTCCGCCGGGCGCCTGCCCCATCCGGGGCCTCAGCGGCTGGCGAAGCATTCCGAGAAATGCCGGTCCCGCAGCCTCTGGGCCTCGGCCGCGTCCGCCTGGCGGTGGCGTTCCAGGGTCCAGCTGCGTCCGCGGCGCTCCAGCTGGCGGGCTTCCTCCTCATAGGCGTTGCAGCGCCGGGCCTTTTCCAGGCGTTCCTGCTCCCGCCGGGCGTGATCCGCCGCCGCCCGGCGTTGCTTGTCTTCCCACTGCCGTTCCAGGGCTTGGGCATTCTGGATGTCGTTGGCGGTCCGGGCGCGGGTGCGGGCGGCTTCCGCCGGATCGGCGGGGGGCGCTTCGGGCAGCGCCTGGCCGGTGGGGCAGGGGATGTCCTGGTAGGCGAGGCCGCCGCCGGGGGCCGGGCATTTGTAGATGCCGGCCTGGCCAGGACCGGAGGCCAGCAGCAGGGCCAGCAGCAGGGGGGCGAGGGCGTGGGGAGCGGGCATGGGTTCCAGCGGAGGTGCTTGGCGGTGGCTGCAATGATATTTGCATCACGATGGCGTGCCAAGCTGGAATCGCCGGTCCTGGCCTGCACCCAGGGGAATGCCGGGCGAAGTGCAATTAGGCCGGATTCCCCCCCTTTTTTCACCGGCAATTATTGCCGCCCCCCCGCCATAATCCACGCCATCACCTAATCCGGCCGTGGCTTTTGGCCCGCCGGATTCCATCTACCCCCTGGGAGAGTCGGCCTTGGCCGAAGATAGCGATCTCGAACGCACGGAATCAGCCTCACCACGACGGCTGGAGCAGGCCCGGGAAGAGGGCCAGGTTCCCCAGTCCCGGGAGCTGTCCACCTTTTTGGTGGTGATGAGCGGCGTGGCGGGGCTCTGGGTGATGGGGGAATGGGTGTCGGGCCGGATGTTCGGCCTGATGCGCCAGGGCATGGCCTTCGGGCGGGAGCAGGCCTTCGATCCGGTGGCCATGCTGACCATCTTCGTCAAGTTGGCCTCGGACGGATTGCTGACCATCTTGCCCCTGATGGGGGTGTTGCTGGTGGCGGCGGTGGGTTCGCCCATCCTGTTGGGGGGGCTGGTGTTCTCCACCAAGGCCCTGGGGCCGGATCTGACCCGGCTGGACCCCATCCAGGGCCTGGGGCGGATGTTTTCGGTGCACGGCCTGGCCGAACTGGTGAAGGCCGTCCTCAAATCGGCTTTGGTGGGGGGTATCGGCGCCTGGGCCATCTGGCGGGAGCGGGAGCACATCTTCCAGTTGATGCTGGAGCCCATCGAGACCAGCCTGCCGGATTTTGCCGGCATGGTGCTGCTGGCGGCCCTGCTGATCGTTTCCGGCCTGGGGTTGCTGGCCCTGATGGATGTGCCCTTCCAGCTCTGGCAGTACCACTCCCGGCTGAAGATGACCAAGGAAGAGGTCAAGCAGGAAATGAAGGAGCAGGACGGCGATCCCCAGATCAAGGCCCGCGTCCGGGCCATGCAGCGGGAGATGGCGCGGCGCCGGATGATGGCGGCGGTGCCCAAGGCGGACGTGGTGGTCACCAACCCGACCCACTACGCGGTGGCCCTCAAGTACGACCCGGCCAAGATGGGCGCGCCGGTGGTGGTGGCCAAGGGGATGGATCTGCTGGCCGGCAAGATCCGGGAACTGGCCAAGGAGCACAACGTGCCGCTCCTGGAGGCGCCGCCCCTGGCCCGCGCCCTGTATGCCCACTGCGAGTTGGAGCAATCCATTCCGGCCGCCCTGTACACCGCCGTGGCCGAGGTGATGGCCTACGTCTTCCAGCTCAACCAATGGATCGCCCAGGGTGGCTTGCCGCCCCAGGTCCCGGCGGATCTGCCAGTGCCGCCGGATCTGGACCCGGGCGCGCCGTCCGAGGCCGCCCCTGCAACTTGATAAGCGCCACCGCGCCGGGCCCTGTCCCAGAGCCCGAGGAAACCCGCCATGAACGACACCTTCACCCTGCGCGCCCTGTTCTCTCCCCAGAACATGCGCCAGCTCGCCGCGCCGCTCCTGATCGTGATGATCCTGAGCATGATGGTGTTGCCCCTGCCGGCTTTCCTGCTGGACGTGTTCTTCACCTTCAACATTGCCGTGGCGGTGATGGTGATGCTGGTCTCCATGTACACCAGGAAGCCCCTGGATTTCTCGGTGTTTCCCACGGTGCTGCTGGTGACCACCCTGCTGCGTCTGTCCCTGAACGTGGCCTCCACCCGGATCGTGCTGCTGGAGGGCCATACCGGGCCGGACGCCGCGGGCAAGGTGATCGAGGCCTTCGGCCACTTTCTGGTGGGGGGCAACACGGCGGTGGGCCTGGTGGTGTTCATCATTCTCACCGTCATCAACTTCGTGGTGATCACCAAGGGCGCCGGGCGGATCGCCGAGGTGTCGGCCCGCTTCACCCTGGACGCCATGCCCGGCAAGCAGATGGCCATCGATGCCGACATGAACGCCGGCCTCATCGACGACAAGGAAGCCAAGCGCCGCCGCACCGAGATCGCCTCCGAGGCGGATTTCTACGGGGCCATGGACGGTGCCTCCAAGTTCGTGCGGGGCGACGCGGTGGCGGGCATCCTGATCATGCTCATCAACGTGGTGGGGGGCCTGGTGGTGGGGGTGATGCAGCACGACATGGGCCTGGCCCAGGCCGCCAACGACTACACCCTGCTCACCATCGGCGACGGCCTGGTGGCCCAGATTCCGGCCCTGATCATCTCCGTGGCGGCGGGCATGGTGGTGTCCCGGGTTGGCGACGAGGGCGACATCGGCGGCCAGATGGCCAGCCAGCTCTTCTCCAATCCCCAGGTGCTGATGGTCACCGCCGCCATACTGGGGGTGCTGGGCCTGATCCCGGGCATGCCCAATCTGGTCTTCCTCCTGCTGGCCTCAGGGCTGGCGGCCATCGCCTGGAAGCGCCGCAAGAAGGTGGCGGAACTGGCTGCCCAGGAAATGCGGCCCGAGGAAAAGACCGCCGTGGCCAGTGCCCAGTCCCAGGTGGAATCCCAGGAAGCCAGCTGGGCCGATGTTACCCCGGTGGACGTGCTGGGCCTGGAGGTGGGTTACCGCCTGATTCCCATGGTGGATAAGGGCCAGGATGGAGAACTCCTGAAGCGCATCCGTGGCCTACGCAAGAAATTCGCCCAGGACGTGGGCTTCCTGGCCGCCCCGGTGCACATCCGGGACAACTTGGAATTGAAGCCCAACGCCTACCGGATTGCCCTCAAGGGGGTGGAGGTGGGGGCCGGCGAGGCCTATCCGGGTCAGTACCTGGCCATCAATCCGGGCCGGGTGAGCGGCAAGCTCTCCGGCCGGGAGACCAAGGACCCAGCCTTCGGCCTGCCGGCGGTGTGGATCGACGTCGGCCAGCGGGAGCAGGCCCACGCCCTGGGCTACACGGTGGTGGATGCCAGCACCGTGGTGGCCACTCACATCAACCACCTGATCCTGTCCCACGCCGCCGATCTCTTGGGCCGCCAGGAAACCCAGGCCCTGCTGGACCACATCGGCAAGGAATCCCCCAAGCTGGTGGAAGACCTGGTGCCCAAGCAGCTTTCCCTGGCCACCGTCCAGCGGGTGCTCCAGAACCTCCTGGAGGAGGGGGTCAGTATTCGGGACATGCGCTCCATCATCGAGGTGCTGGCGGAGAACGCCGCCCGGATCCAGGACCCCCTGGAACTCACCACCCGGGTACGCCAGGGCCTGGGCCGGGCCATCATCCATGCCCTGTTCCCCGGCGCCGCGGAGGTCCAGGTGCTGGCCCTGGATCCGGCCCTGGAGCGCATCCTGATGCAGGCGGTGGCCTCCGGCGGCGGCGATGGGGGCGCCATCGAGCCGGGCCTGGCGGACAGCCTGCTGCGCCGTACCGCCGAGCTGGCCCAGCGCCAGGAGGACATCGGTCTGCCCCCGGTACTGCTGGTGCCGGCGCCGTTGCGCTGGTTGCTGTCCCGCTTCCTGCGCCGCTCGGTGCCCAGCCTGAAGGTCATCGCCAATTCGGAAGTGCCGGAAAACCGGCTGATCCGGGTCAGCGGCATGGTGGGGGCCAGCTGACCGAGGCTCGGTCCGGCTTCCCTCGGAGTGGCGTTCCCGGGCAAAGCCTGGCCGGTCGGGCAAGCCAGGGGGCATCGGCAGACGGACCGGCTTCCCGACGTCGGGCCCGCTCCGTGGCGGCTGACTTGCCCCTCGCCCTGAAAATTATGCACAGTGCGCTGCATGGATGACGCCGACCGGCGTCCCTGGATCGCCATCCCTGCGGCCATTCCGAGAACAACCCATGAATCTGACCCTGACTGAAGCCCAGCGCATGCTCAGCGATGCCGCCGAACGCTTGTTCGCTGCCGAATCCACCCCTTTGCGGGTCCGTGGGGCGGAGCGGGGGGGCGGCTTCGACCCGGCCTTGTGGGCCCAGGTCCGCCAGCTCGGCATGCATGGCCTGCGCATGCCGGAATCCGCCGGCGGGCTGGGGCTGGGCCTGTTCGAGGCGGTCCTGGTGGCCGAGGCGGCGGGTCGCCATCTGGCCGCCGTGCCCTTGGCAGAGGCCCTGGCGGCCAGCGGGCTGCTGTGCCGCCTAGCCGATCTGGCGGGGGGGTTGGCCCAGGCGTGGCGTGGGCGGGTGGCCGAGGGGGCCCTGGTGGTGCTGGCCCCGGCGCCCCTGGAGGCCGGCATGCCGGCGGTGATCCCCGGCGGTGGGGCGGCCGAGGCTGCCTTGCTGTTGTGGGGTGAGCAGGTCTTGCTGCTGCCTGGGTCCGCGCATCAGGCCCGGGATAGCCTGGGGGCGGCGGCCCTCTCCCAACCCAGGAGCGTGGATGCCCAGGGCCGGCCGGAAGCCGCCCTGGTGCTGGCCGAAGGGCCCGCTGCCCGGCGAGCCTTCGAGGCCGCGGTGGAGGAATGGAAACTCCTCAATGCCGCCTTGCTGGTGGGCTTGAGCCGCCAGGCCCTGGCCCTGGCCGCCGCCTATGCCGGCGAGCGGCAGCAGTTCGGCAAGTCCATCGGCAGCTTCCAGGGCATCGCTCACCCCCTGGCGGACGCCCTGGCCGAAATCGACGGCGCGCGCCTGCTGGTCTGGCGGGCGGTTTGGGCCCTGGCCCACCGGCCTGCCGAAGGGGCGGCGGCCATCTCCATGGCCTGGTGGTGGACCGCCGGGTCGGCCACCCGCGCCGCTACCCGTGCCTTGCATACCTTCGGAGGCTACGGGGTGTCCCTGGAGTACGACATCCAGCTCTACTACCGCCGCGCCAAGGCTTGGGTCTTGCCCCTGGGGGATGCCCAGGGGGAGCTGGACCGGCTGGGGGAGCGGCTGTGGGGGGCGCCGGAGGTGGCGCTGCCGGAGGCGGGGGAGATGCCCCTGGTCTTCGGGGTGGGGCCCCAGGCCGAGGCCTTCGCCGATGAAGTGCGGGCGTTTTTCCGTACCCATCTCACCCCCGAGCTGCGGGCCCACGCCCACCATTCGGCGGATGGCCACCATCCCGGCTTTGCCCGCCGGATGGCCCAGGCCGGCCTGCTGTTTCCCCACTGGCCCGAGGCCTGGGGCGGGCGGGGCAAGACCGCCTTCGACATGGCCGCCTTGGGTGAGGTGCTGGAGGAATACGGCTGGCAGCGGATCACCGCCCCCATCACCAACCAGGTGGCCCAGATCCTGATGCGCTTTGGCACCCCGGAGGCCCGGCAGGAGATCCTGCCCCGCTTTGCCCGGGGCGAGGCCCTGGCCTGCATGGGCTTCAGCGAGCCCGCCAGCGGCTGTGACGTGTTCGCCGCCCGGACCCGGGGGGTGCGGGACGCAGACCACTGGATCATCGACGGCCAGAAGATCTTCACCACCGCCGCCAACGTGGCCGATTACATCTTCCTGCTAGTCCGTACCGATCCCCAGGCCCCCAAGCATAAGGGTCTGTCCCTGTTCCTGGTGCCCATGGATCTGCCGGGCATCGAGTTGCAAGCCATCCACACCGTGCAGGACGAACGCACCAACGTCACCTTCCTCAGCGAGGTGCGGGTCCATGACCGCTATCGGGTAGGAGAGGTTCATGGCGGCCTGGCAGTGATGGCCGCTACCCTGGAGCTGGAGCACGGTGGCGAGCAGTACCGGGTGAGCTACGCTCACATGGTGGAGCAGGCGGTGGCCTGGGCCCGGCGCCAGCAGCGGGCAGGCCGGCCCCTCATCGATCAGGCGGCGGTGCGTCGGCGGCTGGCCCCCATGGTGGTGCGGGCCAAGGTGGCGGAGCAGCTGTGCCATCGGGCCCTCTGGGCGGTGGCTGGCCAGGTGCCGGGGCGGGCGGCCTATGGTCCGATGGCCAAGGTTTTCACCACCGAAAGCTATGTGCAGGACACCGCCGAATTGATGGACTTGTGCGCCCCCTTCAGCGTGTTCAGCGACAACCCGGAGGTGGGCCAGATTGAGCTGGGCTATCGTCAGTCGGTGGGGATGACCATATACGGCGGCACCAGCGAGGTGCAGCGCAGCCTGATCGCCGAACAGGGCCTGGGGCTGCCCAGCTCCAGGGCGTGAGGCCTGGCGCGGGGGGAATCCGGCCCGCCCGCCAGTTTGTGGGTTTAACTTTTGTTGTAGGCCGCCGTTGTTAACCGCAGGGGTGCGCGATATGGCCGGATTGCCCGGGTACGTGAATGTACGTATCGACTTCAGGCATGAGGCCAAGACAATGAAAACGTATATCTAAAGTTATAAAGCCGCCCTCGCCTGCCGAGAGGAGACATAGATGGATGCCGGGATTGCGCCCCGCCCGTGGGCGCAGAAAGACCCGTCGGCCGATCATCAGGGAACCATCCTGGTGGTGGACGACATGCCGGAAAACCTGCACGTGCTCGGGGGCCTGCTGAGCCCCCAGTACCGGGTGCGGGTGGCCAACTCAGGGATCCGGGCCTTGCAGGTGGCCGCCAGTCCGCCTCG
>JAVEWG010000015.1:0-70761 GCA_034004685.1 Rhodocyclaceae bacterium | reverse complement strand
CCGGCCTCGGCCTGCTGCAAAAACCCGATGATCTGCTCTTCTGAAAACCGCTTCTTCAAGTCCATTCTCCTTCTCGAAAACGGACTTTACTAAATTGCCGGTGGCACTGTTTATGGGGGGCACCTCAGGGAAGCCCGACAAAGATTCAGCCAATCCGAGAACCCGACCCGATCCGCAAGGTGTCATGAAAAGCAAAAGCCCAACCAAACGGCTGGGCTTTTGCTGGAAACTTGGGGCGACATACCGGATTCGAACCGGTGACCGATGGAATCACAATCCATAGCTCTACCAACTGAGCTAATGCCGCCACTACAACCACTCTCGATCAATGCCAGCTAGGACTTGGCCTGCCCGACAGGGATCGAACCTGTAACCCCCGGCTTAGAAGGCCGGTGCTCTATCCAATTGAGCTACGGGCAGAGACGGGTCACAGCTATTGTTCAAACTTTACTGGTCGGGGTGGAGGGATTCGAACCCCCGACATCTTGCTCCCAAAGCAAGCGCGCTACCGGGCTGCGCTACACCCCGAGAGGTCAGTACTATACACAGTTCAGCATTGCGCGTCAAACCAGTCAACACTGGGCGAATATTCTGTCCGTCCCTTGCAGCAACGGAAGGTTTTCTGCTATTTAATCGGCACTCTAAACCGATGGGACCCCCATTCATGGCCGACGACATTCTTCACAAGCAGTTCCCCCCCTACGTTCTAGCTGCCGGCGAGGACTATATGAGTGAGGGACAGATGGCCCACTTCCGCGCGATGCTTGAGGCTGTCAAGCAAGAGTTGAGCGAGGACATCGACCGCACCGTCCACACCATGCAGGACGAAGCCACGGTGTTTGCGGACCCCAATGATCGGGCAAGCCAGGAGTCCGATATCGCCCTTGAGTTGCGCAACCGGGATCGCGAGCGCAAGCTAATCAAGAAAATTGACGAAGCCCTGGGCCGCATTGCCGACGGAGAGTATGGCTATTGCGACAGTTGCGGCGTCGAGATCGGTCTGAAGCGCCTCGAAGCTCGCCCCACCGCCACCCTCTGCATCGACTGCAAGACGCTGGAGGAAATGCGCGAACGCCAAGTGGCCAAGTAACGCATCACAAAACGGGAGGCCTCGAAATCAGGAGGTAAAAAAAGGACGCCACTGGC
Source organism: Rhodocyclaceae bacterium (assembly GCA_034004685.1). Classification (GTDB taxonomy): domain Bacteria; phylum Pseudomonadota; class Gammaproteobacteria; order Burkholderiales; family Rhodocyclaceae; genus JAEUNX01. Next base: position 69,615 of record JAVEWG010000015.1, on the reverse strand, counting down.
GTCCTTTTCATTTTTCACCGAATCCGATCAATCCGGCTTCTGCTCAAGCAGGGCCTTCATGCTCAAGCGGATCTTGCCCTTCTCATCCACCTCCAGAACCTTGACCCGTACCACCTGGCCTTCCTTGAGGTAATCGGAGACGTTATTGACCCGCTCGTTGGCAATCTGGGACACGTGGAGCAAACCATCGCGACCAGGGATCAGATTCACGATCGCACCGAAATCGAGAATGCGCACCACTGGACCTTCATAAACCCGCCCGACTTCCACCTCAGCTGTGATTTCCTCAATGCGGGCCTTGGCAGCCTGGGCTCCGTCGGAACTGACCGAAGAGATGGTGATGTTGCCATCATCCTGGATCTCGATGACCGTGCTGGTTTCCTCCTGGAGGCCACGAATGACCGCACCGCCCTTGCCGATCACATCGCGGATCTTCTCCGGATTGATCTTGAGGGTAATCATTCGCGGTGCGAATTCAGACACATTGCCGCGATGACCGCCAAGGGAGTCCTGCATCAACTTCAGAATGTGCAGCCGGCCTTCCTTGGCCTGGGCCAGGGCGATATTCATGACCGCAGGGCTGATGCTGTCGATTTTCAGATCCATTTGCAGAGCGGTCACGCCATTTTCGGTGCCTGCCACCTTGAAATCCATGTCACCCAGATGATCCTCGTCCCCGAGAATGTCAGTCAGCACAGCGAAGCGGCCACCATCCTTGATGAGCCCCATGGCGATCCCTGCAACGTGGGCCTTGAGGGGTACGCCGGCATCCATCATGGCCAGGGAGCCGCCACACACCGACGCCATGGAACTGGAACCATTGGATTCGGTGATCTCGGAAACCACCCGGACGGTGTAGGAAAACTCATCGGCAGCAGGCAGCACCGCAGCCAGGGCGCGCTTGGCCAGCCGGCCGTGACCAACCTCACGCCGCTTCGGCGAACCCACCCGCCCGGTTTCCCCGGTAGCGAAGGGCGGCATGTTGTAGTGAAGAAGGAAACGATCCCGAAATTCACCCGCCAGGGCGTCGATGATCTGCTCATCACGCCCGGTGCCCAGGGTTGATACCACAAGGGCCTGGGTCTCACCCCGGGTAAACAGGGCGGAACCGTGGGTACGGGGCAGCACGCCCACCCGAATATCGATTGGCCGCACGGTGCGGGTGTCGCGCCCGTCGATGCGAGGCTCTCCATTGAGGATGCGACCACGGACAATCTGGCTTTCCAGGTCAAAGAAAATGTTCTTGACGGTATTGACGTCCACGGACCGGCCGTCTGCGGCCAGGGCATCCAGAACGGACTTGCGAATTTGATTCAGCCGATCGTTACGCGCTGCCTTGGCGGTAATCCGGAAGGCCTCTTCCATCTCGGCGCGGGCCAGTTCGGTCACCCTGGCGATGAGGGCTTCATCCCGGGCAGCAGGCTGCCAATCCCATTCCGGTTTGCCGGCAGCTTCCACCAGTTCGTTGATCGCCTGGATGGCGGTCTGCATCTGCTGATGGCCGAAGACCACCCCGCCCAGCATCACATCCTCGGGTAATTGCAGGGCCTCGGACTCCACCATCATGACCCCGACTTCCGTGCCGGCCACCACCAAATTCATCTGGCTGCTGGTCAGCTGGGTTGCAGTCGGGTTGAGGATGTACTGACCGTGCTCATAGCCTACGCGACAGGCTGCGATCGGGCCATTGAAAGGCACGCCGGAAATCGCCAGGGCAGCCGAGGCTCCGATCAAGGCCGGAATGTCAGCGTCAATTTCAGGATTGAGGGACAGAACCTGCACCACAACCTGGACTTCGTTGTAAAAACCGTCCGGGAAGAGGGGGCGAATGGGGCGGTCGATCAAGCGTGAAGTCAGGGTTTCCTTTTCTGAAGGGCGCCCTTCCCGCTTGAAGAATCCACCGGGAATACGCCCGGCAGCATAGAACTTTTCAATGTAATCCACCGTGAGGGGGAAGAAGTCCTGGCCCGGCTTGGGGTCCTTGGCTGCAACCACGGTGGCTAATACCACGGTGTCGTCCATGTTGACGATCACAGCGCCGTGAGCCTGCCGGGCAATCTCGCCGGTTTCCAGCGTTACGGTATGGTCACCGTAGGAAAAGGATTTCTTGATGGCGGTAGGCAAGGGATTTCCTTTCAGTAGGGTCTGGGCCTGGCAAACTACAACCGGCTCCAGCCGCACCGCCCAGAGGGCGGAAAATGAAGAAAAGCCGGGGCGGCCAATGTTGGCTCGCGCCGGCTTCCCGTGGAGGCCTGCAATCCAGCTCCAAAAAGCCTGGCCACAGGCTGAAAGCGCTTACTTACGCAAACCCAGCCGTTCAATAAGGGTGCGGTAGCCGTCAACGTTCTTGCCCTTGAGGTAGTCAAGCAGCTTGCGACGCTGGCTCACCATCTTGAGAAGGCCACGGCGGGAGTGATGATCCTTGGCGTGGGTCTTGAAGTGACCCGTCAGGCCATTGATACGGGCCGTCAGAAGGGCAATTTGAACTTCCGGGGAACCGGTGTCGCCAGCCCCGCGCTGGAAGTCGGTGAGGACTTGGGCCTTGGTTGCGGAATCGAGAGCCATTTTTTGATTACTCAATCTTTCGTTCGAAAATAGGAAGTATACCTATAACCGCTTGAAAATCTCAAGCAAATCAGGCAGGCGCACTTCCCAACAAGCGGCGCGGGATCAGTTTGCCGTCGGCATCGACCTGACCCACTCCAAGAAATCTGCGGTCCTTGTAAAGACGCAGGGGGCCAACTGAAAATCGCTCGCCGACCGCTACGGCCCGCCCATGGAGGATGCGGTCGGCCTCGTCGTCCGACAGCGAGGCAACCGGCATGGCATCGATCAGGGCGTCTGGCGCCAGGAGCCAATCATGGCGCCCTTCCGGACTGGCGGCCTCCAGCTCGGCGAGGCTACAAGCCCGATCCAGGGCAAAAGCACCTATCTCGGTCCGGCGCAAATCCCCCAGGTGGGCCCCGCATCCCAAGCGCTCTCCGATGTCTTCGGCCAGGGTCCGGATATAGGTTCCCTTGCTGCAGCGAACCGTCATCACGAAGCCGTCGGGGGTGAAGCCGGCCACGGAAATATGACGAATGGTGACGCGACGGGGCTCCCGGGCCACTTCGATGCCCGCGCGGGCATAGTCATAGAGGGGGCGCCCGTCACGCTTGAGGGCGGAATACATGGGCGGGATCTGCTGAATCTCCCCGACAAAGGCTTGGCACGCGTCCAGCACTTGGTCCGGCGTGGGACGAAGGTCCGAGGATCGGATCGTTGCCCCCTCGCGATCGCCCGTATCGGTCACCGACCCAAGCACCACCCTGGCCTCGTAGGCCTTGTCTGCGTCCAGAAGATGCTGGGAAAACTTGGTAGCCTCCCCCAGGGTGATGGGGAGCAGACCGGAAGCCAGGGGATCCAGCGTGCCGGTATGGCCCGCCTTGGCGGCCCCGAAGGCCCGCCGGACCCGCTGCAGAGCCCCGTTGGAACTGATCCCAACGGGCTTATCCAGGAGAATGACGCCGTCCACCCGGGCGCCCTTGCGACGACGACCCATCCTTGCGCCGTCGCCCTTCAGTTTTCCGACGAATCGTCGGCAGGATGATCCGAACGTACCGCCTCGTCGATCAGGGCAGACAGCCGGCTACCCTGCTCCAAGGAACTATCGTAGATAAAGTGCAGCTCCGGCAAGGTATGGATACGCACCCGCTTGCCCAGCTCGCGCCGCAGGAAGCCACTGGCCCGACGCAGGCCGTGGAGAATTTCCGCCAGCCCTTCCTCTCCCCCCATGGAGGAGAAGAACACCTTGGCGTGGGCAAAGTCGGCGGAGAGTTCCACGTCGGTCAAGCTGATGAAACCCACCCGGGGATCCTTGAGCTCCAGCCGGATCAGCTCAGCCAGCTCGCGCCGGATCTGCTCCGCCACGCGCTGGCCACGGGAGAACTCCTTGGGCATGGATTACAGGCTCCGGGCGACTTCGCGGATCTCGAAGACTTCCAACTGGTCGCCTTCCTGGAGATCATTGAAGTTGCGCAGGGACAGGCCACATTCGTAACCCTCCCGGACTTCCTTGACGTCGTCCTTGAAGCGCTTGAGGGACTCCAGTTCACCTTGGTGCACCACCACGTTGTTGCGCAGCAGCCGTACGCTGGCGGAACGCTTGACCACCCCGTCCTTGACCATGCAACCGGCGATGGTGCCCACCCGGGAAATATGGAACACCTGACGGATTTCCACCATCCCGATGATCTCTTCCCGCTTCTCGGGGGAAAGCATCCCGGACAGCGCCGCCTTCACCTCATCCACGGCATCATAGATGATGTTGTAGTAGCGCAGATCCACCCCGAAACTCTCGGCCAGCTTGCGGGCATTGGCGTCGGCGCGGGTATTGAAGCCGATGATCACCGCGCCGGAGGCCTGGGCCAGGTTGACGTCCGACTCGGTGATCGCCCCCACGGCCCCGTGGATCACATTAACCCGGACTTCGTCGGTGGAAAGCTTCAGCAAGGCATGCACCAAGGCTTCCTGGGAGCCCTGCACGTCGGCCTTGATGATCAGCGGCAGGGTCTTGACCTCGCCCTCGGCCATCTGTTCGAACATGCTCTCCAGCTTGGCCGCCTGCTGCTTGGCGAGCTTCACGTCCCGGAACTTGCCTTGGCGGAACAGGGCGATCTCCCGGGCCTTGCGCTCATCGACCATGGCAACCGCTTCATCGCCGGCGCCCGGCACATCGGACAAGCCAAGGATTTCCACGGGAATCGACGGACCGGCCGCATCCACCGGCTTGCCGTTCTCGTCAAGCATGGCGCGGATGCGCCCGAAAGTGGCACCCACCAACAGCACGTCGCCCTTGCGCAGGGTTCCCGACAGCACCAGCATGGACGCCACCGGACCACGGCCCTTGTCCAGACGGGCCTCGATGATCAAGCCCTTGGCGGGGCTCTCCACCGGCGCGGTCAGTTCCAGAACCTCGGCCTGGAGCAGCACCCCTTCCAGCAGGTCATCAATGCCCGCGCCAGTCTTGGCCGACACCGGCACGAACATGGTGTCACCGCCGTACTCTTCCGGCACCACCCCTTCAGCGAGCAACTCCTGCTTGACCCGATCCGGATTGGCGTCAGGCTTGTCGATCTTGTTGATGGCCACCACCAAGGGCACGCCCGCCGCCTTGGCGTGGTGAATGGCTTCCTTGGTCTGGGGCATCACGCCATCGTCCGCGGCCACCACCAGAATCACGATATCGGTGGCCTTGGCACCACGGGCACGCATGGCCGTGAAGGCTTCGTGGCCCGGGGTATCCAGGAAGGTCACCATACCCCGCGGGGTTTCCACGTGGTAAGCGCCGATATGCTGGGTAATCCCGCCCGCTTCGCCGGCGGCAACCTTGGCGCGCCGGATGTAATCCAGCAGGGAAGTCTTGCCGTGGTCCACGTGGCCCATCACGGTCACCACGGGCGCCCGGGGCTCCAGGGGCACGTCCTTGTGCTCCTCGTGATCAACCAGGAAGGCATCCGGGTCGTCGAGCTTGGCGGCAACCCCTTTGTGACCCATTTCTTCCACGAGGATCAGAGCGGTTTCCTGGTCCAGAACCTGGTTGATGGTGACCATGGACCCCATCTTCATGAGGACCTTGATGACCTCGGTGGCCTTGACCGCCATCTTGTGGGCCAGATCCGCCACGGTGATGGTTTCCGGCACCTGGACTTCCCGCACGATGGGTTCGGTGGGCTGCTGGAACGCTTGGCGATCGCCACCCGCCGCACCGCCACGGTTGCCGTGACGCCCGCCACCCTTGGCGCCTCGCCAGCCGGCGTTCGCGCCGCCGGCGACTTCACCACGGGTCTTGAGACCCGCGCCGCGCCGCTTGGCGTTTTCATCCTTCCAATCTTCGCGACCTCCGGCGGCGCGCTTGGCGCCTTCTTCCTTGGCAGGCTTGTGCAGGGTGCCGGACTTGCCCTTGGCTTCACCAGGCGCAGCAGCAGGAGCTGCCGGCACGGCGGCTTCACCACCCGCCTTGCGGGCAGCCTCGGCACGGAGCTTAGCCTCTTCCTCGGCGCGCCGGGCTTCCGCCGCGGCCCGGGCGCGGGCTTCGCGCTCCTGCTTGGCCTTGAGGTCGGCGGCTTGGCGAGCCATTAATTCTGCCTGGCGACGGGCGTCCGCTTCCCGGGCGGCCATCTCGGCGGCGTCGATCACGCTGGGGCGCACCGCAGCCACCCGCCGGGGTCCGGGGGCCGGGGCGGGCTTGGCCACCACCTGGGGTTCCGGCTCGGGGGCTGCCTCCACCACCGGCTCGGGCACCACTTCCACCACAGGTTCCGGCTCGGGTTCGGGTTCCGGCTCCGGGGCCGCCTCCATCACGGGCTCGGGCGCCACGACCGGCTCAGGTTCCTGCGCCGGTTCGATAATGGGCACCACCTCGGGCGGGGCCGCCTCTTCCACTTCGAATTCTTCGACGGTTTCAGCCTCCTGGACTTCCGAGCCGCTACCCGCCCCGCCCAGCAGATCATCGCGCTTCACGAAGACCCGCTTCTTGCGAACCTCCACCTGCACCGTACGGGCGCGGCCCGTAGCGTCGGTAGCCTTGATCTCGCTGGTCTGCTTGCGGGTCAGGGTGATCTTGGCCTTGGGCTGAGTCTCACCGTGGGAGCGCCGCAGATAGTCCAGGAGGCGAGCCTTGTCCTGCTCGGTAAGCCGCTCCTCGGCACCGCTCTTTTCCACGCCGGCCTTGCGCAATTGCTCCAGGAGCACGGACGCCGGCATTTTCAATTCGCCGGCAAATTGGGTAACGGTTGTCTGATCCATGGCGCTCTCTCCCTTTATTGCTCAAACCAGTGGGATCGCGCCACCGTAATCAGGGCCTTGGCCCGCTCTTCGTCAATCCCGCCCAGTTCGACCAGCTCATCCACGGCCAAATCGGCCAGGTCATCTCGGGTATGCACGCCACCCTTGGCCAGGGTAGCGGCAAGGTTCTTATCCATGCCATCGAGGCTCAGCAGATCGTCAGCGACCGTTTCAAGCTGCTCCTCGGTCACGATGGCTTCGGTCAGCAGCACATTACGGGCACGATTGCGCAGCTCTTCCACCGTTTCGTCATCGAAGGCCTCGATCTCCTGCATTTCCACCAGGGGCACGTAGGCGATTTCCTCCAGGGAAGAGAAGCCTTCGTCGATTAGGATGTCGGCCACTTCCTCATCCACATCCAGCCTGGCCATGAACAGGGCGCGCAATTCGGCACGCTCCTGCTGGGACTTCTCCGCCGATTCCTCGACACTCATCAGGTTGATCGCCCAACCGGTGAGCTCGGCTGCGAGTTTCACGTTCTGGCCGCTGCGCCCGATGGCGATGGCCAGATTGTTCTCATCCACCACCACGTCCATGCTGTGGGCTTCTTCATCCACCACGATGGAGCTGACCTCGGCGGGCTGAAGGGCGGCCACCACAAACTGGGCCGGATCCTGCGCCCACAGGATGATGTCGATCTGCTCGCCACCAATTTCGTTGCGCACCGCCGTCACCCGGGAGCCCCGCAGGCCCACGCAGGTGCCGATGGGGTCGACCCGCTGATCGTTGGATTTCACCGCGATCTTGGCCCGCAAGCCAGGATCCCGGGCACAGGCCTTCAGCTCCAGGAGGCCGTCTTCGATCTCGGGCACCTCCAGTTCGAACAGTTTGACCAGGAATTCCGGAGCTGTGCGGGATAACACCAGCTGGGGGCCCCGGGCGTTGCGATCAATCCGCAACAGGAAGGCCTTGACCCGATCGCCCACTCGCAGGTTTTCCTTGGGGATCATCTGATCCCGGGGCAGGACGGCTTCCATCCGGCCCACTTCGATGATGGCGCTGCCCCGTTCCATGCGCTTGATGGAGCCGGTCACCAGATGCTCCCGGCGGTCCAGGAAGTCATTGAGAACCTGCTCCCGCTCCGCGTCGCGAATCTTCTGCAAAATCACTTGCTTGGCGGCCTGGGCACCGATGCGACCGAAGTCGATGGGCTCCAGGGGCTCCTCGATGCACTCCCCCACCTCGATATCGGAAACAAGCTCCCGGGCATCGATCACGCCCATCTGGGCTTCATCGTTTTCCACTTCGGCATCGGGCAGTACCACCCAGCGCCGGAAGGATTCGTAATCGCCGGTTTCCCGGTCGATGGCAACCCGCACATCCGCGTCATCGTGGATGCGCTTTTTGGTGGCGGAGGCCAGGGCGGACTCCAGCGCAGCGAAGACAATATCCTTCGCAACATTCTTTTCGCGCGCCAATGCGTCCACCAGCAGCAGGATCTCGCGGCTCATTCCTCAGCAACCTCCAGGTCCAAATAACTCAAAACTTCGGCACGAGACGTGCCTTCTCAATCTCGGCCAGGGGGATATTTACCTCACCCTTGGCGGTCTGGAGGGTGACCACACCCTCCTTCAAGCCCACCAGCACCCCATTGAAGTTGCGCTGATTGCCCAGGGGAACCAAAAGCCGCACCATCACTTCCTGACCTGCAAAACGCTCGAAATCCGACTCTTTCTTGAGAGGCCGGTCCAGACCGGGGGAGGAAACTTCAAGGCGGTCGTAATCCACCCCTTCCACCTCGAACAACCGGGTAAGCTGATTGCTCACGGTGGCGCAATCATCCACCGTGATGCCCTGGGGAACATCAATGAATACCCGCAGGAGCCGGGCTCTGGGGGATGTCTCAAAGTCCACCAGCTCATATCCGAGCCCGGTGACAACTTTCTCGATCAGATTGAGCACATCCATGCGCGGACCCACAAATAAAAAATGGGCGAAACGCCCATCCCTGTTGAAAACACAAAGGAAATTGATTAGTCCAGCCAATATGGCCGGACTAATCCTGATAAGTATAGCCTGATCAAGCCGCCTCAGGCAATGCGCGGCTTGCCGCTACCCCGGGGCCGGCCCTGCCCTCTGTCCCGATCGTGGCTGAACTTTGGCGGCGGCAAACCGGCCAGGGCACAGGCCTCGGCCTCCGGCATTTCCATCCACATGCCCCGCTTGAGGCGGGACGGAAGCACCACCGAACCGTAGCGCACCCGCATCAGACGGCTGACGGTGAGACCCACCGCCTCGAACATTCGCCGCACCTCCCGATTGCGCCCCTCGGCCAGGGTCACCCGATACCAGTGGTTGGCCCCTTCGCCCCCCCCATCCACCAGGGTCGTGAAATGCGCCATCCCATCCTCAAGCTGGATACCGGTCTTCAACTGTTCCATTTGCTCGCCGCTCAACTCCCCCAGCAGGCGCACCGCATATTCCCGCTCCAGCTCGAAGCGGGGATGCATGAGACGGTTGGCCAGGGTGCCGTCGTTGGTAAACAGCAGCAGCCCGGAGGTATTGAAATCCAGCCGGCCGACCGCGATCCAGCGGCCCTTTCGGATCTGGGGCAGGCGTTCAAAAACCGTAGCGCGACCTTCCGGATCCTCCCGGGAAACGATCTCCCCTTCCGGCTTGTGATAGATCAACACCCGGGGGGAGCGCTGAGCGAACTTGAGGGGAATGAGCTTGCCATTGACCTTGACCCGGTCACCCGGGCCGATCTTCTGGCCCAGGTCCGCCGGCTCGCCGTTGACCAAGATCCGCCCGGCCACCACCATTTCCTCGATTTCCCGACGGGAAGCCACCCCCGCCTGGGCCAGCACCTTCTGCAGGCGCTGGGGCTCCTGGAGCGGAGACTCCGCGCCCCCGCCGGGGCGGGGGCGTCCAGTGCCGCGAGCCCTCGGCGGCGCGTCGGCCTGGGCGCCGGCGGGCGGCTCGGGGTTACGCTTCGTCGGTGGCCGCAGGGGCCGGTTGGGACGGCGAGAGTTCGACAAGATCCACAATCCTTTCAATTTCGGTCAGGGGCGGCAGCTCAGTGAGGCTGCGCAGGCCCAGGTCATCCAGAAAACGCCGGGTAGTGGCAAACAGGGCCGGCCGACCGGGCACCTCCCGATGACCCACCACATCGATCCAGCCCCGGGACTCCAGGGTTTTGATGATGTTGGGAGACACCATCACGCCCCGGATATCCTCAATGTCTCCCCGGGTGACGGGCTGGCGGTAGGCGATGATGGCCAGGGTTTCCAGCACGGCCCGGGAATAGCGGGGCGGTTTTTCTTCCTTGAGGCGGTCCAGATAAACCTGGTACTCGGGCCGGGTCTGGAAGCGCCAGCCCGAGGCCACCTGAATCAGCTCGACCCCCCGCCCCTCCCAGTCGGTCCGGAGTTCGTCCAGCAGGCGGCGGAGCAATTCGCTGCCCGGATCCTCCTCGAACAGCCGGCGCAAGGCCGCCAGGTTGAGGGGCGCCTGGGCCGCCAGCAGGGCGGTCTCAAGGATCCGTTTGAAGGTTTCAGGATTCATCCGTGCTCGGGTCGGCAAGCTTGACATAAATCGGCGAAAAAGCCTCGTTCTGGGTCACCACCACCAGTTTTTCCCGCACCAGTTCCAGCACCGCCAGGAAACCCACCACCAGGCTGGCCACCCCTTTGCCCGGATCGAACAAGGTCTCGAAGACCACAAAGCCATGGCCCCGCAAATCTCGCAAAATAACGCTCATGTGCTCCCGCACCGAAAGTTCTTCCCGTTTCAACCGGTGGTGCTGGGTCAGACGGGCGTTGCGCACCACCCGCAACCAGGCCAGTTGCAGATCGTGGAGGTTTATTTCGGGCAGGCGCTGGACCACCTTCTCGGCCACGAAGACCCCCACCCACTCGTAGTCCCGCTCCACCCTGGGCACCGCATCCACCCTGGCGGCGGCCTGCTTCATCTGCTCGTATTCCAGCAGGCGGCGGACCAGCTCGGCCCGGGGATCCCCTTCCTCAGCTGTCTCGCCGCGGCTCGGCCGGGGCAACAGCAGGCGGGACTTGATCTCCAGCAGGGTCGCCGCCATCAGCAGGTAGTCCGCCGCCAGCTCCAGGTTGTGGCTGCGCATGGCCTCCACGTAGTCCAGGTACTGGACGGTCAGGGCCGCCATGGGAATATCCAGGACGTCGAGATTGGCCTTGCGGATCAGGTAGAGCAACAGATCCAGGGGCCCCTCGAAGGCCTCCAGGAACACCTCCAGGGCCCCCGGCGGGATATACAGATCCCGGGGCAGTTCCAGCATCGGCTGGCCATACAAGCGGGCCACCGCCTCCACCTGGGCGACCGATTCCCGGGGCGCCAGGTCGAGGGGCAGATTCATTCAGACACTCAAGGAGGATTCAATAGTTGAGGCCCATGGCGGCCCGCACTTCCGTCATGGTCTGGTCCGCCAGATCCCGCGCCCGCTGGCAGCCCTCTTCCATGATCGCCCGCAAACGGCTCGGGTCTTCTAGGTAGGGCTGGGCCCGCTCCCGCATGGCAGCCTGTTCCTGAAGCACCGCGTCGAGCACCGGCTGCTTGCAGTCCAGGCAGCCGATGCCGGCACTGGTGCAGCCCTGGCGCACCCACTGGCGGGTACCGTCATCGGAGTAGATCAGGTGGAACTGCCACACCGGGCAGCGCTCCGGATCTCCCGGGTCGGTGCGCCGCACCCGGGCCGGATCGGTCTGCATGGTGCGGATCTTCTTGGTGATGGAGTCCGCCTCTTCCCGCAGGAAGATGGTGTTGTTGTAACTCTTGGACATCTTCTGGCCATCCAGGCCGGGGGTCTTGCTGGCTTCCGTCAGCAGAGCCCGGGGCTCCACCAGGATCGCCTTGCCGGTGCCTTCCAGATAGCCCACCAGGCGCTCCCGGTCGTCGACGGAGAGGCTCTGGGAGGCGGCGATCAGGGCCCGGGCCTCCTCCAGGGCGGCGGCGTCCCCGTCCTGCTGGAAGCGCACCCGCAGCTCCTCGTAGAGCCGGGTACGCTTGCCCCCCAGTTTCCTGGCGGCTGCCCTGGCCTTTTCCTCGTGGCCAGGTTCCCGGCCGTAAAGATGGTTGAAGCGCCGGGCCAGCTCCCGGGTGAACTCCACGTGGGGCAACTGATCTTCTCCCACCGGCACCTTGTCGGCCCGATAGATCAGGATGTCCGCGCTCATGAGCAAGGGATAACCCAGAAAGCCGTAGGTGGTCAGATCCTTGTGGGAAAGCTTTTCCTGCTGGTCCTTATAGGTGGGCACCCGCTCCAGCCAGCCCAGGGGGGTGGACATGGACAGCAGCAGGTGGAGTTCGGCGTGGGCCGGCACCCTGGACTGGATGAAGAGGGTCGCCTTGGCCGGATCCACCCCGGCGGCCAGCCAGTCCACCAGCATGTCCCACACGCTATCATGGATCACCGTGGGATCGTCGTAGGTCGTGGTCAGGGCATGCCAGTCTGCCACGAAGAACAGACAGGGATATTCGTCCTGGAGCTTGACCCAGTTCTTGAGGACACCATGGTAATGGCCCAAGTGCAGGCGGCCGGTGGGCCGCATGCCGGAGAGAACACGTTCAGCGTGCATGGAAAGACTCAGAGTCCGATGAGCAAGGCAATGAAATAACGAAAAAGGGCCAGCAGGGGCCCCAGAATGGCCCCGAGAATGCCGGTAAAGAGCAAGAGGAGCAAGATCGGGAAGCCATAGGGTTCCAGCCGGGCAAAGTTCCAGGCCGCCCGGTGAGGCAGGAGGCTCACCATGATCCGCCCTCCGTCCAGGGGCGGCAGGGGCAGCAGGTTCAGGAGCATCAGGATGCCGTTGATCTGGACGCCCGCATCGGCCATCCGCATCATGGGCACGGTGTAGTCGCTCTCCGGCAAGCCCATCGCCAGGCGCAGCAGCAGGGCCCAGCCCAGGGCCATGGCCAGGTTGGCGCCGGGCCCGGCGGCGGCCACCCACAGCATGTCTGCCTTGGGATGGCGCAGACGGCTGAAATTCACTGGCACCGGCTTGGCCCAACCGAACAGCATCCCGCCGGCACCGGCCAGGGCGCTTACCGCCAGGATCAGGCCGGGCACCAGCAGGGTACCCACCGGATCAATATGGCGCAGGGGATTGAGGCTGATGCGGCCGGCCTGGTCGGCGGTGGGATCCCCGAAGTGGCGGGCGGCATAGCCGTGGGCGGCCTCGTGCAGGGTGATGGCGAAGATCACCGGCAAGGCCCAGATGGTCAGGGTAGTGACGAAGGCGTCCATGGGGCGAGGATTCTACCAGAGGGGCCGGGGCGGCCCCTCTCCGCTCAGTCTTCCAGACCCAGGGGGCCCAGGGGGCCGCGCCCAGCCCGCACCAGGACCGGCGCCCCGGAGGACAGATCCACCACGGTGGTGGCCTCGGCGCCGCAGGGGCCGGCCTCGATTACCAGATCCAGCTGTTTTTCCAGTCGCTCCCGGATGTCCTCCGGATCCGTGAGGGGATGGGGCTCCTCCGGCAGGAGCAGGGTGGAGGTGAGGATCGGTTCCCCCAGTTCCGCCAGCAGGGCCGTCACCACCGGATGATCCGGCACCCGCAGGCCGATGGTCTTGCGCTTGGGATGGAGAAGGCGCCGGGGCAGTTCCTTGGTGCCTTCCAGGATGAAGGTGTAGGGCCCTGGGGTCAGGGCCTTGAGGAGCCGGTACTGGCTGTTGTCCACCCGGGCGTAAATGGCGATCTCCGAAAGATCCCGGCACATCAGGGTGAAGTGGTGGCGCTCGTCCACCCCCCGGATGCGGCGGATGCGGTCCAGCAGGCGGGCGTCCCCGGTCACGCCCCCCAGGGCATAGGCCGAATCGGTGGGAAAGGCCACCAGGCCGCCGGCGTGCATGATTTCCGCCGCCTGGCGGATCAGCCGGGGCTGGGGATGGTCGGGATGGAGGGAAAAGAACTGGGCCATGGGAACAGGTCGATAAGGATTGAAGTCGATTCAAATCAGCCGGGACCACACCGGCACCAGATCAGCGGGCAGGTGCGGCGCCCGGCCCAGGTCCACGGGGCTTTCCTCGGGGCCATGGAAGTCCGACGCCCGGGAGGCCAGGAAGCCGAAACGGCGAGCCGCCCGCGCTGCGGCCAGGACATCATCCGGGAATCCGGCGCCGCTGACCACCTCCAGGCCCTCGCCTCCCAGGTCCCGGAAGGCGCCATAGAGCTGCTCTCGCTGGGCATCGGACAGGCGGTAGCGGCATGGATGGGCAATCACCGCCAGGCCGCCGGCGGCCCGGATCCAGCCTACCGCCTCGGCCAGGCTGGCCCACTGGTGGCTCACATAACCGGGCTTGCCCCGGGCCAGGAAATGGTCAAAAACCTCATGGACCGTCCGGCTCGCCCCCGCTTCCACCAGAAAGCGGGCGAAGTGGGAACGGCTCACCAGCCGCGGATTGCCAGCGTGGCGCAGCGCCCCCGCCAGAGCACCATGGAATCCGATGCGCTCCAGTTCCGACGCCATGCGGGCCGCCCGGCCGTCCCGCCCGGCGCGGACCTTCGCCAACCCGCCAGCCAGATCCGGAGCGGCCGGATCCACCCCCAGGCCGATGATGTGCACCGTCTGGTCATCCCCCCAGCTCACCGAGACCTCCACCCCTCCCAGGAAGCCAATCCCCGCCGACCGGGCCGCGGCGGCGGCCTCGGCCACCCCGGCCAGTTCGTCGTGATCGGTCAGGGCCAGCAGATCCACCCCGTTGGCTGCCGCCCGGGCCACCAGCGCCGCCGGGGCCAACAGGCCATCGGAAGCGGTGGAGTGGCAGTGGAGATCGGCGTTCAAGGCATTCATGGCTGTTCCGCCAGGAAGAATTCCTCCAGGATCCGGGCCACCTGCCCGGGCTGATCATGGTGCAGGTTATGGCCCGCGTCGGCCACCAGCACCTCCCGAAAAGTCCGGAAGCAGGCCTTGCCTGCATCATGGAGGGCGTCGGTCACCCCGAAACGGAGGCGGGCGGCCGGATTTTCCGGACTGATCCACAGGGTCGGGGCCGTGACCTGGCGCCAGCAGGCCATCGCCTCCTCCCGCCGATAGAGCACCGGATTGACCCGCCAATGGGCGGGATCCGCCGCCAGCCGGATTCCCCCCTGCCCATCGGCAACCCCCAGATGTTCCGCCAGGAAGGCGGCTTGCCCGGCCTCCAGGCGCGGATTGGCGCGCATGAAGCGGCTCGCCAGGGTGGCTCGATCCGGGTAGGACGGGGTTCTTGGCGCCGCGGCCAGTTCATCGAGCCAGCCGGTCAGGCGCCCGGGGGCTTCCTCGGGTGGCGCGGTCACCAGGCCGAAGGCATCCAGGGCCGCTAGCCGGCGCACCCGCTCGGGCCGCACGCCGGCATACAGGAGCGCCATGTTGCCCCCCATGCTGTGCCCTGCCAGATTGACCGGCGCATCGGGGGAAAGTGCCCGCAGCAGAGCATCCAGATCCCCCAGATAGTTGGGCAGCCAATAGGTATCCCCCTGCCCCTCGCTGAGGCCAAAGCCCCGCCAGTCCGGCGCCACCACGCGACAAGTCCGGGCGAGGACATCGGCCACGAACTGGAAGGTGGCGGACGCATCCAGCCAGCCATGGAGCACCACCACCAAGGGCGCCTCCGGCGCGCCCCACTCCCGCACGTGGTAGCGCAAACCGCGTATCGGCAGGAAGGAACTCCGGGAGGGAAGCATGGGGCGATTCCATGTTGCAGTACGGCAGGAAAGTCTAGCAGACCTTGCTGGGCCCCTTGCCGCCGCCCCCGGGGCGATGGTACTTTCCGCCGGTCGTGTGGGAGAGTGCTTGCATCGCCAAGCCGCCGAAGGCGCAACCCCCGGAACCGCTCAGGCAAACGGACCGCACGGGCATCAAGAATCTGGAGAGCGATACCCGCTTGTTAGCTGGGTATCCACCGAAGGGGCACCCGGCGCAAACGCCGTAATCTCTCAGGTACAAGGGACAGATGGGGCCGAGGCAGGCACGCCGGGAAGGCGTGGTTGTGATCGGCCCTTTTTGTTTTCATGACCTCACAAACTTGGAGCCCCCATGGCCAAACAAACGCCCCTTCACGCCACCCACCTTGCCGCCGGCGCCCGCATGGTGGATTTCGCCGGCTGGGACATGCCGGTGAACTACGGCTCCCAGATCAGCGAACACCACGCCGTGCGCCGGGATGCCGGGATGTTCGACGTCTCCCACATGCTCGCCCTGGATCTCTCCGGCGCCGACTCGCAAGCCTTCCTGCGCCATCTCCTGGCCAACGACGTGGCCCGCCTCACCACCCCGGGCAAGGCCCTCTACAGCTGCATGCTCAACCCCCAGGGGGGGGTCATCGACGACCTGATCGTCTATTTCTTCAGCTCCACCCGCTATCGCATCGTTGTGAACGCCGGCACCGCCGACAAGGACCTGGCCTGGATGCGCAAGCAGATCGCCCGCCAGGGGGCCAACCTCACCCTGGAATCCCGCCGGGATCTGGCCATGATCGCCGTCCAGGGCCCCCGGGCCCGGGCCAGGACCTGGGCCGCCCTGCCCGGCTCGGAAGCCGCCAGCGCCCAACTCAAACCCTTCGAGGCAGCCGAATTCGGCGACCTGATGATCGCCCGCACCGGCTACACCGGGGAGGATGGCTTCGAGATCACCCTGCCCGCCACCCGCGCCCCCGAACTGTGGCAAGCCCTGGCCGATGCCGGGGTCACCCCCTGCGGCCTGGGGGCCCGGGACACCCTGCGCCTGGAAGCGGGCATGAATCTCTACGGCCAGGACATGGACGAGACTGTCTCCCCCCTGGACGCCGGCCTGGCCTGGACCGTGGATCTGCGGGACGAATCCCGGGACTTCGTGGGCCGATCGGCCCTGGCCGCCCAGCCCGCCCGGACCCGCCAGCTCGGCCTCATCCTGCTGGACAAGGGCGTGCTGCGCGCCCACATGAAGGTCTTCACCCAGCAGGGCGAAGGGGAAACCACCAGCGGCAGCTTCTCCCCGACCCTGGAGCAATCCATCGCTTTCGCCCGCCTGCCCCTGGAAGCCGCCCCCGGCGACCAGGTGGAGGTGGAGGTGCGGGGCAAGCGCCTGGCCGCCCGGGTGGTCAAGCTGCCCTTCGTCCGCAACGGCCAGGCCTTGGCCTGAGCCCCGCCCCGTTCAGTCAATACCCAAAAACCCAACCGGAGTCCTAGCCATGAGCAACATCCCCGCCGATCTCAAGTACGCCGCCTCCCACGAATGGGTCCGCCAGGAAGCCGACGGCACCCTCACCGTGGGCATCACCGACCATGCCCAGGAAGCTCTGGGGGACGTGGTCTTCCTGGAGCTGCCGGAAGCCGGCCGCAGCCTGGCCGCCGGCGAGTCCTGCGCGGTGATCGAATCGGTCAAGGCCGCCTCCGACATCTACGCTCCGGTGGCCGGAGAAGTGCTGGCCGCCAACAGCGCCGCGGTGGATGCCCCCGAAGCCATCAACGGCGATCCCTACGGCACCTGGCTGTTCAAGCTCAAGCCCGCCAATGCCGGCGACCTGGCCAGCCTGCTGGACGCCGCCGGCTACGCCGCCGAAATCGCCTGATCCCGCCCTTGGCGGATAGCGCCCCGCTCCGGCGCCTCCGCCCTACCCGTTTTTGAGTCCGCCATGACTGCCTCCGCCCTCACTGCCCCCCTCTCCGACCTCTCCCTGGGGGACGACTTTCAGTCCCGCCACCTGGGCCCCAACGCCACCGAGATCGCCGCCATGCTGGCGGCCATCGGCGCCCCCAGCCTGGATGCCCTGATGGACCAGACCGTGCCGGCGGCCATCCGCCTGCCCGCCCCCCTGGCCCTGCCGGCGGGCCTGCCGGAGCAGGAGGCCCTGGCGGTCCTGGCCGCCATCGCCGACAAGAACGTGATCAAGCGTTCCCTGATCGGGATGGGCTACCACGACACCCACACCCCGGCGGTGATCCTGCGCAACGTGCTGGAAAACCCGGGCTGGTACACCGCCTACACCCCCTATCAGGCGGAAATCTCCCAGGGCCGCCTGGAGGCCCTGCTGAACTACCAGCAGATGGTGATGGACCTCACCGGCCTGGAACTGGCCAACGCATCCCTGCTGGACGAGGCCACCGCCGCCGCCGAGGCCATGACCATGGCCCGCCGGGTCTCGCGAGCCAAATCCAGCGCCTTCTTTGTGGATGAAGCCTGTTTCCCTCAAACCCTGGACGTGGTGAAAACCCGGGCAGGCTATTTCGGCTTCGAACTGATCCAGGGGCCGGCGGAGCAAGCCGCCCGGCACGAGGTTTTCGGGGCGCTGCTCCAGTACCCCAACGAACGGGGCGAGATCACCGACCTCTCCAGCACCATCGCCGCCCTGAAGGCTCAAGGCACGGTGGTGGCGGTGGCCGCCGACCTGATGGCCCTGGTGCTGCTCAAATCTCCCGGCGAAATGGGCGCCGACATCGCCCTGGGCTCGGCCCAGCGCTTTGGCGTGCCTATGGGTTTCGGCGGCCCCCACGCCGCCTTCTTCGCCACACGGGAAGCCCACGTGCGCGCCATGCCGGGACGGATCATCGGGGTCTCCAAGGACACCCGGGGCAAGACCGCGCTGCGCATGACCCTCCAGACCCGGGAACAGCACATCCGCCGGGAGAAGGCCAATTCCAACATCTGTACCTCCCAGGTGCTGCTGGCCAACATCGCCGGCATGTACGCGGTGTACCACGGCCCAGCGCGCCTGGCGGCCATCGCCGGGCGCATCCACCGGCTGGCGGCGATCTTCGCCCGGGCCCTGGAGCAAGCCGGCTTCGGGCTGGTGGCCCGGGCCTTCTTCGACACGGTGCAGGTGCGCACGGGCAACCGCACCGAGGCCATCTACCAAGGGGCCCAAACCGCCGGCTACAACTTGCGCCGGGTATCCGCCGACACCCTGGGAGCGGCCTTCGACGAGACATCCACCCCGGCAGACCTGGCGGCGGTGCTGGCGGCCTTCGGCGTCACCGCAGATCTGGCCGCCCTGGATGCCGCCGTCGCAGCCGGGGGCGGCAACATTCCCGCCGGGCTGCTGCGCCAGAGCCCCATCCTGACCCATCCGGTGTTCAACACCCATCACACCGAACACGAGATGCTGCGCTACCTCAAGAAGCTCCAGAACCGGGATCTGGCCATGGACCACTCCATGATCTCCCTGGGCTCGTGCACCATGAAGCTGAACGCCACCAGCGAGATGATCCCCATCACCTGGCCCCAGTTCGCCCGCGTCCACCCCTTCGCTCCCCGGGAGCAGACCCGCGGCTACCTGGAAATGATCGATGGCCTGGCGGCGGATCTGAAGGCCATCACCGGCTTCGACGCCATCTCCATGCAGTCCAATTCCGGCGCCCAGGGGGAGTACGCCGGCCTGGTGGCCATCCGCCGCTACCAGGCGAGCCTCGGCCAGAGCCACCGGGACGTCTGCCTGATCCCCAAGTCCGCCCACGGCACCAACCCGGCCACCGCCCAGATGTGCGGCCTGGAGGTCGTAGTGGTCAACTGCGACGACAACGGCAACGTGGATGTGGCCGACCTCAAGGCCAAGGCTGCCCAGCATGCCGACCGGCTGTCCTGCCTGATGATCACCTACCCCTCCACCCATGGGGTCTTCGAGGAAGCGGTGAAGGAGATCTGCGACCTCATCCACGCCTGTGGCGGCCAGGTGTACCTGGACGGGGCCAACCTCAACGCCCAGGTGGGCCTCACCGCGCCGGCCCGCATTGGCGCCGACGTGTCCCACATGAACCTCCACAAGACCTTCTGCATTCCCCACGGCGGCGGCGGGCCGGGCATGGGCCCCATCGGCCTGAAGGCCCACCTGGCCCCCTTCATGGCGGACCATCCGGTGACCCCCACCGGCCCGGAAGGCCGGGGCAACGCCGGCCAGGGCGCGGTGTCCGCCGCCCCCTTCGGCTCGGCCAGCATCCTGCCCATCTCCTGGATGTACATCAAACTGATGGGCGGCATCGGCCTCACCAAGGCCACCCAGGTGGCCATCCTCAACGCCAACTACGTGGCCCGCCGCCTGGCGGAGCATTACCCGGTGGTCTACATGGGCCGCCAGGGCCGGGTGGCCCACGAATGCATCCTGGACATCCGCCCCATCAAGGCCGCCACCGGCATCACCGAGGTGGACATCGCCAAGCGCCTGATGGATTACGGATTCCATGCCCCCACCATGTCCTTCCCGGTGCCCGGCACCATCATGGTGGAGCCCACCGAGTCCGAGGACCAGGGGGAGCTGGACCGCTTCATTGACACCATGATTAGCATCCGGGAAGAAATCCGGGCGGTGGAAAACGGGGCCCTGCCGGCCCAGGACAACCCCCTCAAGAACGCCCCCCACACCCAGGCGGACCTGGCGGGCGAATGGAACCGCCCCTATTCCCGCACCCAGGCGGCCTTCCCCCTGCCCTGGGTGATGGAGAACAAGTTCTGGCCCAGCGTGAATCGCATCGACGACGTCTACGGCGACCGCCACCTGTTCTGCGCCTGCGTGCCGGTGGAGGACTACGCCGGGTAAGGGCCGGTTAGCCGCCCGCCTGGCGGGCCCGCCAGGCGGCCACCGCCGGAAAATGGCGGGCCGGGTCGGCCCCCAGTTGCCGGTCCAGCGCCAGCAACGCCTCGCGGATCCCATCGGGCAGTTCCCGGGGCATTTCCGGCACCAGGCAAATCAACAAGTCGCCCCGCACCCCCCCGCCCCGGGGCAAGCCCTGGCCCGCCAGAACGAAGGGGGACGAAGCGCCCGGGGGCACCGGGAGCACCGCCTCGCCACCGGGCACCGGCACCGTCACCCCGGCCCCGGCCAGCCAGGCCAGGGCGCTGATGGGCATATCCAGGCGAAGGTCATCCCCAGTCCGGCCGAACAGGGGATGGGCGGCATAGCGCACCGCCAGCAGCAGATCACCGGCTTCGCCACTGGCGCCGGCCAGACGCAGGATGCGGCCTTCCCGGCACAGGGGTGGCACCACCACCGTCAGGACCTTCTCCACCCGCAGCCGGCCCTCCCCACCACAGGCCGGGCAAGCCTCGCGGGTCCGGTAACCCCGACCCCGGCAGGCGTCACAGGTGGCCAGGCGGCCCTCGAAACGGATCTTGCCGCTGCCCTGACAGGCCGGGCACAGGCGGGAAAAACCCAGGGCCACCGACCCCTCGCCACCGCACTCGCCGCAGGACGCCTCCCACCATAGGGCAAAGGGCTTGGGCGCACCGAAGATGGCGTCCTCGAAACTCACCCACAACTCTCCCTCTTCCACCGGGACGGCGGGCCCGCTGCGCTCGGTGCCGGATTCCGCCAATTCCAGCAGGGCATCGTGGGCCTCCCGAATCTGGCGAAAGCGCTCCGCCGCCAGCGGGTCCGGATTGCGGTCGGGATGCCAGCGCATGGCCAGACGGCGAAAGGCGCCACGGATATCGCCCGGGGTGGCCCCCGGAACAAGGCCCAAAACGTGGTGGGGATCGAAGGTTTTCAATGAAAGGGGCGAAGAGTTGTTGGCATGGGTGCACATTACCCCCAGGCGGGCGGCCCTTTCCATCCAGTACAATCGGCGCCGCCCGCAGCACCCTGTTTCAGGAGTTTCCGTCCATGCCCCCGCCCGCCCCAATCCAAGCCTCCGTGGTCACCCCCCGATTCTGGGCTGGTTTCCTGGTGATTCACTTGCTGGCCCTGGCGGCCCTGGGGGCCTGGGTGCGGAGCGAAACCCGCCTGGTGGACCTGCCGGCGCTCCACCTGGAGCAGGGAGAACGGCTGCGCTGCGTCTCCTACGCGCCTTATTACCTGCCCGGCCAGACCCCCCTGGACCCAACCACCCGCATCCCCCGGGAGCAGATCGAGGCGGACCTCAAGGCCCTGGCCCCCCTCACCGAATGCGTGCGGATCTACTCCGTCCATCAGGGCCTGGAACAGGTGCCCGCCATCGCCCAGAAACTGGGGCTGAAGGTGCTCATGGGGGGCTGGATCGGGCTGGAAGCGGATAAGAACCGGGTACAGATCGAAACCCTGGTGAAGCTGGCCAACGCCTACCCCAATACCATCCGGGCAGTGATCGTGGGCAACGAGGTGCTGTTGCGCCGGGAACAGACCGAAGCCGGTCTGAGGGTTTACATCGAAGAAGTTAAATCCCGGGTCAAAGTCCCGGTCACCTACGCCGACGTGTGGGAGTTCTGGATGCGCCACCCGGATCTGGAATCGGCGGTGGATTTCGTCACCGTGCACATCCTGCCCTTCTGGGAAGACGACCCGGTGGCGGTGGAGCAGGCCCTGATCCACGTGGGGGACGTGCGGGCCCTGGTCACCCGCAAATTCACCAAACCCGTCCTGATTGGCGAAACCGGCTGGCCCAGCGCCGGCCGCCAGCGGGAGGGCTCCCGCCCGAGCCTAGTGAACCAGGCCCGCTACGTGCGGGAATTCATCCACCAGGCCCATGCCGAAGGCTGGGACTACAACCTGATCGAGGCGCTGGACCAGCCCTGGAAGCGCCGCCTGGAGGGTACCGTGGGCGGCTACTGGGGCATCCTGGATACCCGGCTCCAGCCCAAGTTTTCCTTCACCCAGCCCGTGGCCGAGCGGGCCAGTGCCAGCCCGGTGTGGGCAGGCATGGGGGCCGGAGCCCTCCTGGGACTGGTGGCCGCCTTGGTGGGCGCGCGCCGGCTGAACCCGGGCCCGCGCCTGGTGGCGGCCCTGGCGGTGGCGGCAGCCGGCGCCCTGGCCGGAGCGGTCGGCGTGCTGGCCTGGGAGCACGCCCGGGTGGCCTATCGCAACGAACTGGAGTGGCTGCTGCTGGGGTCCGTGGGCCTGGGCGCCATGCTGGTCCCCCTCCTCATGGGCCTGTGGGGGGGCGCCCGCCCCCTGCCGTCGGCGGCGGGCGCACGCCGGGAGGAGCGCTCCGGCAAGCGTAGCCAGGCCGCCAGGATGGCCCACAAACTGAGCCAGTTCCGCCTGGCCCTGCTCTATGCCGGAGCCACCGCGGCCCTTCTGCTGGTGGCCGACCCCCGCTACCGGGATTTCCCCACCCTGCTCTACGCCATCCCCGCCCTGAGCCTGGGCACCCTGGGACTGCTGGGCTGGCGCGCCAACCGCCTGGCCCGGGAAGAACGCCTGCTGGGCCTGGTCATCCTCCTGGGAGGCCTGGGACGCTGGCTGATGGAGCCCACCAATCTCCAGGCCATCGCCTGGGGCTCATGCTGCCTGCTGCTGGCTGCCGGCGGCTTGCTGGGGCG
Source organism: Rhodocyclaceae bacterium (assembly GCA_034004685.1). Taxonomy (GTDB): domain Bacteria; phylum Pseudomonadota; class Gammaproteobacteria; order Burkholderiales; family Rhodocyclaceae; genus JAEUNX01. The sequence goes on along the minus strand of JAVEWG010000015.1, from coordinate 46,638 downwards.
CTCGGATGAGGACCAGCAGGGCCAGTAGCAGGCCTGGCGCGGACAAATCCGCGCAATACAGGATCAGCCCCAGCACCCCGCCGAGCCAACCCAGCCAGGCCACCGGGCGCCAGCCCCCCAGCACTGCCACCAGCCCCGCGCCCAGGGCCAGCCAGCCTAGGCGCTGCTGAAGGAACACCCACACCAGCACATCCTTGAAGGCGCACCAGGCATCCTGCCGCGCCGGACAGTCGGTGGGCAGCCGCCCGGCCTCCACCACGCCATAACGCAGCCCCAGGGCCAGGCCCAGACACACCAGCCCGGCGAAAATCACCGACCACGGAATAGATCGTTTCACGCGCCTGCGCTCCTTGGAAAACTCGGAAATTACAACCGGGAAGGGCTTGGAAGGCCGCCACGAAAATCTGTTGCAAACAACAGTTGAGAGCAGCCCCTCAAGCCCGCTATTCTGCCCCAGTTCCCACCCGGGCCCCATGCTAGAATCCGCCGGCCTTCCTGGAGTCCTGACCATTTTGCAGTGCCCCCTCCATTCCCGTCGGACCGCCCGCTGTCAGCCTGCCCGGGACACCCCTGCGGCCCCTCCGTCCCCTTTCCCTGAGATGACCCGATGAAGCAGACCGCCAAGCTCCTGTTCCGCCTGATCGGAGCCTTGCTGGTGGCCCTCCTGGTGGCGGCCGCCCAGTATGTCCTGTGGTCCCTCCCCAACAAGGGCCTGTTGGCCAGCGCGGCGGGGGTCGGGGTTCAGGGCTTCGCCTACGCCCCCTACCAGCGCAATCAGAGCCCCCTGACCAAGCGGTATCCCACCGACGCGAACGTCGCCGCCGATCTGGCCATCATGGCCCAGTCGGCAGACCGGATCCGCACCTACGGCTCCATCGAGAACCAGAACATCGTCACCCTCGCGCCCCGGTACGGCATGCAGGTGACCGCCGGAGCCTGGCTGTCCGGCGACAAGGAAGCCAATGACAAGGATCTGGACGCAGCCATCGCCATGGCCAAGACCCAACGTCACGTAGACCGGATCATCGTGGGCAACGAAGCCATCCTGCGGACCGACCTCTCGGTCAAGGAGATCATCCCCTACCTGGACCGGGCCCGGGCCGAACTCAAGCGCACCAAGAAGCAGGTATCCACCGCCGAGCCTTGGCACGTCTGGCTGAAGAACCCGGAGTTGGCGAACCACGTGGATTTCATCACCGTCCATCTGCTGCCCTACCACGAGGGCGTGCCGGTGGAGGCGGCCCTGGGCTACGCCATGCAGCGCTACGACGAACTGGTGAAGACCTTTCCCAAGAAGAAGATCGTCATCGGTGAAATCGGCTGGCCCAGCCGGGGTCCCACCCTAGGCGCGGCGGAAGCCTCCGGGGAGAACCAGGCCCGCTTCATCCGGGAATTCCTCTCCCTGACCCGCACCCGGGACCTGGACTACTACCTGATGGAAGCCTTCGACCAGCCCTGGAAGATCGAAGTGGAAGGCTGGGCGGGTGCCTACTGGGGCATGTACAACGCCGAGCGGGAACCCAAGTTCGCCATGGAGGGGCTGATCATCAACGACCCCCACTGGGAGCGCAAAGCCCTCATCTCGGCGGGCTTGGCCTTCATCCCCATGTTGCTGGTGGCCTTCTTCCTGCGGGGCTGGGGCATCCTGGGGCGCTTGTGGAGCGCAGGCCTGATCCAGGCCTGCGTGGCCACCCTGGTGATCGGCCTGTCGGTGCCGGCGGACTTCTATCTCACCCGGCGGGATCTGATCGGCCTCACGGTGCTGGTGGTGTCCACCGGCCTCACGGCGGCGGTGTTGCTCTCCCACGGCTTCGAATTCGGCGAGATCCTCTTCAAGGGCCGCTGGAAACGCCGCTTCACCCCCCTGGCGCCGCTGCCCAGGGAGGAGGAACCCTTCATGTCCATCCACCTGGCCTGCTGCAACGAGCCGCCGGAGATGGTGATCGCCACCATCGAGAGCCTGGCCAGGCTGGACTACACCAACTACGAAGTGCTGGTGGTGGACAACAACACCCAGGACGAAGCCCTGTGGAAGCCCATCGAGGCCTACATGGCCACGCTGGGGCCCAACTTCCGCTTCTTCCACCTGCGCCCTTGGCCGGGTTTCAAGGCTGGCGCGCTGAACTTCGCCCTCAAGGAAACCGACCCCCGGGCCGAGGTGGTGGGGGTGGTGGATGCGGACTACGTGGTCACCCCCGACTGGCTATCCACCCTGGCGCCCCACTTCAAGGTGCCCGGCGTGGCGGTGGTCCAGGCCCCCCAGGCCCACCGGGACTGGGAAAACCAGCCCTTCCGGCGGATGTGCAACTGGGAGTTCGACGGCTTTTTCCGGATTGGCATGCACCATCGCAACGAGCGCAACGCCCTGATCCAGCACGGCACCATGACCCTGGTGCGGCGCGAGTCCCTGGACGAGGTGGGGGGCTGGTCCGAGTGGTGCATCTGCGAGGACACCGAGCTGGGCCTGCGTCTCATCGAGAAGGGGTACGAGACCCGCTACGTGGACCACATCCTGGGGCGCGGCCTGACCCCCGCCGACTTCGCCGCCATCAAGAGCCAGCGCTTCCGCTGGGCCTTCGGCGCCATGCAGATCCTCAAGGGCCACCTCAAGCACATCCTGGGGCCCAGCCGCCTCAACCTGGCCCAGCGCTACCACTTCCTCACCGGCTGGTTCGCCTGGTTCGGCGACGCCCTGCAGCTGGTCTTTGCCTTCGCCTCCATCCTGTGGACCATCGGCATCCTGGCCGCACCCAAGGATTTCAGCCTGCCGGTCACCGCCCTGGCCTTGCCCATCCTGGGTTTCATGGCCTTCAAAGCGGCCCTGGGGCCCATCCTCTATCGGCGGACCATGGACTGCCCCTGGAAGGACATCCTGGGGGCCTCGGTGCTGTCCGTGGGGATCTCCCACGCCATCGCCCGGGGCATCTTCGCCGGGGTGGTCAAGAAAAAGGGGGAGTTCGTGCGCACCCCCAAGGGCTGGAAGGCCAAGGGCGCCTTCGCCTTCTTCGCCCCGATCCGGGAGGAACTGGGCCTCCTGGTGGCCCTGCTCATGTCTGCGGCTGGAATGATCCATCTCTACGGCGCCGACGACTTCGAGACCCAGGTGTGGATCGGTATCCTGCTCCTGGAGACCATCCCCTACTGGGCAGCCATCCTGTGCCAGGTGGCGGCCTACTGGCCGGAAGGGCCAGCCCAGGTGAGCGGTTCGCCCGATAGTGCCCCGACGGCGGGCTGAAACCCATCGCCCGCCATGAACAAAAAGGGCCGGATGTTCCGGCCCTTTTTGTTCATGGGATGAAGGGCAGATCAATGTGATCGCTGCGGTCCACCCCCACCGTGTAGGCCCGGCAGCGCTCCACGAAAGCCCGGAAGCCGGCGGTCTGGTACTTCTGGCGGTGCCACACGAAATTGAAGTGGCGCGAGAGGTTCAACTCCAGGCACTCGACGGGCGCCAGACTCCCCCGCCGGAAGGCCTCCCGCAGGGCCAGACGGGAGATGCAGCCGATCCCCAGGCCCGATTCCACCGAGCGCTTGATGGCCTCGGTGTGCTCCAGTTCCAGCCGAACCTGGATCGGCCCGGGCAGCCGGGCGATGGCCTCCTGGAAGGTGGCCCGGGTGCCAGAGCCCGGCTCCCGCAGGATCCAGCGCTCCGCCAGAAGCTGCCGCCAGCTGGCCCGCCCGGCCTGGGCCAAGGGGTGGCCCGGGGGGGCGAAGACCACCAGTTCATCCGCCACCCAGGGCTCCACCACCAGCTCTGGCCGCTGGCATTCCCCCTCCACCAGGCCCAGATCCAGCTCGAACCGGCCCAGGGCATCCACGATGGCGGCGGTGTTATGCACCGTGAGCTGGATCCGGGCATCCGGATGACGCTGGAGAAAATCCGCCACCACCAAGGTGGCCAGGTAGTTGCCCACCGTCAGGGTGGCGCCGATCCGCAGTTCGCCAAAGACCGTGCGGCGGGCCAGCATGTCCTCCAGCTCGGCCGCCTGGTCCAGGAGTGCCACCGCCCGGGGCAGCAGGGCCTGGCCGGTGGCGTTGAGGCGCAAGGAGCGGCCGTGGCGATCGAAGAGCTGTACCTCGAACTGGCGCTCCAGCTCCCCCAGGGCGGTGCTGGCGGCCGACTGGGACATGGCCAGGCGTTCGGCGGCAGCGGACACGGTGCCCTGCTGGGCGATCACCACGAAGACCTCCAACTGCCGCAGGCTGAAGTGCATATCCATCCAATAGATAAAGATTATCTAAACAATCTGATTATTGAATATGTTAGCCGGGACTAGACTGGGCGCCAATCAAGTCCAGGAAAAAACACCATGAGCGCCCTCGCCACCGAAACCGTCCTGTCCGTCCATCACTGGAACGACACCCTGTTCAGCTTCCGCACCACCCGGGATCCGGGCCTGCGTTTCACCAACGGCCAGTTCGTGATGATCGGTCTGGAAGCGGAAGGCCGGCGCCTGACCCGGGCCTACAGCATCGCCAGCCCCAATTACGAGGAGCACCTGGAGTTTTTCAGCATCAAGGTGGCCAACGGCCCCCTGACCTCCCGCCTCCAGCACCTCAAGCCCGGCGACCCCATCGTGGTGAGCAGGAAGCCCACCGGCACCCTGGTGCTCCACGACCTGTTGCCCGGCAAGCATCTCTACCTGCTGTCCACCGGCACGGGGCTGGCCCCCTTCATGAGCGTGATCCAGGACCCGGAAACCTATGAACGCTTCGAAAAGGTGGTGCTGATCCACGGGGTGCGCCACGTCTCTGAACTGGCCTATGCCGACTTCATCACCCAGGAACTGCCCCGGCACGAATACTTTGGCGAAGCGATCCGGGAAAAACTGATCTACTACCCCACCGTCACCCGGGAGCCCTTCCGCAACCAGGGCCGCCTCACCGACCTGATCCAATCCGGCAAGCTGTTCGCCGACATCGGCCTCCCCCCCCTGAACCCGGCCATCGACCGGGCCATGATCTGCGGCAGCCCCCACATGCTTGCCGATTGCTGCGATCTGCTCAACGCCCGGGGCTTCAGGATTTCCCACCATATCGGCGCGCCGGGGGATTACGTCATCGAACGGGCCTTCGTGGAGAAGTAACCCCCGGGGAAACGCGACTCAGGGCAGGCCGCCCTCGCCACGGAAATCCGCCGGCTCCAGGGCATGGCGGTGGAGCAGGCGATAGAACTCGGTACGGTTGCGCCGGGCCAGGCGGGCCGCCTCCCCCACCCGCCCGCCGGTGAGCTTGAGCAGACTCACCAGGTAATCCCGCTCAAAGCGCTGGCGCGCCTCCTCCAGGCCGAGCAGGCTGGCCTCCCCCAGGGCTTCAGCCACCTGGGGCAGGGCGATCAGGGGCCCGCCGGCCATCACGCACAGCCGCTCCACCACATTGTGGAGTTGCCGCACATTGCCCGGCCAGGGGGCAGCCCCCAGGGCAGCCAGGGCTTCCGGAGCAAAGCCCCCCAGGGCCAGACCGTGGCGCCCGGCCAGCTCCAGCAGGAAGTGCCTGGCCAGCAGCGGAATATCCTCCCGCCGCTCGGCCAAGGCCGGTAGGGACAGGGACACCACGTTGAGCCGGTAGAACAAATCCTCCCGGAACGCCCCCGCTGCCACCGCCGCCTCCAGATCCCGGTGGGTGGCGGAAATCACCCGCACATCCACCGGCTCCGGCATGGTGGCCCCCAGGGGACGCACCACCCGCTCCTGGAGCACCCGCAATAACTTCACCTGGAGACCGGGCTGCATGTCGCCGATCTCATCCAGGAACAGGGTGCCTCCATGGGCCGCCCGGACCAGGCCGGGGGCCTCCCGGTTGGCACCGGTGAAAGCGCCCCGCCGGTGGCCGAACAACTCGGATTCCAGCAGGTTCTCGGGTATCGCCCCGCAATTGACCGCCACGAAGGGGCCCGCCCGGCGGCGGCTGCGCTGGTGGATTCCCCGGGCCAGGACTTCCTTGCCGCTGCCGCTGGGGCCCCGGATCAGCACGCTGGCGTCGGTGGGAGCCACCCTGCCGGCCCCCTCCAGGACCCGCCCCATGGCAGCGCTGGTCCACACCAGGCCGGGCCAGGGCGCCCCGCCCCCCTCGGCCGGGGGTTCCCCCCCCAGGGCCAGAGCCTCCTCCACCCGGTCCCGCAGGGCCTGGCCATCGAAGGGCTTGGTGAGATAGGCAAAGGCGCCCTGACGGGTGGCCTCCACCGCGTCGGGGATGGTGCCATGGGCAGTGAGGAGGATCACCGGCATGGAGGGGTGGCGGGCCTGGATCGCCCGGAACAGAGCCAGTCCGTCCATGCCCGGCAGGCGCACATCGCTCACTACCACCGCCGGGGTGCCCCGGTCCAGGGCGGCCAGGGCTTCCTCGGCACTGGCTACCGCCACCACCGGACGGCCCGTGGCCGCCAGGCGCAAGGTCAGCAGGGTCAGCAGGGGCGGATCGTCATCCACCACCAGGATGGCGCCTGCCATCACGGGGCAGGCTCCCGCGCTGGCGGCCGGGGGGCGGGCCGCGCCAGCCGGCGCTCGATATCCTCCAGGGCCTCCAGCTGGCCCTCCGCCCGGGCCGCCCGTTCCAGGGCAGCTTGCCGCTGGACCTCGGCCTGGCCCAGAGCGTCTTCCAGACGCAGCCGGGCCTGATATTCGCTAGCAAGCAAACGGGTCAGGGGCTGGAGCGCCGGAGCGGGATCCTCCCGGCTCCGCAGGAGCCGCTCCAGGGCCACCAGGGCCCGGGCCGGATCGCTCCCCGCCCGCGGGCTACCCCAGGCCAGGGCCTGGCGCATCAGGCCGAGGGGATCGTTGCCCCGCTGGCCGGCCCGCTCCCGGGCCAGCTCCGCCGGGCCGAGCCGTTCCAGGTACTGGGCGTAGGCCAGCACTGCCCGCAGGACCGTGTCCGCCGCCCCCTCCCGATCCACCGCCGTGGTGCGCACACTCTCGGCCGGGACCGGGACCGGGGCCGGCGGCACGCTCCCGCAGCCCGCCAGGGCGAGTCCGATGACCCACGCGGCCCTGGCCTTAATTCCCATCGGGCAACTCAACGTGAAATACGGCGCCGGGGCCTTCCGGGGCCAGCCAGACCCGCCCGCCGTGGGCCTCTACCGCCTCCCGCACCATGGCCAGGCCCACCCCGCTGCCTGGCGCAAGGCCGGCGGGGCGTTGGCTGCCCCGAAAAAAGGGTTCAAAGATGCGTTCTGCCTCAGCGGGCTCGACCCCCGGGCCTTCGTCGGCGCAGAGGATCTTCACCCCGTCCTGGCGACGCAGGATGCACAGGGTCACCCGGCCCCCCTGGGGGCTGAAGGCCAGGGCGTTGGCCAGGAGGTTGGTGAGCACGATCCGCAACTGATCCCGGTCGGCATGAGCCAGGCCCTTGCCGGTCACGTCGATGCGCACCCCCCGGCCGCGCCCCTGCACGCCCAGGGGCGCGGCCACCTCCCGGGCCAGGGCTGCCAGGTCCAATCGGGTCCGGTGCAACTGGCGGGCGGCATGAGCCACCCCCTGGAGGGCCATCAGATCGTCAATCCGCCGCTGTAGATCCACCACCCCACCCTGGAGGATGGGCAGCAGCTGCCTGCGGCTTTTCGACAGGGGGCCGGCCATACCGTCGGCGAACTGGGCAATACCCTCCCGAAGACAGGCCAGGGGCGTTTTCAACTCATGGGAGACATGGCTCAGCACCCGCGCCCGCTCCCCCTCCAGGGCCTCCAACCGGACCCGCAAGGCCTCAAGCCGGCCAGCCAGGCGCTGCATTTCCCGAGGTCCTTGACCCTGGATCGACTCCGCCAGGCGCCCCTGGGCCAACTGGTCGATGGACGCCCCGAGCCGCCCCACCGGCCGCTCCAGCAACCGGGACAAGACAAGCCCTGCCGCCAGGGCGCCCGCCAGGATCGCCACCAGACTCCAGGCCAGTTCGCTGCGATGGGCCTCCAATGCCGCCTGGCGGGCAGCCGATTCCCGGGCCACCAGACTCCGGGCGGTCTCCGCCAGATCCCCGTTGATGGCGGCCAGGCGGGCCAGGGCCGCCAGCACCTCGGCGGCCTGGCCCCGCCGCAGGAAGGCCCCATCCAGGCCGGTGGCCACGTTCCGCCAGATTTCCACCGGCACCGCCAGCTCCGTGGCAACCCCGTTCAGCCGGTCCAGGATCCCCAGGGCCGACGCCCGTTCCACCTCGAAGCGGGCCAGGGGCTCCTCCCGCCCCAGGACCAGGAACTGCCGCGCCTGCCGCTCCATGGCCCGGGCCTGCTCGGCCAGCAGGCGGACATCCCGGGCCATCCACAGGGCCCGCTCCTGGCCCCGATGACCCGCCGCCACCAAGCCTTCGGCCACCCACAAACCCCGCAGGGTGGGCAGGCTCACCAGCAAGGCCAGGGCGACAAAGGCGCACAGCAGCAGTTGGCGATAGGAAAAACGACTCACGACAGGCCTCCCCGTTGACGGCCGCCCCAGTGTAGGAAGGGCCCCGGGGCCGGGAGGTAAGCAAATGCAAGGCAGCCGGGGCACCCACCGTCGCCCCGCAGCGACATGGGGGAACCCTTGCGGATCAATGGCTTGCCATCCAGCCGGGCGGCCCCGTGTCGCCATCGCCCGACACTGGGGCCTGCCAGCAAGCCTCGTCGATCTCCCCGGATGCGGTCATCCAGCTGATTTGATGGGATGTTTTCGATCGGGCATGGGGCTTGCCAAGGAGGACTGACGTTTTCCCATCGATAGAAAGGTTCATCCATGTTCGCCAAGCCCAGCCCCTTCGCCCGTCCAACCGACGCCCGGGAAGCCAGCCGCCCTACTCCCTTGACGGGCGGTCTTCCTCCCGGGGCCACCCAGCGCGCTGCCGCCGCCACCCCGCCGGAAGCCACCCCCGTGGCAGCCCCACCCGCCGCGCCAAGCCCCAAGCTTGCCGACGAAACCTCCGCCAGCCGCCTGGTGGTGGGGCCGGACGTCAAGCTCAAGGGCGCGGAGATCCTGGACTGCGACACCCTGGAGGTGGAAGGCCGGGTGGAGGCCACCATGGACAGTCGGGTCATCCGGATCCGGGAGCGGGGCGCCTTTGCCGGCAAGGTGGGCATCGACGTGGCGGAGGTGCACGGCTGCTTCGAGGGAGAACTCACCGCCCGCCAACGGCTGGTGATCCACGCTACCGGACGGGTCAGCGGCACCATCCGCTACGGCAGCATCCTGATCGAGGAAGGGGGTCAGATCAGCGGCGACGTGCGGGCCCTCGGCGCCACCGCGGCCGAGCGCCCCGCCCCGCCCCAGGAGGAGCGGGGCGCCAGTGTCACGCCCCTGGCCCTTGGGGCGGGGGCCGCCTGAGCCCTGGCAGACCATTCACCCCGGGGCCTCCATGGGTGCCACGCCGGGAGGCCCCTCACTGACCCGCTTCCAGCCGCCCCCGGCCGCCGCACTTGGCCCGGTACATGGCGGCATCGGCGCGGATCACCAGCATATCCTCGTCCACCCCGTCGTCCGGGTAGAGGACCATGCCGATGCTGGCGGAAATGTGGATCTCGTGGTTCTGGATCACCATGGGCCGCTCCAGGGTCTCGATGATCTTGTTGGCCACCAGATCCAGATTGCGGGGGGAGTCCATTTCCGGCAGCAACACCATGAACTCGTCGCCCCCCAGGCGCCCAAGGCTATCGGTTTCCCGCAGGCAATCGCGGATGCGGACCACGCACTGGATCAACACCTCATCCCCCACCTGGTGGCCGTAGGTGTCATTGACCTGTTTGAAATAGTCCAGATCGATGAACAGCACCGCCACCCGCCGGTCATAGCGCCGGGCCATGGCAATGGCGCGGGTCAGGCGCTCCCGGATGGTGAGCCGGTTGGGCACCCCGGTGAGCACGTCGTGGGTGGCCAGGTAGTGGATGCGCTCGGCGGCGGCCTGACGCTCGGTGATGTCGGTCAGTACCAGGGTGGCCCCCTGGAGCTCCCCCTGCTCGTCCCGCAGGGGCTGGTCGGAAACCAGGGCGACCCGCTCCCCGCCGCCGGGGATCTTGAGGCGAACCTCGTAGGTCTGGCCCAGGCCGGCCCCCAGGCGGAGCCGGATGTGCTCCGCTTCCTCCTGGGGGGGCGAGCACCAATAGGACGGGAAGGGGGTACCCACCACCCGGCCCGGACTCTGGCCCAGCCACTCGGCCAGCCGGGGGTTTACGAAAGTGAAACGCAGCGCCCCGTCCACTGCTGCGATGCCGTCCCGGGAAAGATTCACCAGGGTGGAATACTGCAACTCCCGCTCCCGCAGGGATTCACTCAGGGCCTCCAGGATGGCGGCCTGGCGGCGCAGGCTGGTGAGGGCCCAGGTGCCCAGCACCAACAATAGCGACAGGAAACCCACCAGCAGCAGGCCCGGGCTGACGCCCCGCTGGTCCCGGCCAAAACCCGGCAGACCGTCGAACTGGAGGGTCCACAACCGGCCCTCCACCAGCAAGGGCAGGGTGTAGGCCACCACCGGAGTGGCCCGGCTGGCGGGGGCGCTGTCGTAGAGCAGGGCGGCATCCAAGGCTTCAGTGCCATCATAGATGCGCAGACGCAAGGTGGTGGTGGGCGCACCGATGGCCGACTGCACCAGGTCATTCATGCGGAAAGGACTATAGACCCAGCCCAGGAAAGCCCGTCCCTGACCTTCCGGCAGGGTCGGCCGACCCCACAGGGGCAGATAGAGGAGCGCCCCGGCCTGGACTTCCGAATCGGTTTCCTGAACCAGGATCACCTTGCCCGAGAGAGCTGGCTCACCCCGCTCCCGCGCCCTATCCATGGCCTCCCGGCGCACCGGCTCGGTATACATGTCATACCCCCAGGCCCGCTGATTGCGCCAGCTGGCGGGCTCCAGGTAAGTGATGGCGGTGTAGCGCTCCCGCTTGCCGGCGGGCCACAGGGCATAGTCCTCCATCCCATCCTCCCGCTGGGCTGCCTCGTGGCTGGCCACCTGGCCGGGCTGAAGAAGGCGGGCGAAGCCCACCCCCTGGACCCCCGGAAAGTCCCGGTAGAGGCTGAGCCCCTCCACGTAGGTCTGCCAAACCCCGCGATTGACGCTGGCCTGGGTGCCAAAGAGGGCCGCCGCACCGCGCAGCACCAGACTGTAGGCCACGATCCGGTCCCGCACCTTGAAGCCCTGGGCGTTGGCTTCGGCCGCCAGCTGATTGAACAGGGTCCGCTGGCGATCCTCCTCCACCGAGCGCCAGCTCAAGACCACCACCAGCAACGAAATGACCGCGGCCACCAAGGTCGGGATGAACACGCCCCGCCTGGACTGGGCGGAGCCCGTCCGTTGAAACTTCGCGGATTTGAACTGGCTGGCAGTATTCAAGAGCCTGCCTCCCCTTGAAGGGACTATCGTTGCCCTGCCGAACGCCGCGACGAGCGTGCCCGTCCAGCCGCCTTCCGGTAAGCTTGCGGCCTTTCCATTTCCAAGCATAGTCGCCCATTCCCACCCATGGCTCAATACGTGATGTCGATGCTCCGCGTGAGCAAAGTGGTGCCGCCCAAGCGGCAGATCATCAAGGATATTTCCCTATCCTTCTTTCCCGGCGCCAAGATCGGCCTCCTCGGCCTCAACGGTTCCGGCAAATCCACGGTGCTACGGATCATGGCCGGGGTGGACAAGGAGTACGACGGGGAGGTCCAGCACCTGCCGGGCATCTCCATCGGCTATCTGCCCCAGGAGCCCCAGCTCGATCCGGACAAGACCGTCCGCCAGGAGGTGGAGTCCGCCCTGGGGGAGGTAATGGAAGCCAAGCAGAAGCTGGAAGAGGTGTACGCCGCCTATGCCGAGCCGGACGCCGACTTCGACAAGCTGGCGGAACTCCAGGCCAAGTACGAAAACATCATCGCCACCAGCGGCGCCGACGTGGAAACCCAGCTGGAGATTGCCGCCGACGCCCTGCGCCTGCCCCCCTGGGAAGCCAGGATCGGCCCCTTGTCCGGCGGCGAGAAGCGCCGGGTCGCCCTGTGCAAGCTGCTCCTGTCCAAACCCGACATGCTGCTGCTGGATGAACCCACCAACCACCTGGATGCGGAATCCGTGGAATGGCTGGAACAATTCCTCACCCGCTTCCCCGGCACCGTGGTGGCGGTGACCCACGACCGCTACTTCCTGGACAACGCCGCCGAGTGGATCCTGGAACTCGACCGGGGCCACGGCATCCCCTGGAAGGGCAACTACTCCTCCTGGCTGGAGCAAAAGGGCGACCGCCTGGCCCAGGAAGCCAAGCAGGAAGTGGCCCACCAAAAAGCCATGAAGACCGAACTGGAATGGGCCCGCTCCAATCCCAAGGCCCGTCAGGCCAAGAGCAAGGCCCGCCTGGCCCGCTACGAGGAAATGGCCAGCGTGGAATACCAGCGCCGCAACGAGACCCAGGAAATCTTCATCCCCCCCGGCGAACGGCTGGGGGACAAGGTGATCGAGTTCAACGGGGTGACCAAGGCCTTCGGCGACAAACTGCTGATGGACAAGGTGAGCTTCTCCATCCCGGCGGGCGCCATCGTGGGGGTGATCGGTCCCAACGGTGCCGGTAAATCCACCCTCTTCAGGATGATCGAGGGGCGGGACCAGCCTGACTCCGGCGAGATCGTGGTGGGCCCCACCGTCAAGATCGCGGCGGTGGACCAGACCCGGGAGGGCTTGGACGGCTCCAAGACCGTCTTCGAGGCCATCTCGGAGGGGGCCGACATCCTCACCGTGGGCAAGTTCGAGATGCCCAGCCGGGCCTACATCGGCCGCTTCAACTTCAAGGGCGGCGACCAGCAGAAGATCGTCGGCAACCTCTCCGGCGGCGAGCGGGGGCGGCTGCACCTGGCCAAGACCCTGATCGCCGGGGGCAACGTGCTGCTCCTGGACGAACCCTCCAACGACCTGGACGTGGAAACCCTGCGGGCCCTGGAAGACGCCCTCCTGGAATTTGCCGGCTGCGCCCTCATCATCAGCCACGACCGCTGGTTCCTGGACCGGATCTGTACCCACATCCTGGCCGCCGAGGGGGATTCCCAGTGGACCTTCTTCGCCGGCAACTACCAGGAATACGAGGAAGACAAGAAAAAGCGCCTGGGGGAGGAAGGGGCCAAGCCCAAGCGCCTGCGCTTCAAGCCCATCAGCCGCTGAGTCGGACACGTAAAGCGGGGCGCGGCCCCAAACAAAAAGACCGGCCCTGGGCCGGTCTTTTTGTTTGGGGCCGCCCTACTTGTGGGTAGGCTTGGGCTGGATGATGAATCCGGTGGCGGGAACCTCCGGCTTCTTGGGTTGTTTGGGTTTTTTTGCTTCCTTGTTGCCGCGTGCCTGACCTTTTGCCATGGTACTTCTCCTTGTCGCCCCCCGCGCTGGGCCGGAACAACCGGGGATCGCGGCAGGGTGCGGATGATCCTATAGCCCGGGCCAAGCCGCCTTACGGCCAGCCACGGACCATGACCCAGCATAGACCCTTGGGCCGAAAAGGGTTGATTAGTTTTGGGGTCCGCCCCCGGGGCGCTTCAGGAACCCAGCATGCGGGCTTCGAGGCGAGCGCGCTGCGCCGGGCTGAAGGCAGCGGGCTGCCCCTCATCCTCCGCCAGGACCAGGATGACCTCGCACTGCCCCACGCATTGTCCATGCTGGAACAGGGCCTGGGCCACCCGGATCCAGTTGTCGCCCACCTGCTCGATACCGCTGCTCACCTCGATGGGGCCCGGGTAATAGGTTTGCCCGTCGTAGGAAACGTCGCAACGGGCCAGGCGCAGGCCCCAACCGGTCTGGGGAGCGAGTTCGGGAAGGCAGTCCAGCAGGAAGGGCACCCGCCCGTCCTGGTAGTAAAGGAGGATGGATACGTTGTTCAGGTGCCCCCCCATGTCCGTATCCGTGAAACGGGTCTCGATCTCCAGATGGAAGGGGTAGCTTTCCCTTGCCTGCCGATTCAAGGTCTTGCTCATGATCCCAGCATCTCTCTGCCCAGCACGGCCTTGACCGCCTCGCCGATGGCGGCGGGTCGGCCGTTGTCATCCACCCAGACGTTGACCGAATCGCTCAGGCAGACACAAACGCCCCCCAGAAAGAAACCAAAGCCATAGGCGCAGGAGGTGTTGCCGATGCGCAGCACGCCGCCCCCCACGGTCAGGGTTCCGGGGAAGGTGACATCCCCCAGCATTTCAATGGTGCATTGACGCACGAAACCCTTCCAGCCTTCGTCGAGCATGCGATCCTTGCCGACGAGGGCGGCAATGAAGGCCATCCGGGCCTCCTCGCAATAACGCGCCATGCCGATGGGGCCGATACGGTCCCGGTCCACCACGTCGCTCCAGCGGGTCGGCAGTTCGAACCGGATCGGATAGGTGTCCAGCTTCAGGCGGGCGGGATCTTCCGCCAGGGAGGGATAAGTCGGGGTAGCGATGGCAGCCTCTTATGCTTACGGGCAAATGGTATGAATCGCTATCATAAGCAGAAACACCAACCCGGGTCGAGTCTTATCGCCCCACCCACGGCGGCACCACCGGGATTACCCCTGGCAAGGGGCCATCAGACCCTGGACAGCATCCTGACTTCGCACTGGGGCAACGCGATGGCGATGCCGCGAGTACGGAAAGTTTCCAGGATCGCCTTGTTGACCTCGCCGATCGCCGCCTCGTAGTCCGGCACTCCGACCCAGGGCGTGACACTGAGGGTGACGCTGGATTCGGCCAGCCGCCCCACCCTGAACTCAGGCGCCGGATCCCGCAGCACCCTGGGATTGGCGTGGAGAATCTCCCTGATCAGGCCCAGGGCGGCATCCACATCGGTTCCGTAGGAAACCCCCACCGCGATGTCGAGCCGCCGGATCTGGCCATGGTTGTGGAGGATCTCCCCGACGATCTTGCGGTTGGGGATGACCACCTTCGAGCGGTCCGAATGCCCCAGGGTGGTGCTGAACAGGCTGATGTCGAGCACCGCCCCTTCTTCCTGGGCGATGGAGATGTAGTCGCCGACATGGAAGGGCCGGGTGAAGATGATGGTCAGGCCGGCCACCACATTGCCAAGGAGGCCCTGCATCGCCAGGGCGACCCCCGCCCCCGCGACCCCCAGGCCCGCCACCAGGGGCAATAGCTCGATCCCCAGGTTTTGCAGGGCCATGATGGCGAAAAGCCCCAGCACCAGGATCTGGGTAATCCGCACCATCAGAACGCGTACCGGCGCCTCGAGCTGCAGGCGCGCCAGCAAGCGTTCCAGCATGCTGCCCACCCAACGGCCAACCAGATAGCCCGCCACCAGGATGAGGATCGCTACCATCAGCTTCGGCCCGAACCGAAGCGCCATATCCAGAGCCGACGCCCTCACCTGGTCGAGGGACTGCACGGAAGTCTCCATTTTCCACCGCTCCTGGGTTTACGCCGATCCGGCTACTTGCTTCAAGCATATTGAATTCCGGAGGAAATTTCGGCAACCCATGGTGAAAGGGATGACCTCAATGGTAGTTTGCCATCCATACCGCCGGCCTGCGGCGGGGGTCGGCCCTCGCCTGCCTTGCCTTGAATCGCCCAAGCGCCTTCGACCAGGAAAAAAATGATGGATAAGCCCACCCCGGCCCAGGAGCCACCCAACCCTCCGAGTTTCTGGGCAGCCTTCCGCTTCTGGCTGAAACTGGGCTTCATCAGTTTTGGTGGCCCCGCCGGCCAGATTTCCATCATGCACCAGGAACTGGTGGAGAACCGACGCTGGATCTCCGAGGGACGCTTTCTCCACGCCCTCAACTACTGCATGGTCCTGCCCGGCCCGGAAGCCCAGCAGCTGGCTACCTACATCGGCTGGCTGCTGCACCGGGCCCGGGGAGGCATCGTCGCCGGGGCCCTGTTCGTCCTGCCCTCCCTGTTCATCCTGATCGCCTTGTCCTGGATCTACATCGCCTTCGGCGAGAGGCCCCTGGTGGCCGGGCTGTTCTACGGCATCAAGCCGGCCGTCACCGCCATCGTGGTCCAGGCGGCCCATCGCCTGGGATCCCGGGCCCTGAAAAACACCCTGCTGTGGGCGGTGGCGGCGGCCTCCTTCGTGGCCATCTTCGCCCTCAACGTGCCCTTCCCGGCCATCGTCGCGGCAGCCGCCCTGGTTGGCTACCTCGGCGGGCGGATCGCCCCCGACAAGTTCAAGGCCGGCGGCGGCCATGGCCAGGCAGGCCCTTCCCCGGGCCGGGCCCTGATCGACGACGATACGCCGACCCCAGAGCACGCCCGCTTCACCTGGCCCCGCCTGCTGCGGGTCGCCTTTATGGGAGGCCTGCTGTGGCTGATACCCATGGGCCTGCTCACCAGCGCCTGGGGCTGGAACCACCCCCTCACCCAGATGGGCTGGTTCTTCACCAAGGCGGCCCTGCTCACCTTTGGGGGCGCCTACGCGGTGCTGCCCTACGTCTATCAGGGTGCCGTCGTTCACTACGGCTGGCTCACCCCGACCCAGATGATCGATGGCCTGGCCCTGGGGGAGACCACCCCCGGGCCCCTGATCATGGTGGTGGCCTTCGTCGGCTTCGTGGGCGGCTACGTCAAGGCCGTCTTCGGCCCGGACAGCTTGTTCCTGGCCGGAGCGGTGGCGGCCTGCCTGGTCACCTGGTTTACCTTCCTGCCGTCCTTCATCTTCATCCTGCTGGGGGGGCCCCTGGTGGAAACGACCCATGATGACCTGAAATTCACCGCGCCCCTCACCGCCATCACCGCCGCCGTGGTGGGGGTGATCCTGAACCTGGCCCTGTTCTTCGCCTACCACGTGCTGTGGCCCAAGGGACTCGCCGGCCCCTTCGACTGGGGCTCCGCCCTCATCGCCCTGGCGGCGGCCGTGGCCCTGTTCCGCTACAAGCGCAACGTCATCCACGTCATCGCGGCGGGGGCGGCGCTAGGCCTCCTGCTCAAGACCCTGGCGTGATGGCAGCGGCCCCCGGCCTGGGTACAATCCACCCATTCTCCCAGCCATCGATTGCCCATGCCGCCACACCCCCCGGGGGCGCCAGACCAGACCCCGCCCGCCGAGCTAGAGCCCGCCGAGGAACCCGCCTCCGCCCTGGCCCGCCTGACCGCCCCCACCATCGCCCACTACGATCAGCAGGCGGAAGCCTTCCGGGCCGGCACCTGGGATCACGACGTCAGCCAGAACCGCGCCGCATTCCTGGGCGCCCTTGAAGGTCCGCCGCCCCACGTGATCCTGGATCTGGGTTGCGGCCCGGGCCGCGACCTGTGCCATTTTCGCGGGCTGGGGCACCGGGTGGTGGGGCTCGATGGTTCCGCCGTGTTCGTGGCCATGGCCCGGCAGGCGTCGGGCTGCCCGGTGCTGCACCAGGACTTTCTGGCCCTGGACCTGCCCCCCGGCCACTTCGACGGAGTCTTTGCCAATGCCTCCTTGTTCCACGTGCCCAGGGCGGCCCTGGCGGAGGTGCTGGCCCGCCTCCACGCCTGCCTCAAGCCCCGGGGCGTACTGTTCAGTTCCAATCCCCGGGGTGAAAATCAGGAGGGTTTCCAGGGCGGGCGCTACGGCTGCTACCACGACCTGGAAACCTGGCGCGCCCACCTGGGGGCCGCGGGCTTCGCTGAACTGGACCACTATTACCGCCCCGCGGGGCTGCCCCGCCACCAGCAACCCTGGCTGGCGACCCTCTGGCGCAAGACATGACAATCGGAAAATGCATGACCTATGAAGAGTATCTGGACGAGGTGACCACCCTGATCTTCGAGCGCCACGGCCTGAGCGAGAAGGCGTCCATCGCCGCCGTGATGAAGGCCCAGGCGGACGAGTTCTTCAGCCCCCACGACGACGACCCGGCCCTGCGCACCCTGGAGCGGGCCCATCAGGACGCCAAGGCGGTGTTCAAGAAATACGGCAAGGCTCCGGCCTGATGGCATGACCCCGCCGCCAGCCCGACGTGCCGCGGCAACCGGAGAAGCGCCCGATGACCAGTCAGAACTACCCCCTGGGCAGGGAGCTGGAGGACGCCCAACGCTTCGGCAAGCCCGGGGGGGCCTCAGACATGCCCTGTACACGGTGATCTTCGAGGCCGAAACCCGGACCAGCCGACTCTTCGACCTGCCCCTGATCGCCGTCATCCTGGCCAGCGTGGCAGTGGTGGTGGTGGCCGACAGCGTGCCGGCCCAGGCCAGTACCCATGGCTCCCTGTTCCATGTCCTGGCATGGACGTTCACCCTGTTCTTCACCGGCGCATACCTGCTGCGCCCGTATTGCGTGGGCCGCTCACTGCGCTAAGCCCGCAGCTTCCCCAGTGCCGATGCCCTGCTGGACGTGCGCATCCTGCGCCGGCTGCGGATCTTCCGGGTCCTCAAGCGGGCCTCCTGCCTGGCCGAATACCGGGCCCTGGCCAGCGGCTTTACCAGCCTCCCGGTGGCCATGCACTGGGCCATCGTCACCATGACCACGGTGGGTTACGGGGATTTCACCCCCCACACCGACCTGGGCCGCCTCATCGCCTCCTTTAAAGATGCTGCTGGGCTGGGGCAGCCTGGCGGTCCCCACCGGCATCGTCAGTGCCGAGATGACCGCCCGGCGCTTCCAACGCACCCCCACCACCCGCAGCTGCCCGGACTGCCTGACCGCGGGCCACGCCCCGGAAGCCCGCTACTGCGCCCATGGCGGCACCCGCCAGCCCACCCTCCGCCGGGATCCGGAGACCTGACCCGGACCCGCTGGCACCGCCGCGCCCTTTCCCAAAAAAAACGCCGGCACAAACCGGCGTTTTTTTCGCAACCCGATCCCCTCAGAACTTCACGTTGAGACCCGCGTAGAGGGAACGGCCCATTCCCGGCACGGCGATGCCCCAGGGCACGCCATTCATGCTCATGGTGGTGCCCTGGCCCAGGTAGGCGCCCCCCAGGGGCAGGTAGTAGGCCTTGTCGAACAGGTTCTCCACGCCGAAATCCACCCGCGCCTGCTGCCAGGCGTAGCTGGCTCGCAGATGGGTCAGGCTGTAGCCAGGGGTCTTGATCTCATTGCGCACGTCGGAAACGGCATCCTTGCCCTGCACCGCCACCAGTTCGATGCCGTTGTCCCAGCCTCCCAGCTTGTGGGTCAGGGTCAACCTGGCGTTGAGGGGCATGACGTTGTACAGGTCGTCGCCGGTCTCCCGGTTCTTGCCATGGGTATAGTTGAGCAAGCCCTTGAAGCCCCACTCGCCCCAGGCGGTCCTGGCCAGGGGCAGGTGTCCCGACAGGTCAAGGCCATAGAGCCGCGCCGACTGGTTGGCATAGGTCAGGACATTGAACTTGTCGGCGGTGAAGGTGCCGGTCTTCACCGCATCGATGTAGTCGCTCACCCGGGTGTAGTAGGGCGTGGCCTTGAATTCCCAGCTGCGGTCAGCCCCGTGCCAATCGAAGGTGGCGGAGAGGGTGTGGGCCTTTTCCGGTTCCAGTTCCAGGTTGCCCACGTAGCCGTTGCCGTCCCCCACGAAGTTGTTCATGGTGGCCGCCATGGCCCAGGTGGACCAGGTGTAACGCTCATAGAGATTGGGCGAGCGCACCTTGCGGGTGAAGCCAAACTCGATATCCAGG
Organism: Rhodocyclaceae bacterium; assembly: GCA_034004685.1. Taxonomy (GTDB): domain Bacteria; phylum Pseudomonadota; class Gammaproteobacteria; order Burkholderiales; family Rhodocyclaceae; genus JAEUNX01. Next base: position 27,187 of record JAVEWG010000015.1, on the reverse strand, counting down.
GTGGTGCTGGCGGTGTAGCGCGCCAGGGCGGCCAGATCCCAGTTGTTGTCGCTGCGCTCGTGATCCTTGGCGTTGAAGGCTGCGCTATCCACCAGCTGGTTGCCCGGCGCGCCAGCGGTGATCCGGTAGCCGCGCACATCCCCGGCATCCGAACTGACCCGCTCGTGGCGCAGCCCGAGGGAGGTCAGCCACTGGGCGTTGAGCTGGGATTCCCACTCGCCGAACAAGGCCAGGCGATCCCGCTGGCCATCCTTGATGTTCTCGAAGCTGCCCGGCCCCATGCCGCCACCGGAAGCAGGCCACCAGTCATCCAGCCGGTAGCGCTGGTACTCACCGCCCAGGCGCAGCAGATCCCGCTGGGAGAGGGCGATATCGGCCTTGAGCACCGCGCCAGTGGTCTTGCCTTCGGTATACATGGGCATGCCGCCAGCGCAGGTGCCGGCCGGATCCCCCATGAAACGGATGGGGGAGCAGGCTACGCCGGCACCGGAATTGGAGCCGTACCAGAAGCGCTTGTCGGCGCCAAAGTCCATGAAGTGCTCCACCTTCTCGTGATAGACGCGGGCCTCCAGGGCGCCCCAGTCGAACTGCCCCCGGTAACGCAGGTTCAAGCTGTGCTGGCTGTTGTCGAGGAGGTCCATGCGCTGGTTCGGATACAACTGGTAGGGCATGTCCTGGTAACCCAGTCTGGCCTCCAGCAGGTGGTTGCCGCCCTTCAGGGCCACGCCCAGGGTGTGGTTGCGGGTTTCATAGGCGGTGGAGCCCACTTCATCCAGGGCCAGGCTGTGGCCGACCCGGCCGGTGACCGTGGTGGTCTTGAACTTGCCGCCGGCGTCGTAGTTGTCGGCCTGGGCGGTGGCGCCGGAATAGGTGGCGGAGAAGCTTTCGGTGGCATAGGTGGCGGAAACGTTGCCCCCCACCCCATTGCCATTGCTACGGTAGAACGCGCCGGCCTCGCCCTTGAAGAGGCGGCCCTGGCCGGCGGCGGCGAACACCGGTGGGGGCGTCTCGGCCAGTACCGTTCCGCCGATGCTGTCGCCCCCGACGCTGACCGGCGAGAGGCCCGCATACACCTTCAGGGCCCCCACATTCGACGGATCCAGATAGGACAGGGCCGGATTCATGTGATTCGGGCAAGAGGCGATCAAATCCATGCCATCGACCTTGATGCGCAGGCGGTCGTCGGCCAGACCGTGGATCGAGGGCAGGCTGGAAACCCCGCCGGCCCCATACAGGCTGACGCCGGGAACATCCCGCAGCAGGCTGGCGGTGTCACTGGTGACGGCCCGCAGGGTTTGCACGGTGGCCGCCCCCACCCCCTCGCCGGCGGCGGCCTGGAAACCTTCGGTCTTGGCCGACACCACCACATCCTTCAGGGTGGCGGGGGCGGCCGACCCAGCCCCCTCGGCGGCTGAAACTACATGGGGCAAGGCTGAAATCGCGGTGGCCAGGGCAACTCGTTTGAATGACATGAAACTCTCCAAAATACGGCCCCCCAAATGGGGCAAAAAAAAACTGTCACAATTTTCCCGGCCTTTCCGCGCCGATCCTTGCGGCGGATGGTCGCAGCGGGAGGGTTCCGTGCGGGAAACTTGATGGACGTCAAGCGAGTGCCGGCCAGCCCCCGACAAGGCGCCCATGGCCAGAGACTGGCGGGTGAGGCGGAAGGCTTGGGCCACCGCGGTGTCCGATGGGAGCCGGCCCCACGTCCCGCCGGAACATCGCGTAGGGCGGGATTCATCCCGCCAAAGCCTCCCGATGCAAGCGGGCCCTGCGGTGAAACGAACGATCGCCGGCCGGGACTCATCCGGCCAACCACCACTGAACTCCCCGGGGCCCATCCGACTCTATCCAGGGTCCCTTTCAGGAGAGATCCACCATGGAAGCCGCTCAGCATTCCCTTGCCCAGCTTTTCGCCCAGCTCGGCCTCCCCACCGAACCCACCGCCATGGACCGTTTCATCGCCACCCATGCGCCCCTGCCGGAAAGCGTCCACCTGGCCGACGCCCCGTTCTGGAGCGGCTCCCAGGCCACCTTCCTGCGGGAACAACTGGCGGGGGACGCGGACTGGGCCGAGGTGGTGGATGACCTGAACGCCCGGCTCCACGGCTGAAAGCCCTCGGCGCTAAAATCCCCCAGCCTCGACGGAAGCGGGGAGGGTCGCGGATAATGGGGCCTAAGCACCTGAAAAAAATGAAAATCTCCACCCCAAGAGCCCCGATGAACGACCCCCGTAAGACCCTCGAACTCCTCTCCCCCGCCAAGAATGCCGACTTCGGCATAGAGGCCATCACCCATGGCGCCGACGCGGTCTACATCGGCGGCCCGGCCTTCGGCGCCCGCTCCAACGCGGGCAACACGGTGGCGGACATCGCCCGCCTGGTGGAGTACGCCCACCGCTACCGGGCCCAGGTCTTCGTGGCGGTCAACACCATCCTGCGGGACGACGAGCTGGAAGGCGCCCGCCAGCTGGCCTGGCAGCTCCACGATGCGGGGGCCGATGCCCTCATCATCCAGGACATGGGCCTGCTGGAAGTGGACCTGCCCCCCATCCAGCTCCATGCCAGCACCCAGACCGATATCCGCCACCCGGAGAAGGCCCGCTTCCTCCAGGACGTGGGTTTCTCCCAGATCGTGCTGGCCCGGGAACTGTCCCTCCAGCAAATCCAGAAGGTGGCCGCCGCCACCAGCTGCCAGCTGGAGTTCTTCGTCCATGGCGCCCTTTGCGTGGCCTATAGCGGCCAGTGCTACATCAGCCATGCCCACACCGGCCGCAGCGCCAACCGTGGGGAATGCTCCCAAGCCTGCCGCCTGCCCTACACCCTGGCCGACGAGGCGGGACAGGTGATCGCCCAGGACAAGCATCTCCTGTCCATGAAAGACAACGACCAGAGCGCCAACCTGCAGGCCCTGGCCCTGGCCGGCATCAGCTCCTTCAAGATCGAAGGCCGCCTGAAGGATCTGGCCTACGTGAAGAACATCACCGCCCACTACCGGCGGATGCTGGACCAGGTGCTGGAAGCCCTGCCGGGCTACCGCCGGGCCTCCAGCGGGGTTAGCGAACTCACCTTCGCCCCCCGGCCGGAGAAGACCTTCAACCGGGGCGCCACCGACTACTTCGTGAATGCCCGCAAGGGCGACATCGGCGCCTTCGAGACCCCCAGTTTCTCTGGCGAGGCCATTGCCACCGTCACCCGCCTGGGTCCGGACTGGTTCGAGGTGGACGCCAGCCAGCCCCTGCACAACGGGGACGGCCTGTCCTATTTCGACCCGGACACGGATCTGGCGGGCCTGCGGGTCAACCGGGTGAGCGGGGTGGACGGCCGGCGCATCCATCCCACCCGGATGCCCACCGACCTGGCGGTGGGGGTGCAGCTCCACCGCAACCGGGACCAGGAATTTGAACGCCTGCTGGAGAAGAAGTCTGCCCAGCGGCGGGTGCGGGTGGCCATGGAACTCGGCGAAACTCCGGAGGGCTTCTACCTGACCGTCAGCGATGAAGACGGGGTCACCGCCCGGGCCGAAGCCCCCCACGGCAAGGAAGCCGCCCAGCAGCCCGAACGGGCCGAACAAACCCTGCGGGAACACCTGGCCAAGCTGGGCAACACCTGGTTCCAGGCCCAAGATATCGAACTGAAGCTGAGCCAGCCCTGGTTCCTGCCCGCCTCGGTGGTCAATGGCCTGCGCCGCGCTGCCGTGGATGAACTGGCTGCCCGCCGCCAGGCCAGCCATCCCCGCCCGCCCCGGGCCGCCCCGGTGGAACCCCCGGTGCCCTACCCCCAGACCGAACTTTCCTACCTGGCCAACGTCTTCAACGACAAGGCCCGGGCCTTCTATGCCCGCCATGGGGTGAGCCTCATCGAGGACGCCTATGAAGCCAACCAGGAGCGGGGCGACGTCTCCCTGATGATCACCAAGCACTGTCTGCGCTACAGCTTCAACCTGTGCCCCAAGGAAGTGAAGGGCGTCCGCCCGGACCCCATGACCCTCATGAACGGCAAGGAAAAGCTCACCCTGCGCTTTGACTGCAAGCGCTGCGAGATGCACGTGATCGGGGCCCTCAGGAACGCGGTGGTCCAGGCCGCCGCCAGCCCGGTGAAATTCTTCCCCAAGGGCAACTGGCAGCTTGCCTCGCAGCCATAGGGGCCCGGGACGGGCCTCAGGAAACTTGCCCCACTTTTGCAACTGACATTACACTCACCGCTGTTACGGGTGCCAACCCTGCATTCGCAGGGAAGGTGAAACGGGAAGTCCGGTGACGTCGGGAGCATGCGCTCCCCGACCATTCCGGCGCAGCCCCCGCTGCTGTAAGCCTGACGAATCTGCTCCACGCCACTGGGTGCCCGCACCTGGGAAGGTTGGCGGATGAGGACGAAGGCGAGCCAGAAGACCGGCCTGTGACGTTGTGGTGTGGTATTGGCCCCGGGGTGTGGGCAGAGCCGACCGATGGGCTTGCCCGACCATTGACGTCCGTCCCGTTCCCGCCGCATTTCCCGGAACTGTTCCCGCTCTGCTGGTCCGTGCTTGCCCGGCCCTTGGCCGCCGGTCCGTTTCTTCGTTTTTCGCTGCTTCTGCGCGCCCCCCGATGTCTTGCCGCACTTCGTCCAATCGTCACGAAGGAAAGCAAAATGCACATCGAACCGGGGTACATCGCCAGCGTCAAAATCGTCGCCGCCGACATCGCCACCGTGGCGCTGCTCGGCAGCCAGTCCGTCCAGCTCCTCAAGCAGCCGCAGCTCGTCGTCCGCAGCCTCATCGCGGCGGCTTTCTTCACGCTGTTCATGCAGGCCTTCCACCTGCCCGTCGGACCGTCGGAGCTGCACTTCCTCGGCGCCATGCCGATCTACCTGGCCCTCGGCTTCGTGCCGGCGCTGTTCGGCTTCGCCCTCGGCCTGCTCGCCCAGGGCCTGCTTTTCGAGCCGACCGACCTGGTGCATCTGGGCGTCAATACCCTGTCCCTCGCCCTCCCGCTGGTGCTCATCCATGCCACCCTCGGCCAGCGTCTCCAGGCCGCCCGGCAGCGCCTCTCCGTACGCAGCATCCTCAAGCTCGACGCGGCCTACTACAGCGGCGTGACCCTGATGGTCGGCTTCTGGCTGGCTATCGGCGAAGTGGCTACGCCCCTGTCGGCATGGCTGGCCTTCGCCTCGTCCTACGCGGGCATCGTGCTCGTCGAGCCGCTGTTCACGCTGCTGGTGCTGCACGCCCTGGCCCGCCGGCAGGACAGCGCCACCGTGCGCTACTGCTTCCAGCCGCAGGCGCTCTGAGCCGTGACCGGCAAGGTCTGGTTCGTGGGTGCCGGCCCCGGCGATCCGGAGCTGCTCACCGTCAAGGGCCGTCGCCTGCTTGAAGAGGCTGGCGCGATCCTCTACGCCGGCTCGCTGGTCAGCCAGGCGGCCACCCTGTTCGCCCCGCCGGACTGCGAAATCCGCGACTCGAAGGACATGACGCTGGAGGAGATGAGCTCGTGGCTCCTCGACCAGAGCGCCCGCCACGCCACCGTGGTGCGCCTGCAGACCGGCGACCCCGGCCTGTACGGCGCCTTGGTGGAGATGACCCGCCCGCTCACCGCCGCCGGCATCGACTGGGCGGTGGTACCGGGCGTTTCGTCGGCCTTTGCCTCGGCGGCGGCAGCCGGCGAAACCCTGACCCTGCCGGAAGTGACGCAAACGGTGATCCTCACCCGCGTGGCCGGGCGCACGCCGATGCCGCCGAGCGAGGAGCTGGAAGCCCTCGCCGCCCACCGCACGACCCTGTGCATATTCCTGTCGATCACTCTGCTCCACGAGGTCCAGCGTGCCCTACGGGCCGCCGGCTGGAGCGAGGACGCGCCGATCCTGGTGGTGCAGAAGGCCAGCTGGCCCGGCGAGGAGAAGATCGTCCGCGGCACCCTCGCCGACATCAAGAAACGCTGCCAGGCCGAGAAGATCGCCAGCCAGGCCATGATCATCGCCAGCCCCACGCTGGGGGCCGCCGACTGGCCGACCCTGGCCCGCTCCAAGCTCTACGACCCCGCCTTCGGCCACCGCTTCCGCAAGGCCACGACCCCCGCACACTCCCCGGAGACACCCGCATGAACGACACCGCAATCCTTCTCGTCGGCCACGGTTCCCGCAACCGGGACGGCAACACCGAGATCCTCCACTTTGCAGCCCAGTGGCGCGAGCGCCACCCGGCCTGGCGCATCGAAACCTGCTTCATCGAACACGCCGACGTGCTCCTGGGCGACGGCCTCGACCGGGCCGCCCGCGACGCCCGCCGGGTGCTGGTGATCCCCTTCACCCTCAGCGCCGCCGGCCACGTGAAGATGGAACTGCCGGCCGCCATTGCCGACGCTCGCGTCCGTCACCCGGGCGTCGACTTCAGCTGCACCCGCCACCTGGGCATGGGGCGCGAGATCCTCGCCGTGCTGCAGGGCCAGCTCGACCGCCTGATGAAGGCGCTGGACGTACCCGACCCGCAAACCACCGGCGTGATCCTCCTCGGCCGTGGTTCGTCGGACGCCGGCGCCAACGGCGAGCTGGCCAAGATGGCCCGCTGGCTCTTCGAGGACAACGACTTTGAACTGGTGGACCTAGCCTTCACCGGCGTCGCCTGGCCGCGCCTCGAAAGCGTCGTCCAGCGCCAAGCCCGGCTGGGCATGAGCCAGATCTGCGTGGTGCCGGTGTACCTGTTCACCGGGGTGCTGATGGAGCGCATCAAGGCCCAGGTCGAGCGCCTGCGCGGGCAATACCCACAGATCGCCTTCGCGCTGGGCACCCACTTCGGCTTCGACAAGGGCGTTTTCGACCTGCTCGACGCCAAGGTGGGCGGCGCCGTGCTGCCCGAAGGCGGGCTGCTGGAATGCGACGGCTGCAAGTACCGCCAGGCTGCCGAGGCCGAACACCTGCACGACAACAGCCACACCCAGACGCCCCACGACCACGGCCATGCCCACGCTTGAGCCGACCTCCGAGCCCATGAAACACGCCAACGTTTTCACCGAGCAGCTCACTGCCGCCGGCCGCGCCATCGAGCACGACTCCTTCGCCATCATCGACGGGGAAGTCGGCCACCACGCCTACAGCGCCGAGCAATGGCCGCTGGTGCGCCGCATGATCCACGCCAACGCCGACTTCGAGTTCAACGGCCTCACCGCCTTCCACCCGCAGGCCATGGCGGCCGGCCTCGCCCGCATCCTGGCCGGCGGCACGCCGGTGGTGGCCGACGTGGAGATGATCTGCGTCGGCCTGTCGGCCCCGCGCCTGGCCCACTTCGGCGTCCGCACCCACCAGTTCATCTCCGACCCAGACGTAATCGCCGCCGCCCAGGCAGAAAACACCACCCGCGCCGTGCAGGCCATGCGCAAGGCCTGGCGCCTCGGCCTGCTGGAAGGCGCCATCGTCGGCATCGGCAACGCTCCCACCGCGCTGATCGAAGTCGTCCGCCTGATCCGCGACGAAGGCCTGCGCCCGGCGCTGGTCATCGGCATGCCGGTCGGCTTCGTCTCGGCCGCCGAATCCAAGGACCTGCTGATGGAGATCGACACCGTGCCGTGGATCACCATCCGCGGTCGCAAGGGGGGCTCGACCCTGGTGGTGGCGGCCATCCACGCCCTCCTCGGCCTGGCCGAGGCCAACCACCAGCCGGCGGCGTGAGGGCGCCATGAGCGCAGGTCACGCCACCGCAGAGAAGGTCCGCAAGGGCGATCCCAAGCGGGATCGCGGCAACCGCACGGGTTTTTCCACCGGCGCCAACTCGGCCGCCGCCGCGGCAGCCGCCACCCTCGGGCTGGTGCACGGCCGGGTGCCAGACACTGTGGAGTGCGTGCTGCCCAACACCCAGCGGGTGCGCTTCACCATCACCGATGGCTGGACCGACGGCCTGCGCGCCCGGGCCGTCAGCATCAAGGACGCCGGCGATGACCCCGACGCCACCCACGGCGCCCACCTCACCGCCGAGGTCGAACGCCTGCCCGGCGCCGAAGGCCGGATCGTGCTACGCGGTGGACCCGGCGTCGGCACCGTCACCAAGCCCGGCCTGGGCCTCGACGTGGGCGGCCCGGCCATCAACCCGGTCCCCCGCCGCAACATCACCGACAACGTGCGTGCCGCCGGCAGCGCCATCCTCGCCACCGGCGACGGCCTGGCCGTGACCATCTCGGTACCCGGCGGCGAGGTGATGGCCACCAAGACCCTCAACGCCCGCCTGGGCATCCTGGGGGGCATCTCCATCCTCGGCACCACCGGCATCGTGCGCCCCTACTCCACCGCCGCCTTCCGGGCCAGCGTGGTGCAGGCCGTCGATGTGGCCGCCAACCAGGGCCAGACCAGCGTGGTGTTCACCACCGGCGGGCGCACCGAAAAATGCGCCATGCGCTGCTTTCCCGAGCTGGACGAGGCCTGCTTCGTGCAGATGGGCGACTTCGTCAAGGCCGCCTTCCAGACCGCGGTGAAGCAGAACATGCAGCACATCATCATCGGCGCCATGGTGGGCAAGCTCACTAAGATCGCCCAGGGCCTGTCGGTCACCCACGCCTGGCGCGAGGAGGTGGACCGGGAGCTGATCGCCTCCGCCGCCGCCGAGGTGGGCGCCCCGCCGGACCTGGTGGACGAGATCCGCGCCGCCGAGACCGCCCGCTTTGCCGCCGAACGCCTGGCCGAGCTGGACCTCGCCGTGGCCTTCCACCGGGCCCTGGCCAGCCGGGCCATCCACAGCCTGCGCCAGCGCTACCCCGGCCCCCACCGCCTCACCGTGCTCGCCTGCAATTTTGAAGGCGTGCCCATCGTCACCGTGGAAGAACATGAACTCACCTGAACCCTGCCGCCTGATCGGCATCCTCGACGACGGCTGGGCCGGCCTGGGCGACCTGGCCCGCGCCCACCTGATTGAATGTGACCTGTTAATCGGCGCCCGCCGCACGCTTGATCTCGTTGCCCCCCACCTCCCCTCCCGAGTGGAACAACGGGTGATGGACGGCCACCTCGGCCGTGTCCCCGAGTGGGTCCGTGCGGCGCGGGGCGCCGGCCGATCCTGCGCCGTGCTCGCCACCGGCGACCCCCTGTGCCACGGCATCGCCCGCTTTCTCGGCCGCAAGCTGGGCAGCGAAGCCATCGCCGTGCATCCGGCCCCGTCCACCCTGCAGCTGGCCTTCGCCCGCCTCGGCCAGAGCTGGCAGGGCGCTGCCATCGTCTCGGTGCACGGCCACAACGCCGGCGAATGGATAGCGGGCGCAGGCCCCGACCATGGCCTCTACGCCCTGATGCGCGCCGCCTCGCAGCAGCGCCTCATCGGCGCCTTCACCAGCCCGGCCAACAGCCCCGACCGCATCGCCCGGGCGCTGATCATGGCGGGCCTGGGCGACGACTTCCGCATTTCCGTGGCAGCCCGCCTGGCCCTGCCCGACGAGGCGGTGCATGCCCGCCTGCCCCTGGCCGAGGCCGCCGGGCAGCGCTTTGCCGACCCGAACATCGTGGTGCTGGAACGCATCGGCCCACCCGAGCGCCGCGCCACCTTCGGTTTCGATGACAGCGACTTCATCCAGCGCGCCCCCGAGAAGGGTCTGATCACCAAGCAGGAAGCCCGCGCCCTGTCCCTGGCCAGGCTGGGCCTGTGCCCCGACAGCCTGGTGTGGGACATCGGCGCCGGGTCCGGCTCGGTGGGTCTGGAAGCCGCCCGCCTGGCCCGCAACGGGCACGTCTGGGCCATCGAGAAGAACCCCGGCGACGCCGCCAACGCCCGCGCCAACGCGCTGCGCCTGCGTGCCACCAACTACACCCTGGTCGAGGGCAAGGCCCCGGCCGGGCTCGACGCCTGGCCCGACCCCGACGCGGTGTTCATCGGCGGCTCGGGGGGCGAGCTGGCCGGGCTGATCCGCCTGACCCTCCAGCGCCTGCGCCCCGCCGGCCGGCTGGTGATGAACTTCGTGACCCTGGAAAACCTCGCCACCGCCACCGCCAACCTGGCCGAGGCCGGCGCCACCTGGGATGTGGTCCAGCTGCAGGCCGCCCGCAGCCAGCCCATCCTCGACATGCACCGCCTCGCCGCCCAGAACCCGGTGTGGATCGTCTCCGCCGCAAAGGAAATCCCATGCCCCCCCCGCTCCCCGGACGTCTGATCGGCGCCTCCCTCGGCCCCGGCGATCCCGAACTGATCACCCGCCGGGCCTGGGCCGCCCTGCAATCCGGCGCCCGCTGGCTGTACCCGGTCAAGAAGGCCGCGGAGGCCTCCTACGCCCTGGGCATCGTCCAGCGTGGCGGGCTGGCGGTGCCCGCCGACGCCGAGGCCCTGGTATTTCCCATGACCCGCGACCCGGTGGCCCTGGCCAGGGCCTGGGCCCGCGCCGCCACCCGCACGGTCGAGCTGCTGCAGGAAGGACGCGACCTAGTCTTCCTGGTCGAAGGCGACGCCTCCACCTTCGCCACCTTCGGCCACCTGGCCCGGGTGGTGCGGGAGCTCGCCCCCGGCGTGGCCGTGGAAACCATCCCCGGCGTCAGCTCCTTTGCCGCCGCCGCCGCGGCCACCGGCCTCACCCTGGCCGAGGAGGACGAGACCTTCGCGGTCATCCCGGCCGCCTACGGGGTCGAGCTGATCGACCGGCTGCTGGGCGACTTTGACACCCTGGTGCTGCTCAAGGTCAAGCCGCTCCTCGACGAGGTGCTCGCGCTGCTCGAGGCACGCGGGTTGCTGGCCAGCAGCTGCTTCATCGAGAAGGTCGGCGCCCCCGACGAGCGGATCGTCCACGACGTGCGGCGCCTGGCCGGCGAGAAGGTGAACTACCTGTCCCTGCTGCTCGTGCACAACCCCGGCCGGGCCCGCGGCGCCCTGCGCCGGGGCTGCCGCAAGCGCCCGGCCGCCGCCACCCTCACCGCCGACACCCTCACTGCCGCGAGCCCGCAATGACCCAGCACCTGCCCTTTGCCAACGACCGCATCGCCGTCGTCTCCATCACCCGCCACGGCATCGCCCTGGCCGGCCACGTGGTCGCCGCGCTGCCCGGCGCCCGGCTGTTCGCCCCCGAGAAATTCGCCGCCGAAGCCCACGCCGCCGCCCCCGGCGCCGCGGCCTGCTACGCCGGCAAGACATCCGAGCAGATCCCCATCCTCTTTTCCAACTTTGACGGCATCGTCGCCATCGTGTCCCTGGGGGCCACGGTGCGGCTGGTGGCGCCCTACCTGGCACGCAAGGAGTCCGACCCCGGCGTGGTGGTCATCGACGAGGCCGGGCGCTTCGTCATCCCCATGCTGTCTGGCCACCTGGGCGGCGCCAACGCCCTGGCCGGCACCCTGGCCCAGGCCCTCGACGCCACGCCGGTGCTCACCACCGCCTCCGACGCCCGCCAGACCCTGGCCGTGGACCTGCTGGGCCGCGAGCTGGGCTGGACCTTCGAGGCCAGCCACGACGAGATCGTCCGGGCCAGCGCCGCCGTGGTGAATGACGAACCGGTGGCGGTCGTGCAGGAAGTCGGCAGCGCCGACTGGTGGTTGCGCCACGCCAACGGCCGCTGTGGGCCGCTGCCGGCCAACCTGTTTTCCTTCAGCCGGCTGGAGGATGTCACCCCAGAACGCTTTGGCGCCGTCCTGTGGATCAGCCACCGGCCCATGCCAGCCGAGCTGGCCCCGCGCCTGGCCGGCAAGCGGGTGATCTACCGGCCGCCGGTGAGCCCATGAGCCGCGTCGGCCCCATTGCCCTGGGGATCGGCTGCGACCGGGGCACGCCGGCCGCCACCCTGGCCTGGGCGGTAGTGGATGCCCTGGCAAGCTGCCAGGCCAGCCTCACCGACGTGGTCGCCGTGGCCAGCATCGACCTGAAGGCCGACGAGCCCGGGCTGCACGCCCTGGCCCGCTGGCAGGGCTGGACCATCCGCTTCTACCCCGCGGCCGAGCTGGCGGTCGTGGCCGTACCTCACCCATCCGAAACCGTGCGCAAGTACACCGGCACGCCCTCGGTCTCCGAAGCCGCGGCCCTGCTCGCGGCGGGCACCGAAATGAGCCAGCTACTGCTGGAAAAGCACAAGTACCGCGGCCCCGACGGCCGCAACGCCACCATCTCCATCGCAAGGATTCCCCAATGAACGACACCCCCACCCCCCGTGGCCGGATCATGCTGGTCGGCCTCGGCCCGGGCAGCCACGCGCACCTCACCGCCCGCGCCCGCGAGGCCATCGCCGAAGCCGACACGGTGATCGGCTACGTCACCTACATCCGCCTGGTGGCCGACCTGCTTGAGGGCAAGGAGGTCATCAGGAAGTCGATGACCGAGGAGCTGGACCGGGCCATCGAAGCCTTCGAGCGCGCCCGCCAGGGCCGCAAGGTGGCCCTCATCTCCTCCGGCGACGCCGGTGTGTATGGCATGGCCGGGCCCACCTTCGAGGTGCTGTTCCAGGCCGGCTGGACGCCCGATTCGGACATCGAGGTGGAGATCATCCCCGGCGCCTCGGCCCTCAACACCTGCGCAGCCCTGGTGGGCGCCCCCCTGACCCACGACTTCTGCACCATCAGCCTGTCGGACCTGCTCACCCCCTGGCCGGTCATCGCTCGGCGCCTCGATGCGGTGGCTGCAGCAGACTTCGTGGTGGCCCTCTACAACCCCAAGAGCGGCCGCCGCACCCGCCAGATCGTCGAGGCCCAGCGCCTGTTCCTGCGCCACCGCCAGCCGGACACCCCGGTGGCCATCGTCAAATCGGCCTACCGGCCGAAACAGCGCGTCGAGCTCACCACCCTGGCGCGGATGACCGACGCCGACATCGGCATGCTGTCCACCGTGCTCATCGGCAACGCCAGCACCTTTGTCCGACACGGCCTGATGGTTACACCCCGCGGCTACGCCAACAAATACGACGTAGACAGCGGCGCCACCCGTGACGGCGAGAAGGCCGGCCGCTCCCTGTCCACCGGCCTCGACGGCTGGCTGGCCAGCCTGCGGGCCAGCGGCTGCAGCGCCGCCGAGCTGGCCGCCGAACATCGCCTGCCGGAGGACTATATTGCCGCCCTGCTGGCGGAACCCCGTCGGGATTAAGTACGCCGTATGAAGGGGATGCACCTGAATGGCGGAGGCCCGACAGCCACTCCATCACAGGCGACAAGGAAGAGGTCCCATTCACAATGGGGTCGTGTAATTGCAGACTTTAACCGGGCGGAGCAACCCGTCCCTCCGGTGCCAGGCGATGGCGCCGGAGGATCTCCCGGCGCATCTCCTCGAACTGCTCCCGCACCTCGTCGGCGATGAAACCACGGCCCACCACCGGAGGTATCCACCTATCCGGCACCGATTCGCCGTGGTAGCTGACCCGGGTCCGGGAGCCGTCGCTGGTGATCTCGGTCACCCCCTCCAGGCGCTTGGGCGTGCCGGAAACCAGGTGGGTAGAGATCCGGCCGGGGGCTTCGAGCTGGATCTCCCGCACCGATTCAAAGGGGAAATGGAGGAGGCCACGGCGGGCCTCGCCCCGTTGGAAGACCCGCAGGGTCTGGCCTTCCCGGGCCACCACCCGGCTCACCGCCAGGTTGGAGATGAAGGCCGCCATGTGCTCGAAATCGGTCAGTACCTCCCACACCTCGGCCCGGGAGGCGGCCACCGAAAAGGCCACGTCCACCAGCACGGACTCCCCCTGGAGCCCCACCTGGACCAGGATGCCCTCCTCCGCAAAGGCCGGCCCCAGGCAGACCCACAGCAGGAGCCCCACCAGGCAGCCCGCCAACCTACCCAGGCCCGAGTTCCCACGCCCCATCACCCAGCCCTCAGCGCCCGGCCGGCAAGCGCTCCAGCCCCCGGATCCGGGCCCCGGCGGCGAGGCCCTTGGCGGCGAACCAGCCCTGGTTCATTTCCAGGGCATAGCGGGCCGGGCGGGCGGCGCAGTGGCTTTGTTCGCTCTGGGGCTGCATGTCGGCAATGTTGAGGATGCGTCCGTCCTGATCCAGGAAGGCCACCGAGAGGGGGATCAGGGTGTTTTTCATCCACATGCAATGGACCGCGTCCACCGGAAAAGCGAACAACATGCCGTGCTGGGGCGGCATCGCCGGCCGATTCATCAGGCCGAGCATGCGATCGGTCTGGGTGGCGGCCACCTCCACCTGGATGCGGTACATGCCGGCCCCCAGTTCGGTCATGGGCATCTCGGCCCCGGCGGGAAGGGCCCGGCCAACAAGAACAATAAGGAGGGCAAGCGAGGAAAACAGGGATTTCATGGTGACACCCAGGTGGAGGTGGATGGGGATTTTAGCGGCGATCCCGGCGCTGACCCATGGATGGGGCGCCACGCCAGGGCTTCGGGGATGACCTTGAGGCCGGCCCCGGGCCATCCACCTGAATCTCCCGCCACTGCCCCGGCGCCAGGCCGTCGAGCCGCCAGGGGCCAATCGCCACCCGAACCAGACGCAGGGTCGGATAGCCCACCTTGGCGGTCATGCGCCGTACCTGACGGTTCTTGCCTTCCTCCAAGGTGAGTTCGATCCAGGCGGTGGGGATGGCCTTGCGCGCCCGGATGGGTGGATCCCGGGGCCACAACCAGTCCGGCGCCGGTACCAAGCGGGCCCAGGCCGGCCGGGTGACGAAATCCCCCAGGTCTACACCCCGCTCCAGGGCAGCCAGGGCCCCTTGATCCGGAATTCCCTCCACCTGGGCCAGATATACCTTGGGGGCCTTGTGGCGGGGGTCGGCGATGCGGTGCTGCAACGCTCCGTCATCGGTGAGCAGGAGCAGGCCCTCGCTATCCCCATCCAGCCGGCCGGCGGCATACACTCCGGGCACGTCCACCCACCGGGCCAGGGTGGCCTGACCCGGCTCGCCGGTGAATTGGCTCAGGACGCCGTAGGGCTTGTTGAGAAGAATCAGGCGGGCCACGGGGCTTCAGAAACGGGGTTCGGAAACGGGAAACCCGCCCGGGGGCGGGTTGAACCGGCGGGACTGGATCACGCGTATCGGCGCAGACGGTTGGAAAACTCCTGCAACTGCTGGATGCCACTCTGCTCGGCCCGCTCCAGCCAGTTGTGGAGCTGGGTCAGGAGCTGTTCCTTGGAGACCGTGGAGCGGGCCCACAGGGCGGCCAGTTCTTCCCGCATGGTCACCACCGTGGCCAGGCGGCTACCTTCGGCCAGGATGCGGGCCCGTTCGGCCCGGTCCGCCTCCGCCAGCTCCTGCTCCCCCGACAGCACCAGGTGGCGCAGGCGGGCCACATCGAAGTCGGCCCGGGCCTGGCGTAACTGGGCCAACTCTTCCCGGTAGAGGGTCTTGAGGGCGCGCATGTAGCGGGTCATCACGTCATAGCGGTGGGTGATGATGGTCTGGAGCATGTCCAGGTCCACCACCTTGCGGGCCTCGCCGAAACGGGGGGAGGGAATCACCTTACGGACCTTGGCCAACCCCAGGATCTCCAGGGTCCGGATGTACAGCCAGCCGATGTCGAACTCATACCACCGGGCGGAAAGCTTGGCGGAGGTGGCGAAGGAATGGTGGTTGTTGTGAAGCTCCTCGCCGCCAATCAGGATGCCCCAGGGCAGCAGGTTGGTGGAGGCATCGGCGCAGGCGAAGTTGCGGTAGCCCCAGTAATGGCCCAAGCCATTGACCACCCCGGCCGCCCAGAAGGGAATCCAGGCCATCTGCACCGCCCAGATGGTGAGCCCCACCGGCCCGAAGAGGAGCACATCGATGATCAGCATCAGGGCGATGCCAAGGGTATTGCGCTCAAAGACGTGGCGCTCCAGCCAGTCATCCGGCGTGCCGTGGCCGTAGCGGGCCAGGGTTTCGGCATTTGCGGCCTCGGCCCGGTAGAGCTCGGCCCCCTGCCACAGCACCTTCCTCAAGCCCCGGGTCTGGGGGCTGTGGGGATCCTCGGCGGTTTCGCACTTGGCGTGGTGCTTGCGGTGAATGGCCGCCCATTGCTTGGTGACCATGCCGGTGGTGAGCCACAGCCAGAAGCGGAAAAAATGGCTGGGAATGGGATGCAGCTCCAGGGCCCGGTGGGCCTGGTGGCGATGCAGGAAGATGGTGACGGCGGCGATGGTGACATGGGTGAATCCCAGTGCCACGAGGATGTAGCCCCACCAGGGTAAGTCCAGAAAACCTGCGAACATGCGTTATGAATTCCTCGAAAAATTAAGATGCCTGGGGTCTGCTGGCCTTGGATCCGGGATGCGCTGGCCCACCTTACACCACGGCGTCCCGTCCCAGCAGCCGAACTTCCCGCTGGGGATAGGGAATCTCGATCCCCTCCTGCCGGAAGCGGCGCCAGATCTCCCGGTTGATTTCCGACACCACCCCCAGGCTGCCTTCCTGGGGATCCTGGATCCACAGGGCCAGGCGCAGATCGATGCCGCTCTCCCCGAAGGCTACCAGGAAGGATTTGGGCGGCGGATCCGCCAGCACCCGGGGATGGGCCTGGGCGATCTCCGCCAGGAGCGCCAGCACCTTTTCCACGTCGGAAGAATAGGCCACCTGGACGTTGATGGGGAGCAGCACCTGGCTGTTGGTATAGGTTTCATTCTGGACCACCGAACCCACCAGGGTTTCGTTGGGAACGATCACCTCCACCCCATTCAAGCCCCGCAATACCGTGTAGCGGGTAGTGATCTGACTGACCACCCCCCGCTCGGTTCCCACCGAGATGAGATTACCCATGCGGATGGAGCGGTCCAGCAGGATGATGAAGCCCGACACATAGCTGGCGGCGATCTTTTGCAGGCCAAAACCCAGGCCCACGCCCAGGGCCCCGCCGAACACCGACAGGGTGGTCAGATCGATGCCCACCATGGGCAGGGCCACCATCACCGCCACCACCACCAGCACCGACTTGGCCAGCCGGACCAGCACCAGCCGCACGCTGGCGTCCATGCCCTCCACCCCCAGCAGGCGGGTCTCCAGCAGCCCCCCCAGCCACAGGGCCAGCAGCAGGGTGAGCATCACCGACACCGCCCCCTGCAACAGCAGCCACAGGTTGAGCTCGCTCTTGCCCACCTTGAAGGCGATGGCCTCCAGTCCGTCGATCACCCAGGGCAGCCACCCCACGATGTGCAAGGCCACCACCAGCCACGCGCAGGTGGCAAAGATCCGCTCAAAGCCCCCCAGCCAGCTGGAGGCCCGGAAAGCCTGACGCACCAGGTACACCACCAGCCGGATGATGCCCAGGGACAGCAGCAAGGGCAGCGCCAGGGACAGCAGATTGACGTGGTGGTAGGGCGCCATGAGGGGCCGCAGCACCAGCACCAGCATCAGGGCGGTGAGGGGAAACAGCACCCGGCGCAAACCGCCGCGCCCCAGGGCCCGGCCGGAGCCCTCGCTCCGGTGCGTGGCCAGCCAGCCCAGCACGCCCCGCTGGATCAGCCAGGCCAGCCCCAGGCAGAGGACCAGGGCGGCGATCTGCCAACCGATACCGGGGGCCTGGAGATCGGACCAAAGCTCCAGGGGCAAACGGGCGAAGTCTTGTTCTTTCATGGGGCGGCGGCAAAGGGCAGGCGGTGGATGGGGGTGGCCTCGGCCCGATGCCGTTGCCAGTTGTCCAGGTAGTCCCGGACGAGTTTCGGATCGCCCCGCAGGATCAGCAGGTTCTCGGCGTTGCGGGCCCGGGCGGACCAGGTGAAATTGTAGGATCCGGTGATGACGGCGCAATCCTTGCTATCCGGATCCACCAGGATCACCTTGTTATGAGCGGCGTTGTAGCGGGTTTCAAAAGCCACTGCCACGCCCCCCTGGAGCAGGCGGGCAATGGCGTTGCCCTCGGCCCGGCGGTTCATCTCGGCATCGGCCAGCACCGCCACATCCACCCCCCGCTCCCGGGCTTCCACCAGGGCCTGGGCAATGGACCGGCTGGTGAAGGCGTAGGCCTGGACCCGGATGGTCTTGCGGGCGGCGGCCAGGGTCTGGAGGATCAGCGCCTCTGGATCATCCCAGGGGGAGAAGGCCACCTCCACCTGGGCTCCTGGAGCTAGGGGGCGAGCCTCGGCCAGGGCGGCGGGGGCCGCCAGGATCAGCAGCGCCGCCGCCAGCCACCGGCGCAAGGGCCAGGCGGTCAAGCTCACGCGGAACGTTCCATCACGGCGGCGAAGAAGCCGTCGGTGTCGTGGCGATCCGGGGTCAGGCGCAGGAATTCCCCCTCTTCCACCGGAATGCCCTGGCGCTGGAGGATCTCCCCGGCATTGCGTACCTGGAAGGCCGGGTTGGCCGCCAGGAAGGCCTGGACGATGTGTTCGTTTTCTTCCGGCAAAAGGCTGCAGGTGGCATACACCAGCCGGCCGCCGGGCTTCACCAGCCGGGCGGCGGCCTGGAGGATGGCGGCCTGCTTGCCCTTGAGTTCTTCCACCGACTCCGGGCTCTGGCGCCACTTGAGATCCGGGTTGCGGCGCAGGGTGCCCAGGCCGCTGCAGGGGGCATCCACCAGCACCCGGTCGGCCTTGCCCGCCAGCCGCTTGACCCGGATGTCGTTCTCGTTGTCGATCACCACCGGATGCACGTTGGAGAGCCCCGCCCGGGCCGCCCGGGGCTTGAGCTTGGCCAGGCGCTTGTCGGATACATCAAAGGCGTGGAGCCGCCCGGTGGAGCGCATCAAAGCCCCCAGGACGAGGGTCTTGCCCCCCGCGCCGGCGCAGAAATCCACCACCAGTTCCCCCCGCCGGGGGGCCACCAGCCAGGCCAGCACTTGGCTGCCCTCGTCCTGCACCTCCACCTGCCCCCCCAGGTAAAGGGGGTGCGTCTGGAGGGCCGGCTTTTCCGCCAGGCGGATGGCCAGGGGCGACAAGCGTCCCGGCCGGGCCTTGATGCCCTCCGCCGCCAGTTGGGCCAGCACCGCCTCCCGCTCGGCCTTCAGGGGATTGATCCGCAGATCCAGGGGCGCGGACTGGTTCAAGGCGTGGCACAGGCTCACCAGCCCCTCCTCGCCGAAGACCGGGGCCAGGCGCTCGGCCAGCCAATCGGGCAGGTCGCAACGATCCGCCAGGCTCGCCGGCGGCAGCTGGCGGGCCTTGACCTCCCCCAGCTGCTCCCGCTCGGTCTGGGAGATGGCGGGCTCCAGATGGCGCACGGAGTGACCAGCCCCCTTCACCAGCCAGGCCAGCAGCAAGGCCTTGGGCTGGGCGTTGGGCCCGGCCCACAGGCGCACCTGGCGCAGGTGGCGCAGCACGGCATAGACCGTCTCCGCCAGCCAGGCCCGGTCCCGGTGGCCCAGGTTGCGGTTCTCCCGGAAGTAGCGGGACAGCACCGCGTCGGCGGGATGGGCAAAGCGCAGCACCTCCGCCAGGATGTGGTTGGCGTGGTTCAGTCGGCCCCGGGTGGGGGCTTCCAGGGGAGCATTCATGGATGAGAGGTTTCCGTGGTTGTGGCCGGGCTGGCGGCGGTCTCCCGCTCCACCTCCCGGGCCCGTTGATCCAGGCTTTCGCCCTTCTTGTCGCGTATCAGGATGCGCACCGGCAGGTAGCCGTGCTTTTCGGCAAGCCAGATATCGAGGGTGAGGTTGTCGTCCAGGGCGCGGGCCCGCAGGTGATGGGCAATCACCTGTCCCAGGGGCAGGCCAATCGCTTCCACGCCGACGAGGGTCAGTTCCGCCGGGGTGGCGGCCTTGGTGGTGACCAAGGTCAGGCCCAGGTGGGCGGGAGGATCACCGGTGAGGGTGAGCTGGTGCCACAGGGACAGCACGTCCTGGTCCCCCCCCTTGATGGGGGCCACCCGTGGTCCCTTGGCCCGGCGCAGGGTGACTTCATGCCGGGCCCAGTCGAATTCGGCCGATTCGTCCGGCTTGCCCGCCTGCTCCACGCTGAAACGCCGTGGCTCCAGTCCCGCCGGAGTGATCCGCCCCTCGCTGCGCTGGATGTATCGGAAGGCACGAAACAGGGCCACCATGCCAGTGGTCTCCACCAGGGCTTCCATCCGGTAGTGGGCGCCGTCGTGCTCCCAGCGGTGCTCGGTACGCCCCACCAGAAAATCCTGGTCGCCCCGATAAACGTCATAGACGATCCGCCCCCGGTGGGGCCACAGGGGCGCCTCGGCCGCCGGGACCGGCGGAGCGTGCAGGGGCGGTTCGGGGCTCGGCTCCGGCGCGGCAGGCGGCGGCTCCTCCGCCACCGGCAGCGGTGGCTCGCCCGGCGGGGCAGCGGGGGCTTCGGCGGCCGGGACGGGCAGAGCGGGCACGGGTGCCGGCGCGGGCCGCCGGGGAGCCAGGGGCCGAGGCGCGGGCGCGGCCACCGCCGCGGGGCGCGGTTTCACCACCACCTGGGCCTGCAACACCGGCGGGGGGGCCGCCAGTTCAGGCAGACGCCACCCCGGCAGCCCCACCACCATGGCGTGGGCCGCCAGGGATGCGGCCAGGGACAGGAGGAAGATCCGGGTATCGCTGCGCATCGCAGGGCGCCAGCCCGGCCGGGCTCAGGACTCCACCGGCGGAATGGTCCAGCCCGGGGAGGACAGGGGCTCTTCGGCGACCCGCACCCGACGCCCATCCTCCAACGTCAAGCGGCCGTCCACGAACCAGCGTACCGCCTGGGGATAGATCCGGTGCTCCTGGGCCAGCACCCGGGCCGCCAGGGTAGCTTCGTCGTCATCGGGCAGCACGGGCACCACCGCCTGGATCACCACCGGCCCGCAGTCGAGCTCGGAGGTGACGAAATGCACCGTGGCACCGTGGACCCGCACCCCGGCCTCCAGGGCCCGGCGGTGGGTATGCAGCCCGGGGAAAGCGGGCAGCAGGGAGGGGTGGATGTTGAGCAGGCGGCCCGCGTAGCGATCCACGAAGGCCGGAGTCAGCACCCGCATGAAACCGGCCAGGACCACCAGATCCGCCCGGTGGCCGTCGATGGCCTGGGCCAGGGCGGCATCGAAGGATGCCCGGTCGGGGAATGCCTTGTGGTCCACCACCTGGGTGGCCACCCCCCGCTCCCGGGCGTAGGCCAGGCCGGCGGCGTCGGGCCGGTTGCTGATCACGGCGGCGACCCGGGCGCCGGGGAGTGCGGCCCCCAGGATGGCTTCCATGTTGCTGCCGCGACCGGAAATGAGGATGACGATGGACTTCATGGATCACTCTGGAATTGGAAAACGCCCCGGCCGGAACCGGGAACGGTTTAACCGATGGCCCACCCCGGGCCAACCGGCACGAATCAGGCGCTGGCCGCCATCCGCTGGCGCAGCCAAGTCACCCCCAGGGGCACCAGGGACAGGCCGATGATGGCCAGAATCACCGCCGAGAGGTTGTTCTTGATGAGGGGCAGGTTACCGAACCAGTAACCCGCCAGACACAGGGAGAAGATCCACAGGCAGCCCCCCAGCACGTCCAGGACAAAAAAACGCGGGTAGGTCATCCGCGCCACCCCCGCCACGAAGGGGGCGAAGGTCCGCACCAGGGGCAGGAAGCGGGCGATGATGATGGTCTTGCCGCCGTGGCGCTCGAAAAAAACGTGGGTCTTGTCGAAGGCCCCCCGGTTGAAGAGCCGCGACTGTTCCCAGCGGAACAGACGGTTGCCCGCGGTGCGGCCGATCCAGTAGTTGGTGTTGTCCCCCAGGATCGCCGCCGCCAGCAGCACCCCGCACAGCACCCCGATATCCATGCCGCCGGTGGCCGCCAGGGCGCCGGCCACGAAGAGCAGGGAATCCCCCGGCAGGAAGGGCATGATCACCAGCCCGGTCTCGCAGAACACAATGAGGAACAGGATCCCGTAGATCCAGGGACCATATTCGGCCAGCAGCACGGCCAGGTGCTTGTCCAGGTGGAGGACGATATCGATGAAGGCGGAGAGGAATTCCATGGAAGATCAAAGGACTCAAAGCGCGGCGCGTATGATAACCGACCCGCCGGGAGCGGCCGGGCTTTTCCCGGCCGGCCGGGGCGCGGGTCTTCTGCCCGCCGGGATCAGGACTGGACCGGCGCCAGGGCCTGGCTGGCGAAATCATTGGCCGGCATGGGACGGCCCAGCAGGTAGCCCTGGAGATAATCGCAGCCCATGACCGCCAGGGTGTGGCGCTGCGCCTCGGTTTCCACCCCCTCGGCCACCACGCTGAGCTGGAGGGCGTGGGCCAGGGCCATGATGCCCCGGACGATGGCCCCGTCGGCGGCATCGGTGGCGATGTCGTGGATGAAGGAGCGGTCGATCTTGAGGATGTCCACCGGCAGCCGCTTGATGTAGGCCAGGGACGAATAGCCCGTGCCAAAGTCGTCGATGGCCAGCCGGATACCCATGCCCTTGAGGCGATGGAGGGTGGACAGGGTTTCGGCGGCCTGTTCCATCCAGACGCTTTCGGTGATCTCGAAGATCAGGCTGGCGGGGTCCGCGCCGGTACGGCGGATGATGTCTTCCACCCGATTCAGGAAGCTGGGCTCCTGGAGCTGGATGCCGGAGATGTTGACCGACACCGACAGATCCTTGCCCGCCATCTGCCAAAGCCTGACCTGGGCGCACACGGTCTCCAGCACCCACTCCCCGATGGGCACGATGAGCCCGGTTTCCTCCGCCACCGGGATGAATTCCACCGGCGACACGGCCCCCCGCACCGGATGCTGCCAGCGCAGCAGGGCCTCGGCGCCGAACAGCCGGCCGGTCATGGTTTCGGCCTCCAGCTGGTAATGCACCATCAGTTCCTGGCGCTCCAGGGCGCGGCGCAGGGCGGCTTCCAGCCGCAGGTGGTCCCCCAGGCCGGCATCCATGGCCGGTTCGTAGAAACGGAAACTCTGGCTGGTGCGCTTGGCCCGGTACATGGCGGTATCGGCATGGCGCAGCAGGGTGCTCACGTCCCCCCCATCGGCGGGGAACACCGAGATCCCCACGCTGGCCGATACGAAGATCTCGTGCCCCTCCACATGGAAGGGCTCGGCCAGGGCGGCGGCGATCTTCTGGGCTACGTGGGAGGCGGCGGGCAGATCCGCCAGATCCTCCAGCACCACGGTGAATTCGTCCCCCCCCAGGCGGGCCACGCAGTCACCGCCCCGCACGCAGTTGCGCAGGCGCTGGGCCACCGCCGCCAGCAGGTGATCCCCCACTTCATGGCCCAGGGTGTCGTTCACATACTTGAAGCGGTCCAGATCCAGGAACAGCACCGCCAGCTTTGCCTCGCTGCGCCGGGCCTCCTCGATGCGCTGGGCCAGGTGATCGGTGAGCATGGTCCGGTTGGGCAGGCCGGTGAGGGTGTCGTTGTAGGCCAGATCCCGCACATGGCGCTGGGCCCGGAAGGCCTCGATGGTGCGGCGAACCCGCTGGACCACCACGTTGAGGTGGAGGGGCTTGGTGATGTAGTCGCTGGCGCCGGCGGCATAGGCCCGCTCGATGGACTCCCGGTCGTCCAGGGCGGTGATCATCAGCACCGGCAACTCCTGCCCCATGGGCAGCTCCTTGACCTTGGCGCAGGCGGTGAAGCCATCCATGTCGGGCATCATGGCGTCCATCAGCACCACGTCGGGGACGATGCGGTCGAGTACTGCCAGGGCCGAGCGGCCGTCCTCCGCCTCATGAATCACGAAACCGTTGAGCTGGAGGGCGTAGCGCAGGGCCGAGCGGGTGCTGCGGTCGTCGTCCACCACCAGCACTACGGACTGCTCCAAGCCGGCGGCCTGGGGCACGCCGCTGGCTTCACCCACCAGATCCCGCAGCATGGGCACAGCCCGCTCGTACTCGGCGGTGAGGCGGGCCACCACACCTTCGGCGCCGGCAAAATCGCCCCGTTCGGCCAGGTCCTGGACCTCCCGGGCGAAGCGGGCCACCCCCACCGCCCCCAGGTTGCCCGCCGCCCCCTTCAGGACATGGGCCGCCTGACGCAGGCGGCCGGAGTTTCGGTCCATCAGGGCGGCGCGCATGGCGTCGATGTGCAGCGGCGCGTCCTCCAGGAATGGCACGATGGCCTCCCCCAGGGCGCCCCCCAGGGCGTCCCGCAGGCGGGCCACCACGTTGGCATCCACCGGCGCGGCGGGCTGGGGCGGCTCCTGCAGGGTGGGCAACTCCCCCCCCTCGCCCAGATGGGCGGCCAGGTAAGGCGGCAGCCAGCGCTGGAGCTTGGCCCGCAGGGCATCCACCGTAACCGGCTTGGCCAGGTGGTCGTCCATTCCGGCGGCCAGGCAATTCTCCACATCGGTGCCGCTGACATTGGCGGTCATGGCCACGATGGGGGTACGGGCGCCGGTTTCCTCCTCCCGCAGGCGGATCAGAGAGGTCGCCTCGAAGCCATCCATCTCCGGCATCTGGCAATCCATCAGGATGAGATCCCAACGCTGTTTTCGGTAAGCCTCCACCGCCTCGACCCCGTTGGTAGCCACGACCGTGGTGCCCCCCAACAGGCTGACCATGCCCCGGGTCACCGCCTGATTGGTACGGTTGTCCTCCGCCAGCAAGACCCGGAAACTGCCTGCCCCGCTTGTCCCTGGCGCGGCGCTCTCGATCGGGGGAGGGGCCAGCGCTTCGGTGCCCGGGCGCAGGATTTCCAGCAGGCGGGCCAGATGCACGGGCTTGTTGAGGCTGACGGTGAAAGGCGGCGGCAGACCCTCCCGCCGGCTCTGGAACGAAACCAGTTGCACCCACAGGCTGCTGGCCAGGGTCCGGCAGCACTGGAGGCGCTCCCACTCGTCCCCGGCCTGTTCCACCAGGCGACCATCCACCAGGGCCACGTCCACCCGGGGGGCGGTCTTGTCCCCAGTGGTGGCTGCCTGTTCGGCCAGGGCTTCGTTGATCCCAGGGTACAGGAGCACCTGATGGCCAGCCCGCTCCAGGTTGGCCCGCAGGCTATCGGCCACGATGGAACTCTGCTCCACCACCAGGACCCGCAGGTTCGGCGCGGCGCGGGGCTTCGCCCTGGCGAGGGCGGGCGCCTCGGCCAGGTCCAGGGTGCATTCCAGCCAGAACAAGGCACCGCCACCAGGCGCCTGCTCATAGCCCAGCCGCCCCCCCAGGACCTCGGCCAGCTGGCGGCAGATGGACAGCCCCAGGCCACTTCCCGGATGGCGCCGGGTCGAGGAACCGTCGGCCTGGGAGAAGGAGTCAAACATGCGCGGCTCGAAGCCTTCGGGAATCCCCGGCCCGGTATCGCTGACTTCGAAACGCAGGCGTAGCTGACCATCCCGGGTTTCCACCGGCTGCACCCGCAAGGCCGCTTCGCCCTGCTCGGTGAATTTGACTGCATTGCCCAACAGGTTGA
Organism: Rhodocyclaceae bacterium; assembly: GCA_034004685.1. GTDB lineage: Bacteria > Pseudomonadota > Gammaproteobacteria > Burkholderiales > Rhodocyclaceae > JAEUNX01. The sequence goes on along the minus strand of JAVEWG010000015.1, from coordinate 2,122 downwards.
TGAGGATCTGGCGAATCTTGCGGGCATCTCCCCGCAAGGTCGGCACCGACTCCATGCCCAGCACCGCGCAGCCCACCTCCAGCCCCTTCTGGTGGGCCTGGCTGGCCACCAGATCCACCACGCCTTCGAGCAGGGCGAGGAGATCCACCGGATGGGCTTCGGGCTCCACCTTGCCCGCTTCCAGCCGGGAGAAATCCAGGATGTTGTTCACCAGATCCAGCAGGCTCTGGGCGGAATCCCAGGCGATCTGGGCAAACTGCTCCTGGCGGGGGGCCAGGTGGCTGGACAGGAGCATGTCCAGGGTACCGATCACCCCGTTGAGGGGGGTGCGGATCTCGTGGCTGACGGTGGCGGCAAACTGGGCCTTGAGCCGGGCGAAGGCCATGGCGTCATCCCGGGCGGCCACCAGCTCCCGCTCCCGCTGTTCCAGGACGTCCATCATCCGGTTAAAGGCCCGGGCCATGTCGGCGATGTCCTGGGGTCCCCGCAGGAGAGCCCGGGCGCCGCTCTCCCCGGCCTCCGCCCGGGCCATCACCGCCGACAGGTCGTTGAGGGGCTGGGTGAGCCGCCGGGCCAGCAGGCTCAGCAGAATGACGAAGCCGCCGGCAAAGATCAGGGACAGGGCCAGATTGGACGTAAAGACCTCGGCCTGGAGGCGCCGGAGGGTCGCCTTGCTCTTGACCACCCGCACCAGGCCGAGCTCCGCGTCCGGGGGGCGCTCGGCCAGATCGAAGGGCGAAGCGCTGACCGGGCCGGTTTTCACCCGCGCCAGGAAAACCCAGGCCACGCCGTCCTCGAACTCCACCTGACCCTCCCCACCAACCGGTGCCTCGCCGGCGAGTGTCTCCAGCCGCGGCACCGTCGCCTGACCATCCCGGCCACGCCGGACCAGGAGCCTGCCGCTGGCGTCCCGCAGCTCCACGGCTTCCACGTCCGGAAAGGCCAGGGTGGCATGAATGGCCCCCTGGGCGTTTTCCGCAGCCCCCGACAACAGGGCCAGACGGCTTTGGTCCGCCAGGCTTTCGGCCACCCGGACGCCCTGCTCGATCAGGGTGGCGCGGATCTCCTTGCCCGTACGCAAGGAGCCCGCTGCGGAAATGCCCAGGGCCAGCAGGAGCGCCCCCGCCGTGGTGTAGGCGGTGAGCTGGCGCCGGAAGGCCGCCCTGACCAGGGCCCGGCGCCAACGGAGGATGAACTTCGGAGTCTTGATCATGACGGGATTCACTGGGCCGGCAGGACGAGATCAACGCCCTGCTCCCGAGGATTGATGTGGAGGCCCAGATGCTGGGCGGTGCGTTGATTCACCGCCAGCATCACCTCCCGAAGGGGCAGGACGCCCCCGACGGGCGCCCCGGGCCCGCCCGCCGCCAGGGCCTGGGCGGTGGCCCCCAGGCGCCGGCCCAGCTCCAGGTTATCGGGATAGAGGGCAAACAGGGCGCCCCGCCGGACATGGGCCAGATTGCTCGAAAACAAGGGGATCGCCCGGGACCAGGATTCTTCCAGCAAGAAGGGCAGGATGGTGGTCTCGTCGGAGGACAGGGGATCTTGCAGCAGCCAGATGGCATCCCGACGCGGATCGACCCCCGCCAGCACGTTCTGGTAAGCCCGGGCGGCAGCCTTGAGGTCCGTCACCTCGATGGCCACCAGCTCCAGGCCGGCGGCCCGCGCCGCTTCCCGGGCCAAGCGGATCTGCCAACCGCTCTGGCCGGGCTCATGGACCGCGAAGACCCGCCTTGCTTCGGGCAGGAAGCCGCGCAACCGGCCGAACAACAACCCCGGATCGGGCGCCAGGCTGAGGACGGTCATCCCCCGGGCGTCGCCCTCGGGCACATTCACCACCGCCCCCGCCACCACGGGCAGATGGCGTTCCAGGCTGGCGGCGGCGGATACCCCGTGGCGCCCCAGGGCGATCACCACCCGGGCGTCATTACGGCGAATCTCCTGGGCCAAATCCCCGGGAGCCGCGGCCACCGCCAGGGGCATATTCACCACGCGCCCCTTGAAGCGCCCCTCGACGCCCTCGACGATCCGTCCGAAGACGCTGCGGTAGGGCTCCCCCAGATCCGGGAATACCACGGCCACCACCGGGCCATCTCCCCCCCAGGCGGCGCAGGGAAGCAGA
>JAVEWG010000058.1:0-16735 GCA_034004685.1 Rhodocyclaceae bacterium | reverse complement strand
CTCCTTGAGCCCATCGGCTACATCCCACCCGCAGAGGCTGAGGATCGGTATTATCAGCAACTTACCGTGCAGGCCGATCACGCCTGCACTTAAATCACGGAGCCTCTACGAAACCCGGGGCGATTCAGTTGTATGTTGTTGTATTACACATAACAACATACAACACATTACACGCCGAGTTCTTTACGCCTCTGCCGTGGTCCATCCTGCGTGTGGTGACTTTCACGCCAACGAGGGTCAGTCTTCAGACTCGTCTTGCAAAACCGTCTTGTAGTCCTGGCCGCCGTAGAAGATTCCGATAATGGAAACCATCTCGGCATCCACGTCGAAGGCGATCACGGCCCGCTTCTTGTGGTTGGTAATACGTAGGCCGGGGCGAATGTCATCGCGTTTGGTGCCGCGATGGGGGAAGGTTTGCAGGCTCTCGCAGTAGGTGACGATGGCCTCGGTATATCGCGCCGCAATGTCGGGCGATGCGGCGGCAGCGATATACCGGTAGAGCGCCGCAAGTTGTTCCTCGGCCTCCGGCGAGAAAACGACGCGGTAGATCATCGCGCCTTGGCATGCTCGGCCGCCAGCCTGGCGCGAACATGGTCAGTAGTGACGGCGCGCGATGGGTCGGCCTTCAACGCATCGTAGGCCGGGCCAACCTGGTCGCGCAGCCAGCTTTCCACGGCTCGATCACGTGCCATCAAGGCCCGCAGCCCGTCGCGGATGACTTCGCTTTCTGTCGCGTACTCGCCGGCCGTAACCTTGGCCTTCACCACGTCGGCCATTTCATTCGGCAGGGTGATGCTGAATTGCTGCGTCGTTCGCATGATGCACCTCCAATCGCATGGATAGGATTAAATCCTATTCTTCTCGTCGAATGATGTCCAGCTCCTGCCCCGGAAATTCGAAGGGCCCGCGCCCCAGATGGACGCGAGCCCGCTCAATCAATGCTCAACCGGTGTGCGTTCCGCGCCCCTTAGCCCAGGGAGCGTGCACGCTCGCAGGCGCTGGCCATGAGCCTGCGGACGATGCCGTCGAAGCGTTCGCCCTTGGCCTTGGGAGCGAGCCCCTGGATGGCTTCGGCCACCTTGTATTCGAGGATGCAGGCCATCCGGAAGCGATAGAGCACGATGTAGTAGTCGATGCAGGAGACGTCCCGGCCGGTCTTTTCAGCGTAATAGGCCAGGGCGTCGGCGCGCCGGGGGAAACGCTCCGGGTCGAAGTAGGGCCACAGCACGTCGTTGGGGTCGTCGCCCCGCAGATGCATGGCAAAACCCGCCAGGTCGATCACCGGGTCGCCGATGGTGGCCATCTCCCAGTCGATGATGGCCACCAGCCGGGCGGGCGGGCGGTGGGCGAAGAGCACGTTGTTCATGGCGTAGTCGGCATGCAGCAGGCCCGGCCGGGAGGTTTCCGGCACATTGGCGCGCAGCCAGTCCACCACGTAGTCCATGCCCTCCAGCTGGCGGGGCTGGTACTGGGAATAGCGCTGGGGATAGGTGGCAAGCTGCCCCAGCCAGCGATCCACTTGGCGGCCCAGGAAGCCTTCCGGCTTGCCGAAGCTTTCCAGGCCGATGGCCTTGTAGTCCACGTTGGCCATCTCGATGAGGCCATCGATCATGGCGTAGCCCAGGTAATGCTGATCCGGGCCCTGGTCGAAGCCTGGCGGAAAGTGCATCTGGTTGTCGTGCTCGGACATGTTGGCGGCCCAGCCGTCCACCATCTCCATGATGTAGAAGGGCACCCCGATCACATCCGGGTCGGCGCAATAGATATGGAACTTCGGATGGGGCACGGAGGTGCCCTTCAGGGCCCGTAGCACGGTTGCCTCCCGCTCGATGGTCTTCAGCCCCTGGGGGGAGCCCGCCAGGGGTGGCGAACGCAGCACCGTGCGAGGCCCGCCCCGGTCGAGGGCGATGACCACGTTGGTCGAACCGCCGGACACCCACTCGGCCTTGAGGGGACCGTCCCCCAGTTGGGGGGCGTGCTGATCCAACCAGCGGCTCAGTTTGGCCATATCGATCAATTTCAAGTCTTGTGCGCTCACGATTCATCCAGCCTTTCGGTTTCAATAGTCATATGGTCCAGCTCCCGGGGGCGCGGGATCCAGGGAATCCCAGACCGCCGGCCCCCGAAGGCGCGGTTTTCAGGGGGCGGCGGACGGCTTGGCGACCCCCATCATTTCCAGAATCATCTGGGCGCGGGTTTCGGCGGGGCGGGCATTCACATCGGTCAGCAGGGCAACCCCGTTGGGGTCCACCGGCCGGAGCAGGGGGCCCTCTTCGGCCAGCAGGGCGTCCACCACGCGACGGGCGGATTCGGCGGGACTCAGGGCGTTGGTCTGGCCCTGGCGGACCACCTCGTGCTGGCGCAGCGCCATCGGGCGGTAGAGTTCGTAGTTGATCGCCTCGGACGGACGGTTGGCGATGCCCTTCTTGAGCATGTCCGTATCCACCCCGCCGATGGGAATCTCCACCACCCGGATGCCGAAGGGCGCCAACTCGACCCGCAGCCCTTCCGACAGGGCCATCAGGGCCGCCTTGCTGGGCCGGTAGGCCGAGTAGAACGGCATCTGCACGAAAACGCTGGCGGAGCCGATGTTGCAGATCACTCCGCCGCCGGCTTCCCGCAGCCGGGGAATGGCCCGGCGGGTCAGGTCCACCACGCCGAAGAAGTTGGTTTCGAAGGTCTTGCGCCACTCCCCCATGTCGGCGTGCTCGATGGGGAGGTAGGTCGCGTTGTAGCCAGCGTTGTTCACCAGCACCCGCAGGCCGGCGGGGGGCTGGTAATCCCCTAGATTGCACATGTCCAGCACCTCGATGCGCAGCGAGCCGGCCGCGCCCCGGGCTTCTGCCACGAGATCGGCGCCGTCGGCCGGGTTACGCATGCCGGCGATGACGTCGAACCCCCGGCGGGCCATATCCAGGGCGATGGCCCGCCCCAGACCCCGGCTGGCCCCGGTGACCAGGGCAGTTCCTTTGGCTTCCATTGATGTCTCCTTCGGTTGGTATCGGCCGTTGCGCCGCCTCCTGGCTGCCCGGCGGTGACGCGATCCCGGGAACGTCACGAAAGAATGCCACAAGTTGACAGCGTGTTGTCAATTTGGAAACATGGTGCCATATGATCGCCTCCAGCCCCCACACCCAGGCTGGCACCCCTGTCATCGAACGGGTGGATGAGTTCATGGGCCTCAACGGCCCCTGGCTGACGAGGGCGAAAACCTTCGCAAGGGGACCGGGATCCACGCTGTGAGCCGGGGTCTGGTGCTGGCGGCGGTAGTTTCCGCCGCCGGACCACCCACCGCGGCAGGGCTCGTTACCGATAACCGGAGCAACGTCACTTCAGTGGAATGGGCCGACCGGATGGGCGCTCGGCCCTGGAAGTACAGGACCTGCCCCAGGCCGCGGCCGTGCCGCGCCAGATCCGGCGCCCCATGGAACAGCCGGTCAAGGCAGCCGGCACGCAAGGACAGGGCGGCTGAGCCCCTTGCAGGAAGTCATGGCATCACCCGAGTACCCGTAGCGACCCGATCAATCGTCTGTTTCTGCCTAAAGAGGGATCACCATGTGGGATTTTTCGACTGAACCGGAATTTCAAAAGAAGCTCGACTGGATCAAGGCGTTCGTCCACGAGGAAGTGGAACCCCTGGACCTGGTCTTCAACAAGTTCTGCCAGTGCTACGACGTCACCGACGCCAAGGCCGTGGCCGCCGTCAAGCCGCTGCAGGAAGAGGTCAAACGCCAGGGTCTGTGGGCGCCCCACATGGGGCCCCATCTGGGCGGCCAGGGCTTCGGCATGGTCAAGCTGGCCCTGATCAACGAAATCCTTGGCCGCAGCGCGTGGGGTCCCCGGGTTTTCGGCAGCCAGGCGCCGGATTCGGGCAATGCGGAAATCATCGCCATGTATGGCACCGAAGCACAGAAGCAGCGTTACTTGCAGCCCCTGCTCGACGGCGAGATCGTTTCCTGTTTCTCGATGACCGAACCCCAGGGCGGCTCCGATCCCAGCGTGTTCACCACCACCGCCGTGCGCGACGGCGACCACTGGGTGATCAACGGCGAGAAGTGGTTCTCCTCCAATGCCTGCTGGGCCTCGTTCCTGATCTGTATGGCCGTCACCAAGCCTGACGCGCCGCTGATGGAACGCTTTTCCATGTTCCTGGTGCCCAAGGAGACGCCGGGGGTGGAAATCATCCGCGACGTCGGAATGTTCAATGAGCCGCTCGCCCACGGCGAGGGCGCCGAAAGCTATGTGCGCTACAACAATGTCTGCGTGCCTGCCGATGCCATGCTCGGCCCCGAGGGCCATGGCTTCACCACGGCGCAGGATCGCCTCGCCGGCGGCCGCCTGCACCACGCCATGCGCAGCGTCGGCGCCTGCCAGAAACTGCTCGACATGATGTGCGAGCGAGCCTTGAGCCGCACCACGGCCAAAGGCACCCTGGCCTCGAAGCAATCGGTGCAGCTACAGATCGCCGATACCGCCATGGAAGTGCAACAGTTCCGCCTGATGGTGATGCATGCCGCCTGGTTGATGGATCAAGGCGACCACAAGAACGCCTACACCGCCATTGGCATGGCCAAGGCGCTGACCGCCAAGACCTACCGCGAACTGGTGGTGCGGGCGATGCACCTGCACGGCGCCCTGGGACTTACCAACGAACTTCCCCTGGGCGAGATGTTCGTTACCGCCATGGTCATGGGCATCGCCGACGGTCCCACCGAAACCCACAAGCTCAACGTCGCCAAGCGCATCCTCAAGCAATACCAGCCCACCGACGGCCTGTTCCCCTCCACCCATATTCCCAGCCGCCTGCCGGCGGCACGCAAGAAGCTGGAGAAGTATCTCTAGCTTGGGCGTGTTCCCGGGGCTCCGGTGGATCCATCCGGGCCCCGGGCCAGGCCGGCCGCTGCACAGGCCGATCAGGGCCCTCAGCCCACCGACGGCGGGGATTGGGCCGGGGAAAGGCCATCCGGCGGGCGCCCCCCTGCGTGCCGGGCGCCCCGCTTATCAGGTCAGCAGCCCGAGCGCCCGTCTTTGCAGGACCGCCGGATCACTTGCATTGCGCACGCCCCGGAAGCGTTCGCCGGTCAGGAAGGGCGGTGCGCAGAGGGCCGTGGGAATGCCCATTTCATGGTCAAGGATCACCGCCCTGCTGGCGATTTTCCACAGGCCGCCGCGCCGCTCGAAAACATCGGCGTAGCGGACACGCACCACCCGCTCAATGGGGCCGAGGGGATCGTTGGGGTGGTGTTCCATGGCCAGGCAATAGGTTTCCACGAAGGCCCGGTCATCCCCCAGGAAATCGATCAGGACATTGCCCACCATGTGGAAAGCCTGGGGAATCTGGCTATGGCGCGCCTGGACCATGGCGATGAAACCGGGGATGTCTCCCTTGTAATGGCCATTGTCGGTGGTGGCGTCCTCATGGAAGACGTGGGTGAGCAAATCCCCCAGCTGCTGGCGGTCGATGGCCCGGCAGTAGTGCAGCAGGGCGTCCGTGATCCGGGCGCGATCAGCCAGGCGCTGGTTCGAGTATCGATCATCGGTCATTCAGGTTTTCCTCCATGCCAAGGGGGCAAGCCAAGGGGTTCAGCGGGCGCTGTCGATCAACTGGCCGCCATCGGCCATCAAGGTGTACCCGGTCACATAGCGGGCCTCGTCGCTGGCCAGAAAGAGGACCACCGGCGCGATGTCATCGGCGGGGGAGCCATAACGGGGGATCGGCGTGGTGGGGGTGGCCGGATAGCCGCGCTGGATGGCCAGCTCCATGGCGTCGGTCATGGCCACCGGGCACAGGTTATTCACCGTGATGCCGTGTTTGCCCCACTCCCGGGCGGCAGAGCGGGTCAGGGCCCGGAGCGCCTCCTTGGCCATGGCGTAGGGGCCATAGCCGGCGCCCCCCATGATGCCTGAGCCCGAAGCGATATTGATGATCCGGCCGCCGCCCCGCGCCAGCATGTGGGGCTGGCAGGCCTGCATGAAATGGAGCGCGGCATAGGGCCCGCTGCCGAACTGGCGATCGAGCTGCGCGTCGGTGATGTCCATGACCTTGTTGGTGAGCCCTACCGTGTCATGGGCGCCATTGACCAGGATGTCGATGCCGCCGAAGCGCTCCAGGACATCCTGAACCGACCGGTCCACCTCGTCCCGCTTCGCCACGTCGCAGACAAAACCCGCCGCCTGGCCGCCAGCGGCCAGGATGTCGGCCACCGTCTGCGCCACCTCCCCCGGATCGATGGACAGCACCGCCACCCGCGCTCCCTCGGCTGCGAAACGGCTGGCAATGGCCCGGCCCAGGCCGCGCCCGGCGCCGGTGACGATGGCTACCTTGCCTTCGAGTCTTGTCATGCTTGCTCCTCCCTCAACGCCCCCGGCGGTCGGGGATGCCCGCCATCGAACTCGGCACCCGTGCTCCTGACGACCACGGGCCCCGTCAGGCTCAGGCCTTGTTCTGGAAAATGTCGTCCTTGCCGATCAGATTGGTCATGATCCGCGAGCCCCCCTCGATGGGCAGCTCGATGCCGGTCACGAAGCCCGACTCGTCGGAGGCCAGATAGACCACCCCGGCGGCGATATCCTCGCGCCGCCCCGGCCGGGTCAGGTGCTGCCCCCGGACTTTCGCCCCCAGCACCGGGTCTTCCAGGAAGGCGGCCAGGGCGTTGGGCGGCAGGATCATCCCGGTGAGGATGACGTTGGAGCGGATGTTGCTGCGCCCGTACTCGGCGGCGATGGAACGGCTCAAGGAGTTCACGGCGGCCTTGGCCGCCGCGTAGGCGGCCATCTCCGGCATGGGGCGCTGGGAGGCCTCGGAGGAGGTGTGGACGATGGCGCCGCCACCGGCCTCGATCATTCTGGGAATGGCGTGCTTGCTCATGAGCATGGTGCCGATCAGGGTCACCCGCAAGGACTGCTCCCAGGCGGCGGCGGTGGTGGCCGCGATGGGTCCATCGGTTGCGTTGATGAGGTCGGTGGAGGCGGCATTGTTGATCAGGGTGGTCAATTTGCCGTAGCGGTCCACGGCGGCCCGCACCACCTTTTCCACGTCCGCCTCGTTGCCGATGTCGGCCTGCACGTAGAGGGCATCGCCCCCTTCGGCCTGGATCGCGGCAACCACCTCCTCGCCCCGCTTGGCGGTCCGGCCCGCGATCACGATCCTGGCGCCCTCCCTGGCCATGGTGGCGGCGATAACCCGTCCGATCCCCTTGGTGGCCCCCGTGACGATGGCCACCTTTCCTTCCAGTCTGCCCATTTCTCCTCCTTGCTGGCTGTGTTCGAAGCGGGCCCAACGCGCTTTAGGGCCCGCCCGGGCGGGCCCCTCTGGAACCCCGGCCACCGATCCCTTGCTGTTGTTCCGGGGCGGCGGCCCCGTGGCGGGGCTGACCAGCCAGCCTGAAATCCTAAGCTTTACATAAACATTAGAAAAACAAATAATATTGATTTATTAAATCAGGCAAGCTGATATGCGCATAACCCTGCGTCAGTTGATGGCCTTCGATGCGGTGGCGCGCCTGGGCAGCGTCAGCGAAGCCGCGTGCGAGATCAATCTGACCCAGTCGGCCACCAGCATGGCGCTGCAGGAACTGGAGCGCCATCTGGATTGCACGCTGTTCAATCGCCAGAAGCGCCGGCTGATTCTCAATGAACACGGGCGCAAGCTGCAGCCCAAGGTCCGCTCGGTCCTGCTGGGAGCCAGCGACATCGAACAGCTGAGCAAGGACCGGTCCTTTTCCGGCACCTTGACCGTGGGGGTCGGCACCAGCATCGGCACCTATCTCTTGCCCGACATCTGCGCCAACTTCCTGGCCATCCATCCCCACGTCAAGATTCAGCTCGATGTCCGTCCGGCGCTGAAGATCATCGACCGGGTGGACGCCCTGCACCTGGATATCGGCTTCATCGGGGCGCCGATCCAGCGCCCCAGCCTGAGAACCCTGCACTGGCAGCAGGACGAACTGGTCATCTTTGCAGCCCCCACCCACCGCCTGGCGGGGGCCATGAGCCTGAGCCCCCAGGATCTGAAGGACGAGACCTGGTGCCTGACGCCCGCCCATTCCGCGACCCGCACTATGCTGGTGTTACCCATCCTGAAATATCTGCCCGCCATCAAGGTGGGCCTGGAAGCCAACAGCCCCGAGGTCATCAAGCGCCTGGTGCGGGCGGGAGCGGGCATCGGATGCCTCTCCCGCCGGGCCCTGGAGGATGAATTCAAGGCGGGGGTGCTGAGGGAGCTGCCGGTGGAGGGACTGGATCTGTCCCGCGACCTGAGCATCATTTCCCGCAAGGACATCCAGCTGAGCGATCTGCACGAGGAATTCATCCGGATCGCCCTGGCGGCCACCTCGGACGGCCTGACGACAGCGTCCTGACGTCAACAACCCCTGGCAGGTGTTCTCCCCGGCCAACGCCAGCCGCCAGGAACTGGCCCGCTACCTGGGCACGGGGATCCCGCCGGCCATGGCAGCCTGGCAACCGGCCCCCCTGGTCGGGGACCCGCAGGAAGGCCGCCTGCTCCTCAAGCAGGACACCAGCCGCTGGGCCTACCGCTGGTTGTTCTCGGCCATCCATCACTGGGATTTCGGCTGGCTCTACATCCGCCCCTGTGGGACGGCTGGATGCTGCTGTGGATCGGCTATGGACTGGCGCTCTCCACCAGCGCTCTGGTGGTGGGCTGGAAGCGCCTGACCCTGACCATGCGCCCCAGTAAGCAGGCCCGCAGCCAGCGTACCCCCGCGGCCAAGCCCTGAGCCCAGGGCGCCTGGCCACCAGCCGCCCATGGCGGAGCGGGAAAGGCGCCACCGCCCCGGGATGCCCAAATTCCAGAGGCGGACCAAGCCACCAGGGGGGCCACCCCATTCTCCCAAGATTTCACCTCACGAGAATAACGGCCGCCCGCGGAGCTGCCCCCTGTCCATCAGCACTTTCCAACCTCAAGATTTAGCCGAACAAGGTCAGCAATATTATTCACTCCGAGTTTGTCCATCATCCTGGCTTTGTGGACCTCAACGGTGCGAGGACTGATCCCCAAGTCTACCGCGATATCCCGATTGTGCTGGCCGAGCACTACCCGCTCCATGACTTCCTGCTCTCGCGGCGTCAGGTTCGAGAGCAGGCGTCGGGCTTGATCCTGATTGCGCTCGACGAGGAGCGCTACCTGCTGGCGCGAGAACGCCTCGGTCAGCGCAGCCAGCAGCTTCTCGTGGTCAAGGGGTTTCTCGAGAAAATCGACGGCAAGGGCACGGAAAGCTTCCCGGGAAGAGGCGACGTCACCGTGCCCAGTCATGATGATGACCGGCAAGTTGCTACCCAGCTCCGTCAGGCGCTTTTGCAGCGCGAGCCCGTCCATGCCGGGCATCCTGATATCGAGCAGGACGCAGCCTCGCCAATCCTTCCTGAAGGCCTTCAGGAAGGTCGCTCCATCGGCAAAGACGGCAACCCGGTAATCGTGGACCCCCAGGAGCAAGCTCAGCGCGTCACGGACGGCGGCATCGTCGTCCACGATGAATACGGTCAAATGATCAGTCATGGGTACCCAGAGCCTGAATCGGCGGAACAATCCTGAGAATACCGTGGTCCGCGACCTCTCCCCGGAGGGTGCTGCATTGCACTCGCGCCACCAGTCGGCCCCCTAATCCATTCGCTCCCTAAGGAACGATGGGTAGGGAGAGCATTTATAGCGGGGGCTGGATAATGACAAAAAAGTCATCGAGCCTGGCGAATCCGCCCTTTAGAACGCCTGATCCCAACGGATGCTAAGGCGGATGGCAGTATTGATCAGGCCCACCATGCTGTAGGTCTGTACAAAGTTGCCCCATTGCTCCCCGGTTGCCGGGTCGATGTGCTCGCCATACAGGCCGTGCCGATTGCGAAGGGCCAGCAAGGACTGGAAACGCTCCCTGGCCTCCTCTCTGCGCCCCAAGGCGGCAATAGCGCCGATGTACCAGAAGGTGCACACCAGAAAGGCGTTATGAGGATAGCCAAAGTCATCGGCTTCCACGTAACGGAAGACAAAACCCCCCTTCATCAATTCGCGCTCCACCGCCGCCACGGTACCCCCAAAGCGCGGATCGTCGGCCTCCAAAAAACCGAGGTCGTGGAGTAGCAACAAGCTGGCATCAAGGGTTTTTCCTTCGAAGCTTGCAACGAAACTCTGGCGTTCCTCGCTCCAGGCCCGCTGGAGGATGACTTGGCGCATCCGCTGCGCGGCCTCTCGCCAGTGAACGGTCCGCTCTCCTAAGCCCAGATGGCTGGAAATCTTGGCCAGCCGGTCGCAGGCCGCCCAGCACATTACGCTGGAATAAGTATGTACCCGGGCCTTTTCACGCAGCTCCCAAATACCAGCGTCAGGCTGATCGAAGTTACGGACAGCCTGCTCACCCAAAGCCTCCAGGCGACTGAAGAGAGCCGTATCGCCGGCGCTGCGCAGCCGTTGATCAAAGAATGAGTGGGCGGCAGTCAACACCGCGGAACCATACACATCATGCTGCGCTTGCCGGCTGGCCTGATTCCCTTCCCGCACCGGCCCCATGCCGCGGTAGCCTGGTAACGAGGACACGATGCGCTCGTCGATCTGGCTCGATCCATCGATGCGATAAACTGGCTGGAGCCGGCCCCCGTGGGTGTCTGCCGCCACGTTGGCGATGAAACGCACATAGCGCTCCATGGTCCGAGTGGCACCGAGCCGGTTGAGGGCATTAACCACGAAATAGCCGTCCCGCAGCCAGCAGTGGCGGTAGTCCCAGTTCCGCTCACTGCCCGGCGCCTCTGGGATAGAGGTGGTCATGGCTGCGATGATCGCACCGGTGTCGTCGAAAGCGTTGAGCTTGAGGGTGATGGCGGCGCGGATTACCGCGTCCTGCCACTCAAAAGGAATCGCCAGGTAACGCACCCAGTCACGCCAGTACTCGATGGTTTCTCCCAGGAAATGGCGTCCCACTTCGTCCACACCCCCCTGAAGGGTTTCATCGGGCCCTAGGACCAGGGTCACCGTATCCTCCAGGAAAAACGGTAACTCCTGAAGACAGGCCGTGATCGAGGCATTCGTGGTGAGCCGCAGCACCACCCTGTCTGCCAAGTAGCGAATATGGTTGCTGCCCCAGGTCACCTCAGCCTGGCGCGCGCCCCAATCGGATGCGACCCGCAGCCGCAGGGTCACCCGAGGGGTGCCGGCCAGGCGACGAATGCGGCGGACCAGCACCATAGGTATGAACATTCGGCCATATTGGCGGAAGCGCGGTGCAAAATCGGTTATTTCCACCTCGCCACCATCTTGATCCCGCAAGTGGGTCACCAGCACGGCGGTGTTAGGCAAATAGTGTTGCTCGCTCACCGCTACGCGCTCCAGTTCGACCTGCCAGAACCCGCGCTGCGCCCCCTCTTCCCCCCCCAAGAGGGCGCAAAACGCTGGGTCACCATCGAAGCGAGGAAAGCAACCCCATACTACGTTCCCCGTTCCATTGATTAAGGCCCCGATGGTGCCGTTGCCGACCAGACCCAGCTCCAGTGAATTCATCGTATATCCTCAGACTGTACGATTCGCATCGAAGGATGCGTGCAGCAACTTTAGCCAATCATGGACCGCGGATGGATCCCGCAGTCGCCAAGGCGCGGCAGTGGGGCCGAACCCCACTTTGATGCTGAGGCCGCCCAACTGATTAACCACGCAAAAGGCATCCTCATCCGTCACGTCGTCTCCGATGAAGATTGGTAGACGCCCCTGGAAAGGAGGTCGCTCCATCATGCGGGCAATTGCCCGCCCCTTATTGACGTCGGCCGACTTGATCTCCTCCACGCAGTGTCCCTGTTGGACGACGAATTTTCCCTTCCCCTGCCCAGCCAGGTACAAGGCCAGCCTCCGGGCCAAAGCAGCCAGTTCCGGGTGACGCCGGTAATGGATGGCGATGGAACGCCCCTTATCTTCCACCAGCAACCGGGGGTGGGCCCGCTGAACCTTCAGCGCCTGGGTGCGGAGTATCCGCCAAGGCTCCTCGTCCCCTGTAAGTGCGTTGTGTGCATCCACTTCCCGCAACTCTGCGCCATGTTGGCCGGCGGAGGGAAGCGCCAGTCCGGGAAACAAGCGGTCTAGATCCGCGATTGAGCGCCCAGAAATCAGGGCAACCGCCCCACCGGTGATTGCGTGCAGTTGGGTCAACAAAGCTGGCGTGGCGGGGTCGACCACGACGGCATCGGGGGTACTTGCTATTTCCAGTACGGTGCCGTCCACATCCAGGAACAGGGCCAATTCCATAGCATGACGGCCAGCAAGAGGCCCCATGTCTGTCAGTTTCTTGGTCAATAACATGGCTGGGCTAGGAGGCAATAGACTAGGAAACATGGAAGGGGCGGAAGCGCCCCCCTTGGGCGCGACCGCGTTCCCGCACAGCCCGGGCATCGAGCAGCATGCGGCCAGCCCACCGATAAACATTGAATTCCCGAACCAGGGCTCGCATGAGTCGCATCCGGTCCCGTTGCTCGTCCGCTGGCATTTCCAGGGCAAGCTTGAGGGCAGCAGCGCACTCGTTTTCATCATAAGGATTGACAATCAGGGCATCGACCAACTCTCGAGATGCTCCCGCGAACTGACTCAAGATCAGCACCCCGCGTTCGTCGTCGCGGGAGGCGACAAACTCCTTGGCTACGAGGTTCATGCCGTCATGCAGGCTGCTCACGAAACACAGATTGGCCGCCCGGTAGTGGGCGAAGACCTCAGCCGGACCATGGCCTGCAATATCCAGGATGATGGGAGGTACTCCATTACGGGTATGACGGGCATTGATCCGGGTAGCCGCTGCCCGCACTTCCGCCTCGTATTTCTGATAGGTCTCAATGGACGATCGGGTGGGCGCCGCCAGCTCGACGAAGCTAAAACGGCCCGCCCAGTTCGGCTCCAACTCCAGCAGCCGCTCCACTGCACTAAAGCGTTCGAGAATACCCTTTGTGTAGTCGAGGCGGTCGACCCCAACCCCCAGGAGGACTTCCGGGGGTAGTCCGTGGTGAGCGCGGATCCGCGCCTGGGCCTGCTCCACGGGTTCCTCCACCAGCCCTTCTTCAAGCGGCCAGGCGATGGAAATTGGGTAGCGTTTGACTGCGGTGAGAAGGTTCCCATAGGAAACCGTGAAGCTTTCCCGGTCCACCCGCGCCTCCAGGAGGCGATCGACGGTATCGACGAAATTGTTACAGTGGAACTGGGTGTGGAAGCCCAGGATGGTGCTGCCCAGGAGTCCATCAAGGATAGCCTCGCTCCAGGGGCAGATCGCAAAAGATTCAGGGTTAGGCCACGGAATATGCCAAAAAGTGATGATCGTGGCCTCGGGAAGTTTTTCCCTGATCATCCGAGGCAGCAAAGCAAAATGGTAATCCTGGACTAGAACGATGGGATCCGGCCTTTGAGCCTCCGCCACCACGGTATCTGCGAATCGTTGGTTAACTGATCGGTAATACTCCCAATCAGTGTGGCGGAATACTGGGCGCATATGGGCAATGTGGCATAGGGGCCACAAGCCCTCATTGGCGAATCCATAGTAGTACCCCTGCTCCTCCTCGACATTCAACCACACTCGGCGCAACCGATACGCTGGCTGACCAGGGGGTACCTTGACACAATCCCGCCCATCCACCACATCCCGATCCGCCGAGCCGCTGCCATGGGCAATCCAGGTGCCCGAGCAGGCCCGCATGATGGGCTCTAGGGCGGTGACCAGGCCACTGGCGGGCCGCTCCACTTGGATCTTTCCACCCTTCTGGACGTGGATATAGGGCTCCCGATTGGAGACCACCATCACTTCGCTGCCCCGCAGATCGGTTTTTAGAAGGGTGCGCAGGAAATCGGGGGTCCACGACATCTGGGCCTCATCTCTCATGCGAGCTTCATTTTCAAGTTCCCGCACCAGGGTCTTGAGGTCTTGTGCAATAGGGAGCAACTCGGGTGACACTCGGTGGTTGGCCGGACGCAATAGGACCTCACCGTTGAGCAGGGCACGAATACCCTGTATCCAACCACGCCAACTCAGGTGAGCAATAGCCACAGTCATCAATGAAACCACGCCACCCAGGACAATAAACAAGTAGATCAGGTAGTTGCGGGTTTCGGCGCTGCGTCGGGCGGTGAAACTCATATCATGCGCTACAACTAATTGCGCGCCGTCTGGGCTCCCCAGAGACCGCACTGCCACGTGAAGAGGGCCAGCAGGCTTGTCCAGAAGCGATTCAGCCTTTGTCGGCCAGGTTTTCAGGCGATCGCACGAAAGCTCAGGGGGATAGCTCTGGGAAGCCACAACGGTCGCAGTTGGGGTCTTGCAGTAGCCAATCGCGAAGACACGTTCGTCCTGACTGATTCTGTTGAATAAGGCCACCAGCTTTCGATCAGCATCTTTTCCAGCCCTAGTCGCTCCCACAGCCTCTTCCACAGTGCTGGCGATCAAAGATGCGCGTACATCCAGATCGCGTATAAACCAACGTAAGGTAAGTTGCTCAACCAAAGGGGTCGTCAGGTAAGCCAGCGCAGTTAGAACGAGCAAGAGCGGCAGGATGAATCGTAGAGACAAGCGCATGGACAGCCCTCCGACGGGGTGAAGAGATGGCTTCACCCGAGAATTCCAGGGCGCGACGTCGCAAGAGCCACTAGGTGCTAGGCAAGTTACGTCGCTTGAGCCAAAATATATTCGAACAAATGTATTTGAGCATTCTACCCCTTGCCTTGCCCCATCGCCCACCCAATGACCCAATGACAGATCTCACCGACTTGTTGTCCCAGTACTTAGGGGCTTGGGCATGGCCTCTAGCCACTGCTCTGACGGGGCTCATCGTTGCCCCGGTTGCCTTGCGTGCCGCCGACCATGTCCTGCGGACTCTTGCAGGACCCCGAATCCTCGCCACCGCCTTGCTTCGCCGGGCCCTTCCTCCTGCCCACTGGTTCGCTATGCTGCTGATGTTGCAAGGGGTGTGGGCTGCCACGCCAGAGGGTTTGGCGGGCCTGGATTCCTTGCGGCACTTAACCTTGCTAGGCATCATCCTGGCTGCCACCTGGTTGGCCTTCCGCGCTATCCAGGGGGTCCGGGATGGGCTCTTCGCTCTCTACCCAGCCACCCAGGTCGACGATTTACGGGACCGTCAAATCCGTACGCAGACTGTTGTTTTAGCTCGCAGCCTGATGGGCTTGGTCCTCGTGCTTGGCGCATCGGCGGCGCTGATTACCTTTCCGTCGGTCCGCACCCTCGGAGCAAGCCTGCTCGCCTCGGCGGGGGTAGCGGGACTCACAGTTGGACTTGCAGCCCGGCCGGTCCTAAGCAACCTCCTGGCAGGGCTCCAGATCGCCCTCGCGCAGCCAATCCGCTTGGGGGATGTGGTAGTAGTGGAAGGTGAATGGGGCAACATCGAAGAGATTACCGCCGCTTTTGTCGTGGTCCGGATCTGGGATCAACGCAGGCTAATCCTTCCGCTGAACTGGTTCATCGAGCACTCATTCCAGAATTGGACGCGCACCTCCGCCGAGATCATTGGCGCGGTCTTTCTTTGGGTGGACTACCACCTCCCCCTTGAGCCCCTGCGCTCCGAACTATCCCGGCTGTGCCGTGCTGCCCCCGAGTGGGATGGACGCGCCTGCCTTCTTCAAGTCACCGAGGCCGGGCAGCAATCCATGCAACTACGTGCCCTAGTCAGTTCAGCCTCCTCTTCGGCGAACTGGGATTTGCGCTGTAAGGTGCGCGAAGGACTCACGACCTTCGTTGCAAACGAATATCCAGATTTCCTGCCCAAGGCGAGAGCCGAATTGCTACCTCCAATATAGTGTTCTATCTGGCCGAAAGATCCTTCCAGTATTGCAGAGCCTCATACCCCATCTATTGGAAGACAATATTTCTGGGAAGCTCAGTGTTCAAGCGTAAAAACTCTGCGTAAATCTCTTCAGAGTTCAGCCAGCGGGATGCCGGCTGCCGTATTTTCCGCTTCGAGAGCGAGAATCAGTTGCGAGAGGCTTTTCTGCAATTGGGCCAATGTGTCTATGGGCAAGTCTTGCAACGCCTTGGGCAAGACGCCCTCATAGGGCATGGGGGCGCCTTGGAGTAACGCCACCGCATCAGATTCAACGAACAGTCGCACACCGCGACGATCCTCTTTCGCTTTTTCGATACGAAGCAATTTTTTTTTGCTAAGGAACTTCACCAAATTGCTGGCCGTTGACTGATGAATGTCCATTGCTCTAGCCAGTTCGCCCATGCTGATACCCGGCTGCTGGTGCACCAAGTGGAGCGCCCATACTTTCGCCCCACCAATCCCGACTTGACGCTCAACTTGTTGGAAATGGGTTCGTACTGCATTGAACACCACCCGAAACTGACGCAAGACCTGTGCCGCCTGCACTTGGGTTGCCTTGGCTGATTCTTCGGGTACAGGAACGTTAGCATTGGTGTTGAGCATATCTATGATGGACTGCGATCAAGAAAACATCTGGGCTGCAAGGCAACCGTCCGTTCGGCGCGAACTTTTGCAGCGATTCGTCACTGGTAATCCACCCGCCTTTGCCCGGACGCTAGAAAGAGATGCCATGGGCAAACGATCAGCGCGTGGCGTGGATCATTCGCCAGTATTCTGGCTACGGTCTTGTCTGCCAGACGGTGACCGATCTGGAAAATTTAGCGGGGAATGTACAATAGCATTTGTTCAAATCTATCATGGCTTTACCCCGGAAAATTCAATGCTCAATTTTTTTGAGTACGTTTCTCGCAAGGAATGAGTTCCGATGCATTTA
>JAVEWG010000057.1:0-17069 GCA_034004685.1 Rhodocyclaceae bacterium | reverse complement strand
AATGAAGCGGCTGGCCCTCGGCGCGCTGCGTCGGATTCAACGCCTGCCGAGCCTCGTAAAGTCCTTCTTCCTTCAGCCCGAGTGCCAGTACGCGCTTATCTGACATTACTTTCTGGAAGGTTAGTAATACGTTATTTCTTCTACGAAGCGGTATTCCGGGCCAAGTGCGTTTTCTCCTTGGGTAGCACGATAGAAATTTATCTGCCCATATTCATTGAATTTGTCCGCCGGCAACTTCACCGTCTCATACACCTTGATCCAACCGTCAATCGCGCACAGGCGGCGGACCTCGTCATCCTGGGCCGCCTTGACAAGGGGCCCGCTGGAACATGGGGCGATCAGGGGCAGCAGGAGCAGAGCCAGCCAGCTGGCGTTAATGCGGCACGCAGCCAGGGGATGGCCGCGTCCTCGGCCGGGCATGTCCAGGATGTCCCCCAGGCGCTTGATGGCGACTTCGGCCTGCTGGAATTCTTGCCACAGACCCACCAGCCAGCTATAGGCGAACATCACCGCCAGGAAGATGAGGGGAAAGGGCAAATCGCGGAGCAGGGTGACCGCGGCGCCGGAGACGAACTCCCGGATGGTTTCCATTCCATGCAGCCTTGCAACGAGGGCGCCGGTGGTGCGCTGTTCGAAGTAGGGCAGGGGCAAGCGTTGGCCTCGAAGGCTGGCAAGTTGCAGAGACCCGTCTTGAAACCGATGGCGCGGGCTGCGGCATGGAAAGTTTCAGTGGTATAGGGTGGCGGGAAATCCTGCGCCACCAAGGCTGCGTCGAAGGGAATCCGATATAGGCTGCACAGACTGCCTAGCAGCCAGAGAACGCTTTGGGGGGTAAATACTGTTTCGGAGGAATCCATGACGTCCAAGAGTGAGGTTTCTGGCGCCCTGGATTGTGGATTTCAAGTCAATGCCAAGTCAATTTATGCATGCCATTTAGATAATCGTTCCTGCTCAGTGGTAGTACATCGGATACCCATCAGCAGCCCATGCCGGCGCTTTCTACACTTCAGACGTGGCGTGCGAATGATGCTTTGGGCTGGCGCCCGGGGCACACGGCCGACAAGGCACGCACGGCCTGCACGTGCCCGACTTGCCTGCCGCCGGCCGGCCTGCGAATGCTAGAATCGCCCCTTTGCCACTAGTCAGGAAGCTTGCCGTGCGGATCGTCTGTCTCGACCTCGAAGGGGTGCTGGTTCCGGAAATCTGGATTGAATTCGCCGAGCGCACCGGTATCCCCGAACTGCGCCGCACCACCCGGGACGAGCCGGATTACGACAAGCTGATGAAGTACCGCCTGGGCATCCTGGCGGAAAGGAAGCTGGGCCTGCCGGACATCCAGGCGGTGATCACCAGCATGGGCCCCATGGAAGGCGCCCGCCAGTTCCTGGATGCCCTGCGGGACACTTACCAGGTCATCATCCTCTCGGACACCTTCTACGAATTCGCCAAGCCCCTGATGGTGCAGCTGGGCCTCCCCACCCTGTTCTGCCACAGCCTGGAAGCCGATGCCGCCGGCATCCTGGTGAATTATCACCTGCGCATGCCCAACCAGAAGCAGGAAGCGGTGCGCCGCTTCAAGGAACTCAACTTCAAGGTGGTGGCCGCCGGCGACAGCTACAACGACACCGCCATGCTGGGCGAAGCCCACGGGGGCATCCTGTTCCATCCGCCGGAAAACGTGATCCGGGAATTCCCCCAGTTCCCGGTGACCCGGGACTACGCCACCCTGCGGGCCGAGATCGACAAGGCTTTCGCCCAAGTCGGCTGACCTTGGCGCAAGCCTTTTGGCGCCGCACGGCCCCCACCGGCGCTCATCCCTCCAATCCACCTCGGCAAGCCCACCGCCATGCATCGCGAACGCTTCTTCACCCTCTCCGCCTCCTGCCCGGACCGGGTGGGCATCGTCGCCAAGGTGTCCGGCTTCATCGCCGAACACCGGGGCTGGATCCTGGAAACGGCTCTCCACGCGGAACCGCCCCAGGAGGGCGAAGAGGTGGGGCGCTACTTCATGCGCCTGGAGATCAAGGCCGACTCCCTGCCCTTCATGCTCACCGAACTGCGGGAGCGCTTCGCGCCCATCGGCAAGGAACTGGGCATGGACTGGAAGATCACCGACAGCGCGGTGAAAAAAAGGGTGGTGGTGCTGGTGTCCAAGCAGGAGCACTGCCTCTACGATCTCCTGGCCCGCTGGCAGTCCAAGGAACTGGACATCGAGATCCCCTGCGTGATCTCCAACCACGACACCTTCCGGGGATTCGTGGAATGGCACGGCATCCCCTTCCACCATGTGCCAACCACCGCCGACACCAAGGCCCGGGCCTTTGCCGAAGTGGAGCGGATCTTCGAGGAAGTGCGGGGGGACACCATGGTCCTGGCCCGCTACATGCAGATCCTTTCACCGGAACTGTGCGCCCGCTACCCGGGCCGGATCATCAACATCCACCACAGTTTCCTGCCCAGCTTCGTCGGCGCCAAGCCCTACCACCAGGCCTACCAGCGGGGGGTCAAGCTGATCGGCGCCACCTGCCATTACGTAACGGCGGACCTGGACCAGGGCCCCATCATTGAGCAGGACGTGATCCGCATCGACCACTCCGACTCGGTGGACGACATGGTCCGCTACGGTAAGGACATCGAAAAGGCGGTGCTGGCCCGGGGCCTGCGCTTCCATCTGGAAGACCGGGTGCTGACCCACGGCAACAAGACCGTGGTGTTCCGCTAACCCCCTGACACCCACCAAAACACAAGGGGCTGCCCGCAACCGGGCAGCCCCTTGTGTTTTCAGGCCCTTCAGCGCTGAATGGTATTGGACGGCATCAGCGCCGCACCGATCCCGGCCACCGCCACCACACCGAGCAACAGCACTGGCGGCAGCATGGCTGCCAACAGCCCCCCGCCCACAGCAGCGGTGCCATAGATGATTCGTTTGTTCATGATGATCTCCTCCTGGTTCACACCGCTTATCCGGACTGCATCAACGCCAGCGGTTTGTTGTTGAAATACTTTAACAACAAATTGAATTAAAAGGGTTTGTTTTTCAAAGCACCAGAAAAAACGGGCGTCCGAAGACGCCCGTTCATGCTGCGGCGAAGGGGCCGCAAGCCCTTACATATGGTAGGCCGATTCGCCGTGGGAAGTGATGTCGAGGCCCTCGCGCTCTTCTTCCTCCGGCACCCGCAGACCGATGAACATATCCACGATCTTGTAGGCCACCAGGGACACCAGGCCGGACCACACCACCACCACGCCCACGCCCCACAACTGGCTGATCACCTGGGCCGTCATGTTGAACTCGGCAACCTGGTTGGCCACGTAGTCATAGACGCCCACGCCACCCAGGCTGGGATCGACGAAGACACCGGTGAGGATGGCGCCCACGATGCCGCCCACGCCATGGACCCCGAACACGTCCAGGGCGTCGTCCATGCCCAGCATCCGCTTGAGGCCATTGACGCCCCACAGGCAGACCACGCCCGCCACCGCGCCGATCACCAGGGCACCCACCGGACCGACCCAACCGCAGGCCGGGGTGATCGCCACCAGACCGGCCACCGCGCCGGATGCAGCGCCCAGCATGGAGGCCTTGCCCTTGATGATCCACTCCATGCACATCCAGGAGAGCGTCGCCACGCCGGTGGCCACCAGGGTGTTCAAGAAGGCCAGGCCAGCCAGACCGTTGGCTTCCAGGTTGGAACCGGCATTGAAGCCGAACCAGCCCACCCACAGCAGGGAAGCGCCGATCATGGTCATGGTCAGACTATGGGGCGCCATAGATTCCCGGCCATACCCCACCCGCTTGCCAATCAGGAAAGCACCCACCAGACCCGCCATGGCGGCATTGATGTGCACCACCGTACCGCCGGCGAAGTCCAGGGCACCCTTCTGGAACAGGAAGCCCGCCGTGGCACCGGCCGCCTCGGCTGCTTCGGCGCTGGTGTAGGCATCCGGACCCGCCCAGTACCAGACCATGTGGGCCATGGGCAGGTAGGAGAAAGTGAACCAGATCACCATGAACAGCAGCACGGCAGAGAACTTGATGCGCTCGGCGAAGGCCCCGATGATCAGGGCCGGGGTGATGGCGGCGAAGGTAGCCTGGAACACGACATAGACGTATTCAGGGATATACACGCCCTTGCTGAAGGTGGCCGCCACGGATTCCACGGTCACGCCCTTGAGGAATATCTTGTCCAGGCTCCCGAAGAAAGCGTTGCCCTCGGTGAAGGCCAGGCTGTAGCCGTAGATGAACCACAGGGTGACCATCAGGGAGAACACCACGAACACCTGCATCAGCACCGACAGCATGTTCTTGGCCCGCACCAGGCCGCCATAGAACAGGGCCAGGCCCGGAATGGTCATGAGGATCACCAGGGCGGTGGCCACGATCATCCAGGCGGTGTCGCCCTTGTTGGGCACCGGAGCCGGCGCGGCCTCGGCGGCGGGAGCCGCTGCCGGGGCTTCGGCAGCAGGAGCGGCGGGTACCGCCTCGGCGGGGGCAGCGGCCGCTTCCGCGGCCACCGGAGCGGCGGGCGGATCTTCCGCCCACACTCCACCCGACACGCTAAGAGCACATGCCGTCAGCAGCATGGCGAACAGTTTTTTCATCATTATTCTCCCTTACAGGGCATCAGCGCCGGTTTCCCCGGTGCGGATGCGAATGGCCTGTTCCAGATCGAACACAAAGATCTTGCCGTCACCGATCTTGCCGGTGCTGGCCGACTTCTCGATGGCCTCGATGGCCTGATCTACCAGATCGTCACGGATGGCCGCTTCGATCTTCACCTTGGGCAGGAAGTCCACCACGTACTCGGCACCCCGATACAGCTCGGTGTGGCCTTTCTGACGGCCGAAGCCCTTGACCTCGGTGACGGTAATGCCCTGCACGCCGATGGCGGAAAGGGCCTCCCGCACTTCGTCGAGCTTGAAGGGCTTGATAATCGCGGAAATGAATTTCATGGCTATATCCTTTCACAACGGGGCGGGGAGCCATCCCCACCCGTCATCGACATCAGAAGGTCTTGCCGACGCTCAAGACCCAGGTGTTACCGCTCCATTCCTGCCGGCCGCTGGGGCTGGTGTAAAAATCGGTATCGGTATCCACGTAGCTCAGGCCCACGGTGAAGCCCAGCACATCCCGGCTCACCCCGATCTTCCAGTCGTTGTAGGAGGCGCTGGAAAGGTTGGCCACATGCTGACGGCCAAAGTGGCCGGTCACGGTGTAGTCGCCAAAGGCCTTGGAGGCGGTCAGATCGTAGTACTGGCTCCCCTTGGAATCGGCAAAGCCAAACAGGTTGGAGAAGGAGTGGGAGTACTTGAAGCTCAGGAACTCCCAGGACAGGCCCACATAGCCTTCCAGGGTGTTGGGGCTGACCACGCCATTGACCTGGCTGCCGGGATAGAAGTACTGGAGCAGACCCACGTCCACGCCGAAGGGGCCCAGGGTGGTCTTGTAGCCACCGTAGAAATCCCACTCCAGGCTATTGTTGGACTCGGGCACGAAGGCATCGAACCAGGACACGTTGGAGGCCCAGGTGCCCAGGTACAGGCCGCTGGCGTGGGAATAATCGACTCCACCCTGGAGGGCGACCCGCTTTTCGGTCTGGCTGATGCCACGATAACGATAATCGGAGGTCACGCCCACGTTGCCCGTCAGGGTGTGGGGGCTATCCTCAGCCAGGACCGGCCCGGCAAAGGCAGCCAGCAAGGAGGCGGCGATCAGGGACTTGCGCATGTTGTTTTCTCCACAGGTTGAAAATTGTTGCAGCGACTCACCCTCTGCACGATCCATGCCAGCTAGGGGATTCCCCTATTACCTAGCCATTACAAGGAACGGGCAACGGTCCTTGCGGTAGATCAACGAAACCGGATGCACCAAGCCCGCGCCCCGCACCAAGGTGGTGCATCAAATTGGTGCCTGGAAATTCCACCTCAAAAATGGGCCTCCGCCCCCGTGCTAGACTTTCCTCATCCCAACCCTTTCAGGAGAAAGGCCATGGCCGGACCCCGCATTCTCGAAGACATCGGTGCCAAGCTCTCGGAGCTGGCCGCCAACAGCCCCGCCCGGGATCTGGAAAAGAACGTCCGGGCCCTCATGACCAGCACCTTCTCCCGCCTGGATCTGGTGACCCGGGAAGAGTTCGACGTCCAGCGGGAAGCCCTCACCCAGGCCCGGGCCCGCCTGGCGGAACTGGAGCGGCGCGTCGCCGAACTGGAAGCCGGCGCCAGCAGCGACGAAAACCCCTGAAGCAGGACCTCTGCGCCGGCGGAGGGAGAACTTGCCCTTGGCATAGGTTAGACTCAAGCCATTCCATTCCAGAGGCATGGCATGGCCCTCGCTCTCGTACATACCCGCGCCCTGGTGGGCCTCCAGGCCTTCCCCGTCCGGGTGGAAGTCCATCTGGCCAACGGCCTGCCCGCCTTCAGCCTGGTGGGGCTGCCAGAAACCGAGGTCCGGGAAGCTCGGGACCGGGTCCGGGCGGCGCTCCAGACCGCCGGCTTCGAATTCCCCCAGCGCCGCATCACCGTTAATCTCGCCCCCGCCGATCTGCCCAAGGAGGGCGGGCGCTTCGACCTGGCCATCGCCCTGGGGATTCTGGCCGCCTCCGGCCAGGTCCCCGGCAAGGCCTTGGCGGACCATGAATTCGTGGGGGAGCTGTCCCTCACCGGGGAACTCCAGCCGGTGCGGGGCATCCTGGCCCACGCCCTCCACGCCAGCCAGGAAGGCCGCGCCCTGGTGCTGCCCGCCGGCAACGCCGCGGAGGCCGCCCTTGCCCCCCGGGCCAGGGTGCTGCCGGCCGGCCACCTGCTGGCGGTCACCGCCCACCTCAACGGCCGGGCCGAACTGACGCCCGCCGCCATCCCGGCAGCCCCTGCCAACCCTGCGGGCTTGCCCGACCTGGCGGACGTAAAGGGCCAGCAGCAGGCCCGTCGGGCCCTGGAGGTGGCCGCCGCCGGCCAGCATTCCCTGCTGCTCTTCGGCCCGCCGGGCACCGGCAAGTCCATGCTGGCCCAACGCCTGCCTGGCCTGCTGCCGCCCCTGTCCGACGACGAGGCCCTGGAGAGCGCCGCCCTACGCTCCCTGGATGGCCCCATCGACCCTGCTCGCTGGCGGGAGCGCCCTTTCCGGGCCCCCCACCACAGTGCCTCGGCCCCGGCTCTGGTGGGGGGCGGCGCCACCCCCCGGCCGGGGGAGATCTCCCTGGCCCACCACGGGGTGCTGTTCCTGGACGAACTGCCGGAGTTCGACCGGCGGGTCCTGGAGGCCCTGCGGGAACCCCTGGAAACCGGCCGGGTGACCATCTCCCGGGCCACCCGGCGGGCCGAATTCCCCGCCCGCTTCCAGCTGGTGGCGGCCATGAACCCCTGCCCCTGCGGCTACGCCGGCCACCCCTCCGGCCGCTGCCGGTGCACCCCGGACCAGGTGGCCCGCTACCGGGGGCGCCTGTCCGGACCACTGCTGGACCGCATCGACCTCACCCTCGAAGTGCCGCCCGTGGCGGAAGCCGACCTCCACCGCGCCGCGCCGGGGGAATCCAGCACCACCGTGGGCGCCCGGGTGGCGGCGGCCTGGGCCCGCCAGTTCACCCGCCAGGGCAAGCCCAACGCCCGGCTGGAGGTGGCCGAGGTGGATGCCTTCTGCCGCCCCGACGCCCCCGGACTGGCCCTGCTGGCCAAGGCCATGGAACGCCTCCAGCTCTCCGCCCGGGGCTACCACCGCATCCTGCGGGTGGCCCGCAGCATCGCCGACCTGGCCGGGGCGCCCACCGTGGGCGCCGGCCATGTGGCCGAAGCAGTGCAGTACCGGCGGGGCCTCGACGCCAGATGACTTAACTTGGCGGGGACAGGCACAATGGCGGCCATGAACCCCTCCGCCTTGCTGCGCCCCGGGCGCCTGCTGCTGATCCTGATTCCCCTCCTGGCCGCCGGCCTGTTCGCCCTGTACACCTGGGCGGTCCTGTCCTGGTCCTATTCCGAAGGGGAGCGGGCGGGCTACGTCCAGAAATTCTCCCGCAAGGGCTGGCTCTGCAAGACCTGGGAGGGGGAGCTGGCCATGGTGGCGATTCCCGGCAGCCTGCCGGAAATCTTTCCGTTCACCGCCAAAAACCATGAGGTCGCCAGCCAGATCAACGCCCTGATGGGGCGGCGGGTGACCCTGCGCTACCAAGAACACGTGGGGATCCCCTCCTCCTGCTTTGGCGAGACTGGCTACTACGTGGTGAGCGTCCACGCCGTGGAATGAGGGCGCCCGGCGCCCTGCTGGTCCTGATCCTGGCGGCCCTGTCGGCCGTCGGCCCCTTCTCCATCGACACCTACCTGCCGGCCTTCCCCGCCATGGAGGGCGCCTTCGGCGTGGGGCCGGTGGCCCTCCAGCAGACCCTTTCCGCCTACATGGGCACCTTCGCCCTGATGACCCTGTGGCACGGCGCCCTGTCCGATTCCTTTGGGCGCCGCCGGGTGATTCTGGTGGGCACCGGACTGTATGCCCTGGCCTCCCTGGTCTGCGCCCTGGCCCCCAGCATCGAGTGGATGTGGTTCGGCCGGGGGCTCCAGGGCCTGTGCGCCGGAGCCGGCATGGTGGTATCCCGGGCGGTGATCCGGGATTACTTCGACGGCCCCCAGGCCCAGCGCCTGATGTCCCAGGTGATGACGGTGTTTTCGGTGGCTCCGGCCATCGCTCCGATCCTGGGGGGGCTGATCCTGGGTCTGGCCAGCTGGCGGGCGATCTTCCTGTTCCTCGCCCTGTTCGGCCTGGGGCTGTTCCTGCTGGTGCTCTGGCATCTGCCCGAAACCCTGCCCCAGGACCGGCGCCAGCCCCTGGCGCCGATAAACCTGCTGCGGGGCTTCCTGGGAATTCTGGGGCGCCCCCGCTTTCTGCTGCTGGTGCTGGCGGCAGGCTTCAATTTCAACGGCTTCTTCCAGTTCGTGCTGTCCGCCCCGGTGTTCGTGATGGGACATCTGGGGCTGTCGGCCCAGGAGTTCGGCTGGCTGTTCGTGCCGGCGGTGGCCGGCATGATGCTGGGCTCCACCCTCTCCGGCCGGGTGGCGGGCCACTGGTCGCCGGCCCGCAGCATCGCCACCGGCTACGTCATCATGCTCCTGGCCGGGGCCGCCAATACCGCCTGGCACGCCGTGCTGCCCGCCGCCCTGCCCTGGTCGGTGATTCCGGTGGGGCTGTACACCCTGGGGATGTCCATCACCATGCCCAGCCTGACCCTGCTGGCCCTGGACCTCTTCCCTGAGCGGCGGGGGATGGCCGCCAGTGTGCAGAGCTTCATCCAGATGGGCGTCAACGCCCTCACCGCCGCCGTGCTGGCGCCCCTGCTGTGGAAGACCCCCCTTACCCTGGCCACCGGGATGGTGGTGTGGACCGCCCTGGGGCTGATCTGCTGGACCCAGGCGGCCCGCATTCCGCCTCACTCCCCCAGGTAGGCCGCCCGTACCCGGGGGTCGGCCAGCAGCGCCTGGCCGCTGCCGGCCAGGGTGATGGCGCCGGAGTCCATCACATAGCCCCGCCCGGCGAACTCCAGGGCCAGGTGGGCGTTCTGCTCCACCAGCAGCACCGCCACCCCTTCGGCGGCCACCGCCTGGATCACCTCGAAGATCTTTTCCACCACCAGGGGCGCCAGGCCCATGGAGGGCTCGTCCAGGAGCAGCACCCGGGGGCGGGACAGCAGGGCCCGGCCGATGGCCACCATCTGCTGCTCCCCGCCGGAGAGGGTACCCGCCACCTGGGCCAGGCGCTCCTTGACCCGGGGCAGCATGGCGAAGACCCGCTCCAGATCCGCCTCCACCGCCCCCTTGTCCCGCCGGGTGTAAGCCCCCATGCGCAGGTTTTCCTCCACCGTGAGGCGGGTGAAGATGCCCCGCCCTTCCGGCACCAGGGCAATGCCCCGACGCAGGCGCTGGTGGATCGGCAGCTTGTGGATGGCCTGGCCCAGGTAACGGATTTCCCCGCCGGAGAGGGGCAGCACCCCGGCGATGGCGTTCAGGGTGGTGGTCTTGCCCGCCCCGTTGGCGCCGATCAGGCACACCAATTCGCCCGCAGCCAGTTCCAGATCGATGCCCTTCACCGCCTGGATGCCGCCGTAGGCCACCTTCACCTGGCGCAGGCTCAGGGCCAGGGGGTCATTGGCCATGGCGCGGCCCTCCTCCCAGGTAGGCGGCGATCACCGCCGGATCCTTCTGCACCGCCGCCGGCACGTCCTCGGCGATCTTGCGGCCGAAATCCAGCACCGCCACCCGGTCGCACAGGCCCATCACCAGCTTCACGTCGTGCTCGATGAGGAGCACGGTGATGCCATCCTGGCGGATCTGTTCGATGAGCCCCCGCAGCTGGCCGGTTTCGGTGGCGTTCATGCCCGCCGCCGGCTCGTCCAGGGCCAGCAGACGCGGCTCGGTGGCCAGGGCCCGGGCGATCTCCAGGCGGCGCTGGTCGCCGTAGGACAAATTCCTGGCCACCCGATCCGCCACTGCCTCGATCCCCACGTAGCGCAACAGCTCGAAGGCCCGCTCGGTGGTCAGGCGCTCCTCTTCCCGGGTGTGGCGGTTCTGACTGAGGATGCCCCACAGGCCGGCCCGGGTGCGGATGTGGTGGCCGCACATGACGTTCTCCAGGGCGGAGAGTTCCCGGAACAGGCGGATGTTCTGGAAGGTGCGGGCAATGCCCGCCCCCACCACCCGATGGGGCTTGCCCAGGGGGAGTTCCGCGCCTTCGAAGACAAACTCCCCCGCCTCCGGCACGTAGGATCCGGTGAGCACGTTGAAGAAAGTGGTCTTGCCCGCCCCATTGGGGCCGATCAGGCCATAGACCTCCCCCTGGCGGATGGTGAGGGACACATCCTCCAGGGCGGTGAGGCCGCCAAAGCGCTTGCCGATGCCCCGGGCCTCCAGCAGGGTGATCATGCCCGGCCCTCCAGATGGGCCGTCCGGCTGTAGCGGGCCCGGGCCGGCACCAGCCCCTCGGGCTTGGCCAGCATCATCAGGATCATCGCCAGGGACAAAAGCAGCATGCGCAACACCTCCGGGTCCAGCAGCACCTGGCCGAACAGGCTCTGCTGCACCGGCACGGCGATATGGCGCAGCAGCTCCGGCAGGAAGGTCAGCACCAGGGCCCCCACGATGGCCCCGGCGATGTTGCCCATGCCGCCGAACACCACCATGGTGAGCACCGCGATGGACTCCATCAGGGAAAAGGATTCAGGCGAGACAAAACCCTGAAAGGACCCGAACAGCCCCCCCGCCACCCCGCCGAAGGTGGCCCCCAGGGCAAAGGCCAGCAGCTTCATGGCCCGGGTGTCGATGCCGATGGCCTTGGCCGCCAGCTCATCCTCCCGCATGGCCGCCCAGGCCCGCCCGATGCGGGAAACCTGCACCCGGTGGATGAACACCACCGCGCCGGCCACGCACAACAGGAAGAAGTAGTAGTACAGATACAGGGAATGGACCTGGAGTCCCCCCAGCCCCAGGGCCCGGGAGAGATCCCAGCCGAACAGCACCAGGGGGTCCAGGCCATTGATGCCCTGAGGCCCGTTGGTGATGTTCACCGGGTAGTTCAGGTTGTTCATGAAGATCCGCACGATCTCCCCGAAGCCCAGGGTGACGATGGCCAGGTAATCCCCCCGCAGCCGCAGCACCGGGAAGCCCAGGATGATCCCCGCCAGGGCGGCAAAGCCCGCCCCCAGGGGCAGGATCGCCCAAAAGGGCCAATGGACCTCGAAATGGGGCGAACCCAGGAAGGCCCAGGTGTAGGCCCCCACCGCGTAGAAGGCGATGTAGCCCAGATCCAGCAGGCCGGCAAAGCCCACCACCAGGTTGAGACCCAGGGCCAGCAGCATGTAAAGCAGGGCGAAATCCAGCACCCGCACCCAGGTGCGGCCGAAGTAGCCCGCCAGCACCGGGGCCGCCAGGGCCAGGACGATCAGCAAGACCCACTGGGCCTTGCCGGGCAGCGAAGCAGGGAAAAGGGGAAGCTTGTTCATGCCCGGTCCGAAACGCGCTCACCCAGCAGGCCCGTGGGGCGGAAGATCAGCACCAGGCCCAGGATGAGGAAGGCAAAGATGTCCTGGTAGCTGGAGTTCAGGAAACCGAAGGACAGGTGTTCGATGTAACCCGCCCCCAGGGACTCCACCAGTCCCAGGACGATGCCCCCCACCATGGCCCCCCCCAGGTTGCCGATGCCCCCCAGCACCGCCGCCGTGAAGGCCTTGAGCCCCGGCAGGGAACCCATGGCGTAATGGGCGATGCCGTAGTTGGCGCCAAACATCACCCCCGCCACCGCCGCCAGGCCGGCACCGATCACGAAGGTGGCGGCGATGATGCCGTTCACGTCCACCCCCATCAGGCTCGCCACCCGGTGGTTCTCGGCGGTGGCCCGCATGGCCCGCCCCAGGCGGGTGCGATTGACCAGCAGCAACAGACCTACCATCAGGGCCACCGACACCCCCACGATGGCCAGTTGCACCGGCGTGACGAAGACCCCCGCGACCGGCTCCAGGGGCTCGGTAGAAATGAGCTGAGGAAAGGTGTGGTAATTGCGGCCCCAGATGATCATGGCCAGGGTCTGGAGCAGGAAGGACACCCCGATGGCGGTGATCAGGGGCGCCAGCCGGGGGGCGTTGCGCAGGCGGCGGTAGGCCAGCCGCTCCATCAGGAAACCCAAGGCCATGCACACCGGCACCGCCACCCCCAGGGCAAAGGCCAGCTGGGCCAGGGGTGCCATGTCCGGGCTGACCCGCTGGATCACCCCGATGGTCTGGAGGGCGGTCAGCGCCCCGATCATCAGCACCTCGCCGTGGGCGAAGTTGATCAGCCCCAGGATGCCATAGACCATGGTGTAGCCCAGGGCCACCAGGGCATAGACGCTGCCCACCACCAAGCCATTGACGATCTGTTGAAGGAGGATTTCCATCCGGAAGGCTTTCAGAACAAGGGAACGCCCCCCGCAGGGCCGGTTTCGACCGGCCACCGACGGGGGCCTGGGCGGGATGAATCCCGCCCTACCGCACAGCGGAACGGCAACTTACAAGGCCACCCACTTACCGTCCTTGTACTGATACACCGTGACGGCCCCGTCCTTGATGTCGCCCTTGGCATCGAAGGCGATCTTGCCGGAGACCCCGGAGAAGTTCACCTTGCCGATGGCCGGGCCGTACTTGGCCGGGTCAGCGGAGCCGGCGGCCTTCATGGCCTCGATGATGGCGGTGGCGGCATCAAAGGCGTAGGGCGCGTAGATCTGCACCTCGGTGTTGGCAAAGCGCTTCTTGTAGCGCTCCTTGAAGTCCTTGCCGCCGGGCATCATCTCCAGGGGCAGGCCCGGGTTGGTGCAATAGGCCGAATCACTGATGGCGTCGCCCGCCAACTTGATGATCTCGGCGGTGCAGCCCCCGTCGCCGGTGATGAACTTGGCCGAAATGCCCAGCTGCTTGAGCTGGCGCAGCATGGGCCCGCCCTGGGAATCCATGCCGCTATACACCAGCACATCCGGGCTCCTGGACTTCACCTTGGTGAGGATGGCCTGGAAATCGGTGGCCTTGTCGGAGGTAAATTCCCGGCCCACCAGGCTACCGCCCCCTGCCTTCACCGCCTTTTCCACCTCGTCCGCCAGGCCCTGGCCGTAGGCGGTGCGGTCATCGATGATGGCCACTTTCTTGCCCAGCTTGGTGGCGGCGTACTTACCCACCGCCAAGCCCTGCTGCACGTCGTTGGCGATGGTGCGGAACACCAGCTTGAAGCCCTGCTGGGTGAGCTTGGGATTGGTGGAAGCCGGTGAGATCATGGGGATCCCCGCCTGGTCGTAGATCCGGGAAGAAGGAATCGACGCCCCGGAGTTCAGATGCCCGATCACCCCCTTCACCCCGGCGTCGGTCAGGCGCTGGGCCACGGTGGTGGCGGTGCGGGGGTCGGCCTGGTCGTCTTCGGCCATCAGCTCGAACTTCACCTTCTTGCCATCCAGGGTCAGGCCCTTGGCGTTGTAATCCTCGATGGCCAGCCGGGCGCCATTCTCGATGTCCTTGCCCAGGTGAGACTGGGCGCCGGTGAGGGGCGCGGCCACCCCCAGCTTGATCACAACTTCCTGGGCGTGGGCCAAGCCCATGCCCAGACCCATGACAGCCAAGGCCACAACGGTTTTCTTCATGCGGGATTCCTCCGGAAAGCGGTTTGAACGACCAGCCAGCCTGGGTTCAGGCAGCCATGACAGACATGCAAGGGACGCGCCAGCCGCCAGCAGCGGTCGCACGGGGCGGGACGGCGCCTATTCTGCGCAAGAACCGGGGATGGAGAAAGCCCGGCGTAATGAACGGGGGGCAAACCAGCGCCCCCCACGGCATGGCCCCTTACCCGGAGGGTGTTCTGCCCTCCCCACGGCCAGCCCCATCAGACGCCCACCCCGGCAGTTTGCTCAAAACCACCGCGGCCCAGGTTCGGAGGCCGCTGCTCCGGCCTTTCCAGCAAACGATCGGCGCCGGTCTTTGAAGCCAGGGCGCCGCCGCGCCATTTCGGCCCCATCCTGGACTCAACGGCCGAATGCTGCGCCTGTTCATCAAACCCAAACCCTGGCAGGATGCCTCGCCATCCATTCCCCGATCCCGGCCTGAAAGGAAGCCCAGTGGAAAGCAACGAAGACCTTCTCTCCGCCCTCGACAACGGCGTTTTGACCATCACCTTCAACCGCCCCAACGCCCACAACGCCTTCACCCTGAACATGTGGAGCACCCTGCTCAAGCTCCTCCAGGATGCCGCGATGGACCCGGCGGTGCGCTGCGTGCTGTTGATGGGCGCCGGCAAATCCTTCTGCGCCGGCGCGGACGTGCAGACCTTTGGCGTCGTGGATACCACCGACCCCATGGCCGTCCGCTACGCCAACGACCCAGTGTGGACCGACATCGAACTGCGGGTGGCCCGGCTGGTGCGCAACGCCGACATTACCAAGCTGCTGCACAGCATGGGCAAGCCCACCGTCGCTGCGGTGCGGGGCGCCGCCGCGGGCGCCGGCCTTTCCATGGCCGCCGCCTGCGATTTCCGCATCGCCGCCGACAACGCAAAGTTCGTGGCAGCCTTCGCCCGCATCGGCACTTCGGGCGATTTTGGCATCAGCTACTTCCTCACCAAGCTGGTGGGCGCCATGAAGGCCCGCGAACTGCTGTTCCTCGGTGACCGGACCGACGCCCAGGAAGCCCTCGCCATGGGCCTCATCAACCGGGTGGTGCCCGATGCCGAGCTGGAAACCGAAGCCCGCGCCCTCGCCCGCCGTCTCGCCGACGGCCCCCCGGTGGCCTACCGCCTGCTCAAGCAGAACATCATCACCGCCGAAACCGAAAACCTCGACGCCGTCATCCAGGTTGAGGCCCGCAACATGATCCGCAGCCTGACCACCGAAGACTCCAAGGAAGCCGTGCGCGCCTTCCAGGAAAAGCGCGAACCGAAGTTCAGCGGACGGTAGGCCCACGTTCCAGAGGGGCGAGGCCTGCGCCCTGGACGGACGCCAGGCCCGGCCCCGCCTTGAAGGCCCAAGGCCTGGGCCGGTCTTCGCGCCGCTCAAGACCTGAGCGGGGTCTCTGGCCTGCGGGATATCAGGGTCTGACCCCTGTTTTGTGCGGCTTGTTGGCGCCGAGCCGCAAGGCCGCCCGCCTGGCGGCGGCGCGCGGCGCGCTGAATCTGCCGCCGCCCGATCCAGCCGTGGTGGAGTCGGTCGCCGACTTCATGCGCCGCGTGGCGCGTTTCGACATCGCCGCGTGCCCGTGCTGCCGCGTCGGCCGCATGGTGACGACCGGACCGCTGCCCGTGTCGCGCCCGCTGCCCACGATCCCGCGAGGCCCACCGTGAGCCTCGTCGCGACGTACTGCCGTTCCCCCTTGGTCGATGTCCGCCGCGCCGGACAGGGACCCGTTTGCCGTGGCACAGGCGTGGGCGCTGCGAGCAATCGCTCCGCCGCCACAATCATCGGTCTGAGAACGAACTTGGGCACCTTGCAACGCTCCCGTGATCTCGGTTGCGCAAGCCTCTTGCTATGCCAGACGCTTGCTTCGGCGCATCCCAGCCTTACAATCTCCCTTCCAGCCGTCATCGCGACGGTTTAGTTCAACGAGGTTTATCCGCCGCCATGACCGCCTTGTCCGTTCCCACTTCCGCGTCGCGGCGGATAAACGCTATTCGTTATGTTCTATCCGGAGTTGAAGCGTGAGAGGTAATGTCATCTCCTACATTGAGATGTGTCAGAAGGAAGGCACGAGCCTACAACGGGGCATGAATTTCCGTTTGAAGGGACATCACTCGGTCATCCTCATGTCTGTTCGCCCAAATTCCCCATATCGCGACGAGGTGCAGGACGACGGGGCTGTGCTTATTTACGAAGGGCATGATGAGCCGAAACGCAAAGGCATTTCTGACCCAAAATCTCTCGACCAACCAGAGCGGCAACCTGGAGGTACGCTTACTGAGAACGGCAAATTCCATCAGGCTGCACAACAGTTCAAGGCAGGTAAAAAGGGCCCTGACATTGTTCAGGTCTATGAAAAGATCAAAGCCGGTATTTGGACGGACAATGGATTCTTTCACCTTGTAGATTCTTGGATTGAGAACGACGGCACTCGAAACGTTTTCAAATTTAAACTCATCGCAGTAGAAAGTGTCTCGGACGAATCAGCCGCAGAAGAAAAATCTAATCGTCTTGTTGAACGTAGTCGCATCATTCCAACAAGCGTAAAACTTGAGGTGTGGGCACGCGATGGCGGCAAGTGCGTGACGTGTGGCGCAACCGACGAACTGCACTTCGATCACATTCTTCCTTTTTCAAAAGGTGGCACGTCCCTAAAAGCTGAAAATGTGCAGCTACTCTGTGCTCGCCACAATCTAAGCAAGAGCGCGAAGATTCAATGAAAAACGAACATAACAAGTCGTTCCAGCGGACCGGCAAAAAGCTGCGCTTTTTGCCGTCCGCTGAACTCCAACGTGTGCGCCGGGCATGGCGCGTTACTTCGTAGGTGAAAGTCCTATGGCCAGGTATTCGCAGAGCCGAAGGCAAGGAGAAGGGCAAGGGCGTTGTCGCGAGGCGGGGTCTGAAGGAAGCCCAATCC